>NZ_PKRR01000001.1:0-800806 GCF_002855595.1 Uliginosibacterium sp. TH139 | reverse complement strand
TCGCTAACCATTCCGTCGAGAGGGACCGCCCACAAGCTGCGCTTGTTGGTTCCCTTCGCGGCTTCGCCGCTACGGCGGCCCCTCACGTCAAACGTTAGGAGCTTCGTTCGTGCGCAAAGAAATAGTTTGGTCGTCGTTCGCAATCGGATTAGCAGCATCGCTATATCTTTGCGCTCGGCCATATATTTCTTGGAACGAACTAACGGTGCACCACATGAAACGTGAAGATTTGTTTTGGTTTTGGGTGGTATTGGCAGCGCCGGGAGCGATTATTTCTCTAAGATTTAGAAAGCAATTATTTGGATGCCTTGTTTGTTCTCCGGTGGTTTCTCTCATCGGAGCGGCGGTTGTTTTTAACTGTATTCAAAAAGCAGATGCTTCAACAATCGGCTTTACTCCTGTCTCCGCCTTTCTAATACAAGCGCCTGTTGCACTGGCGTTGTACTTGGCCTCAAGATTGGTAGAGAAATACAATGCGTAGTCATTGCGCTCCTAACATGGCAGTCGAGAGGGACATCCACAAGCTGCGCTTGTTGGTACCCTCCGCGCTACGCGCTCCGGCTGCCCCTCACTTCCACGTTAGAGCTCTCCATGAAAAAACTGGCAGTCTTTGCGTTTGCGTTCTTCATCTTGGGCTCCGTGGCATATTTGTCCTTTTCTTACGGCGCCAAGTACGAGCGAGGTCGGCTATCTGATGAATTAACGGCCATTCAAGCAGAAATGTGGTTTAACCACCTTCAAGATTATCGGGGAATTGAGGCCGACCTAGTCAAAAACTGCAGCAATGTTGCTCTTGAAAAAACTCAATACGCCATCGCAAGTGAAATGCAGCTTTTATCAGAATTTTACAAAGAAAATCCAAACTCATGGGTCACACAATACATTTCAGAGCGCGACGTTAACCTTGTTAATAAATTGAATGGATTTAGGAATCCTTTCCCAAATCCATGGCAGCCAAGTTCATGCAAGTAGGTCACCCACGCTCTAACCATTCCGTCGAGAGGGACCGCCCACAAGCTGTGCTTGTGGGTTCCCTTCGCGGCTTCGCCGCTACGGCGGCCCCTCACGTCAAACGTTAGGCACTATGAACTCGACCGTACAGCGCATTGCCGAACAACCACACATCGTTGAAACTTTGGCGAACGCATTCGATGTTGATTTCTCTCGCCCTTACGATGTGCATCTTTGGTTTAGCGTACAGGCTGAGGAAAAGTTCTTTCCGTTTGCGGGCGAAGGAGCGGGCGGTGTATTCCTGCTCGGAAATGCTAGCGGGTTTGTTCTCTATGTCTCTTCCGAAGGTCAGGCCGGAGTTGTAGCCGCATCACTGACTGAGTTCCTGCAACTTATCGTTGCCTACCCCAACTGGCTCGATCTGCTCAAATTCTCTGGTGGTGGCCGGTTTGATGAGATGGAACGAGCGGCTCCATTCATTGACCAAGATGCTGCCGATGACATCCCGAATATCGAAGTGTCGCGCAGCACTGTTATTCATGGGCTTTCTCTGCCTCCAGCCCCGTCTCCGATTTCAGCACTTCACCATGCTGTCACTGTCTTGGGGAGGGGAGTTGCGGTACATGCTCCCGACGGTTCGGAGTGCGAAGGGCTATTCGGCTCATTCGTAGTTGAAAACAATCGGATGTGGTGCAATGCCTAACAATTCCGTCGAGAGGGACGGTTTGCAAGCTGCGCTTGCAAATACCCTCCGCCGCTTCGCGGCTCCGGCCGCCCCTCACGTCAAACGTTAGGCGTCTGCATGCACGCAATATCATCTTTCGTCGCTACATGTTTACTTCTAGTTATTGCAACGCTCGCATCTAATTGTGCACGTGCAAATTCTACTGATAAGCTTCAGCTCATCAGTGTCGGCGATGACTGCAGTTTTTCGATTGTGGTTTTCAATAAGACTCTTACTAAAAAGCAAATGCGCACAGGAAAGATTCCTGATTCAACGTTCCCATTCATTACGGACCATTGCGATAGCAACAGAATTAGTGCCGGCATATTTGGTGCGCAGCACAGTCTAATAAGAGAAAGTACCATGTCATCTATTTGGGCTGGCGCTCCATATACCGACGGTACACTATCCATCAAAGTTCGACAGGGAAAACGTCGCTTAAAGAGCGTTCATCCACCGCCCGCAGCATGCAATGAAGGATTCCTTGAGAGTACTGAATATTTTGATGCCTTAGTCATTATTTGGAATAAACAAGGTTCATTTAAGATTAAAAGTTCACTCCTGAAACCTAGCTGCACGAAGGTGAAGAATGTCAACCCACAGAAGTGAAAACAGTAGCGGGTACAAACGACCGCCTAACCATTCCGTCGAGAGGGACCGCCCACAAGCTGCGCTTGTGGGTTCCCTTCGCGGCTTCGCCGCTGCGGCGGCCCCTCACGTCAAACGTTAGGCATCATGAAGATTTGGCCACTCAATGAGATTCCGCGATTGCTCTATTGGATAGTGGTTGTTTCACTAATGTTGGTGGCTGGTTATTTTTTTCTTTGGTCAATTCAAACAGCGTGGGTGGGTTCGTTTCCAGATCGAGATGCGCATGCTTACGCAGTCGCCGCATATGTTCAACTTTCAATCAGCGTTCTGGCGGTAGCTCTAGCCGTGTTTATCTGGCTAAAAGGCAGGAGGTGAGATCGTGATAGATGATCTAATCGAATATGCCGCCGTTGAAGCGGCTGGTGAGGCGCTCGAATACGGAGCAAAAAAGAGTATTATTTTTAAGGTTGTGCTCTGGCTAGTATTGGCAATTTTTGTTGGCACCTTGATTTACATTACGATTAAGTACTCTTAAAAAACGTGCCCCTCATAAAGATGCCTAACCATTCCGTCGAGAGGGACCGCCCACAAGCTGCGCTTGTGGGTTCCCTTCGCGGCTTTGCCGCTACGGCGGCCCCTCACGTCAAACGTTAGGCCTCACCAATGAACGCCCCCACTGCGTACCATCAACTTGGCCGCTTCATCGTTACCTTTCAGCATTTGGAAGATGCTGTTAACGACCTCCTCGTGCTCATGGCCGACACAGACGATGGGGTTGTTCGGATACTTGCGAACGATCTTGAATATGGGAAACGGCTCAATACAACCGATGTCCTATTTGCCCGATTTGTTGATCTTCGAAACAACACACGCACGGAAGCGAAGGCCGAATTTCACAAACTCATGGTCGAGCTGCGAGAACTCGGGGAGCGACGAAACGATCTGGTTCACTCAAGATATAACTCGTGGCTGAACGTGGACGGCAAGGAGGGTTTGCTGCGTACAAACGCAAAGCTTCGTGGCAGCAAAGGGGAGCGCGAAGAAGTGGAAGAGGAGTAGCAACCGGAAGCTTTCAATGCAGACCTCCTGCGCCTTGCTAATGCAGCTCAAAAACTTGAGGCGTTTCGATTGCAAATCATCGACTGGCTGTACCCCGGCAATGAAGCCTAACACTACAGTCGAGAGGGACAGCCACAAGCTGCGCTTGTGGTTCCCTACGCTGCTGCGCATCTCCGGCTGCCCCTCACTTCCACGTTAGCCTCTTTGTTTCGGTTTTGAATTGAGCGTCGTGCCGGTGGGCTCCGAATGACGAGCGCGCCAGGTTGAAAGTTGGTTTTCATTGTGAGCGCCGCGCCACTCTTTTCTTTGTCGGCGTTCATGCCGTTGAGATTTGCCGTGTCGCTCGATCGTGCGGCGTTGTATCTTCGGCTTGCCCGATAGGTTTGTAATTTGGCGTTCGGGTTCGTTGATGTTTTTAGTTTTGTCCCGGTGGCGCGAGCAATGCAGCGCCGTTGTTTATCGGTAGTCCGGCGCCGTGGCTGATGAATTGTCCAAGCAATGGGCTAACAGTTCAGTCGAGCGGGACGCCCAAAAGCTGCGCTTTTGGGTTCCCTCCGCTTCGGTTCGGCGCCCCTCACCTCAAACGTTAGATCTTCTCTCATCAACATGACCAAAGTTCTGTTTCAAGTGGATTGTCGGAGGCGAACTGAATTGCTTGGAAAGCTAGAAAGCCAAGCAGAGCGCCGGGCCGCATTTGGAGAAATCGGATTTAGTTTTCATGTTGATGACAATGCCCGTCATATATCTTATGTTCTTTTGAATTGGGTCTCTGTTGCATCGGCGCAGGATTTTCTTGGCTCTGAAGATTCTCATGCATTGGTTGCTGAGTGGCCCATCGAAGAAGTAATAGGCGCTACAGTGCTTCGAGACATTCAAGAAGAAGCCAGTCAATTTTCTCAAGCATGAGGAGCACGTACTTGAGGCATCGGGTGATGAGCATGCAAAAAGGCGCCAATTCGTTTGTGAGCTACACACGATCTAACACTACAGTCGAGGGGACGGCCAGCAAGCTGGCTTCCCTCGCTACGCTCGGCGCCCCCTCACTTCCACGTTAGACCGCAATGCATCCCTACTCGTACATTGTTTCGCTGCGAGCTAATCACCCGTCCCATGACCTCTCTTACCTTTCGGCGCTCCTTTCACTGGAGCGCAGGCATGGCTGGGTCGCTGGTGAGGCGCGTGTGACGCCAAAGGGAACGGCGCTTGGCGGGGTTAGAAGCGAGAGCTATTGGTCCGCTCGGCTTACACCGAAAGAAACTTCGTCCGAGGATCAGCAACTTGAGGACGTTCTGGATCAAGCAGTTTCCGTGTTGCTCGGACTGAGTGACCAGCTCGCTGCGTTTTACGCAACTGGCGGCGCGCTAAACTACTTCGTAGGCCTTTATGGGGTCCGTAACTATGAGCTCCTCCTCTCACCTGCACTTATGCAAAGGCTGGCTACAGCCAAAGTTGAACTGCAGCTAGACATTTATCCCTATGAAAGTGCGGTCTAACAATTCCGTCGAGAAAATCCGGGTTGGTGCAATGTCCTCACAGAGTCCGTCACCGCTGAAGGATAAGAGTACGATCCACGAGGGGCTGATCGCCTGCGGCGCCTTTATCATCATGGTTGCCCTTATGGTCGCCTCGTACTTCTATCCTTACCCCAGCGGCGAACGCCCAGATTTCCTGAGTCTTTTTATGCTGTGGGGTCGCGAGGCGGTGCTCGTCGCACTTGCGATCGTGTTCGTGGTGATGTTCGCGACAGTAGCAGTCATCAAAGCAGTCAAGAAGTGTTTCCGTGCCAAACCAGATGCGTAGTCTCAACATTGAAGTGCAACAATCATTTGAAGCGGCGATTTTCCAGTATTTGGACTGCTCTAATCACTAAGCATCTTCGGCTCACCTGTACTTGGTCGGCACAGCCGTCAGGAAAAAGTGGGTAACCGCCTCAAACGTGAGACTGATCCGCGCAGCTGAAATAAAAAAGGGGAGCAAGGCTCCCCTTTTTTTATTTCCAAGCGTCTGTTTACTCTTTCAACCCGCCACCCAACTGCTTGTACAACTCAACCCGGTTTTGCTCGCGCGCAAGGCGCGTGGTGATCAGGTTCTGCTGTGCGGAGTAATCGCTGCGTTGGGCATCGAGCACCAGCACGTAGTTGCTCACGCCTTTGTCGTAGCGGGCCTGGGTCAGGCGCAAGGCGTCGCTGTAGGCTTGGGACAAGGCCTGCTGGGCTTCAAGTTGCTCGCCAATCGTGGCCCGCTGTGCAAGGGCGTCCGCCACGTCACGGAAGGCGCTTTGCAAGGTCTTTTCGTAGGTGGCGAGCTGAGCACGCTGGCTAGCTTTGGCAGCATCGAGGTTAGCGATGTTGGCGCCGCCGGCGAAGATCGGGATGCTGATCTGCGGGGCGAAGCTCCATGTGCGGTTGTCTCCCGAGAACAGGCCTTCAAGCGAAGGGCTGGCAAAACCGGTGGAGGCCGTGAGACTGATGCGCGGGAAGAACGCTGCACGCGCTGCGCCGATGTTGGCATTGGCAGCGATCAACTGCTGCTCGGCAGCGCGCACATCCGGCCGCTTGAGCAGGGTTTCGGCGGGCAGGCCTGCCGGTAGCTCTGCGGCCTGGGTGACACGCTCAGGCAGGGCAAGCGGCAACAGCTCAGCCGGCACTTCGCCGCCGGTCAGCAGGGTCACGGCGTTGAAATCCTGCTCTACCAAGGCTGCGTAACGGGCCACATCGACGCGTGCTGCTTCAAGCGCGGCACGCGCCTGGGCCAGATCCAGCCCGGACGAAGTGCCGACATCAAAGCGGCGCTGGGCCAGGTTCAGGGTATTGCGCTGGGCGTCGAGCGTGGCCTGGGAGAACTTCTGGCGCTCGCGATCGGCAGCAAGGGTCAGCCAGGCATTCGCCAGCTCGGCGATGAGGCTGATCTGGGTGCTGTTACGGGCTTCTTCGGTCGCCAGGTATTGCGCCAGGGCCTGATCCTTGAGGCTCTGGATGCGGCCGAAGAAGTCCAGCTCCCAGCTGGCCATGCCGATGCCGGCGCTGTACTGGCGGCTAACACGATCCTGCCCGGTGGTGGAGAGCTGCGCCGGGGTGCGGGTGGCGCTCTCACCGCCGGTGGCGTTGATGGCCGGCAGCTGAGCCGCCCTTTGCACCTGGTACTGGGCGCGCGCCTTGTCGATGTTGGCAGTGGCCACACGCAGGTCGCGGTTGTTTTCCAGCGCCAGGGTAATCAGGCGCTGCAGGCGCTCTTCGGCGAAGTACTCGCGCCAGCCGAGTTCAGCGGCGTTGTACTCACCTGCACCGGCGGCTTTCCAGCCCTGGGCCACCGGTGCCACCGGGCGCTCGTAGCTGGGGGCCATCGAGCAGGCGGCGAGCACACTGGCGGCCAGCGTCGTAATGATCCATTGCGGGCGCTTCATCATGCTTGCTCCTTGCCTTCTGCAGCGGCTTGCTCACGCTGCGAGGGCTTGTATTTGAAAATGCTGCGCACCACCACGAAGAACAAGGGAATCCAGAAGACCCCGAGCACGGTGGCGCTGATCATGCCGCCGAGCACGCCGGTGCCGATGGCGTTCTGGCCGCCGGAGCCGGCGCCCGTGGCAATGGCCAGTGGCAGCACGCCCAGCGCGAAGGCCAGCGAGGTCATCAGGATCGGGCGCAGACGCATGCGCACCGCTTGCAGCGTGGCCGCCACCAGGTCCATGCCTTCCTCTTGCAACTGCTTGGCGAACTCGACGATCAGGATCGCGTTTTTGGCTGCGAGGCCGATCGTGGTGAGGAGGCCTACCTGGAAGAACACATCGTTCGACAGGCCTCGGCCGAAAGCGGCCAGCAGCGCACCGATCACGCCAAGCGGCACCACCAGCATCACCGAGAAGGGAATGGACCAGC
This sequence comes from Uliginosibacterium sp. TH139, assembly GCF_002855595.1. Lineage (NCBI taxonomy): Bacteria > Pseudomonadati > Pseudomonadota > Betaproteobacteria > Rhodocyclales > Zoogloeaceae > Uliginosibacterium > Uliginosibacterium sp. TH139. The sequence goes on along the minus strand of NZ_PKRR01000001.1, from coordinate 793,606 downwards.
TCTCGTACAGCGCGGCGAGGCTCAGGAACACCACCAGCAGCGAGATCGCATACAGAGCAGGCGCTTGCGAACCGGCCTGACGCTCTTCATACGAGATTCCCGTCCACTCGTAGCCGATGCCTTCCGGCAGCTTGGCGGCGATTTCCTCGACAGCCTGCATTGCAGCGCCCGTGGAGAAGCCCGGCGCCGGCAGGCCGACGATTTCTACTGAGGGGTTGCCGTTGTAGCGCTCCAGACGCGGCGAACCATAGGTCCAGTGGCCGGTAGCGAAGGCGGAGAAGGCAACCATCTGGCCGGTGCTGTTGCGCACGAACCACTTGTCGAGATCCTCCGGCAGCATGCGCGAGGCAGCCTCACCCTGCAGGAAGACTTTCTTCACGCGCCCCTTGTCGACGAAGTCGTTCACATAGGAACTCCCCCAGGCGGTGGCGAGAGTGTCGTTGATGTCGGTCAGCGACAGACCCAGCGCGGTGGCGCGAGCATTGTCGATATCCACCTGGTATTGCGGCGTATCGTCCTGGCCGTTGGGGCGCACGCCAACGAGGCGTTTGTCCTGCATGGCCATACCAAGGAACTGGTTGCGTGCAGCCATCAGCACTTCATGGCCCACACCGGTGCGGTCCTGCAGCTTCACGTCGAAACCGGAGGCATTACCCAACTCGGGCACGGCCGGCGGGGCAATGGCAAACACCATCGCATCGCGAATCTGCGAGAAAGCCATCATGGCGCGACCGGAAATTGCCTTGACGCGCTGGCTCGCACCATGGCGCTCTTCCCAGGGCCTGAGCCTGACGAAGGCGAGGCCGGTGTTCTGGCCGCTGCCGGCGAAGCTGAAACCTGCGGCGGTGAAGATGGATTCGACGGCTTCCGTCTCTTTCTCCATAAAGTGCTTCTCGACTTGCTTGAGCACTTCAACCGTACGCTCCTGAGTGGCTCCGGCAGGCAGTTGCACGATAGTGAATAGCACGCCTTGGTCCTCATCCGGCAGGAAGGCAGTGGGCAGACGCATGAAGAGCAGGCCCATGCCGACCACCAGCAGGCCGTACACCGCGAGGTAACGGCCACGCTTGCCAAGGATGTTGCCTACGGTGCGGGTATAACGCAGCACACCCGCATCAAAAATGCGATTGAAGCCGCGGAAGAACCAGTTCTCCGAGAAATGCTCGCCTTTGTGGATGGGCTTGAGCAGCGTGGCGCACAGTGCAGGGGTGAGCACCAGGGCGACGACCACCGACAGCACCATGGCGGAAACAATAGTGATCGAGAACTGACGATAGATCACACCGGTGGAGCCGCCAAAGAAGGCCATCGGCACGAACACGGCCGACAGCACCAGGGCGATACCGATCAACGCACCCGTGATCTGGTCCATCGATTTGCGCGTGGCTTCATAGGGCGACAGGCCCTCTTCACTCATCACCCGCTCGACGTTCTCCACCACCACGATCGCATCGTCCACCAGCAGGCCGATGGCCAACACCAAGCCGAACATGGTCAAAGTGTTGATCGAGTAGCCGAAGGCGGCCAGCACACCGAAGGTGCCCAGCAGCACCACCGGCACCGCAATGGTCGGGATCAGGGTCGCCCGCAGGTTCTGCAGGAACAGCCACATCACCAGGAACACCAGTATCACGGCTTCGATCAGGGTCCACACCACTTCCTTGATCGAGTTCTGCACGAACGGCGTGGTGTCATAGGGAATTTCAGCCTTCACGCCCGCCGGGAAGAAAGGCTTCATCTCCTGGATCTTGGCCTTCACGGCCTGCGCGGTTTCAAGCGCATTGGCGTTGGCCGCCAGCTTCACAGCCAGGCCGGAAGCGGGCTTGCCCTTGAAACGGGCCACCACGTTGTAGCCTTCGCCACCGAGCTCGGCGCGTGCCACATCCTTGAGGCGCACCGAAGAGCCATCGGGATTGCTGCGCAGCAGGATCTGGCCGAACTGCTCAGGCGTCTGCAGGCGGCTCGCCACGTTGATGGTGGCATTCAGCTGCTGGCCCTGCACGGCCGGGGCACCACCGAGCTGGCCCGCAGAGACCTGTACGTTCTGCGCCGTGATGGCGTTCTTCACGTCCGCCGGGGTGAGCTTGTAGCTGTTGAGTTTGGCCGGGTCCACCCAGATGCGCATCGCATATTGCGAACCGAACAGCTGGATCTCACCGACGCCTTCGACGCGGCTCAGCGGATCGATCACGTTGGCGACCATGTAGTCCGCCAGGTCGTTCTGACCAAGACTGCCGTCTTCAGACGTAAAGGCCACCACCATCAGGAAGCTGGAGGAGCTCTTGGTGACGGTCACGCCCTGCTTCTGCACTTCCTGCGGCAACGAGGAGAGCGCGGACTGCAGCTTGTTCTGCACCTGCACCTGAGCGATATCGGCATTGGTACCGGCAGCGAAGGTCAGGGTAACGCTCACCGAACCGGAGGAATCGCTGGCCGAGCTCATGTAGAGCAAGCCATCGAGGCCCTTCATCTTCTGCTCGATGATCTGGGTGACGGAGTCTTCCAGGGTCTTGGCCGAAGCACCGGGGTAAGTGGCATTGATCGCCACCGTGGGCGGCGCGATCGTGGGGTACTGCGCAACCGGGAGGGTCTCGATGGAAAGCGCACCGGCCAGCATGATGACCAGTGCGATCACCCAGGCAAAGATCGGGCGATCAATAAAGAAACGTGCCATGGATCTTCTCCTTCTCAGCGGCCAGCGGCCGGCGCGGAAGCGGCGCCTGCCGGCACAGCCTTGATCACGGTACCGGGGCGCAGGCGCTGGAGACCTTCCACGATGACCTGATCACCGGCCTTCACGCCTTCAGTCACCAGCCACTTGTCGCCGATGGCCTGGGTCGTCTTCACCACGCGCGGCGCGAACTTGCCTTCCTCGAGCGCCACCATGACTACCGCTTCGCCCTTGGTGTTGCGGGTCACAGCCTGTTGCGGCACGAGGAAGCTGCCTTCACGCACGCCAGTCTGCAGGCGCGCACGCACAAACATGCCCGGCAGCAGTTCCAGTTTCGGGTTCGGGAACACCGCACGCAGATTCACTGAACCGGTGCCGGCGTCCACCGTCACATCGGTGAAGGCCAGCTTGCCTTCGAGCGGGTAGATGCTGCCGTCTTCCAGCTCAAGACTCACCACTGCCTGCTTGGCGCCGCTCTTGAGGGCACCACTGGCCAGTTCGCGGCGCAGCTTGGCCAACTCGGCCACCGACTGGCTCACATCCACATACATCGGATCGAGTTGCTGCACGGTCGTCAGCGCCGTGGCCTGGTTGGCGGTCACCAGGGCGCCCTGGGTCACAGCAGACTTGCCGATACGGCCCGGAATCGGGGAAGACACACGGGTGTAGGCGAGGTTGATGCGGGCCGTGTCGAGTGCGGCCTTGTCGGATGCCACACTGGCTTCAGCCTGCTTCAGGGCTGCGTCAGCGTCATCGTAATCCTGCTGGCTGACGGCCTTGATGCCGACCAGGTCCTTGTAGCGCTCAGCCTTCAGGCGGCTGCTGGTCAGCGTGGCTTCAGAGCGGGCCAGCGCGGCCTTGGCGCTCTCGAAGGCATTCTGGAAGCTGGCCGGCTCAATCTGATACAGCGTCTGGCCAGCCTTCACATCACCGCCTTCGGCAAACATGCGCTGCTGGATGATGCCTCCCACTTGCGGACGAATCTCGGCAATCGCATAGGGCGCGGTACGTCCGGCCAGGCTGGTGGTCAGTGCCACACTGGCCGGGGCCAGGGTCACCACACCGACTTCGGCGGGCGGCATCTGGCCACCGGCCCCCTGAGCGCCGGGCTGGCCCTTGTTGCAGGCGCTCAGTGCCAGAACGGCGAGCAGGGCAGCCGGCAGCAGGCTGTTCTTGTGCGAGGAAAGCTTCATGCGATTCTCCGTTACGGGGGATGCCGTCTGGGCGGCTGGAAGTCAGATATGAAATGGTTGTTAAGCCCAACCATTTCCTTGGGTAGAAATATACATACATCCGTGCATGTATGTAAGTCATCAGCTAAGATGATTTACACGAATTCACCCACGACCAAATCAGTATGGCCCGAAAAACCAAGGAAGAAGCCCAGGCCACACGCGAGTTGCTGCTCGATACGGCCGAGCAGCTGTTCAGTACGCACGGCGTCAGCCACACCTCGCTGAACGATATCGCCCGAGCTGCCAGCCTCACCCGCGGGGCTGTGTACTGGCATTTCGACAACAAAGCCGATCTTCTGAAGGGTCTCTGGGAACGCGTCGCCCTGCCGCTTCAGCAAGGCCTCGAAGCGGTGGACCGGGAACAGGCAAGCAATCCTCGCGCCCGCATCGTGCAAAAAGCTTGCTGGATGGCCGACCATATTGGTGCTGACGCCCACATGCTGGCGATCATGAACATCCTCATGCTGCGCTGCGAGTTCACCGCAGAAACCGAGGGCGCCCGTGCGCACTTTCGCGAAGTGCGCGAAGAATGCCTGGCCGGCATGACCGACGAATTCCGCACGGCCATCGCCCAGCAGCAGCTCCCGCCGACCCTGGATGCCGAGCGCAGCGCATTGGGTCTATTCGGCCTGGTCGACGGCCTGTGCTTTCACTGGCTGATCGATCGCGAGCGCTTCTGTATCCAGGCATGCACCCGTGCAGCCGTCGAGGCCTACTTGAGCGGCCTTGAATGCACCAGATAAAGCCGTAAAATTAGTGTTTCCTCGGTATCGCCACACCAGATTGGTGCATACACTGAGCAAAGAAGTGAGTGACATGCCCAAACGTGCCGATTGGTACAGTTTTCGCATTAAGCTACTTCTATCGCCCTGCGCTCGCCGGGCGTCTGATTTCAGACAGGAGACCCTTTATGACCAAGTTCCACCTGCTTCTCGCCAGCGCCCTTCTCTGTAGTCTTGGCACCGCCCAGGCCCAGGTAGACGGCACCCTGAAGAAGATCAGCGACACCAAGAGCATCACCCTGGGCATCCGCGAATCCTCCTTCCCGCTCTCTTATCTGGACGCGAACCAGAAGCCGATCGGCTATCACATCGACGTGTGCATGGCGATCGTGGATGCCGTAAAGGCCCGCCTGCAGAACCCCAAGCTCGAAGTGAAGATGCAGGCCGTCACCTCGCAGAATCGTATCCCGCTGATGGTCAATGGCACCATTGATCTGGAGTGCGGCTCCACCACCAACAACCTGGATCGCCAGAAGCAGGTTGCCTTTGCCCCCACCACCTTCGTCACCAATGTGCGCATGGCGGTGAAGAAGGCCTCAGGCATCACCGATCTGGATCACCTTGGCGGCAAGCCGGTCGCCACCACCACCGGCACCACCAGTGTGGCGCTGATGCGGGCCAACGAAAAGGGCAAGAGCATCGACTTCAAGGAGGTGTATGGCAAGGATCACGCCGACTCCTTCCTGATGCTCGAAACCGATCGTGCCGTGGCCTTCGTGATGGACGACAACCTGCTCGCCGGCCTGATCGCCAACTCGAAGAGCCCGTCTGACTACGCGCTGGTGGGTGCCCCGCTGTCGATCGAGCCGATCGCCATCATGCTGCGCAAGGATGATCCGCAATTCAAGGGGCTGGTACACGCCACCATTTCCGACATGGCCAAGACCGGCGCCCTCACCAAGCTCTACAACAAGTGGTTCCTCGCGCCGATTCCTCCCAAGGGCATCAACCTGAACTTCGCCATGAGTGATGCACTCAAGGCGCTGATGGCCAAGCCCAACGACAATCCTGCCGAGATGTACAACACCAAGAAGTAATACACTCAGCAAGGAAGCGGCCGACAGGCCGCTTCCTCTTCATGCCTCCGGGAGAAACATGTGAACTACCACTGGAACTGGAACGTCTTCTTCCAGACCATCCCCTCTGGTGACGAGACCTACCTTGCCTGGATCATCCACGGGCTCGGCTGGACCGTTTCCATATCGCTGGCAGCTTGGGTAATCGCCCTTGTGCTGGGCAGCGTGATGGGCACCCTGCGTACTGTCCCCAACACCGGCCTGCGCCTGATCGGCCACACCTGGGTCGAATTTTTCCGTAATGTGCCGCTGCTGATGCAGCTCTTCATCTGGTTCTTCGTAGTGCCCGAGATGCTGCCGCGCGACTGGGGCATGTGGGTCAAGCAGGACATGCCTGCCAAGGAATTCATCACCGCCTTCGTGGCACTGGGCCTGTTCACCTCGGCACGGGTTGCCGAACAGGTGCGCGCCGGCATCCAGGCTCTGCCGCGCGGCCAGCGCAACGCTGGTCTGGCCATCGGTTTCACCCAGGCCCAGACCTATCGCTATGTGATCCTGCCGATGGCCTTCCGCATCATCATCCCGCCGCTGACCTCGGAATTCATGAACGCTTTCAAGAACTCCGGCGTGGCCTATACCGTGGGCGTGTGGGAGCTGATTTTCGTTTCGCGCCAGATGGTAGAAGAAACCGGCGGTCAGGTCATCGAATCACTGATCGTGCCGACTGTGCTCTACATTCTCTGCGCCTATGCCGCCAACCAGCTGATGGCCGTGATAGACCGGCGCGCCCATGTGCCCGGCTTCATCGTGGCGAAATAAGGAAGACGGCCATGTTCAGTACGCTCGATTTTTCCGTCATCCCGCTGGCCTTGCCCGCCATCTTCAAGGGCCTGGCTTTCAGTCTTGAACTCACCTTGATCGCCATGATTGGCGGCGTAATTCTCGGCACCCTGCTCGCCCTCGCCCGCCTCTCCGGCGGCAAGTGGCTCGGCCGCGCCGCCAAGTTCTATGTCGACATCATGCGTTCGATTCCACTGCTGATGATGATCCTGTGGTTCTTCTTCCTGATCCCGCTGCTTACCGGGCAGCCGATCGGCCAGGAAAAGTCCGCCATCATCACCTTCACGCTGTTCCAGGCGGCCTTCTACAGCGAGATCATGCGCGCCGGCATCCAGAGCATCCCGCGCGGTCAGGTCAATGCGGCACTGGCCATCGGCATGACCTACTGGCAAAGCATGGGGCACGTAATCCTGCCGCAGGCCTTCCGCAACATGGTTCCGGTGTTGCTGACCCAGACCTTCGTGCTGTTTCAGGACACCTCGCTGGTCTACGCTATCGGCGCTACCGATCTGCTCAAGGCCGCTGAAAACGCCGGCATGCTTTACGGCCGCACGGTGGAGATGTACCTCTTCGTGTCGCTGATCTATTTCGCCATCTGTTTCGCGTTGTCCATGCTCGTCAAATACATGAACAAGCGCATCGCCATCATTCGCTAGCCAGGTCTCCTCACCATGATCCAGATCCAGAACGTTTCCAAGTGGTATGGCCAGTTCCAGGTGCTCACCGATTGCACCACCAGCATCGCCAAGGGCGAAGTGGTGGTCGTCTGCGGCCCCTCCGGCTCCGGCAAGTCGACCCTGATCAAGTGCGTCAACGGCCTCGAGCCGGTGCAGCAGGGCAAGATCATCGTCGACGGCATCCAGGTGAACGCCCCCGCCACCAACCTGCCCAAGCTGCGCTCGCACGTCGGCATGGTGTTCCAGCACTTCGAACTGTTTCCGCACATGAGCATCATCCAGAACCTCGCCATCGGCCAGGTCAAGGTGCTCGGTCGCAGCCAGGACGAAGCCAATGAACGCGGCATGAAGCTGCTCGATCGCGTCGGCATCAAATCCCACGCCAACAAGTTCCCGGGCGAGCTCTCCGGCGGCCAGCAGCAACGCGTGGCGATTGCCCGTGCGCTGTCGATGGACCCGATCTGCATGCTCTTCGACGAACCCACCTCGGCGCTGGACCCCGAAATGATCAGCGAAGTGCTCGACGTGATGGTGGACCTCGCGCACGAAGGCATGACCATGATGGTCGTCACCCACGAAATGGGCTTTGCCCGCAAGGTGGCACACCGCGTGGTGTTCATGGACCAGGGCAAGATCGTTGAGGATGCCAGCAAGGACGAGTTCTTCGGCCAGCCGCGTTCGGACCGTGCCCAACAGTTCCTGTCCAAGATCCTCAACCACTGAGAACCAGACGGAGCCATGAGGACTGAGTGCCGAGCAGCATCTCGCGGCCCTCAGCCCTCAGCCCTCACGCCATGCCACGTCTAGCCTTGATTGCCACCGGCGGAACCATCGCCGGCAGCGGCTCGCAGGAGAACTACACCGCCGGCGTGCTCGGCGCTGATGTGCTGCTCGGCGCGGTCGCGGAGTTGCGCCAGCTGGCGGACTGGCATGTGGAGCAGCCCTTTGCACTGGACAGCCGCGATATGGAACCGGCTCACTGGCTGCTCCTCGCGGACCGTGTGCAGGCCATGCTGGACGACCCGGCCATCGACGGCATCGTCATCACCCACGGCACGGACACGCTGGAGGAAAGTGCCTTTGCGCTGGACCTGTTGCTGCCTGCCGGCAAGCCGGTGGTGCTCACCGCTGCCATGCGCCCGGCCACCAGCCTGTCCTCCGATGGTCCGCTGAATCTCTTGCAAGCCGCCTGTGTGGCCCTGCATCCGGCGGCACGGGAGCGCGGTGTGCTAGTGGTGGCCAACGGCCTGATCATCGCGGCACAACAGTTGCGCAAGACCAGCACCCATGCTGTCGAAGCGCTGCAGCCACAGGCCGGCGCGGCGCCCCTCGGCCAGGTCATAGGTGAAATCGTGCAGCTGCCCCCCGGCCAGCCGCCACGCTCCGCGCCACTGCAAGTCCAACCGGGCGAATTGCCGCGCGTAGACATCCTGTATGCCCATGCCGGCGCCACACCAGATCTGATCGCAGCCTGTGTCGCCGCTGGCGCACGTGGGCTGGTGCTCGCCCTGAGCGGTCACGGCTCCATCCCACAATCCTGGCGCCCGGCGCTGGCACAAGCCCGGGCGAGCAGCCTGCAGGTGGTGCGCGCCACGCGCATCAGCGCGGGTGGTGTGTGGCCAAATTGCAACGAAGACGATACCGCTAACGGCTGGCTCGCCGCCGGCCCGCTGAGCCCACAGCAGGCGCGCGTGCTCCTCATCCTGGCACTGGCCGGGCAGGCACACCCTGATCCGCAGCCGCTCTCCGGACTATTTGCGCGCTACCACGCCTGAGACCGGCCTCGCCCAGCCCCGTTAGCAAGGGGGAAACCCCTGTGTAAAAGCGCCTGACACCCCTTGGAGCAGCCCTCTGGTCATGTTGCCAGCCCCTTCGGCGAGGAGTTGAATCGATTCATCCTGCGGGTGAATCGGCGGTCACACAGTTTTGCAAGAAAGGGCTGCCATCCACCTCAAGTTCAGCGCTGCTCCGACGTTAGCGTATTTATCCACGCAAGCGCCCACGGCAGCCGGGCTGATTGCGGGAATCGGGGTGAGGCCTGCGCCGCACTCTGCTCAAATCGACCACGCAGATGGTAACCAGCATGAACACGATGACCCGCCCCGCCCCGGCAGCAATCGAAACCTACAGTGACGAAGTGCTCAATGCCAACTGGCTGCCCCAAGCCATGCTAGCCGCCCTGGGCTTGCCGCCCGGCAACACGCGCAGCCGCCATGCCCGCAGCAGCAGCGTAAAGGATCCGGAGACCTTCATGGCGCGCCTGTACCGCGCCCAAGAATAAGCCCAGCCTCCGGCTTGACGGCTCGAGCAGGTCGCCACGGGCGATCTGCAGCTCAACGCCGGCCGGCGTTGCTGGCCACCGCCGGCGCAGCATCACGTACCAGCCGCATATAGGCCAGTGCCGATTCATTCATGATCTGGCTGATGCGCTCGCTGGTCGTGGCCACATCGCGACGTGCGAACTCGAAACTCTTCTCGCGATCATTCACGGCCAACTCGAAGAACATCCACTGCTGCCGCGCAACCTCCAGATTGGCGCGAATCGTCGGGGTGTTTTCGGCTGCAGCCGCCAGCTCGCCGAAGGCAGCCTTGAATTCCTTGCGGGTCTGCTCCAGATCCACCTCCGCAGCCTTGCCACCCATTCCCGCCCGCATCTGCATATAGATACGCGCCAAGCGCTGCGCCAGCATGTCGCTGCGCGAGGCCAGGTCAACCAGGCGATAGAGTGGCGACTCCTGCGCCAGATCGAACTGCACGGCCAGGCTCTGCGCCGCAATCGAGATCTGCTCGGCTTCAGCCGACAGGCTGCTCGCGGCCGGGCCATTGAGTGGAGCCTCCAGAGCTTTGCGGAAACTCTCCCATTCACTCCCGATACGCCGTGCCGAGCGCGCCGCCGAACCGCTTTGGGCCGCAGCCTGCACGATCGGCAGGCAACGCTCGAACTCGGCAATGCTCTCGGCCAGACGCTGCTGCGCGGGTCCCTGCTCCACGCCCACACGGGCCTGCAGGTAAAGCTTGGCCTGACGCTGAGCCAGGCTACGCAGCTTGCCGGCCGCTTCCATCGGCGTCATCACGGCCGGCGAGGACGGCGCTGCCACGGCCGAGCAGGCGAAAGGAAAGCACAGGATCAGGCAGCGCGCCCACCAGCGTGAATTAATGCACATTTATTTATTACCAAAGTAGTAAGCAAATGTGAATTCTGCGTTGGCTGCATTAAAGCCAGATGACACCCTCGGTCGGTGCTGGACTTGAAGCCCGGCCCAGCAACGCCATCGCGAGAACTACAGGGCGTGGGTACGATCCCCGCGCAGAACGCCGAGCCAGGCTTCGTCGAGGCCACGCGTCAGCAACAGCACCTTGAACAGCTCGCCCATTTCATGCGGCGCCACCAGACGCAGGGCCGCGCGCGCAGCGCGCAGATAGGCCGGCGAATCACTGGGACCAACGCTGCCCAGCAACTCAAGCACACCACAGTTCTGCAGGAAGCTGGCCTGGCTGGTGTAGCCGGCCACGCTGAAGCCCGCTTCATGGGCTGCGGTCGCGATGGCCGTAAAATCAACGAAGCTTGTGATGTCATTAAGGCCGGGCCACAGCAGCACTTCGGGGTGGGCGCGGTGGCGGTAGTAGCACTGCAGGCTGCCGCTAGAGCGGCTGGGCAGGTAGTACTCAGCCTGCGGATAGCCATAGTCGATCAGCAGCAGTGCCCCACGTTCGATGCACGAAGCCCACTCAGCCACCCAGGCCTGGGCGGCAAGACAAATCTCGCTGAGGTATTCCCCCTCCTCCGGCATGTCGACGGGCAAGGCCTCGGCGGCTGCCAGCAGACGACCCGCAGCCGGGCGATCCTGCCAGGCAAATTCACCCGCCGCATCGAGCACCACACCGCGCTCGAAAATGGCGCCGTCGCGCCACACCACCAATTGCACCGGCATCACGTCGAGCACTTCGTTGGCCAGCACGCAGCCACTGAAATTTTCGGGCAGTGCATCCAGCCACACCACCCGCCCAGCCAGATGCGGCACCCGGGCCTGAATAGCTTCCGCCTGACGCACGCGCAGCTCGCCCGAGAGTTCAAGGATGCCGTACTGCGCGGGCAGGCAGCCACGCGCTTCAAGCTCCAGTAAAAGGTCGCAGGCCAGCGCCCCGGTACCGGCGCCCACCTCGATGAGCTCCGGAGCAGAAGCCTCCATGATCTGCAGCACCTGCGCAGCCAGTGCGCGGCCAAAAAGCGGCGAGATTTCCGGTGCGGTCACGAAATCCCCGTCCGGACCAAATTTGTGCGAGCCACCGCTGTAGTAGCCGAGACCAGGGGCAAACAGGGCCAGCTCCATGAAGCGGGCAAAGCCGAGCCAGCCGCCGGCATCACGGATCTCCGTGGCGATCCGGGCAGACAGGCGGGCGGAATGTTCCAGCGCGTCGGCGCCGGGAGCGGGAAGCTGATTGTGCATAGCCGGATTGTAGCGGCGGCGGTGCTCGCCCGGCATCCACTACAATGACGCACCTGTTCAAAGCGCCCGCCCATGTCCGCCAGCCAGTCCTTGCCGCTTTTCCCGCTCCAGAGCGTGCTTTTCCCGCACAGCCGGATGAACCTGCGAGTCTTCGAAGCCCGTTATCTGGACATGATTGGCCGCTGCATGCAGGCCAATGCCACCTTCGGCATCTGCCTGATTGCAGAAGGCAGCGAGGTGGGCGCACCGGCCCTACCGCACCGCATCGGCACCGAGGCCCAGATCGTGGACTGGGACATGAGCCAGCCCGGTATCCTGGGCCTGGTCGTACGCGGTGGTCGGCGCTTTCGCATTCTCGAGCAGGAGGTCGATTCCCAAGGCCTCCTGACCGGCGAAATCGAATGGCTCGGCGAGCCCGACAATGAACCGCCTGCAGCGGAATTCCTGAATCTTCTACCACTGCTGGCCGTGGTATTGAAGGACGCGGGTGAAGCGCGCATTCCACGCCCCTATGCACTCGATGACGCGAGCTGGGTCGGCTATCGCTATGCCGAGATCCTGCCGATCCAGCCTCTGGCGCGCCAGCGCCTGCTGGAGCTCGATGATGCCCAGCTGCGCCTGCGCATCATTGCAGATTACCTCACTCAGCAAGGCCTGCTGAAGAGCGCCAGCTGATGCCGCCAGCCTATTGATTGTTTCAACGAATCAATCATTTGGCGGCTGCAGCCTACCATTCATAGCGGATATCCGCCCCTCGTCCGACGCTGGCGTAAAGCGTGACGGATTCCCTTGTACGCCGAAGGGGAAGCGATCGACACTCAGCACTCACCTGCCCCTAAAATGGACCGGAGAATCTTTCCGGGAGAGATGCCATGAGCGATTCAACGATGGATTTCAGCCAAACCATGCTGGAACTGAACGAAGCCATCAACCAGCTGCGCGAGCGCGAGCCCGAGGATGTCTGCTGCTCCTTCTGCGGCAAGCCGCAGTCTGCCGTAGGCATGCTGGTGCCGGGGCCCAACTCGGTCTATATCTGCGACCTGTGCGTCACGCGTGCCGCGCGCCTGATCTCAACCCGCAGCTAAGCCTCCAGTAGCTTGCGGATCGGTGCCGGGAGCCCCAACTGCGCCAACGCCTCACGCGGCACCCAGCGCAAGGCCGCCTGCGCCACGCCAGGCGGCACGCGAGCGAGGCAAGTCCGCCAAGGCTGGATTTGCAGACGGAAATGGGTAAACACATGCTGCACCGGCGGCAGAGCCTCCCAGTTCTGAGGCGCCTGACCTAGATAGCGTAGCGCGGCCTGCGCCGGTGTTTCGCCCTCGATCATTTCGGGCAGGCTGAAGAGCCCTCCCCAGATCCCCTGCAGCGGCCGCTGCTCAAGCAAAACAGTGCCTTCAGCCTCGATCAACAGCAGCTCGGCACTGCGCTGAGGCTGCGCTTTCTTGGGCCGCGGCACCGGCAGACTGGCAGTCAAGCCATGCGCACGGGCATGACAGGATTCACTCAAAGGGCAAGCTTCACAGCGCGGCCGGCTGCGCGTGCACAGCGTTGCACCCAGATCCATCTGGGCCTGCGGATAGATTTCGAGCCCGGTCTCCGGCAGCAAGGATTCCGCCAAAGCCCACAGTTGCTGCTCCACCGCCCGCTCGCCGGGGAAACCACTGATGCCGAAATGCCGGCACAGCACGCGCTTCACATTGCCATCGAGAATCGCCACCCGCTCGCCGTAGCAGAAGGAGGCAATCGCCGCAGCAGTCGAACGGCCGATCCCAGGCAGGCTGGTGAGTAGCGCTGCGGTGGCCGGGAAGCGCCCACCATGCTCACTCATCACGGCCTGTGCGGCCCGATGCAGGTTGCGCGCCCGGGCGTAGTAGCCCAGCCCGGCCCACAGCGCGAGTACCTCGTCGAGCGGGGCTGTCGCCAGCGCAGCAACATCCGGAAAACGCACCAGAAAACGCAGGTAGTACGGGATCACCGTATCCACCTGGGTCTGCTGCAACATGATTTCAGACAGCCAGACACGGTAGGGGTCGCGTGTGTTCTGCCAGGGCAGGTCGTGGCGGCCATGTTGGCGCTGCCAGGCCATCAGGCGGGTAGCAAAGTCACTCATGGGGCCGGAGCCTAGCATCGCTGACGACCGTCCGGGCCCAGAAGTATCGCACTCCGCTCAAGACAGCCCCCCGCTGTGCCGCTAAGCAAGGAAGTTTCCGCATATTCCGGGTGTGATCATGGGCAAATTTTCTGCTGGGCTGCTCTGTGCCGTATGTTGCCTGCCACTGCAGGCGGCCGACTGGCTAGTGGTAGCCAAAGACAAGCTGCGCAGCATCGAGATTGATCGAGGCAGCGTAATGGAGTCCGACGGTGGCTCACGAGTAGCTTGGGGGCGCATCGTGCTCACCGAGACTCAGGCCGACAAAGCCGGCTACAAGACCCTGCGTGCACTGAACCGTTACGACTGCCGCACGCGCAGCTTCACTCTCGTCAAACGCGTCTATCTGTCGGCAGATGACCGCGTACTACGCGAGGAAAACGTTGATGCCAGCAGCCCCAGCGTCGTTCGCCCGGGCACCGTCGATGAGCGCTTCCTGAACGAAATCTGCCCGCCTCCTGCCGCTGAAACAGCGAAGAAAACCAGCCCGGCCAACAAACGCAGCCTGCAGGAAATCGCCGATGAGGCCGGTCGGCGTGCCGCCGCGGCCGGCAGTACGGAGGGCAGCGAGCGTCCCTTTCGCCGGGCCGAGCTCCGGCTCGTCAAGGACGAATCCCCCGCCGCCAGCGCAAAGCCAGCCGCTCCGGGCTCCACAGCCGCTCATGGAGAAATCTCCGCCAAGCCGCCGCTGAACCCGGAACCCAAAGCCGCCAGCCAGGAAGCTCCCACTCCGCCGGTGTATCGCGCGGCACCGCCGCAATACATGCCCCGGCCGGTCGCACCGAAAGCCCCCAAAGCCCCGGCCAGCCATGAGGTCGCGGCGGCTCCGGTAGCTCACAACCCACACGCCCACTGGAGTTACGAAGGCGAGACCGGCCCTGAATTCTGGGCCTCGCTGAATCCGGCCAACAGCACATGTAGCCGCGGCAACCGGCAATCCCCGATCGACATCCGCGACGGCATCCGCGTCGATCAGGAGGAGCTGCTCTTCGACTACAAGCCCTCCTATTTCCGCATCGTCGATAACGGCCACACGATCCAGGTCAATTACGGATCCGGCTCCATGCTCACGGTCATGGGGCGCAACTACGAGCTGCAGCAATTCCACTTTCATCGGCCGTCCGAAGAGCGCGTCGGCGGACGCTCCTTCGCGATGGTGGCGCATCTGGTGCATAAGGATCTGGAGGGGCGCCTGGCGGTCGTCGCGGTACTGATCGAGGAAGGCGCAGCCAACCCTCTGATCCAGACCCTGTGGAACAATCTGCCGCTGGAGAAGAACGAGGAATACACGCCAAAAGCCTCCATCCGCATGAGCGAACTGCTGCCCGCCAGGCTCGATTACTACAGCTACATGGGCTCACTCACCACCCC
Organism: Uliginosibacterium sp. TH139; assembly: GCF_002855595.1. NCBI lineage: Bacteria > Pseudomonadati > Pseudomonadota > Betaproteobacteria > Rhodocyclales > Zoogloeaceae > Uliginosibacterium > Uliginosibacterium sp. TH139. Next base: position 778,417 of record NZ_PKRR01000001.1, on the reverse strand, counting down.
GCCGTGCACCGAAGGCGTGCTGTGGCTGGTGCTCAAGCAACCGATGAGCCTATCGCGCGAGCAGATCGAAATCTTCAGCCGCTTCTATAGCAACAACGCCCGCCCGCTCCAAGCCCAGAAGGGGCGCGTAATCAAGGAGAGCCGCTAGGCAATGGAAGGCGCCGCGCCAGACCGTAGAACACCGGCTCGGCGCCACTTGCCCGTGCGGCGACATGGCCAAGGGTGGCGGCCAAAATCAGCGGGATCATCAATTGCTGATTGCTGCTCATCTCCAGCACCACCACGAAGGAGGTGATCGGGGCCTGAGTCAGCCCTCCCAGATAGGCAGCCATGCACAGCAAGGCCAGCGCCCCAAGCGTGCTGCCGGGGCAGAGAAACTCTACGAAACCGGATAAACCGGCGCCGATGGCCAGCGAAGGCGCAAAAATGCCGGCCGGAATGGAAGAGGCGAAAGTGATCAGCAGGGACAGCATTTTCAGCGGACTGTAGTACAAGGGCATGCTAGCGGCGCTGGTCACGGCCTGTCGCGCCTCCTCATAGCCGGTTCCCCATGTCAGCCCGCCACTGGCCAATCCTAATAAAGCGGCGCAAAGCCCGCAGGCCGAGGCAAAGTACATCGGCCGCCCGACCCGCAAGCTGCGCAGGCGCGCCGGCAGAAGGCGTTCGACGTTGATCGCGGCACGCGAAAAGAGGCCTCCAGCCAGCCCACCCAATACACCGCACAGCAAGAGCGCATCGAGTTCGCTGAACACAGCCAGAGTGGCCGCATTGCGGCCGAAATACAGGTAGTTGCCAAGCAGTGCAGTTGAAGCCAGGCCTGCCAGTACGACAGCCATCAGGGTGGTGGCATTGGCATTGAAGCTGCGCTTGCGGCTGAGTTCCTCGATCGCAAACATGATGCCCGCCAATGGCGTGTTGAAAGCCGCGGCGACCCCGATCGCACCACCTGCCACCAGCAACTGGCGCGGGCTCGCAGCGTGACGCAGGTAGGACCAGCGCGCGCCCCCCTGCATGATCGCAGCCCCCAGAAAGATACTCGGCCCTTCACGCCCGGCAGCCGCACCCCACAACATGGCCAACGGCGTCAGCAGGAGTTTGCCGAGTGCGGCACGAAAGCCTGGCATGCGCACTCCATGATCGAGGGCAGCGGCGACCGTCTGTGGAACCCCACTCCCCTGCGTACCGGCAAAAATCCGCAGGCTCAGCCAGCTGCTCAACGCAAAACCGGCCGGCATCCACAGCAGGGCCAGCCAGGGCGACATCGCCATCAGCCGCAGGTGCATCAAGGCCGCCCAATCCGCCAGCACCGCCAGCAGGATCACCCCGCACGCAGCCAGCAGGGCCAGCGCACCGAACAGCCCCCGCCCCTGCCAGCGCCCGGCCCGCAGCGGAATCCGCCAACTGCGTGGCAACTTCGCCATCAGTGCTTCAAATCGCACATGCCTCTCCTCGTCTAAACAGCAACGAACTCATGCAAGCGACGTGCCTTCAGCCTTGCGCATCCAGCGCCTCACCCAGAAAACGCTCCAGGCGCACATCACCGCCATAAGCCACGTTCAGGCGCAACCACGGAGATGCCTGGCCTTGCGGGCGGAACAGGGTACCGGGCGCGAGAATGATGCCCTGCTGCGCAGCGCGTGCGGCCAGCGCTACGGCATCGTCCACGCCGGGAATCCTCGTCCAGATGAAGACCCCGCCTTGCGGCGCGATGAAGGGCGTGAGCCCCACCTTGTCGGCCAGGCGCAGGGTGCGCGCACTGGCCTCACCGAGACGGTTGCGCAAACGCTCCACATATTTTCGGTAGTGGCCCTCGGTCAACATCCGATACACCATATCCTCGGCCGCTTCGGGGGTGGCCAGCGAGGTCAGCACCTTGATGTTGGTGAGGGCCTCGGTGATGTCCGGACGGGCCGCCACAAACCCCACCCGCAGATTGCCGGACAGGGTCTTGGAGAAGCTGCTGATGTAGACCACCCGATCCAGGTGATCGAGTGCCGCCAGGCGCGTCGTAATGCCCGGATGCAGATCACAGTAAGTATCGTCTTCGACAATATGGAAATCGTGGCGCGCCGCGCACTGCAGGATGCGATAGGCATTGGCTGGCGAGAGACAGGCACCGGTCGGGTTATGCAACACCGACTGGGTGAAATACACCTTCGGTTTGTGTTCGGCGGCCAGGCGCTCAAGCTCGGCCGCATCCGGTCCCTCGGGCGTCCACGGCACTCCGATCAGGCGCGCACCATGCAGGCGCAACAGGCCGAAAAGCGAGAAATAGCCTGGATCATCCACCAGCACCGCGTCACCGCGCCGGACGAAGTGGTGCACCGCCATATCCAGCGCTTGCGTGGCACCATGCGTCAGCACGATCTGCGCCGGCTGCACCGCGATACCCAGTTCGGCCAGCTTGAAGGGCAGATGCTGGCGCAGCGGCAGGTAGCCCTGCGGGCAGCCGTAGTCGCCCAAATTGCTGCCCTCGTCGCGCAGCATGGCACGTAACTGGCGCCGCAAGCCCTCCTCATCCAGCCAGCTGCGCGGCAGCCAGCCGGCACTCGCGCGCAAGCCCTCGGCCCCCGCATCCAGTGCCTGACGCATCAACCAGGCTGCATCCACAGCCGCACTGGCAATCGGCGCGGGATGAGGATTACTCGCTGGCAAGCTGCGATTAGCGACGTAAAAACCGGACCCACGGCGCGACTGGACATAGCCCTGAGCCACCAGCCGGTCATACGCCTCGACCACCGTGAAGCGGCTCACCTCATGGTTTTCGGCGAACTGGCGGATCGCCGCCAAGCGTGCTCCCGGGCGCAACACGCGATCTTCGATCTGGCCACGAATGGCGTGCACGATCTGATCTACGAGCGGCACGCCGCTCTCGGGGGAAAGGCTGATTTGCAGCATGTGTCGGCTCCTCCGGCCATGTCCGTGCCGGTGATTGGACCGGTACAGTGCGTTGCATTGCCAGAATTATTGTACCGGTCGGAAAACAGAATTGTCCTCTATTGTCTTGCTGCACGACAACAAAACCGGGAGCCATCATGTTGCCGCAAACTACCTCAGCCACCTCCAGTTTTTCACGCCTGCAAACCCTCGCACTGTGCGCTGGCGTCATCGCCATCCCACTCCTGCTGGGCCTGGCCGGCGAGAAAATGCGCGCCATCACGAGCCCGGCTCCGACGCTGCAAAGCTTCGACGCCAGTCGCCAGATGCTCTATGTAGCGCAGGCCGATGGCAGCGTGCGGGTGCTGAACCTGCGCAACACCGTCGGCGAAATCGGTGCTTTGCGCAGCGCCGAACGGCGTGAGGTGCGAGCCATGAAGTTGCAGGCAAACGGTCACGAACTGTGGCTGCGCGGCGACGATGCCGATTACCGCTACGACGCGCACAGCCTGCGTCTGATCGCTCGCGAAGCATCCGTCGCGCAAACCCTGGCCATGAGTGCACCAGCCGCCGGCCCGTTGCAACGCTGAACAAAAGAAACGCAGAAAAACAAAAAGGGACCACGAAGGTCCCTTTTTCATTTCGCCAGAATCTCTGGCGAAGCACCCGGCACTTACTTCACACGGCTCTTGTATTCATCGGTACGCGTATCGATTTCGATCTTGTCGCCGATTTCAACGAAGGCCGGTACCGGCAATTCGAAACCGGTCGCCAGGCGAGCGGGCTTCATCACCTTGCCGGAGGTATCGCCCTTCACAGCAGGTTCGGTGTACTCGACCACGCGGACCACGGAGGTGGGCAGCTCAACCGAGATGGCCTTCTCGTTATAGAACACCACTTCGCACTTCAGACCGTCTTCCAGATACTTCAGCGCGTCGGTCATGTTGTCGGCTTCGATGTCGTACTGGTTGTACTCATCGTCCATGAACACGTACATCGGCTCGGCGAAGTAGGAGTAGGTCACTTCCTTGCGGTCTAGTTGAACGACTTCAAACTTGTCGTCAGCCTTGTAGACGAATTCAGAGCCGGCTTCGGTGAGCAGGTTCTTGAACTTCATCTTCACTTGAGCGGCGTTACGGCCACCCTTCGAGTATTCAGCGCGTTGCACGACCAGCGGCTCGGAGCCGACCATCACGACGTTGCCGACGCGGAGTTCTTGAGCGGTTTTCATAGGGGACACCTTAAAGCGGCGCCCGGATGTGCGCCTGACAAGTTTACAAAGCCGGGCATTCTAGCAAGTTTTTACAGAAAATCAGCAGCTTGGAAGCCAGATCAGGCTCTGAAACAAGATTTTTTGTCCATCGCTGTGCGTGCTTCTGCAAGCCCGGCAGCTCGGCCAGCAGAGCGGGCCAACAGGCGTCAGCCCCCTCCTCGTCTTCCCAGGCCTGCCAGAATTTGCACAGCGCACGACTTTCCATTTCCCCCAGAGTCTTGCAGTAAAGCGCGAGAAAAGCCGCCAGCTTGGGAAGATGTGCGCCCTCATCCTGCTGATAGATGTGCCACACCAGAGGCCGCGCGGCCCACTGGGCACGCACGAAGGAATCTTCGCCGCGCACGAAGTTCAGATCACAGGCGGCCAGCAGCAGGTCGTAATCCTGCTGGGAGAGGAAAGGCAGGAAAGCCAGGCGCAGGCGCCCCACCTGCGGAAGCGGCCGGTGGGCGCGAGCCGGCATATCACCGCCGTTGGCCACGCCCTTAGCGGCAAGCCAGGCCTCAATCTGCGGCAGATGCCGCCCGGCAGTGACAGCGCAGAAGATTTCACGCTCGCCGTTTGCCCAAGCATCAAGCAGGCCCGGCAGCGCAGCGTTTTCATAGGCAAACATCGAGATCTTCAAGACCTCATCTGCCACGCAAGCGCCGCTGATGCGCTGCCAGAATGCGTTCTGAGCCGAGGCACTCGATTGAAATATGTGCAGCGTGTCGACAAGCCGGTTTTCGCGAATCAGACCACCAGTTGCTGGCGTAAAACCCGGAAAGAAGAAGTGTTTGACCAAGGGCAGGCGTGGATGCGGCGAGGGCAAGGCATGGCTGCCGGCGGCCCAGTCTTCCGCGGTGAGGTATTCGAGATTGATCCACACCGGCCGGTGGGCGCGCGCCGCCATTGCCCGCACGTAAGCCTCGGGTGGGTCACAAGCAAAAGCTTCGATCACGAGATCAGCAGCTTCGGCCTGCACTGCGTCCCGCCAGCGGCAAATGCGCACCCCAGCCACCTCCTGCACCGCGACATCCACCGCCACGCCCCCTTCCAGCCGGGCAAAGACTGCCAGATCATCGACCCACAAGCACACGGCCAGGCCATGCTCGGCCACCAGTTGTCGGGCAAGGCGCCAGCACACACCGATGTCGCCATAGTTATCGATGACTTTGCAGAAGATGTCGCAGCGCGTGACGGACATGACAGGATTGATCAGAATGCGGGGTCCCCACATTGTCCCAGCAAGTCACAACAAGATGGAAAAACAGCTCAAAGCCGATGTGCGCGGCCTGCTTGGCCGCCTGCCGATGTTTGCCGCCGTGGATGGCGAAGCGCTGGACCGGATTGCCGCCAGTGTCACTGAACATCGCCTGGCGCGCGGTGATGTGCTGTTCCGCCAGAACTCGCCCTGTACCGGCTTCTATGTGGTGGTACATGGTCAGATGAAGCTGGCGGTGACGGCGCCCAACGGCAACGAAAAAGTGCTGGAAATCATCCCCGCCCACATGAGCTTCGGCGAGGCTGTGATGTTCCTCGGCCGCCCGTTCCCGGTGACGGCCGAAGCCCTGACCGACTCACTGATACTGGGCGTGCCGCGCGACCCGGTGCAGGACCTGATCGACAGCGACAAGCTGTTTGCCCGCAAGATGCTGGCCGGCCTGTCGCTGCGCCTGCACTCGCTGGTCAAGGATGTGGAGGGCTATGCCCTGCGCTCCTCCACCCAGCGCCTGATCGGCTACCTGCTGCGCGAGGCGGGAGACGATGCCGCCGGCCCGGTCGAAATCGACCTGCCAACCAGCAAACAGGTACTGGCTTCGCGTCTCTCGGTCACCCCCGAGACCTTCTCGCGCATTCTTCACAACCTGTCGGCCGACGGGCTGGTGGAGGTGGATGGCAAGACCATCCGCGTCGCAAACCTTGCCCGCCTGCGCGACCATGAGGCCTGACGGCCTCCGAAACTTGTCAGACAAAGGCGCTAGAATGCTGCAATGCAGCTGACCCGCAACCAGATCCAGCTCTTTTCCCTCATTGCCGTCTCGATGCTGGCCCACATCACGATGGGGGGCGGGCGGATCGCTGCATCGCTCTACATGCTCAAGCATGGCGGCTCGGAAGCCCTCGCAGGCATTGCCTACAGCGGCTACAGCCTGCTGCCGGCCCTGCTCTCGCTTGCGATGGGTAAATGGATAGACCGGGTCGGCGCTCGCAAGGTGATGCGCACCAGCCAGCTGATCATGATCGCTGGCCTGGCCCTGCCAGCCTTACAACCTTCCATGTTCACCGTCCTCGGTGCCGCGCTGGTTTGCGGTTTCGGTTTTGCCAGCTACATGCTGGCCGCGAACGTTGCCGTCAGCCTGATGCCTTTCCAGCACGAAGGCGAGCGCGTGGGCATGCTGGGCTGGCTGGGCATGGGAAATTCGGTGGCCGCCGTTGGCGGGCCGACCATTGCCGGCTTCGTGATCGACCACGGCGGCTTTGCGGCCGCCTACGCCACGATGGCTGCCATCGTGCTGGCCAGCCTGGCCATGTCCTTCTGTGTAAAAGTACCAGGCGGCGAAGCACAGCCACGCAAGGGCAAGGGGCAAGGCAGCAGCGTGGTAAAAATGGTGTTCTCGGATCCTCGCCTGCTACGCATCTACCTGCTGGCGATGGCGGTTTCGATGGCCTACGACTGCTTCGCGTTCATGACGCCGGTGCTGGGGCATGAGCGCGGCCTGTCGGCCACGAGCATCGGCCTGATCATGTCCTGCTTTGCGGTGGGCACGTTCTCCTCGCGTGCGCTGCTGCCCTGGCTGTCCCGTCGTATGGTCGAATGGCGCCTGATGACGCTAGCCTATGCCATCACGGCGACAAGCTTCGTGTTGCTGCCATTTGCGCATCAGGTCTGGCTGCATGCCGCACTCGGCTTCTGCTTCGGCCTGTCCGCAGGCGTTGGTCAACCCGCCATCCTTGGCCTGATCTACCGGGTGATGCCAGCTGACAAAGCGGGTGAAGGTGCCGGCCTACGCGCCATGATGGGGAACACCATGGGGCTGACCGCACCCTCCTTGTACGGCGCAGTCTCCGGGCTGGTCGGTGCAACGCCAGTCTTTCTGGGTGTCGGTCTGGTCGCCGGTTTTGCCAGCTGGCAAGCGGACCGCGGCTGGCGCCTCAGTCGCCGGAGTTGAAGCGGGCGCGGTCAAAGCATCAGAAGCTGATCGCCATACCCAGAGACCAGCCGGACACCCCTTCACCAAACACATGACGCGCCACCAGGCGGGCGCGCTGAGTCAGCGGCAACCAGGTCGCGCTGGTATCCAATTCCAGACCAAATCCGAGCGAGAACAAACGCTTGAAACCCAAGGCATAGGCCTGATCACCGAAAAATTCGGAGTAGGTGCCTTCATAAACATAACGAACCGGCCGTTCGAACGCGACCCAACCGGTCGGCACCCGCAGTCGGCTCCATACATTCAGGCTTTCTGCGGTGGCACTGCCATTCATGGACGCATCCAGATCGCTCTTGGTGCGCAGAGTGACGTTCGTATAACGAATCTCCAGATCCGTGTCGTACTCAGGCGTGAATTTCTCCCAATCCAGCATCAGCGAACCGCCATTGCCATAGGCGCTCATCTTGCCGCCTTTCAGAAAATCGATATCCGAGCCGGTCCTGTAATTGATGAAACTCGCCGCAAGCGAAGCATCGCTACTGACATAGCCCTGGGTGTAATTGAAGATGGGTCGCAGGGAGAGCTCCGGCATCAGCTTAAAGTCCCAGCCAAGGCCTACAGTCACCGAAGCGGTATTCCATTTCGTCGGAACTTCTCGCTCTTCCGTACCGTTGCTGACAAGGAATTTCGGATCAAAGCGCGAGTAGGCCGCGTTCCCCTCCATATAAACAGGCACGTCTTTGCTCAGCGTGAAGCCGCCCCCCAACTGGGACATCTGCAAATTCGGATTACCCGTCGAGCCACTGCTCAGTGACAGGGAGCTGGTGGTGACGTCCGGCGTGATGGTGAAGGTCATCAGCGTCAGCACTGCATCAGCATTCCTCTTTACGTTCGTGCCGATGACTTGCTGCGCCTGTGCTTCCGACAGCGCACCCGCAGAGAACAGAAGGAGGGCCGCAAGACGGACTTGAAAGAAGCAGAGGCGAGGGTTGCGCATGGCATTCAAGGCAGAAGTAATGAAGTGATTCTGAGCGTACACTCCGAATGCTGCAATATGCCTGCAGGGACGGTCTCCATCGCAAAAGTCAGTACGGGAACCACGCCGAAGTATGCAAGTCGAACCAGTAAGCCCCGATATTTCAAACACTTCTGTTATTCACTCAGCGCACTCATGCTCCATCCAACCAACATCGAATTGCTCGCCGCGATCCTTTTTGCGCTGGCCCTGATTCACACATTCTCCACTCGCCTGTTTGAACGCTTGGCTCACCAGCACCCCAAACACGGAGGGCTGTTTCACCTCCTGGGCGAAGTCGAGGTCGTCTTCGGCTTCTGGGCGATGGTGCTGTTCGTACTGATGCTCTTCCTTGATGGCAAGACCGCTGCTACCACTTACGTTTCTTCACGCAGCTTCATCGAGCCCCTGTTCGTGTTCGTCATCATGGTCATCGCAGCCAGCCGACCGATCATGGAGATGGCAGCACATCTAGTCAGAAGTCTGGCCAGACGCTTGCCACTTCCCCGCGACACGGCCCTCTACATTCTCTGCCTGGGGCTGCTGCCGCTGGCAGGCTCTTTCATCACCGAACCCGCCGCAATGACCGTCGCCGCCTTGATGCTACGCGACAACTTCTATGCGCGCGAAATGAGCGAGCGCTTCAAGTACGCCACCATCGGTGTGCTCTTTGTGAATATTTCTGTCGGTGGCCTGCTCACCTCCTACGCGGCCCCCCCTGTGCTGATGGTGGCGGGCGCTTGGGGCTGGGACACCGGCTTCATGCTTAGCATGTTCGGCTGGAAGGCCGCCGTTGCGGTGCTGATCAATACCGCTACAGTCTGCTGGCTGTTCCGTAAGGAGCTGATGAACCTGCCTGAACGCGAAATGGCCGGCGGAGCGACGACCCCGTTAGCGGTCAATCTTATTCATATAACATTCTTGGCCGCCACGGTTTTCTTTGCCCACTACCCTATCGTTTGCATCGGCCTGTTAATGGCGTTCATCGGCTTCACGCATGCCTACAAGCGCTACCAGAGCCCATTGATGGTGACCGAAGCCTTGCTGGTGGCTTTTTTCCTCGGTGGTCTGGTGGTGCTCGGAGGCTTGCAGGAATGGTGGCTGAGCCCACTCCTGATGAGCATGAGCGAACAGGCGGTATTTTTCGGCGCCACCGCGCTGACAGCGATTACCGACAACGCAGCACTGACCTATCTGGGCTCACTCGTTGAAGGCCTCAGCGATGGCTTCAAATACGCCCTGGTTGCCGGGGCGGTCGCTGGCGGCGGCTTGACCGTGATTGCCAATGCACCGAACCCGGCCGGCGTTTCGTTGCTGCGCGGCCACTTTGCCGACGAATCGATCGGCACGCTGCCACTTCTACTGGCCGCATTGCCTCCCACGCTGGTCGCCATGGCGGCGCTATTCCTGCTTTGAGCGCAGCACACGTAAAAAAGCCCGCTGATGTGCGGGCTTTTTTACATGTGCCAACGCGGAATCAACGATCGTAAGGATCATCCTGATCCAGCACATCCCGCTGTCGCTGCACGAACTCCTGAGTGGAATCGATCCCACGCAACTGTAGGATGGTGTTGCGCACGGCCGCTTCCAGCAGCACAGAAAGGTTGCGGCCCGCAGCCACTGGCAGCACAACCCGGCGCACCGGCACCCCCAGAACATCCTGCGTGTCTTCATCATCCAGCGCCAGGCGCAGGGGCTCGTTCTGGGCCCCGGTACGGCGCTGCAAGTGGGCGATGAGCTTGAGCTTCATCTTGCGTCGGCAGGCCGTTTCGCCAAAGATGGTGCGGATATTGAGAATGCCCAGGCCACGTACTTCGAGGAAATCCTTGAGCATGTCCGGACAACGGCCTTCCAGCACTCCAGCGGCTACGCGCGAGATTTCGACTACATCATCAGCCACCAGACCGTGGCCACGCGAAATCAGTTCCAGCGCCAGTTCAGACTTGCCGGCCCCCGAGTCGCCGGTGATCAGCACCCCGACCCCCAGCACATCCATGAACACCCCATGCAGTGAAACCCGCTCGGCCAGCTTGCGCGAGAGATAGGCGCGCAGTACATCGATTATCCGGGCGGACTCCAGCGGCGAAGCCATTACTGGCACCCCAGCCTCATCACAGGCGCGGCGGAAGAGCTCGGGCACTTCACAGTCATCTGCCACGATCATGCCGGGCGGGGTGGCGGCAAAAAGATCCATCATGTGCAGATCGAGCTTATCCCGGCTCTGCCGGCGCGCCCAGGCGAACTCAGCCTCACCGAGGATCTGCAAACGATTCGGGTGAATCATGTTGAGGTGGCCAACCAGATCAGCGGGCCACACCCGATTGTCAGACACCGACAGGAAGGAATCCAAACGCCCGGCCACATGGCGCAGCTGCAAGGCTGCGCGATTGACTTCAAACAGCTGAGCTACGCTCGCTCGCCGCATGGAGGCTCCAGTTCTGGAAGGCTGCCGCAATGGCGGCGGAATCTGGTGCGCTCAGCAGGGTGTCACGAAACCCCTTGTCACTGAACATCTGGGCGAGTTCGGCGAGCAGACGCAGGTGGGTCTCATTGGCCTGCTCCGGCGCCAGCATCACGAAGAACAGACTGACCGGCAATCCATCCGGCGCATCAAAAGGGATCGGGCTAGCTGTGCGCAGGAAAGCGCCCAGCGGCTCTTTGAGACCTTTGATGCGCTGATGCGGAATCGCAATTCCCATCCCAAGCCCTGTCGAACCAAGTTTTTCGCGCTGGTTCAGTGCATCCACCAGCTTGCGGGCCGCGAGGCCACTGTCGCGCTCGCACAGCTCGCCAATGGCGGCGAACAAGCCGTCACGCGCGGAGGCCGCTACATCGACACGGATGCGCACGGGGTCAAGGATCTGCGAAATCAGGTTCATGAGTCTTTACAGCACAGCGGCGAGTCTCCGGACCGGAGCTCGCCGCTTTCTGGGTTTCAGAGCGGTTGAGGCAGAAGGCCTCAACCATCGCCGGCCGGACAATTCTGCCTGTCCAGACCGGCTGCGTCCAGCGCTTCAGCTGGCGCTCTCGGCGCCTTGCCGTTTCATCGATTCACGGTTGTGATCGCTGATCTTTTCCTTGTGCTTGAGAACCTGACGATCCAGCTTGTCTGCCAGCGCATCAATGGCGGCATACAGGTCGTCGTCTTCACTTTCCACGTGGATATCCTTGCCGCGCACGTGAACAGTCACCTCTGCTTTCTGCTTGAGTTTCTGTACCGAGAGGGTCACATGGGTCGCCGTAACATGATCGAAATGGCGAATCACCCGATCGAGCTTGGAAACCACATATTCGCGCAAAGCGGGAGTGACTTCCAGATGATGGCCGGTGATGTTGAGATTCATAAAACTACTCCTCTCCTGTTAGATCGACTTGCGCTGACTGACCGGCGGAATATTCAGCGACTCCCGGTATTTCGCAATCGTCCGGCGTGCCACCACGATACCCTGCTGGCCCAACAATTCGGCAATCCTGGCATCCGACAGGGGTTTTTTCCCGTCTTCGGCCGCGACCAGCTGGCGAATCAGCGCGCGTATCGCCGTTGCTGAACATGCACCACCGGTATCGGTGGAAACATGACTGCCAAAAAAGTATTTCAGTTCGAACACACCGCGGGGACTGGCCATGTACTTCTGGGTGGTCACCCGCGACACCGTTGACTCATGCAGCTCCAGCTCTTCGGCGATCTCCCTCAGGGTCAGCGGACGCATGGCCACTTCACCATGATCAAAGAACTGGCGCTGACGTTCGACGATGGCCTGCGAAACACGCAGGATGGTGTCGAATCGCTGCTGCACATTCTTGATCAGCCACTTGGCTTCCTGCAGCTGTCCCGACAAGGAACTACTTACGCCCCTGTTCTGTTGAAGTATATCGGCGTAGACCCGATGGATCCTGAGCCTCGGCATGGCCTCTGGATTGAGGCTTACCGTCCAGCCGCTACGTTGCTTGCGCACCACCACGTCCGGAATCACGTAGCGCGTTTCCATCGGTGCAAATTGAGCCCCCGGACGCGGATTCAAATGACAAATGAGTTCCTGAGCTGCGCGCAAGGCATCATCATTGCAGCCCAGGCGCCGCTTGAGGCGCGCGAAATCGCGCGCAGCCAGCAATTCCAGATTGCCGTCCGCGATCAGCATGGCGTGCTCGCGCGTGGCACTTTCCGGCAAAGCGCGAATCTGCAGGAGCAAACACTCCTGCAAGTTGCGAGCGCCGATGCCAGCGGGGTCAAGGTTCTGGACCTGATGCAAGGCAATGTTCAACTCATCGAGTTCTACTTCCCATTCGGCCGGAATCAGCGGCAGAAGTTCCTCGAGGTCCTGCAGCAACAAACCGTCGTCGTCCAGCGCTTCGATGATCAGCTGCACCAGCGCACGATCACGATCAACCAGCGGCATCAGGGCGACCTGCCCCAGCAGGTGATCCCGCAAGGAAGTAGCGGCGGCCTGGAATTCCTGAAAGTCGGAATCATCGTCGTCCCCACCGCCATTCCGCGAGGCGCCTTCCGTGCGCCATTCGGCAGCTTCGCCGATATCATCATCCGAAACGCTGTCGTAAGCCTCTCCGATGTTGTCCGGCATGTCCGTCACGCTCGGCGACTCGAAATCCTCATCGCCGGAGGATGAAGCAGAGGATTCGATGCGGTATTCCTCACCCGCCGTTGCCACACTGGCTTCGCCCGCCTCGACAGGGACGGGTCCATCACTTTCCTCGTCGCCGCCTTCACGCTCCAGCATCGGGTTTTCGAGCAGGATGCGTTCGATCTCCTGATTGAGTTCGAGCGTGGACAGCTGAAGCAGCTTGATGGATTGCTGCAACTGCGGGGTGAGTGCAAGTTGCTGGGAAAGGCGGAGCTGAAGCGAGGGTTTCATTCTTTACAGACGGGGAGGTGCGGAGCGGCCAAGCCTAGAGGCGGAAGTGTTCGCCAAGGTAAATCTGCCGTACCTGTTCATTCTGCACGATTTCTGCCGGTTTGCCGCCAGCCAGTACCTCACCCGCATTGATGATGTAGGCGTGATCGCAAATACCGAGGGTTTCGCGCACATTATGGTCGGTAATCAGCACGCCGATACCGCGCGCCTTGAGGTAACTGATGATTTTCTGGATATCAATCACTGCAATCGGATCAACGCCGGCAAAAGGCTCATCCAGCAGGATCAGACGCGGACGGGTGGCCAGCGCACGCGCGATTTCGACGCGGCGGCGCTCACCGCCGGACAAGGACATAGCGGTCGCTTCGCGCAAATGGCCGATGTTGAGTTCATCCAGCAGCTCATCCAGACGTTTTTCCATGTCTGCGCTGGAGAGCTTTTGCAACTCCAGCACCGCCATGATGTTCTCGGAGACCGTAAGTTTGCGGAACACCGAGTTTTCCTGCGGCAGATAGGAGAGCCCTTGGTGCGCCCGTTTGTGGATCGGCCAATGGGTGAGCTCGGTTCCATCGAGATGGATCTTGCCGCCATCGGCACGTACGAGGCCGACGATCATGTAGAAACAGGTGGTCTTGCCTGCGCCGTTCGGCCCCAGCAAGCCCACCACTTCGCCACTGCCAACCTCGAAGGACACGTCGTGCACTACGGTGCGTGCCTTGTAGCGTTTCTGCAGATTGCTAACCCTGAGCAGACTCATCCAGTGTTTCTTTCAAGAGTTTCCTGATGATGTCGACCGCAAACCCTCTGGTCTGCAGGAAGCGCGCCTGACGCGCCCACTCCCTGTGATCCTGCGGCAACACCCCGAATTTTTTCTGCCACACGCTGTGCGCGCGCATCAGTTCATCTTCCTGCAAAGCCTCGCCCATGGCGCCAGCTGCCGTCTCGCGATCCACACCCCGGTCATCCAGCTCACGACGGATGCGCGCGGCACCAAAGCGGCTGGCGCGCGATCTCACGAAACTCTCGGCAAAGCGCTCGTCAGACTGCAGACCTGTCTCTGCCATGCGATCCAGCACGGCTTCGACATCATCGTCGGCGCCGGCTCTTGCCGCCAGCTTGCGCCGCAGCTCCAGCCTCGAATGTTCGCGCGTGGCGAGCAGGCGCAAGGCTGTCGAGCTGAGCGAAGCGGCGGGCTTCTTCAAACAGCTTACTCCGCTTCAGCCACAGTAGGCATCACGGCAACCCCCACACTGGCACGCACCTTGTTTTCGATCTCGAGTGCCAGCGCCGGATTGGCACGCAGGAATTCACGTGCATTGTCCTTGCCCTGGCCGACCTTCTCACCGTTGTAGGCGTACCAGGCACCGCTCTTGTCGACGATTTTGTGATCGACGCCCATGTCGATCACTTCGCCTTCACGTGAAATGCCTTCGCCATAAAGAATGTCGAAGTGGGCTTCCTTGAAGGGAGGCGCAACTTTGTTCTTGACGACCTTGACCTTGGTTTCGGAGCCGACGACTTCGTCGCCACGCTTGATCGTGCCGGTGCGGCGAATATCCAGACGGACCGAGGCGTAGAACTTGAGTGCGTTACCACCGGTGGTGGTTTCCGGGTTGCCGAACATCACACCGATCTTCATGCGGATCTGATTGATGAAGATGACCAGCGTATTGGTGCGCTTGATGTTGGCCGTCAGCTTACGCAGAGCCTGACTCATCAGGCGCGCCTGCAGACCGGGCAACTGATCGCCCATTTCACCTTCGATTTCGGCCTTCGGCGTGAGCGCGGCGACCGAGTCGATAACCACGATATCGATACCGCCTGAACGCACCAGCATGTCGGCAATTTCAAGGGCTTGCTCACCGGTGTCAGGCTGCGAAATCAGCAGATCCTCAACCTTGACGCCGAGCTTTGCTGCGTATTGCACATCCAGGGCATGCTCTGCATCGATGAAGGCGGCCGTACCGCCAATTTTCTGCATTTCGGCAATGACCTGCAGGGTCAGCGTGGTCTTGCCGGAAGATTCCGGACCATAGATTTCCACCACCCGGCCACGCGGCAGGCCGCCGATGCCCAGCGCAATGTCCAGCCCGAGGGAGCCCGTGGAAACGGCCTGGATGTTTTCTTCCAGTTTGCCGTCACCCATGCGCATGATGGAACCCTTGCCGAACTGCTTCTCGATCTGGGAGAGTGCGGCGGCAAGTGCCTTGGCCTTGTTGTCGTCCATGAAAGTCCTCACTGAGTGGTCTGAAGGATTATGGCACAGAGCTTGCTGTACGAAACCGAAGTCCGCCCCGCATGCCAACTCGACTCCGCCCGGGAGCCGACTGCGCCAACTACTGTACAAATATACACCATCATTTCTGCGACACAAGTCACAGCTCGAAAACTTGCTTTGTGAGAACAAGTTAAGGCACTTGGCGCCCCTAACCGCTTAGGTGATGATTCGCGTCCGCAGCTCATGAATACACCGCCCCCAGCCCCGGAACCCCACCATGCTTCGTAAGTCGCTTGCCCTGCTCACCGCGTGTTGCCTGCTCAGTGCCTGTCAGAACAAGGAGGCTGCACCAGCGGCAGAAAGCTCGGCTCCCGTCAGCGGGGTATCTGCGCCCGCCGCATCGGCTCAGGGCAGGCCGCAAAGCGTATCAACCACCATCAGCCGGGTGGAGGACGTGCCTATCGTGATCGAGACGCAAGGCAGCGTCGTACCGCTGGACGAAGTGGATCTGCGTCCGCAGAAAAACGGCATGATCACCGCCATTCATTTCACGGAAGGCCAGGAGGTACGCCGCGGCCAGTTGATGTTCTCGATGGACTCACGCGACGACGATGCCAACGTCGGCAAGGCCGAGGCCGGTGTGGCCAGTGCCGAAGCACAGGCGGCAATTGCCGAGCGTGATCTGAAGCGCGCTCAGGAAATGTCTGAAAAACAGTTCATCTCACCCTCGGCACTGGACACGGCACGCAACAAAACCGATACCGCCCTTGCCAATCTGGGTCAGGCACGCGCCAGTCTGGAGCAGGCTCGGGTCGGTCGTACCTATACCCGCATCGTGGCCCCTTTTGATGGTCGTGCCGGCGTGATCAATGTACGCCCCGGCAGCCTCGTGACGTCCAACTCCACCGCCACTGCACTGGTGCGCCTGACTCGCATGGATCCGATCGGGGTGAGCTTCTCGATCAGCGAACGTGACATCGGCCCCTTGCTCGTCGCGCTGCGTAAGGGCCCGGTCAAGCTCAGCGCGCGCACCAATGCGCAGGCCGTGCTGAAGGGCGAAGTAAGCTTCGTTGACAGTTCGGTAGATCGCGCTTCAGGCACCTTGCTGATCAAGGGGCGCTTGGAGAACAAGAATCGACTGGTATGGCCGGGCCAATACTTGTCGGTAAAACTCGAAGCCGGCAAGCTCGACAATGCCGTTGTGCTGCCGGCGCAAGCGGTGGTGAACGGTCCCAACGGGCGCTTCGTGTACGTGGTGCAGGACGATCAGACCGTGCAGCCGAAGAACATCGAACTGCTGCGCATCGCGGATCAGCGCGCCGTCGTATCCGGCATTCCGGCGGGCGTGAAGGTTGTCTTGGAAGGCACCCAAAATCTGCGCCCCGGTGTGAAGATCACGGAAACGAAGGGTGACAAGGAAGGCAAAGGTAAGCGCGCCGAGAAAGCCTCGGACGACAAGGCCGCAGCCCAGCCCACAGCAGCCGCCAATACGGCCGGAGGCGTTGAAATACCCCCCGGGTTCACGCCACGCGACCCGGACCGCTGGGCTGCCGCCAGCGACGAGCAGAAGCGCGAGATCCTTGCCCGCTGGCGCGAGCGTCAGGCACTCAAGGCGGCTGCGCAATGAAGTTCACCGAGCAGAGCATCCATCGTCCGGTCGCCACGACCCTGCTGTGGCTGGCCGTGATGATTGGCGGTATCGCCGCCTGGTTCAAGCTGCCGATCGCAGCCCTGCCCTCCTTCAACCAGCCGATCATCCAGGTCAGCGCCAGCCTGCCCGGAGCCAATCCGGAAACCATGGCCAACTCAGTGGCCACGGTACTGGAGCGCCAGTTTTCGACGATCTCCGGCCTCAAGATGATGACCTCCTCCAGCACCCTGGGGAGCACCAACCTGACGCTGGAATTCATCCCCTCGCGCGATATCGATGCCGCCTCGGTGGATGTTCAGGCAGCGATCATGCGCGCCAACCGCCTGCTGCCCAAGGACATGACCACGCCGCCAAGCTACCGCAAGGTCAATCCGGCGGACGATCCCATCCTCTTCATCACCCTGGACTCACCCTCGCTATCGCTGGACCAGCTCAATGACTACGCCGACAACCTGATCTCGCCGACCCTTGCCACGCTGGACGGGGTGGCCCAGGTCAGCATCAACGGCCAGAAGCGCTATGCCGTGCGCGTGACGGTCGATCCGGCTAAGCTCGCCGCACGCGACCTCTCCATCGGTGAGCTATCCACCGCTCTGGCCGCCGCCAACTCCAACACGCCGATGGGCTCACTCGAAGGTGCGCGCCAGACGCTGGTGATCACCGCCAACGACCAGCTCATGAACGCCACCGACTTCGGCCGCATGATCGTTGCCGTGAAGAACGGCCAGCCGGTACGCCTCGCCGATGTGGCTGAAGTGGTCGACAGCGTGGAGAACATCAAGAGCGCCAGCTGGGTCAATGGCAAGCGCGGCATCAACCTGCAGGTCCTACGCCAACCGAGCGCCAACACCGTGGCCGTGGTGGATGCGGTACGCGCCGCCATCCCCAAGCTGCAAGCGCAACTGCCGGCCTCGGTGGATATCAGCATCCTCAATGATCGTTCGACCTCGATCCGCGAATCCATTCACGACGTGAGCCTCACCATGCTGCTCACGATCGGGCTGGTGATGTTGGTGATCCTGATGTTCCTGCGCCGCATCTCGGCCACCCTGATTCCCTCGGTTTCCCTACCCTCCTCGCTTCTGGGCACCTTCGGCCTGATGCTGTGGGCCGGCTTCAGCCTCAACAACATCTCGCTGATGGGCCTCACCATCGCCATCGGTCTGGTCGTCGATGACGCCATCGTGGTGCTGGAAAACATCGTGCGCCACATCGAAAACGGAGTGAAGCCCTTCCCGGCCGCCGTGCGCGGCGTGCGCGAAGTGAGCTTCACGGTGATCTCGATCTCGATCTCGCTGGTCGCCGTGTTCATTCCGATCTTCTTCATGCCGGGCACCGTGGGCCTGATGTTCCACGAGTTCGCGGTGGTCGTGACGCTGTCCATCGCCGTCTCAGCGCTCGCCGCCCTGACCGTGATTCCGATGCTGGCGGCGCGCTTCATCCATCACCACCCGGAAGAAGCAACGCACGCCCCCGCCTGGAGCCGGGCCTTCGAGCGCGGCTTCGAGGCGGTCCTCAACGCCTACGGCCACAGCTTGGCCTGGACGCTCAAGCGCCGCTGGCTGATGCTGCTGCTGGCGCTGGCCACCTGCGTCGGCACCGTGTGGCTGTACCTGATCATGCCCAAGGGCTTCTTCCCGGATGAAGACATCAGCCAGGTGCGCGCGCCAGTCACTCCTGCCCAGGACATGTCCTGGCAAGCCGTGCGCGACATGACATTGCAGTACGACGCGCGCATCCGCCGCAATCCCTACGTGCTGGATGTGGTCTCCAACATGAACGGCAGCGGCACCCGTGGTTTTATCTTCATCACCCTCAAACCCAAGGGTGAGCGTCCGCCTATGAAGGAAGTGCTGGAAAGCCTGCGCAAGGATGCGGCCGGCATTCCCGGCGGACAAATCTCCTTCTCCGCGATCCAGAACCTTCGCATCGGTGGGGTGAGCTCGGCCTCGCGCTTCCAGTACACCCTGCAATCGGTGGACTACGACCTGGCCGCCAATCAGGCCGAACGCATGCAGCGCCGACTGCGCGAATCGCCTCTGCTGAAAGATATCGCTACCAACTCCGAGCGGCGTGCCGTGCAGGCCAAACTGGTGATCGACCGCGATCAGGCCCTCGCCCTCGGGGTGGACATGCAGAGCCTGCGCAATGTGCTCAACGCCTCCTTCGGCGAACGCCAGGTGACCTCGATCTACGCGCCGCAGGACAACTTCCCGGTGCTGCTGCAGTGGGCCGACGAGTACCGCGATGACGAGAGCGGGCTGGACTTCCTGCGCGTGCGCGCCAAGGGCGGCCAGCTGGTGCCGGTCACCGCCTTTGCGCGCATCGAACGCGCAGCCGTCAACAACTCGGTGAACCACCAGGGGCAGATTGGCGCAGTCACTCTGTCCTTCAACCTCGCCCCGGGTGTCACGCTCTCGCAGGCGATCGACGAAGTGAAGAAGATCAAGGAAGACCTGGCCATGCCGGCCAACGTCTTCGGCGCCTTCGCAGGTGATGCAGCGGTCTATCAGGAATCCCAGGGCAGCCAGCTATGGCTGATCCTGATCGCCATCGCCGTGATCTACGTAGTGCTGGGCGTGCTGTACGAAAGCTGGATCCACCCGATCACCATCCTTGCGGGCATTCCCTCGGCGGCCGTGGGCGCACTGCTCTCGCTGCAGCTCGCCGGGCTAGAGCTCTCCTTCATCGCCATGGTAGGCATCCTGCTGCTGATCGGCATCGTGAAAAAGAACGCCATCATGATGATCGACTTTGCGCTGGAGGCGCAGCGTAAGGAGCACCTCTCACCGCACGACGCCATCCGCGCGGCCAGCCGCCTGCGTTTCCGCCCGATCATGATGACCACCCTGGCAGCCATCATGGGCGCGCTGCCAATCGCCCTGGGCCTCGGTGCCGGTGCCGAACTGCGCCAGCCGATGGGGGTCGCGATCGTGGGTGGTCTGATCTTCTCGCAGCTAATCACGCTCTACATCACGCCAGCGCTCTACCTCTCCTTCGACTGGCTGCAGCACAAGCTGGGGCTGATTGAAAAGAAGGCGCACTGACAATACGGGCGGGCACCAGGCAGTTTGCCAGCCCCCGCCCCATGCCGCGTAAGATGGGCGCTCCTGCCCATCTCCTCGCGAGGCTCCCATGCACGCAGATCGCTTCGTAGCGCTGTTTATTGATGCCGACAATGCGCCGGCCAGCCATGTGGACGTCATCCTCAACGAGCTCGCCGGCTTCGGCACCGTCAGCATCCGCCGCGCCTACGGCAACTGGAAGGGCGAGCGTCTGAACTCCTGGGAAAAGCTGCTGCATGAATACGCCATCCAGCCGATCCAGCAGTTCGATCTCACCAAGGGCAAGAACGCAACCGATATCGCACTGGTGATCGACGCCATGGACGCGCTCTACGCACGCCACGTGGACGTCTTCGCGCTGGTTTCGTCAGACTCGGACTTCACCCCGCTGGCGACCCGCCTGCAGGCCGACGGCAAAACCGTGGTCGGCTTCGGCGAACGCAAGACCCCGCTGCCCTTCGTGAATGCCTGCTCCAAGTTTCTCTACCTCGATCGCGAGGAAGAGCAGCCGGAAGCGGCCAGCGGCAACATCGTCAGCGTCAGGAAATGGAATGCCAACGAGCTCAAGGGCGACGCCAAGCTGGTGACCCTGCTGCGCAACGCAGTACAAGCTGCCGAAGGCGATGATGGCTGGTCCCAGCTCGGCCGTGTGGGCGGCCACATCGCCAATCAGGCCTCCTTCGACGCGCGCAACTACGGCTACAAGAAACTGGTGGATCTGTTCAAAGCGGTCGACCTCTTCGAGCTCGAGCAGCGCGAAGGCAAGGGCGTTTGTGTGCGCGACAAGCGCCGCGCCAAGTCAGCCTCCGGCGGGTAAGCCCAGATCTAGAACCCCTTGCAGCGCCCTTAGTACGGCCGCCTCGCGCACTGCGACCCGATCGCCAGGCAGCAGCAACGTGAGGCATTGGGCCGGGTAGCCACGCCGCTGCCAGCCGAAGCACACCGTTCCAACCGGCTTCTCGGCCGTGCCACCGGCCGGGCCAGCGATGCCTGAAATCGCCAGCAGGACATGCGCAACGGACTTCGCCAGCGCGCCGGCCAGCATCTCGCGCACCGTTTCCTCGCTCACCGCTCCGTGAGCATGCAGCGTCAGCGGCGACACACCCAGCATCTCGACCTTGGCCTCGTTCGAGTAGGTCACGAAACCGCGATCGAACCAGCCGCTTGAGCCGGCTATTTCGGTCACCGCAGCGCAGACCAGTCCGCCAGTGCAGGACTCGGCCGTCGCCAGTTGCCAGCGTTGGGCCTGCAGGGCGATGCCGACCTGCGCGGCGAGGGAGATGACTTCAGGCGACATGGGACACTCCGATTACGGCGATGTAACGGCATCTTACGCCTGGCATATTGCAGCCGCGCTCAGTCTGCGGGGGCATGTTCGCGTCTACCAGAAACGCAGCACCAGCCACAGACAGAGCAAGGTATAGAGCGCCGCAAGCAGATCATCGAACATGACGCCCAGACCGTTCTTGAAGCGGCGATCCGCGATGTAGATCGGCCAGGGCTTGAGAATGTCGAAGAAACGGAACACCACCACGCCCGCCAGTTGCCAGCCAAAGCCCTGCGGAATCAGGGCCAGCACCAGCCACACGGCAACAAACTCATCCCACACGATGGCGCCATGATCCACCTCGCCCAGCGCCTTGCCGGTGCGCTCGATGCATACCGCGCCCAGCATGAAGCTGGCAAGGATCAGCATCACGGCCATGCCCTCGAAGTGCCACGCCGCCGGCACCCGCCAGCTCAGCAGAGCGTAGACGCCCCAAGCCGCAAAGCTGCCGAAAGTACCTGGCGCTTTCGGCGCAAGGCCGGAGCCAAAGCCGAGCGAAATGAAATGGGCGGGATGGGAGAGCAGGAGCTTGAAGGTCGGTTGCATGGCAGCCTTGAGGACAATCAGCGCCGGAGGGGCAGGCCTCCAGGCCGTCAGTCTGTCTGGAAGTGATCGAAGCCACCAGCCTGCAAGGCCTCGGCCACGCCGTCACCCCGTTGCAGCCACAGACCGGGTTTGTCGAGAATGCGGCCGATGCGGTGCAAGGGTAGTTCGAGGTGGCGGCCGATGGCTTCCACGTGCCCGCGCTGCTCACGTGGGGCGGCAAACAGCAGCTCGTAATCATCGCCTCCGGAAAGCAGTGCTTTGGTAGCCGCCTCGGTACGTTTGCAGGCGGCCAGCAAGGGTTCCAGTGGCAGGAGGGTTTCGTCCAGGATGGCGCCCACTTCGGAGGCCTCGAGAATATGACTGAGGTCCCCGCACAGGCCATCCGACACATCCAGCATGGCGCTCGCCACACCTCGCAGGGCCAGACCCAGCGCGACCCGCGGCAAGGGGCGGTGCAGGCGTTCGAGACAAGCCTCGCGCCAGTCGCTCACCAGCTCCAGGCGATCCTTCAGATGAGCCAAGCCGAGCGCAGCCATGCCGGGCCAGCCGGACACCCACAGATCGTCACCATGATCCGCCCCCGTTCGGCGCACGGCGGTATCCGGCGAAACTTCGCCGAAAATGGTGGCGCAGAGGTTCAGCGGCCCACGCGTGGTGTCGCCCCCCACCCAGTCAACGCAATAGGCTTCGCAGCAGTCGCGAAAGCCCCGCGCCATCGCCCCGACCCAAGCCTCGTCAGCTTCTGGCAAGGCCAGTGCCAGGGTGATCCAACGCGGCTCGGCGCCCATCGCGGCCATGTCCGAGATATTCACGGCCGCAGTCTTCCAGCCCAACAGAAAGGGATCGGCATCGGCAAAGAAATGGCGCCCGGCCACCAGCATGTCGGTCGACACGGCCAGTTGCATACCGGGACGCGGCTGCATCAGCGCGGCGTCATCCCCAACCCCGAGCACAGAGTGACTCACGGGGTAGTGGAAGTGGCGCTTGATCAGCTCGAATTCGCCTGCCATGGGGAGTGGGGAGTGGGGAGTGGGGCCGGCTTGCCGACTCCCGACTCACTGCTCCTTATTTTTTCCTCTGCTTGGCCGAGTGCTCAACTTCTGCCGCGCGCACAGTCGGCGCGAACTTGTCGAGCACGCCATTGATGTAGCGGTGACCATCCGTGCCGCCGAAAGACTTTGCAAGCTCGATGGCCTCGTTGATCACCACGCGATACGGCGTTTCGATGCGATGAGTCAGCTCGTAAGCGCCCAACAGCAGGATGGCGCGCTCGATCGGCGAGATTTCGCCCAGGGGACGATCCACGAAAGCAGCCACGCTGGCTTCTAGCGCATCGGCGTTTTCGGCTGCGCCGCGCAGCAGCACCAGTGCCAAGGGCCGGTCAGCGCGCGTCCAGGCTTCATTTTCCTGCTCAAGGTGATCTTCGATCACCGGCAGGGAGTTGCCACTCATGCGCCACTCGTAGAGGCCCTGCATCGCGACTTCGCGCGCCAGGCGACGCGGAGTCTTCTTCGGGGCTTCTTGCGGAATCAGTACTTTGTCATCGCTCATGCGCGGATTGTCCTCAACAGCTTGGCCATTTCAATGGCGCATTCGGCGCATTCACGCCCCTTCACATCCATGCGCACTTCAGCCTGTTCATCGGTATTGGTGGTCAGCACGCCATTGGCCACCGGAATATTGCAATCGAGCTGGACGCGGGTGATACCCGCTGCCATTTCATTGGAAACCACTTCGAAGTGGTAGGTATCGCCGCGAATCACGGCGCCGAGTGCGATCAGCGCATCGTATTTGCCGGTTTCGGCCAGGGTCTTGAGGGTCAGCGGCATTTCCAGCGCACCCGGCAGCTTGCAGACCAGGATGTCACTGGCGGCCACGCCCCGAGCCAGCAGCTCGGTCAGGCAGGACTGCAGCAGGCCTTCACCGATGTTGGCGTTAAAGCGTCCGATCACGATGCCGATGCGCAAACCCTTGCCATCCAGATCGGGAGAAATTATGGGGATGTTGTCAAAACTGGACATGGAATGCCTTCAGCGAGGTTCTTCGTAAGAGGTGACTTCGAGCCCGAAGCCAGTCATGTTCGGGATGCGGCGGGCCTGCGCCATCACACGCATTTTGCCGACACCGAGATCGCGCAGGATCTGCGCACCGATGCCGAACAGGCGCGGATCCCACTTGGCGGCAGGCTTCTTTTCCTCGCCCTTCACGCCCAGTGCAACGAGCATTTCTTCGGTGGACTCTGCGCGGCGCAACATCACCAGCACACCATGACCGTGGGCAGCAATACGAGCCAGCGAGTCATCGACCGGGAAGCTGTGACGGCTACCGGCCGGGTCGAGGAAGTCGAGCACCGAGATCGGCTCATGAACCCGCACCAGGGTCTCGACCTCCGGCTTGATCTCACCCTTGTAAAGCGCCAGGTGCAGATCGCCCGAAGCACCATCGGTAAAAGCAGCCAGGCGGAACTCGCCATGCGCGGTCGCCACTGCTTTGTCAGCCACGCGCTCAACCAGCTTCTCGACGGCCGCGCGATAGTGGATCAGATCACGAATCGCGCCAATCTTGAGGCCGTGCTGCTGAGCAAAGGGAATCAGGTCCGGCAAGCGGGCCATGCTGCCGTCTTCATTCATGATCTCGCAGATCACCGACGCCGGCTCCAGCCCGGCCAGATCAGCCAGATCGCAACCCGCTTCGGTATGGCCAGCACGCACCAGCACGCCGCCCGGCTTGGCCTGGATCGGGAAAATGTGGCCCGGTTGCACGATGTCGGCCGGGCGCGCGTTACGCGCCACGGCGGCCTGCACCGTGCGGGCACGATCCGCTGCCGAGATGCCGGTAGTTACCCCTTCAGCCGCTTCGATGGAAACAGTGAAGGCCGTGGTGAACTGGCTACGGTTGTCGCGCGCCATCGGGTTCAGGCCCAGCTGGCGGCAGCGCTCTTCGGTGAGCGTGAGGCAGATCAGACCGCGCGCGAACTTCGCCATGAAGTTGATCGCCTCGGGCGTGACATGCTGGGCGGCAATGACGATGTCGCCTTCGTTTTCGCGATCTTCGTCATCAATGAGAATCACCATCTTGCCGACACGGATGTCTTCGATAATGTCGCGAATCGGGGAGAGCTGGACGCTGCTCATGACTGGGCCTTCCATTCGAGCATGCGCTCCACGTATCGGGCGATCAGGTCAATCTCGAGATTGACCTGGCTGCCCGCCTTGAGGCGCTTGAGGGTAGTGACTTCAACCGTGTGCGGAATCAGGTTGATCGAGAATTCGCGGCCTTCAACCCGGTTGACGGTGAGGCTGACGCCATCCACCGTGACCGAACCCTTGCGCGCAATATAGCCGGCAATCGCGGCCGGGGCGCGAATCACCAGCTCATGACTTTCAGCCAGCGGCGCGAACTTCACGACCTCGCCGACGCCATCAACGTGACCCGTCACCATGTGGCCGCCAAGGCGGTCATTCAAGCACAGAGCTTTTTCGAGATTCAGCTCGCCACCCGCCTGGTCCAGGCCCACGGTGCAGTTGAGCGACTCACGCGACACGTCGTAGCGCAGCACACTGCCCGCCTTTTCAATGACGGTCAGACACACCCCGTTATGCGCGACCGAGTCGCCAATGGCGACATCCGACACGTCCCAGGCACCGACGTCCACGCTGATGCGTACGCCATCCTGCAGAGGCTCGCATAACTGGATGCGGCCAACTGCTGCAACAATTCCGGAAAACATGTGGGGGACAATCCCTTGATTTGATTCGCGAGTTGCAATTTTACGTCATTCCCCGTCGCGCCGCCTGCAAAGCTGCACGGCAGCACCGAGCGGGCACTTGCACGGCGGCCTGCCGGCAAGCAATGATCCACACCAACCAAGCCTCGAGACTCATCATGAAACAAGCCCTCCTGTTCTGCGCATTGGCTCTGCCCGCCGCACTGGCACAAGCAGAAACGACGGATTCAGAACGCGTAAAGCTGTGCATGATCGAAAAATTCGTCGAAGCCAGCCCTGACACAACCGTTGGCCAGATCCGCAGCGAGTGCCAGCAACGCCCGGCCGAGTCCTTTGTCGTGGAAAGAGCCAAGGCAGAACAGCTGACCTATGCCGACGGTTACGCGATTGCTCCGCACAAGCCGAACTACATGCTCGGAGTGGTGCAGAGCAGCCACACCCCGTCCAGCCCACCTTTCCAGAACGCTAACAATGGGCAAGGCTCGGCCAACAAGACCGAAGCTGAATTCCAGATCAGCCTCAAGTTTCCGATCATCCCTGGCGACCTGGGCAGCATGAAGTGGATGGTGGCCTACACCAATCGCTCGTTCTGGCAGGTCTACAACGAGAACTGGTCGCGCCCCTTCCGCGAAACCAACCATGAACCGGAAACCTGGTTGCAGTTTCCAGTATCGATTTACCTCCCCGGCACCGGCCTGACCCTGCGCGCAGCCACAGTAGGCTTTAACCACCAATCCAACGGCCAGACGGCCGAATGGTCACGCAGCTGGAACCGGATCACCTCCAGTTTCGTGGCCGACAGCGAAAACTTCGCGCTGGTGCTGCGCCCCTGGTGGCGCATTCCGGAAAGCGCCGCAAGCGACGACAACCCGGACATCAATCACTATCTCGGCAACTTCGATCTGAACGGCACATGGCGCTTTCAAAACCGCCATCGCCTGTCCTTCATGTTGCGTAACAACCTCGAGTTCGAGCACAACCGCGGTGGCTACGAGCTATCCTACGGCATCCCGATTCCCGGCTCCAACCATCTGCGCCTCTACTTTCAGGGCTTCAGCGGCTATGGCAAGAGCCTGATCAGCTACAACCACAAACAGGAATCCATCGGCGCCGGCATCGAACTGGTCGACTGGTAAGCTGCAGCGAACACGCCGGGCTTGCATTCAGCTCCGGTGCCCCCATCTGAAACAGGACTCCGCTCCTCCAAAGAAAGATCGCGCCATGGTGCCGCACCTGACTACCGCCCTCTCCGGGCCGCTGCAAGACCTCGAACGCGCGCTGCTGGGCAACGCGACCCGCATCGAACAATGGTTCCGCAGTGAATGGATGGAGCACACGCCACCCTTCTATGGCTCGGTGGACCTGCGCAATAGCGGCTTCAAGCTCGCTCCGGTCGACATGAATCTGTTCCCGGGTGGCTTCAACAATCTGGGGGCCGACTTCCTGCCTCTCTGTGTGCAGGCTGCCAGCGCAGCAGTTGAACGCCTCTGTCCGCAGGCCAGCCGCCTGCTGCTAATTCCCGAGAACCACACCCGCAACCTGTTCTATCTGCAGAACGTAGCACGCATTGCCAGCATCCTCAGCCTTACCGGGCTGGAGGTACGCATCGGCAGCCTGCTGCCCGAAATCACTACACCCACGCCCCTCGAGCTGCCCGACGGCAGCACGCTATTACTCGAGCCGCTGGTACGCAATGGCAACCGCCTCGGCCTGAAGGACTTCGATCCCTGCGCAATCCTGCTCAACAACGATCTCTCCGCTGGTGCGCCGGCCATCCTGCACGGGCTGGACGAACAGTGGCTGCTACCCCCCATCCACGCCGGCTGGGCCACACGCCGCAAGTCCATCCACTTTTCGGCCTACGATCAGGTCGCCGCGCGCTTCGGCCGCCTGCTGGACATCGACCCCTGGCTGGTGAATCCCTATTTCGGCCGCTGCGGCTCGATCAACTTTCATGAGCGCACCGGCGAGGACTGCCTGGCCACCCAAGTCGACTCCCTGCTCACGATGATCCGCCAGAAATATGCTGAGTACGGCATCACCGAAACGCCTTTCGTAGTCGTCAAAGCGGATGCCGGCACCTACGGCATGGGCGTGATGACGGTGCGTGACGCCAGCGAAGTCATCGGCCTAAACCGCCGTCAGCGCAACAAGATGAGCGTGATCAAGGAAGGCCAGCAGGTCTCCGAAGTCATCATCCAGGAAGGCGTACACACTCTCGAAACGGTCAACGGCGGCGTCGCCGAGCCGGTCGTCTACATGATGGACCACTACGTGGTGGGCGGCTTTTATCGTGTCCATGCGGATCGCGGCCGCGACGAAAACCTCAATGCGCCCGGCATGCATTTCGAGCCACTAGCCTTCGAAACCTGCTGCAATATCCCCGATTGCAAACAGGCCCCGGATGCCGCACCGAACCGTTTCTATGCCTACGGCGTAGTCGCCCGCTTAGCCTTGCTGGCAGCCTCGCTGGAGCTGGAGCAAACCGCCCCGACGGAGTTGGTCCACGCATGAAAATCGCCTTCATCGTCGACCCGCTCGACAAGCTCAAACCCTACAAGGATTCCAGCGTCGCCATGATGCGAGCGGCACAGGCTCGCGGCCACCAGATCTTCGCCATCCGGCGCGAAGCCCTGCTGGTCCGCGATGGCCATGTGAGTGCTCACACCGTCGCCCTGCAACTCAGTGCGGACGACCATGCCTGGTATCAAGCAGCTCCCTCAGCGCTAACACCCCTGACGGACTTCGATGCCATCCTGATGCGCCAGGATCCGCCCTTCGATGCCGAGTACGTCGCCGCCACCTGGATCCTCGAACGTGCCGCCGCCCAAGGTGCGCGAATCTTCAACGATCCACGTGCGATCCGCGATCACTCGGAAAAACTCTCGATCGCCGAGTTCCCGCAATTCACGCCCACCACGCTGATCGCACGGGATACGGCAGATCTGCAAGCCTTCATTGATGAATTGGGCGATGTCATCCTCAAGCCGCTGGACGGCATGGGCGGCAGCGGTATCTTCCGGGTGCGCCGCGAAGATCCGAACCGCAACGCCATTCTCGAAACCCTCACCGATCTGGGCCACCGTACGATCATGGCGCAGCGCTACCTTCCGCAGATCAGCGAGGGTGACAAGCGCGTACTGCTGATTGGCGGACAAGTCCAGCCTTACAGCCTGGCGCGCATCCCGATGGCCGGCGAAACCCGCGGCAACCTTGCCGCCGGTGGCAAGGGTGTGGCCATGCCACTCACGCCACGCGAACGCGAAATCGCCGAAAGCCTCGCCCCGGTATTGTGGCAACGCGGCCTGCTGATCGTCGGACTGGATATGATCGGTGGCCATCTCACCGAGATCAATGTCACCAGCCCGACCTGCATGGTGGAGATCGAACATCAGACGGGCCACGCTGTCGCCACCCAAGTCATCACCACCCTGGAAAGTCTGTAAGAAGCAGCTCACGAGCTTACTGCGAGGCCGCTCATTGATAACTGAGAGGGCTCATGCGCTGCTCGGAATCCTCATTGATCAACATAAATTCCGGTTCCTGTGCGGCGCTTCCCCACGATTTGCTTGGCACAGCAAACCGACCGCGGCAGCGCAGAGCAGGCTCTGCTAAACCCGGTCTCGCCCCTGCGACGGCCCCTCGCTACAGATCGTGAACAACCTCTAACAGCCCTCAATCCTCGCTGCAGCGCAGCACTCAAGCCATCCGGGACCTACCCTTTTTTGCGTACCGACCTACGGGCGCGCCAAGGGTTGGTATCCGGCCGCTACGCATAATCAACTCACCAGCCCCCACTGCGCGAGTCTCTCGATCATGCGAACGTCCTCCACCCTCCTGCACCGCGGCAGCGTCGGCACCGTACTTGAGCATTCGCGCGCCAAAGGCTCCGACTGGCAGCATCTGGCTCCGGGAAGTGGCGAAACGCGTACCCGTCCAAGCCTGCTCAAGCGCCTGCAAGCACTGCTACTGCTGATGTCTGGCCTGCTCGCACTGGGGCTGGGTCTGCACCTGCTGAGCCCGATGCTCGCTCGCTCGCTAGCCGCCAATCTGCCTACAAACTGGATTCACGGCAGTTCCGAACGCGTCCTTGCCCGCCTCGACGGCAGCCTTCTGCGCCCCAGCCAAAGCGATGCAGCCCACCAGACTGATTTGCGCAAACGCTTCGCCAATCTCAACGCACCGACCACAGGCGCCCCACCTTACCGCCTCGTATTTCGCCAGGGCAGCAGCGCCAGTCCGCTGCTGTTCTCACTGCCCAGCGGCGACATCGTAGTCACCGACGCCTTCTTCACGCACGAGCCAGACCCCACAACGCAGCTCGCCCTACTGTGCCAGCAACTGGGCCACCTGCAACACCAGCACGCCTTGCACAACGCCATCGAGCTCAAACTGCTGCGCCTCGCCACTGCCGCACTGGCAGGAAGCGCCGAACACAGCATCGGAGCACTGACCGAAGGCCTGCAGCGTGTCGAATACACACTGCCGCAACTGCAGGAAGCCGACCGTTACGCAGCCGCCATGCTGGCAGCCAACCGGATCTCTCCCGGGGTCCTGCAGGGGCTCCTGAGCGAACATGGAGAGAATGGCGCCGTCGGACAATTCAGCAGCCCCGAGCGCCTACCTGCCTACACGGAAGCGCGTCGCTACGTTCTGATGCTGCAACAGTGACCAAGTGGGGGGCCTACCGTATCATGCAGGCATGCCTGCCCCTACCCTGCCCGCCTTGCTGCGCCTGCTCTGCCTGACCCTTGCCCTGTTTCTCAGCGCCTGCGGTGACGGCCCTCTGGTACGACAGGAGTCCTTCGTTTTTGGCACTCGTGTCGAGGTGGTCAGCTACGGCAGTCCGGAAGCCGAAGCCCGCACCGCACTCAATGCCGTGCTACGAGAATTCGATCGCCTCCACCGCAGCTATCACGCTTGGCAACCCTCCGAGCTGACCAGCTTGAACGCCGCCATCGCCGCCGGCAAATCCGCTCCGGTCAGCCCCGAAATGCTGAGCCTGCTGCAGGCCTCACAGCGCTATGCGGCGCTCAGTGACGGCCTATTCGATCCGGCTATAGGCAAGCTGATCGAACTGTGGGGATTCCATGGCGACAGCTTCACGCCGCACCTTCCAGAGCCTGCAGCACTGCAAGCAGCCATCGCCGCCGCGCCCAGCGTGCGCCAGCTGAGCCTGCAGGGAGAACTCGTTCGCAGCAGCAATCGTGCCGTGAACCTGGATTTTGGCGGTATCGCCAAAGGGTATGCGCTCGATCGCGCCGCAACCATCCTGCGCGAGCACGGCATCAAGAATGCCCTGATCAATATCGGCGGCAACGTAATGGCTCTCGGAGCCAAGGGCAAGCAGCCCTGGTCGGTCGGCATTCAGCATCCACGAGCGTCCGGCCCCCTGGCAACCCTCGCGCTCTATGACGGTGAGGCCATCGGCACCTCCGGCGACTACCAGCGCTTCTTCGAATTCGAGGGTCAGCGCTATAGCCACCTGATTGATCCACGCACTGGTGTACCCGCCAAACATACTGCTGCGCTCACCGTACTCGTCACCCCGCGCGAGAATGCCGGCATGCTCTCAGACGTTGCCAGCAAGCCGCTTTTCCTGGCTGCTGACGACTGGCCCGCGATGGCCCGTCGTTTTGAGATCCGCCATGCTTTGCGTGTCGATGCGGCCGGCCATATCAGCCTGACACCGGACATGCGGGCACGACTGCGATGGGCGGACGGTGTGGGTCCGGCGACGGTGGTAGAGTAAGGGCTGGCGGGCATCTCGCCCGCATGCACCCTCCGCTCTGGTTTCACGCATGATCGGCATCCTCCTCATCACTCATGGCACGCTCGGCGAATCGCTGATCCAGTGTGCATGTCATGTCGTGAACAGGCGCCCGGCCCGGCTGGCCCAACTTGGTGTCGCTGCGCAGGATGATCCGCACGAATTGCTGCAAGAGGCGCAGCGCCTGCTCACCGCGGTTGACGACGGTCATGGAGTGCTGGTGCTCACCGACATTTTTGGCGCCACTCCCAGCAATATCGCAATGAAACTTCTGCAGCCGGGCAAGGTCGAGGGAGTAGCCGGGGTCAATGTTCCAATGCTGCTTCGCGTCTTGACCTACCGGGAAAAGCACGATATCGATACCGTAGTGCATAAGGCCATCACCGGTGGGTGTGATGGAGTGCTTCACATTAAAGGGAGTATCTGAAATGCCAAGAGCGATTGCCGAAATCGCAAACCGCCTGGGTCTGCATGCACGTCCCTCAGCCAAACTCACCCAGCTCGCCACGCAGTTCCGCTCTGACGTCTGGCTGGAGCGAGAAGGCCGCCGAGTAAATGCCAAAAGCATCATGGGAGTCATGATGCTGGCTGCCTCGCATGGCACCAAGCTCACTGTCGAAACCGAAGGTGAAGACGCCGATGCGGCACTCGCGGCCATCGTCGAACTGATCGCCAGCCGCTTCGGCGAGCGCGAGTAAGGCTCACGCATGCCCTTCGTCATCCACGGCCTGCCCGTATCGCAGGGAATCGCCATTGGCAATGCGCATTTGATTTCTCATGCGCTGCTGGAAGTCGACCATCTGCTGATCGCGCCACGCCATGTTGATGCCGAAGTCATCCGCCTCGAAGACGCCGCAGCCAAGGTACGCTTCGAGTTACGCGCACTGCGTGAAGTCTCTGCCAGTGCCCAGTCAGAAGTGTCTGCTTTTGTCGATCTGCACACCATGCTGCTCGACGATCCGATGCTGGTCGAAAATGCCATCAAACTGATCCGTGAGCGCCGCTGTAATGCCGAGTGGGCGCTGGTACAGCAGATGGAAGCAATCGTCGATGATTTCGACAATATCGACGACCCCTACCTGCGCGAACGCAAGGCCGACGTAATTCAAGTGGTGGAACGCCTGGTCAAGGCCTTGCTGGGCCACCCGAGCCACGTCGGCACGAAACGCAACAAGAACGGGCTGGACTCCATCGTGGTCGCCCACGATCTCTCGCCAGCGGACACCATCCATTTCAAGGACAGCCAGATTGCCGGCTTCGTCACCGATGTCGGTGGCGCAACCTCGCACACGGCAATCGTGGCGCGCAGCCTGGGTATCCCGGCGGTGGTGGGCCTGCGCCACATCCGCCAGATCACCCGCGACGGCGACATCATCATCATCGATGGCGCACGCGGGGTGGTCATCATCGACCCGGATGAGCGCGTCCTCGAGGAATACCGCCTGCGCCGCAGCGCGCTGGAGCTGGAACGCTCCAAGCTCAAGCGCCTGAAAGCCAATCGTGCGGCCACCATCGACGGCCACGAGATCGCCCTCCAGGCCAATATCGAGTTGCCGCGCGACGTGCCAGCAGTCAAGGATGTGTACGCGGACGGCATCGGCCTGTTCCGCACCGAGTTCCTCTTCATGAACCGTGACACGCTGCCCAATGAAGAGGAGCAGTTCGAAGCCTACAAGAGCGTGGCCCGCGCCATGGGCGGCAAACCGGTGGTGATCCGCACGCTGGATATCGGAGCCGACAAGGCGCTCAGTACCGGTGGCCCGCGCCCCGAACTGAACCCGGCCCTGGGCCTGCGCGCCATTCGATTTTGCCTAGCTGAACCACAGATGTTCCTGACCCAGTTGCGGGCCATCCTGCGCGCTTCCCTGCATGGCAAGATCAAGATCCTGATCCCGATGGTGGCACATGCCCACGAAGTGGACGCTGCGCTGGGTGCCATCGAGCAGGCCAAAGCCCAGTTACGGGCTGAAAAGATCAAGTTCGATGAGGACATCAAGGTCGGAGGGATGATCGAAATCCCCGCAGCCGCACTGGCGCTGGGCATCTTCGTGCGACGCCTGAATTTCCTCTCCATCGGCACCAACGACCTGATCCAGTACACCTTGGCCATTGATCGCACCGACGAGGCTGTCGCCCATCTCTACGATCCGCTCCATCCGGCCATCCTGCGTCTGATTGCTGCCACCATTCATGCTGGCGCCAAGGCCGACATCCCGGTTTCAGTGTGCGGTGAAATGGCGGGTGACAAGAAGTTCACCCGCCTGTTGCTGGGCATGGGCCTGCGTCAGTTCTCCATGCACCCAACGCAGATCCTTGAGGTAAAGCAGGAAATACTGCGCTCGGACGCCGCCGAGCTCGCCATCAAGGTCGGCCGCCTGCTCAAGCTCGATGAACCAGACAAGATCCGTGAAGCAGTGGATAAACTGTAGTGGCCGAACGCATGGTTTGACATCATTTCCCTGCGGGAGTAAGTTCTCTGCATTGCGCCGATTTGATTCAGCTTGCGGGCGCGTAACAAATACGGCTAAAGCGGATGGGCGCCCTCAAACCCGATCACGCTTTGGCTGATCGGGTTTTTGCATTTCATGACTACACATTCTCATAGCGTCGGCATTGTCACTCCGCAATGTGCGCACTTCGACGAGCCCTTGCCCCTGCGCAGCGGCAGCAGCCTGCCGGCTTACGATCTGGTCTATGAAACCTACGGCACGCTCAACGCAGAGCGCTCGAATGCCGTGCTGGTGTGCCACGCGCTCTCCGGCTCGCACCACGTTGCGGGCACCTATGCTGGCCAAGCCAAGAGCACTGGCTGGTGGGACAACCTGGTCGGCCCCGGCCGGCCGCTGGACACCAACAAGTTCTTCGTGATTGGCATCAACAACCTGGGAGGCTGTTTCGGCAGCACGGGCCCAAAAAGTCTCAACTCGGACACCGGCAAACCTTGGGGCTCAGCTTTCCCCTTCGTGACCGTGGAAGACTGGGTCGACAGCCATGCCCGCCTGATGGACCGCCTCGGCATCCAGCAACTCGCTGCCGTGCTCGGCGGCAGCCTCGGCGGCATGCAGGCCCTGGCCTGGACTTTGCGCTACCCCGAGCGCGTGCGCCACGGCATGATCATCGCCGCCGCGCCCAAACTCTCCACCGAAAACATCGCCTTCAACGAAGTGGCACGGCAGGCCATCCTGACCGACCCTGAATTTCACAACGGCGACTACTACGAACATGGCGTGGTGCCCACCCGCGGCCTGCGTCTGGCGCGCATGCTGGGGCATATCACCTATCTCTCGGATGACGCGATGGCGGACAAGTTCGGCCGCAAGCTGCGCCACGGCGAACACCGCTACCACTTCGACGTCGAGTTCGAGATCGAATCCTATCTGCGCTATCAGGGCGACAAGTTCGCCGGCTTCTTTGACGCCAACACCTACCTGCTCACCACCAAGGCGCTCGACTACTTCGACCCGGCTTACGCCTTCGAGGGTGATCTGGAAGCGGCCCTTGCGGCTGCACGCGCCAAATTCTTCATCGCCTCTTTCTCCACCGACTGGCGCTTCTCGCCGGCCCGCTCGCGCGAACTGGTCTTCGCTCTGCTGCACAACGGTCGCGACGTGAGTTATGCCGAGATCGAGAGCGACGCCGGGCACGACTCTTTCCTGCTCGACGATCCGACCTACCACGCCGCAATGCGCGCGTACTTTGCCAACATCGAGGTATGAGCAACATGGTGAAATTCGGCAATCAGGAACGCCACGACTACGACGTGATCGCTGGCTGGATCAGCACGGGTGCGCGTGTGCTCGATCTGGGCTGCGGCGATGGCGAATTGCTGCTGCATCTGGCCAGCATCCGTCAGGCACGCGGCTACGGCATCGAGCGCAACCCGGCGCATGTCATCAACTGCCTGAGCCACCGCATCAACGTACTGCAGAGCGACCTTGAACAAGGCCTCGCCGGCTTCAAGGACGGCGAGTTCGACTACGTGATCATGAGCCTCTCGCTGCAGGCGGTGCACAACACCGAAGGCATTCTCGCCGAGATGCTGCGCGTGGGCAGGGAAGCAGTTGTGAGCTTCCCGAACTTCGGTTACTGGCGCCATCGGGTCTCGATCAACGAAGGCCACATGCCGGTCTCCGACAGCCTGCCCCACCAGTGGTACAACACCCCGAACGTGCGCTTCTTCACTATGGCGGACTTCGAACAGTTGTGTGAACAGCGTGGCATTGCCGTGCTGGAGCGCGCCGCCTTCGACGAAGACCGTGCGATCGACATCGATCCCAACAATTACGCCAGCGTGGCGCTCTACCGGCTCGGTCGCAAAGCCGACTGAGGCCTCATCGCAGGCGTATTGCGAAGAACTGCACAGTCCTGCGGCGGTGCAGCTTGTGACCGATTTCACCCTGAGTTACTTTCCTGTTTGCACTAAGGCGCCCACAGCTCATCACTGATAGGGCGCCATAAAACAAACGGAGGTGACAAGGATGATTGCAGCAATTCGCCGCACGCTAGGCGTGCTTTGTCTCGGCTCGGCCATGCTCGGCCTGCTCGCTGCCTGCGGCGGCGGCGGTTCCAGCGGCACAAATTCCACTAGCAGCAGTGGCAATAACGGCGGCAGTGCCGCCAGCAGCCAGGCTACGAGCAACAGTGCCAGCAGCCAGAGCGAAGGGGACAGCGCTAGCAGCGCAGCTGCCCAGACCTCGGCCGCCAGCGCCCTCAGCGTACCGGTTGGCGTGACCGGCTGGGCCTCCCAAGGCACTGGTACCACAGGCGGAGCCGGCGCTCCGGCCAGCAACATCTACGTGGTGCACAACCGCGCCGAGCTGAAGGCGGCTCTGGCCAACCAGAACAGCCCGACCTATGCCACCAATGCCACCACCGCCAAGAGCGAAGCCAAGATCATCTACGTGGTTGGCTCCATCTACGGCACCGATCTGGGCAATGGCAAGTTCGCCGATGAGGCTTACTACAAGACCCTGACCACCGCCTTCAAGAACATCGACAAGTGGGACTTTGAAGCCTACATCGGTTACGTCACTGCTCAGGCGACCCTGAGCACCGCAACCGCAGAGCAAACAGCGGCGGCCTCGGCGCGCAGCATCATGCAGAACGCGCAGAAGGCACAGATCGAATTCTCGGTTCCATCCAATACCACTATTCTGGGTGTCGGCGCCGACGCCAAGATCATCGATGGTTTCCTCACCGTTAACGCCACCAGCAACATCGTGATCCGCAATCTGGAGTTCCAGGCTCCGCAGGATCTCGGCACGTCCTACACCTGGACCGCAGGCAAGGAAGAATGGAACGCCAAGTTCAAGGCCATCAACATGGTCACCGGCAAGCAAATCTGGATTGACCACTGCACCTTCAGCGACGGCGCCAACTTCGACAGCAAGGAAGTGCGCACCATCAACGGCGTGACTAAACACGTCCAGCGTCACGACGGCCTGCTCGACATCGAGGACAGCTCGGATTACGTCACCGTGTCCTACTCGATCTTCAAGAATCACGACAAGACCAACATGGTCGGCGGTTCGGGTGACGGCAACGGCGCCAAGGAGCGTGCCTACAATCGCCTCACCTTCAGCAACAACATCTGGCAGGACACCACCCAGCGCGCACCGCGCGCCCGCTTTGGCCAGATCCACCTTTACAACAACAGCTACAGCGGCAATACCGACTCTGCCGACTACCCGGTCAGCTACTACGTCGGCATGGGCGCGGAATCGCGCATTCTGTCGGAAGCCAACGTCTTCGACATGAGCGGATCCAAAGCCACTGTCGCGCGCGTGATGTCCAACCTGAACGGCTACCAGTTCAAGGATGTCGGCTCCTGGTTCAACGGCGTAGCGGCTTCGGCCGAACTCGAAGCGGCCGCCAAGGCAGCCCTGGACGCTCGCTGGAATGATGCCCGCAAGGCCGCGGATGGCTCGTCCACTCCGACTGCTGACAAGGTCAACAGCGTCTTCACCCTCGCCGCCTACACCAATCAACTTGGCTGGACGCCAGCCTACAGCTACACCCCGGGCAGTTCGGCGAACGTTGTACGGGCTCACAACCTGGTCAACGCCGGGGCCGGCAAACTGCCGGTAACGGCCGCCAGCAGCACACGCCCGATGCTCGACGATACGGCCGCCAGTAACGCCACCGTAGCCAAGGCGCTTGCCGGCTCGGACGCCTGGGCGCCGCAGAGCGTGAACGCCGGTCAACCGAATGCGGGTCGTCTCTACCCGGCAGGCTTCACTGCTGATTTCATCGTCACCAAGGATGGCAGCACGCCCTACAGCACGATCCAGTCCGCGCTGAACGCCGCCTCCACCAGCACCGCCGCGCGGGTCTACATCCAGGTCAAGGCGGGGGACTACAACGAGCAACTGATCGTCAGCAACACCGCCGCCGCCATCACCCTCTACAGCAGCGAAGCCGATGCCACCAAGGTACGCATCTACAACGCACTGTCGCAGGGCAGCCTCGGCGCCAGCTACAACACCTTCGTCACCAACAGCACTTACACCGGCAATACCGATGCCACCACGCTGTACAACGCGTGCTCAAAGAAAACCGGCAGCGTCGGCAAGGAGTGCTCGGCCACGATCCGCGTGCGTAACAACGGTTTTCAGCTGGTAAACCTCAGCGTTGAAAACGCCTGGGTGGAAACCGGCAGCAGTGATCAGGCGGTTGCCGTGATGGTCGACAAAGCCGACAAGGTGGTGCTCGATGGCGTACGCCTGATCAGCAACCAGGACACCCTGTATCTCGCCAACAGTGGCAAGCGCGTCTATGTCACCGCCAGCGACATCAGTGGTGACGTGGACTTCATCTTCGGCGCCGGCATCGGCGTGTTCGAAGGCAGCACCATCCGCACCCTCGGCACGCGCAAGCCCTCCGGCACATCGATCACCTCCCCCTCCACCACGGCTTCGACACAAACGGTCGGCCTGCTCTTCAACAACAGCGTCTTCCTGGCCGACAGCGCAACGACGGACAACAGCATCTATCTGGCCCGCCAGTGGGACGACAGCGCAACCGACGCACCAGGCAAGGTGCTGGTGCGCAACTCGGTGCTGGGCAAGCATGTGGCTTTGACAAGCGGGCCGTGGAGCCCGACCGTCATCGGCGGCTCGGCCACCCAGTACACCTACCTCAATGAGTACCGCAACTGGGATGAGGTGCAGAAGGCCAGCTCCTCGGCGACCAGCAGCGCCGCGGCCAGCAGCGCCGCAGCGAGTTCGGCGAGCAGTTCTTCGGCAACCGCCAGCTCGTCAGCCACGTCGTCGGTCAGCTCCAGTGTGGCCACCGGCAGCGGCTCGAACACCCCGATTACCGGCTCCACCACACTTACCAATGCCTATGTCGCCAGCGGCCTACCGGTCACCGTCAGCACCAGCTACGACAGCGTGAATGGCAAGTACACACTGGTTTCGGCCGGCATCATGGGGGGCACGACAGACTCGCTGCAGTTTTCCTACCAGCAAATCGCGGGCGACTTCACCATGATCGCGCGCCTGACCTCTCTGGAAGCGGTGCCCACGGG
Source organism: Uliginosibacterium sp. TH139 (assembly GCF_002855595.1). Taxonomy (NCBI): domain Bacteria; kingdom Pseudomonadati; phylum Pseudomonadota; class Betaproteobacteria; order Rhodocyclales; family Zoogloeaceae; genus Uliginosibacterium; species Uliginosibacterium sp. TH139. The sequence continues at coordinate 739,418 of NZ_PKRR01000001.1, read as the reverse complement.
GCTGAGCACCGGCAACTGGCGCGCAGGCCTGATGGTGAGAAATAGCCTGGCCGACAACTCCCGATACTACGGCTTGCTCATGCGCAGCATCCCCCGCCTGCAATGGGAGCAACGCAAAACCGACGGCGACGTGACCAGCACGGGCACTCTAAGCCCCAGCTACACAACAGCCATCGGCAACAGCGCGCCTCTTTTCCTGAAACTGGTACGCAGCGGCAACTCAATCACGGTGTCTTATTCTTCAGACGGTGGCGTCACCTGGCTGGGCAGCAAGACCCAGGACTTCACCGCAACGGGCTACACCGCTCTGGACAACACCGTCTATGTCGGTCTGGCAGGCGTCTCCGGCAGCACGACGGTCACCTCCACCAGCGTGTTCGATTTCGTGTCGATCACAACGCCCTGATCACGCTCTGACGACGCATTCCGAGCCCGCCTCCCCGGCGGGCTTTTTTTCGTCCTGCGCAAACCCCGTAGAATCCTCCCATGACTTTTGCCGCACACGCTTTCATCGTCAGCCCGTGGACTGCCCGCCTCCGCATCGGCGCCTTCAACCCGGCCGCCGAGCACGACTGGCCAGGCCGCCGCACCGCCACGCTGTTCCTGCATGGCTGCCCGTGGCGCTGCGCCTATTGCCACAACCCCGAGCTGCAATCGCGCAGCAGCATGCGCCTGCTCTCCTGGGAGAAGATCGCCACGGAACTTGCAACCCATCGTCACACCATCGATGGCGTGGTGTTCTCGGGCGGAGAGCCCACAGCCGACAGTTGCCTGCCTGATGCCATCCTCGCCGTGAAGGGCATGGGCTTTGCGGTCGGGATGCATACCAGTGGCGCCTACCCTGAACGGCTGGAGAAGGTGCTGCCGCTGCTGGACTGGGTCGGCTTCGATCTGAAGAGTGATTACGACGGCTACGACACCCTCACTGGTGCACCGGGCAGCGCCGCGCGGGCCACACGCAGCGCGCAGCTGATCGTGGCCAGCGGCGTGGCGCATGAGTTCCGCCTCACCTGGCATCACGAGTTGCTGAGCGAAGACGCTGCCCTGCTCGCCGCCCACTTCGCGCAGCATCTGGGGGCGCAGCGCTTCGTGCTGCAAGTCTTCCGCCCAGAGGGCGTCACTCATCCGGCAATCGCGGCCCACTCGGTACCCAGCGCCGAACTGGTCGAACGGATCGGAACCTTGTTTGCCGACTTCGAGTTGCGCGGCGAGATCTGCGGGCTGGCGACCTAGCTCTTGTGGGAGCGACTTCCGACTTCGTCCATAATCGCCCCAGCCTCTACGCCCGACCATCCCATGCCCCTCGCCCACCTCGCCCACCTCGCCCGCTTCCAGCGCCTCGCCGCCATACTGCTGCTGGGCTTTGCCTCCGGCCTGCCGCTGGCGCTCACCGGGCAGGCAATGCAGGCCTGGCTCACGGTGGACGGGGTGGACATCGTCACCATCGGCTTCCTCGGTCTGGTCGGCCTGCCCTATACCTTCAAGTTTCTCTGGGCGCCGCTGATGGATCGTTTCGAGCCGCCCTGGCTCGGTCGCCGGCGCGGCTGGTTGCTGCTCTCGCAACTCGCGCTGGCAGCCTTGCTGTTCTTCATGGCCGGGCTCAGTCCACAAGCCGCGCCGGGCTTCTTCGCCCTAATCGCAGTGACGGTGGCTTTTCTCTCCGCCTCGCAGGATGTGGTGGTCGATGCCTACCGCACCGACGTGCTCAGCGACCGCAGCGAACACGGCCTGGGCGCCTCGGTGCACGTCTTCGGCTACCGCCTGGCGATGATCCTTTCCGGCGGCATCGCCCTGATCTGGGCGGACCAGTGGGACTGGCCCACGGTCTATCGCACCATGGCGGCCATCATGCTGGGCATCGCCATCGCCTGCGCCCTGCTCGCGCCGCGCATCGACGCTGCACTCAAGCCACCCACCAGCGAAGCGGGGCAGGATCTGCGCGGCTTCCTCGCCATGCTGCTCGCGGTGTTCGCCGGCTACTGGATCGCCCGTAGCGGGCTGACGCTGATCGGCTTCGACCCGGCCAGCAAGAACAAATGGATTGAACTGCTCTTCGTGCTGACGGAAATCGCGGTGGCCCTGCCGCTGGCCGCCTGGGCTGCACGCAAGGCGAAATTCGAGACCTTCAACCAATCGCTCACCAGCTATTTCAGCTTGCCCGGCGCGGCCGCCTTCCTGCTCCTGATCGTCCTCTACAAGCTGGGCGACGCCTTCGCCGGCAGCCTCACCACGCCCTTCCTGATCAAGGGCATGGGTTTCGCGCAGGCCGAAGTCGGCATCGCCAACAAGATCATCGGCATCTGGCTGACCATCTTCGGCGCCTTCCTCGGCGGCCTGCTGATGCTGCGCCTGAAACTCTATCGCGCCCTGCTTGTGTTCGGCGTGCTGCAGCTGGTGTCCAACTTTGGTTTCTATGCACTCGCCAGCCTGGGCAAGGGCGCCTGGGGTGCAGTGATGGTGCAGCCCTTCGACTGGGGCTTCGTGGCGCTGAAGGAAGCGGCCGCGCTAGACTGGCTGCTGCTTACCGTGATCGCCGGTGAGAACATCTCCGGCGGCATGGGCACCGTAGCCTTCGTGGGCCTCCTGATGGCGCTGTGCAACAGCCGCTTCTCCGCCACCCACTACGCACTGCTCTCTGCCTTCTCGGCAGTGGGCCGGATCTATGTCAGCCCGCTCGCCGGGGTGCTCTCCGAGAGTCTCGGCTGGCCGGTGTTCTTCATCCTATCCATCCTGCTCGCCATGCCGGGCGTGATCATGGTGTGGCTGATGCGTCACAGCATCCTCGCCCTGATCCAGCCCGCCAGACCCACTCCGGAAACCGATTGATGCCTGCTACTGCCCTCATCACCGCCGCCCGCACCCTCTCCGCCATGGTGGCGCCGATGCACTTCGCCGCGCCGATCACCCACACCTACAACCCGCTGGACTATGCCTGGGCGCCGCATGAGGAATACCTGCGCAAGTTTGGCGCGGGCAAGAAGAAGATCATCTTCGTCGGCATGAATCCCGGCCCCTTCGGCATGGTGCAAATTGGCGTCCCCTTCGGCGAGATCGCCGCTGCACGTGACTGGATGGGCATTTCCGCTCCAGTCGAAAAACCTGCTGAAGAGACACCGGCCCGACCCATCGAAGGCTGGGAATGTGCGCGCTCAGAAGTCTCAGGCCGCCGCCTGTGGGGTCTCTTCGCCGAGCGCTTCGGCACGGCCGAAGCTTTCTTCAAGGATCACTTCGTCGCCAACTACTGCCCGCTGGCCTTCTTCGAGGGCAAGCGCAACGTCACGCCGGACAAGCTCCCGGCCGCCGAGCAAGTCCCTTTGCTCACCGCCTGCGATGCGCACCTGCGCGCGCTGGTCGAGGCAACTGACGCCGAGTGGGTGATCGGCATCGGCGCCTGGAGCGAGCTGCGCGCTCGCGAAGCCTGTGCTGGCATGGCCGTGCAGTTCGGCCGCGTGCTGCACCCCAGCCCGGCCAGCCCGGCCGCCAATCGCGGCTGGTCTGAAGCCGCAACAAAGCAGCTCACGGCGCTTGGGGTATGGGCCTGAGCCGGCTCAGCCGATAGAGATTTCGCCATGCTCCGGTGGCAACACCGCCGTCTTCGGAGGATGGGGCAAACAGCCCGGTGCATGGGGTACCTCACCGTAGCGCAAACCTTCCGGATTGCTCTCGGTGGCAAACGCATCGTCCTGCCCGAAATCGCCGATCACCTGCGGTACGGGAACTGCCTTGTCGGTCTTGGCCATGATTCACCTCCATCGCCCGCACAAACGCGCCGGCCATGCTGTGTGATAGACCGTAAACGGCGCGCCCTGCCATCAGGGGAAACAAACCCCGGAGGGTCCCATACCCCTTTGCCCGCCAGCGGAGCGCTACAGGACCTCCTTGGCCTGCCGTAAACAGGTTCTGACCATGGTTATCGGAGCGCAGCGATGGACGCCTATGAGGAGCACCGGGCCAGCAGTCAGACCCCTTATGTGCTGGTCGTCGACGATGTAGCGACGACGCGTGCCATGCATTCCCTGATGCTCTCCCGTCAGTTCGAGGTCAAGAATGCCGCTTCAGGCCAGGAGACGCTGCAGCTGTGCACCGAACGCCTGCCTGATCTTGTACTGCTGGATGTTGAGATGCCCGGGCTCAACGGCTTCGATACATGCCGGGCACTGCGCCGGCACTACGACATCCCGATCATCTTTGCCACCTCGCATGAATCACTCGACGAGCATCTCAAAGCCTTTGATGCGGGCGCAAGCGATCTCTGCGTGAAGCCTGTATCGGCGGAGATCCTGCTTCGCAAGGTCCGGCTTGCCATCACGCAGTGGCGCGAACGCGCTGTCCTGCGTGCCGAAAAAGACGCCCTGCAGACCAAGGCCGAGCAGTACCAGTCCAGCATGAGTGAGCGCCGCCTGCTGCTGCAATTTGTCCGCACCAGTCTGAACTGTGAAAACCCTGCCCAGCTTGCCCAGAACTTCCTGCAAGCCTGCCGGCATCTCGGTGTGCAGTGCTGCATCGCCATTCGCCACGAAGGAGGCGAGTCGGCCTGGAGTCTTGAAGGTGAAGCTTCGGCCCTTGAGCGTGCGGTGCTCGCGCGGGTAGCCGGCATGGGGCAACTGGTCCAGTTCAAGAACCGCCTCGCCCTCAGTCATGAACGGCTCAGCGTTGTCGTAAGCAACATGCCGGATGAAGCATCGGAAGAAGCCACCCGCATTCGCGAGAACATGTCTGCTCTTGTGGAGATGGCTGCAGCACTGGCCGACCATCTCGCCCAGCGCAGTGAGCGGCCAGCCGCATCTACTGCAGAGCCGCTGGAGCCCCCCATGGAAGCCCTGCCAGGCAAAATGGCGGCAGACATCCGTCTGCTCCTGCAGGAAATCCTCGACCGCCTCGAATCAGCCTTCGACCTGATGTCCACCGATCACCATCAGGAGGAACGCATCATGCATGCCGTGCGCGATCCGCTCGAACGCATCCTCGTATTGCTGAATCAGTGCAGCGACCAGAGTAGCGCTCCCGTATTGCGCCCCTAGGGCGACTGAGTCCCCGCATAACCTCGATTCAGCCCCCTTCAGGCGCAGCGGCCGGACCATTCATCCTGCATGGCCGCCCGCCCGGCCAGCGACCCCGGCATTCAGCCGCGACCAACGGCGCATCCGCACAGAGCACTCAGCTCATTCGTCACAATTCCGGCCTGATCGCTGCGATACGGCAGCCTTTTACCGGAACAAGACCATGCCTGCCTCTGCTTACCTCCGCGCCCTCGATGTGCGCAACGGTGCCACACTGCTTGTAGCCCTTCTGCTCGCCGCCTGCGGCGGCGGTGGAGGTTCCGGCGCCGGCAACTCAGGCAGCAGCACCAGCGTTACATCCGTCAGCAGCGCCTCGACCGCCAGCTCCGTACGCAGCAGCACCGCCAGCAGCGCTACCCAAAGCAGCTCGACCAGCAAGGCCACCAGCACCAGCAGTCTTTCAAGCAGCAGCACCAGCCAGGCCAGCAGCGGGGCAAGCTGCACAGCACTGTCCGAGCGCATCCGCACCACCCAACCCACCCTGCCGACCCTCTCGGCCCCCAGCGATGAATACACGCCCGTGGTGCTCGCCCCCTATGGTAGCAATGGCAGCCTGATCGCCTGGAAAGAAAAAAATGCCAGCCAGATCCGTGTCGGCACCCTCGCCAGCGACGACAAACAGTTCAGCCCCCTGCTCACCACCGCGGGTGACGAAGTACACAGCATGGTCGGCCACAGCAGTGGCGGCGCCCTGCTGATGGTGGCGGACGACCCGGACATCTACAGCAGCAAGTACTGCAAGAGCGCTGCCACGCCCAGCAACGCGGCCTGCCAGAAAATGTCCCTGCTGCGCTTCGATGGCAAAGGCAGCGTGCTCTCTAGCACCACACTCACCGACAAGGCCAATGTCGATAGCGAAGGCGCACTCTTCATCTGGTGGTACGGCCACACCGGCCGCCTGGCCTGGGACGGCAGCCGCTATGCCGCCTACTTCCGCTCTGCCGGCTCCTACGCCCGCCCCAATGTAGCCGGAGAAATCGATATCCACGCCGGCGATACCCTGCGCATGCTCGACGCCAACGGCAATCGCCTCAGCGGTGGCTGGCAGTGGGGCTGCAGCCATAGCTGGTCCGTGCGCCTGGCCGGCAACAGCAGCGGCTGGAGCGCCTTCTGCCATGGCGACGCCTATCCTAATGCCCTGCGCCTGCAACAGCTCAGCACTACGGGCGTCAGCACAAAAACCACTGAATGGCTCAGCGGCACGAATGCCGACACCCGTGCTCTCGGCGGCGTAGTGGCCGATACCGACGGCTACTGGCTCAGCTACCTGGAAACCACCGGCAGCCTGCGCCTGCATCTGGCCCGCTTTAACAACAACGGCACACAGATCAGCGACCAGATCATCAGCAGCGCCACCGGCATCGACGCCCAATACCCTTTCCGCGCCTATCTGGGCAAGCTCGGCAGCCAACTCCTGCTCGGCTGGAAAAGCGGCGGCAAGCTCATCCTGCAGGCTACCGACGCCAGCGGCACGCTGCTCGGCACGCCTGTCACAAGCGCCGCCGGGGTCTCGAATTTCGACGAATTCGTCAGCCTGGGCAATGGCGATCTGGCCTTCGCCAACGCGACCAGTAGCGGGGCGGTATCGGTCACACGCGTGGCGGCCTGCAACTGAGCAAATAGCCGTGGTGTTCAAGAAAGCAGGATGCCCGTCGTAAACACTTAGACGAGCATCCGCCCCTTCCGAAAGAACTCCATGAAAACAACCATCGCCTTCCGCCTGCTCCTGATCGTCATCTTCTCAGCCATCACCGCACTGACGGTCGGTCTGGTCGGCATGCTGGCCACGGGTTCGCTGACGGACTCCTTGCGCAAGGTCCAGTCGGTCACCGTGCCACAAGTGGACGCCCTGCATCGGATCATCGGCCAGTCGCTGCGCGTGCGCGTTCACGTGTACAACCATGCCCGGGCCGAAACCACCGAGGAGATGGACAAGATCGAGAAGGCCATGACCAAAAGCATGGCTGTGCTGTGGGAAGAGGTGGAAAAGTACGAGAAGCTCGTCTCCGACCCGAAGGACCGGGAGATGCTGGAGGTCGACAAGGAGAGCCTCAAGGTCTTCGAAACCTCTCTGGCTCCGGCCGTTGCACAGAACCGCAAGAACATCCCGAGCGACCCCGACTCAGTAAAACTGATCAATGCCGTCGTGAAAACCTCGGCCGATGCCGCTCGCAGCCTCAACGCTCACTATGAGCAGTTGAAGAAAGACATCGAAGCGGATCGCACCGCAGCCGAAGCTGCGGCGAGCCGCCACCGTAACATCTCGTGGGCCGTCATCATCATCGGCGTGGGCCTGATTGCCACCTTTGGCCTGCTGCTGGTGCGTAGCATTCGCAGCACACTGGAGGGCGTGCAAGGCGCCATCACCCGTATCGAACGCGAGCGCGATTTCCGCATCCGCGTACCGGAAAGCGGTCAGGATGAGCTGAGCCAGATGGGTGCCAGTCTGAATCGTCTGATCGGCTCCATGCAGAACAACCTCCAGCACATCGGCCAGAACGCTGAGGATGTGGCCAGCAAATCACGCCACATGGCGGGCACCGCCCAGCAGGTATCCATGTCCTCCGGCCAGCAGAGCGAATCCGCCTCGGCCATGGCTGCCGCCATCGAAGAGCTGACGGTCAGCATCGGTCACATCGGCGACCGTGCCTCCGAAGCCAACCAGCTCTCGCAGGAATCCGGCCGACATGCTCAGGAAGGGGGCCAGATCATCGGCCAGACCGTGCAGGACATCCACGAGATCGCCAGCACCGTGAATGAAACCAGCTCGCGCATCCGTATCGTCGAAGCCGAGAGCGACAAGATCTCTTCGGTCGTGGCGGTGATCCGCGAAGTGGCCGATCAGACCAATCTGCTCGCCCTGAACGCAGCCATTGAAGCCGCTCGTGCTGGCGAACAAGGCCGCGGTTTCGCGGTTGTGGCTGACGAAGTGCGCAAGCTCGCCGAACGCACCGCCAACTCCACCCGCGAAATCACCACCATGATCGATGGCGTGCGCAACGGCGCCAAGGACGCGGTCAACAGCATGGCGATTGCAGTGGATCGCGTCAGCGTTGGCGTGACCCGCGCTGAAGGCGCCAGCCAGGCCATCGCTCGCATCAGTGAAACCAGCGGCCAGGCAGTGGAGATGGTGCGCGAGATCACCGACGCCATCCGTGAGCAAAGTGCGGCCAGCCACAGCATCGCGCAGCAGGTCGAGCGCATCGCCCAGATGGCTGAAGTCGGCAACGAAGGCGCCGCCCTCAGCGCCAATGCAGCCCACGAGCTCGATGCACTGTCCGCCTCGATGCAGCAGATCGTGCAAACCTACAAGCTCTGACGAGAACGCGCTTCAAAAAAAAGGGCCGCCCAAGTGATTCAGGCGGCCCATTTTATTTCAGCAAAATCCCAGCACCAATGCGGCCAAGACTCAATCGACAAAGTCGGCCCCGCTGGAGCCGGAATCAGAGCTTGTGATAGACCTCAGCGCCCTTCTTCACGAACTCCACCGACTTGGTTTCCATGCCCTTCTTCAAGGCGTCGATCTCGCTGATGCCTTGAGCGGCGGCGAAATCGCGCACATCCTGGGTGATCTTCATCGAGCAGAAGTGCGGGCCGCACATGGAGCAGAAGTGGGCGACCTTGGCGCCTTCGGCGGGCAGGGTTTCGTCGTGGTAGCTGCGCGCGGTGTCCGGGTCGAGGCCGAGATTGAACTGGTCTTCCCAGCGGAATTCGAAGCGCGCCTTGCTCATCGCGTTGTCGCGGATCTGGCTGGCCGGGTGGCCCTTGGCCAAGTCTGCGGCGTGGGCGGCGATCTTGTAGGCAATGATGCCGGCTTTCACGTCGTCCTTGTCCGGCAGGCCGAGGTGTTCCTTCGGCGTCACGTAGCAAAGCATCGCGCAGCCGTACCAACCGATCTGCGCCGCGCCGATGGCGCTGGTGATGTGGTCGTAGCCGGGAGCAATGTCGGTGGTCAGCGGGCCGAGCGTGTAGAACGGGGCTTCGTCGCACCATTTCAGTTGCAGGTCCATGTTCTCTTTGATCAGCTGCTGCGGCACGTGGCCGGGGCCTTCGATCATCACCTGCACGTCGTGCTTCCAGGCGATTTGCGTCAGCTCGCCAAGGGTCTTCAATTCGCCGAGCTGGGCTTCGTCGTTGGCATCCCAGATCGAGCCGGGGCGCAGGCCGTCACCCAGCGAGAAGGCAACGTCGTAGGCCTTCATGATTTCGCAAATCTCTTCGAAGTGCGTGTAGGTGAAGTTTTCCTTGTGGTGCGCGAGGCACCACTTGGCCATGATCGAACCGCCACGCGAGACAATGCCGGTCATGCGGTTCGCGGTCATCGGCACGTATTTGAGTAACACACCGGCATGGATGGTGAAGTAGTCCACGCCTTGCTCGGCTTGCTCGATCAGCGTGTCGCGGAAGATTTCCCAGGTGAGGTCTTCGGCCTTGCCGTTCACCTTTTCCAGCGCCTGATAAATCGGCACGGTGCCGATTGGCACGGGCGAGTTACGCAGAATCCATTCGCGGGTTTCGTGAATGTTTTTGCCGGTGGAGAGATCCATCACCGTGTCGCCGCCCCAGCGGATGCTCCACGTGAGCTTGTCGACCTCTTCCTGAATGCTCGACGACACGGCGCTGTTGCCGATGTTGGCGTTGATCTTGGTGAGGAAGTTGCGGCCGATGATCATCGGCTCGCTCTCGGGGTGGTTGATGTTGTTCGGGATGATGGCGCGGCCACGGGCCACTTCATCACGCACGAACTCGGGCGTGATCACCTCCGGAATCGCCGCACCGAAGCTCTGGCCGGGATGACGGCGGCCCATGAAGGCGGCCATCTTCTCGCCGGTCGGGCCGGTGGCTTTCAAGGATTCGATGTAGGCGGCGCGGTTCAGATTCTCGCGGATCGCGATGTATTCCATCTCCGGCGTGATGATGCCTTTGCGCGCGTAGTGCATCTGGCTCACGTTATGGCCGGGTTTGGCGCGGCGGGGCTTCCTCTGCAGGTTGAAGCGCAGCTCGTCGAGCTTGGGGTCGGCTTCGCGGGCGCGGCCGTATTCGCTCGTCATTCCGTCGAGCTGCTCGGTGTCGTTGCGCTCTTCGATCCATTTGGCGCGCAGCGCGGCGAGGCCCGAACGCACGTCGATCTTGGCGGCGGGGTCGGTGTAGGGGCCGGAGCAGTCGTACACATAGATCGGCGGGTTCTTCTCGCTGGCACCACTGCCGCTATGGCTCATGGAGGTGTCGCTCTGGGTAATCTCGCGCATGGGCACGCGGATGTCTTCACGCGATCCAGTGAAGTAGACCTTGCGGGAATTCGGCAGCGGGGCAATCGCGGCTTCGTCAACCTGAGCCGATGCGGCGACGAATTGTTCTTTGGCGTTCATGGTGCTTCCTCTCAATGGGCAAGGCGAGGAAGCGGGCGCAGCGGGGCGCTGCACTCGCCTTCCCTACGCCGGCATGACCCGGATCAGGTTCCAAGGGTGTTTCTCACCGTCCGCAAAGCATTGGACGGACCCCCGGCGAATCCGGCCACCTTACTGAAAAGGCGCGCGCAGGGCAACCCGGCAGCGCACCGGGGCATTCAAGCCCTCTGGCAACAGCCCCGGCCGGCACCGCCGTTCATCCTGCCGCTTCAAGGCTTTCACCCTGGCTGCCGTTAGCACTGGCTGGACCTGTATATCCGTGAGGACCGGGCATGGCCCCGTTTCGCCTTTCCTGCTCTCTGCTATGTTTGCCTGCCTTGGCCGCTTGCAGCCTGCTGGCCGACAAACCCGAGCCGCCGCCGGCGCCTCCCCCTGCGCCCGCCCCGCAAGTAATCGTCGAGCCGCCCCCACCGCCACCTCCGCCTGCACCCACCAAGCCAGTCACCAAAGCCAAGCCTGCCCCCAAAAGCAGCAAGGTCAGCAGCAAACCGTCAACGCCTGAGGCCGCACCGAGTGCGGTAGCGCCCGCCACCAGCGCCAAAGCCGTCACGCGCAAAGCTGCCGCGCCGATTCAGGGCCCAGACTGGCTGCAATACTGCAGCGCCCGCCAGCAAAGCCCTACCGGAATCCTGTGCGATGCCAACACCCTGCTCGCTCAGCCCTCAGCCAAGGTTCAGGTCTACGTTCGCGAAGCTGCGCTGGTACGCGATACACCTAGCGGCAGGATCCAGCTACGCGAGGGGCTACCGCGCCTGTATCGCTTCTTCGTGATTCCTTGAGAGTCACGCCTCGGTTTGCTTCCGCCCCCAAGTAACGGATAATTCGCGCCCATCTCCGCTGTACCCGGCCTGATCTGATGACTTCTCCCGCCCTTGCTTTCGACTCAAGCACCTTCCGCCGCACCCTGGGCATGTTCGCTACAGGGATCACGGTCATCACCGCACAGGCCAAAGATGGCAGCCTGGTAGGGCTGACCGCAAACTCCTTCAATTCGGTGTCGCTGACCCCGCCCATGATCGTGTGGAGCCTGGGCAACAACAGCGGCGTGCGCGAGGTGCTGGAGCACTGTGAGTATTACGCGGTAAATGTGCTCGCCGACGATCAGGAAGCTTTATCAAATCTCTTCGCCAGCAAGGCGGCAGACCGTTTCGCTGGCGTGGACTGGGAGCCGGGGCTGGGCGGAGCACCAGTACTGGCCGGCTGCGCAGCCGTGTTCGAAGTACGCAACAGCCTGCGCTACCCGGGCGGAGACCATGTGATCTTCATTGGCGAGGTGGCGCGTTGCGATCGTTCTGAGCGGGAGCCCCTGCTGTTCTTCAACGGCCGCTATCGCAAACTTGCTGCGTTGTAGAAGTCAGCCAGCGGCAAAGCAAAGAGCCAGCCCCCTGATGGAAGCTGGCTCTTGTCGTATGAAGTGAGCGGCTTTTCGCACGGGGCTCCTGGCATCGCCGCCTGGCCGGCCCCGCACAGCCGCTCTCATGCTTTTACGGCCCGGATCGGCCCGGCTTGAGGGCAAACCCCGATCAAGCACTCATTTCTGGATCAGTACCTGATGCGGCACTGCAGCGGGCCAGCCGGCCTGCGTAGCAACTTCCAGAATCGCCTTGTTGGTATCGAAATACACCTGCCAGTAATCGTCGGTATGGCAGTAAGGGCGCACCACCAGCTTCACCCCGGCTGGATTGAACTCGAGGATCTCGACATCCGGCGCCGGCTTGTCCATCACATTCGGGATCTGCGCCACCCGAGCCTTGAGCAGGCTGATGGCATTAAGTGGATCAACGCCGTGGGCCAACTGAGCGGTGAGATCAACGCGGCGAAAGTCATTGCTGCTGAAATTCACGATGTTGTCGGCAAACAGCTTGTTGTTGCCCACCACGGTCCGTACGTTGTCCGGTTGATCAATCGTCGTAGCAAACATGCCGATTTCATGCACCGTACCGGTGATGCCGGCGGCGGCAATGAAGTCGCCCACGCGCAGCGGGCGCAGCAGGATCAGGAAGACTCCCGCCGCGAAGTTGGCGAGCAGGCCCGACCAGGCCATCCCGATAGCCACGCCGGCGGCCGCGATGATAGCGGCAAAGGAGGCCGTTTCCACACCGAACAGGCTCAGGATGGCGATCACCAACAGCACGCGCATGCTCATACCGATGGCGGACTCCAGATACTCGATCAGCGTGGCATCAAAACCGCGCGCATCCATGCCGCGCCGGGACAACAGCTTGACGCTCTTGATGATCCAGCCACCGATGACCCACAGCACGACGGCGCCGACGATCTTCCAGGCAAAGGGGACCAGGTTCTGCAGGATGATGGCCGGCAGTTGGGTTAACAGGGTTTCGTCCATGTTCTTCATTCTCCGTGAGGGCAGCAACAGGCTTGCTTGCCGAAACGATACCCGTCCCCCCTGCGGGCTGTCGTTTCCATTTGTGCCCCCAAAACCCTGCACAGCGTTCTAAACGCAGGCAGGAAGGGCTTTTCAGGACTCTCCGCCCGAAAGGGCAAGCGCCTCTGCAGCCAGCAGCTCGCGCTGCCAGAGCTCCGGCGTGAGGATCCTCAGGCGCTCGCGAAAGGGCGATTTGCGGGCGAGCTTGAGCAGCAGCTTGTCGCGCGTCAGAAGCAGGTCAGCCTCACCCAGCCAGGCCAGGGTAAGGAACTTCTGGTCATCGCGGTCCTTGCAGCGCGGCAGTGCGTCGAGCTCTGCCAGACGCGTGTCATCCGGCTCCGGCAGGCAACGGGCTGCCTGAGCGTAAGTCGCGTAAATCTGCGCACGCTGTGCAGGCTCAATGCGGAACTGGACATAAGCCAGCACGCGCGCCAGTTCATCGAGGCAGTCGGCACGCGTGAGCAACTCGACAGCGCTGGTTCCGACCCAGTCAGCCAAGGTGGCAAGAGCCGGATCACGGAAGTGCCACAGGGCCATCACCACGTTGGTATCGATTACCACGCGCAGCCGGTGGGAGGAAGGCAAAGAAAAGGGCATGCCCGGATCTTACTACGCGCTCCGGACAGCCCCTTCAATCAGGCCTCAGCGCAATGCGCCAGATACTGACGGATCGAGTTTTCCGCCGAGAATCGCGCCAGCTCCCTGTCACCCACATGCGGATAGTGAGCAAGCGCTTCATCGATGCGGACGGCCAGCGCCAGGTGATCGTTGCGCGCACACAGGAAAGGCGACAGTCGCCCGGTGAGGATCTCACTCGGCCCGGTCGGACAATCAGTACTCACCACCGGGGTGCCCAGAATCAGGGATTCAATCAAGACGGTGGGCAGGCCTTCACTATCGGAAGACATGGCAAAGAGTGCAGCGTGCTTGATCCACGGGTAAGGATTGGTCTGGAAGCCGGGCAGCAATACCTTGTCCTGCAGGCCCAGACTCGCGACCTGCAGCGCAATCTGCTCACGCCAGTTTTTTTCCGCCTCCGTGTAAGCATCGCCGATCAGCACCAACTTGTGGCGCTGGCAGGCATGGCTGTCGCAAAAGGCGCGCAGGAGCAGATCCTGCCGCTTGCGGGCGGAAAAACGCGCGGCATACACGATGTAGGGACCATCGACGGGTGGCTGGTACTCGCGGGCCAACTGCCGGATCGCCTCAAAATCAAAGGGGTTGTAGATGGTCCGGATCGAGTGCGGGTGCACACCTACTTCATCGACGATATCGCGCTGCAGGGCGTCAGATACCGTGATGATGTCGCGCCCGCCATAGGTCAGATGAAAGCGGATACGCCATTTGAGCGTGCGGAACAGGCGCTTCAGCCCACTCTTGTCGCCGATCTTTCCTCGCAGGTACTCCACCATGGAGTTGCGATAGCGGATATACACATGCGGCAGGCAAGCCAGACGCGAAATCCGGTCGGCATCCTCTGCATTCGAGATGAAGAAATCGAAGCGACGGCCATCTGCCTCGATCTCAGCCACGCAGCGCCGCAAGCGCCAGGCCAGCATGAGTTTTTCCAGCGCCCGGATGGGGTTCAGCCTTCCGGCAGGGGCTAACGCATGCAGCTGGACCCCATCGGGCACGCGATGCTGGATCTGATCATGCGCAAGGATGATATGCACCTCATGCCCTTGCCGGCGAAAGCCTTCTGCCAGGTTCAGCACCACGCGTTCGGCCCCACCACCTATCAGGGAATCGATCAGCAGGCCGATGCGCCGCGAAGGGCCATCCCCGGCAAGTGTTTGATGCACTGCTTGCTGCCGACGGCCGGCTATCTCTGTAGCCCGGCCCGAGTGGCTCTGCTGATGCCGGAAAGTCAGCTGCGGGAAAGAAGGAAGGGTCAACATGATTTTCTCTTTTCGGGGGAGCGGTTTGTGCATCGCACAAACCATGGCAGCGCCATCGGCGCACGCCCTGAATTCTTGAGAAAATTTTCACCATTTTTCGATACCCGTCAGCCCCCCAGATGCCGTGTTCCCGATCCCCATAAAGCCCGCAAGTACAGCTCCAGCACCACACACCGGCGCCGTAGACCTGACAGTCAGCCCGGACTCCCCAACATGCCTCAGCCCCCGGCCTCTTCCGCCCCGCTTCACCCCCCCGCCAGCCTGCGTCAGCTGAGCGTACTGCTGGCCGTCTGGACCTTGCTGGTCGCGGTATCGCTGGCGCTGAGCATCAGCCGCATCCAACAGCACGCGCATGACTTGATGCTGGAAGGCGCACGCAACGTGTTTCGCACCATCGTAGCGGCACGCGCCTGGAACGCCTCAAGCGGAGGCGTATATGTTCCCGCCAGTGAGCAGAATCCGCCCAATCCCTTCCTGTTCAGCCCTAGCCGCGATCTGCACACCGACAAACTGTCGCTCACCCAGATCAACCCTGCCTACATGACTCGCCAGATTGCTCATCAGGCTAGCCTGCAAGGCACGCTGAAAATCCACATGACTTCATTGCGTGTCCTTCGCCCGGAGAACAGCCCGGACAGCTGGGAAAAACAAAGCCTTGCGCGCCTTGAGCAGGGCGAACTTGAAGTCGGGGAGGTCGTAGAACGCGCAAATGAAGGAAAAGAATTCCGGTTCATAGCGCCACTGTTTGTCGATAAAACCTGTCTGGGCTGCCACGCTCACCAAGGCTATGCCATAGGCGATGTGCGCGGCGGCATCAGCATCAGCCAACCTTGGCAGGACTCCGCCACGCGCAACCAGATCATCCACAGCAGCCTGCTGCACGCCCTGGTCTTCCTGCTACTGGCGGGTGGCAGTCTGCTGGCACATCGGTCGCTGGCAAAACGCTGGGCGCAGACCGAACAGGCCATGTCAGGCCTCATGCAGGCCGAAAAAATGGCCTCGATGGGGCGTCTGGTGTCCGGCTTCTCTCATGAGCTGAACACCCCGCTGGGGGTGGCGATCAGCGCCCTCTCGCACCATGAGCATTGCCTCGACGACTTCGGGCACCTGCTCCAGCGGGAGGAGGTGCCGGAGCAGGAGATCCGCGCCCTGCTCACCGACATGCGTGAAAGCGGCCAACTCGCCCAGTCCAACCTGCGCCGGGCCGCCAATCTGGTCAGCGGCTTCAAGCGCTCATCCACCGACATCGAACGTGAAGACATCCGCAGCTTCAAGCTGCGCGAGATCGTTGACGAGGTGCTGCAGACCCTGAGCAACGTATATAAGAAAACCGCCCGCATCGAGCTTGATTGCCCACCAGAACTCGCCATGACCAGTGTCCCGGGCCTGCTCGACCAGATCTTCACCAATCTGATCGTCAATAGCGTCACCCACGCCTTCGGGCCCGAACGAAGCGATGGCCACATCCGCATCGCGATCGACAGCGACGGCGCCGGACAAATCCTCATCAGCTACGCCGACGACGGCAAAGGCATGCCCCCCGCAGTCCAGCGCCGCATCTTCGAGCCCTTCTTCACCACCCGTCAGGCTCAGGGCGGCACCGGTCTCGGTCTCTACATCTGCTACAGCCTGGTCACCGAGCGTCTGGGCGGCAGCATTCGCTGTGACAGCCTGCCCGGCGCCGGCACCCACTTTTTGATCCGCCTGCCCCAGCACACCCCCACCGCACCTTCGGGCGAGACACCATGAGAATCATCAAGGATGCCATCCAGTTCGAAGCCGAACGCGCCACGCCCGCCAGCCCGACAGCCAAGCCGCTCTACACCTGGAAGCTGCTGGTCGTGGATGACGAACCGGACGTACGCGCCGTAACCCGCCTCGGCCTGCGCAATTTCACCTTCGCCGAGCGGCCGCTCGAATTCATCGAAGCCAGCTCTGCCAGTGAGGCCCTGCAGCGCCTCGCCGAACATCCGGACATCGCCGTGGCGCTGGTGGACGTGGTGATGGAAACCGAGGATGCAGGGCTGCGCCTGGTCGAGAAGATCCGCAACGAACTCGGCAACAAGCTCATTCGCCTGGTGATCCGCACCGGCCAGCCCGGAGCCGCCCCCGAACGCTATGTGATCGACCACTACGACATCGACGACTACAAGGACAAGACCGAGCTCACCACCACCCGCCTCTACACCACGGTGCGCAGCGCCCTCAAATCCTATCGCGACCTCTGCGCCATCGACATCAACCGTCTCGGCCTGGAGCGATTGCTACAGGCCGCGCCGGACATCTACCGCCTGGCCAACGTCTCACTGCAGGAGTTCTTCTCCGGCGTGCTGACCCAGGTCGTCGGTCTCTGCCACCTCTCACCGGACTCCTTCATCTCCACCATCGAAGGCGTGATCGCCACGGTGGAAAGCGGCGAGCAGGCGGTGCATGCCGGTACCGCCCCCTTCATCGCCAGCGGGCGCTTCCATGCCATTCATGAACAATGCCGCAAGGCCGTGCTCGCCGGGCAGGATCCCACGGATCTGCCCGGCAACGCCTTCATCATCCCGATCGTGATCCATGGCCAGGCCGAGGGCTACATCTACATCGAACCCACCCTGCCGCTCTCCGATGACGACAAACGCCTGATCCGCCTCACCGCCCAGCAAAGCGCGCAATCGCTCGAAAACCTGCGCCTGCACATCGATCTCGCCAACGCCTTCCGCTACGCCATCGACATGCTGGCCGAAATCGCCGAGTTCAAGGACAAGACCACCGGCCGCCACATCGAACGCATCGCCACCTATACCGAGAAAGTCGCACTGGCGATGGGCTGCTCGCGTGCCGAAGCCGAGCACATGGGCATCTCCAGCCGCCTGCACGATGTCGGCAAGATCGGTATTCCAGACGACATCCTCGGCAAGCCCGGCAAACTCGACCCGGAGGAAGTTCGCATCATGCAGCACCACGCCAGCATCGGCGGCAGCATCCTCGGCCACGACAAGGCACTCGGCCTCGCCCGCAGCATTGCCACCAGTCACCACGAACGCTGGGATGGCTTAGGGTACCCGGCTGGCATTCGCTCTGCTGAGCTACCGCTGGCGGTACGCATCGTCAGCGTGGTCGACGTCTTCGATGCGCTGGTCAGCCATCGCCCCTACAAAACCCCCTGGCCACTGCCAGAAGCCCGCGCCGAGATTCTCGCCGGCCGTGATATCCAGTTCGACCCACAGGTCGTTGATGCCTTCTTAGGCTTGCTCGATCAGGGGGTATTCGCAAACATGATTGCGGAAGCAAGCCACCCGCCAGAAGGATGAGCCCCGCGAGGCAGAACCGCCCAAGTCGCCGCCGCCGGACACAAGCCCGTATCATCCAGCGATGAATGAAGACTTTCTCTGGCAGGCCTGGTGCGATGGCTGCGCCCGCCCCAACCCAGGCCACATCGGCCTCGGCGCCATATTGCTGGGGCCGCAAGGCGGCCGTCATGAACTCTCCGAGCGTAGCCCCCACACCGGCTGCAACAACGAAGCCGAAGCCCGTGCTCTGCTCGCCACCCTCAAACTGGCCCGCGCGCTCGGCGCAGCACATCTGCAAGTGCAGTGCGACAGCGACGTGGTGGTACGCCTCGCTCAGGACGCCGAAACCACCGAAGCGGCACGCCTGGCACCGCTCTTTGCCGAGATCCGGCAGCTTGGCGCCGAGTTCAGCCGCCTGGAATTGCGCTGGCTGCCTCAGCATCGCAACACCGCAGCCGACCAGCTGGCGCGTGCCGCACTGGGCTTGCCGCCACGCGCACCAGCCAAACCGGCGCGCCGCAAGCGCTGATCAGGCCGGCTTCTTCTTCACCGGCCGCACCCAGCCAGTAAAACTCAGCTGGCGGGCGCGACCGATCGTCAGCGCATCCGCAGGAGCGTTCTGGGTCAGGGTGGTGCCCGCTGCAATGGTCGCGCCCTTGCCCACCGTGACCGGCGCCACCAGCTGGCTGTCGGAGCCAATGAAAGCATCGTCCTCGATCACGGTACGGAACTTGTTGGCGCCATCGTAGTTGCAGGTGATCACGCCAGCGCCAATATTCACCCGGCTACCCACCGTCGCATCCCCCACATAGGCCAGATGATTGGCTTTGGAATGCGCGGCAATCTGGCTGTTCTTGATCTCCACGAAGTTGCCGACGTGCACATCCTCTGCCAGCACCGTGCCAGGGCGCAGGCGCGCATAGGGACCGAGCACCCCGGCCGCACCGATCACCGCCTCCTCGAAATGGCAGAAAGGTTTGATGACGCTGCCAGCCCCCACCGTCACGTCCCTCAGCACGCAATGCGCCCCTACGCGCACACCGTCAGCCAGCTCCACGCGGCCTTCGAACACGCAACCCACGTCGATCTCCACATCGCGACCGCACACCAGCTCACCGCGGATGTCGATGCGCGCCGGGTCCAGCAGGGTCACGCCGGCTTCGAGCAGGGCATCGGCCTGATTGCGCTGATGGATGCGCTCCAGCTCCGCGAGCTGGGCCTTGTTGTTCACGCCGAGCACTTCCCACTCGTGCTCGGGTTGCTGGGCAACGACCTCAACGCCATCAGCCACGGCCATGGCAATCACGTCGGTCAGGTAATACTCGCCCTGAGCATTATTATTCTGGAGGCGGCCCAGCCAGCCACGCAGCATGGCGGTGGGCGCACACAGGATGCCGGTATTGACTTCCCTGATGGCCTTTTCGGCCGCAGAGGCATCTTTCTCCTCTACGATGGAAACGACGCGGTCATTCACGTCACGCACGATGCGGCCATAGCCCTTGGGGTTGGCCAGTGTCACCGTCAGCAAGGCCACGCGGGAGCTCCCCGCCGCGTCCACCAACGCCTGCAAGGTGTTGGCCCGGATCAGCGGCACGTCGCCATAGAGCACCAGCACCGCACCTTCGTCGCCCAGCAAGGGCATGGCTTGTTGCACAGCGTGACCGGTGCCCAGTTGCTGCGCCTGCTCTGCCCACAGGATATCGGGCGCAGTCAGCGCAGCCCGTACCTGATCACCGCCATGGCCGTACACCACGCACAGCGCCCGGGGCCCGAGCGAACGCGAGGTCGCCAGCACATGCCCGAGCATGGGCTGGCCGGCAATCGGCTGCAGCACCTTGGGCAAGCGTGAATTCATGCGTTTGCCTTGTCCGGCGGCCAGAATCGTGATTTGCATGGTTCGGAAAGCGCGTGCGCGCAGTAGCGAAATGGAAGGGCGGAATTCTAGCATCGGCCGCTTTGCGCCCTCTTTTGCGGCAGCGCGGCAAGATTCCGCGGACGATTTGATGATCGTCACCAAAAGGGCAGGTCTCGATAGTTAACATTGATGCAAGAGGACGAAGCTCATGGATAGCACCAATACACCGCTCGAAACACTGGAGAACATCACTTACGACGAGATCAAGGTCGGCGACAGCGCCACCCTCTCGCGTACCGTGCGTCGTGAAGACATCCAGCTCTTCGCCATCGTGTCGGGTGACGTGAATCCCTCTCACCTTGACGATCAGTACGCCAAGGACAGCCCCTCCGGCGAAGTGACCGCCCACGGCATGCTCTCCGGCGCCATCATCTCGGCGCTCCTCGGCAACAAGTTCCCGGGGCCAGGCACGGTCTATGTCGGGCAGAACCTGCGTTTCAAGGGCCTGGTGCATATCGGCGACACCCTCACGGTAAAGCTCAGCTGCGCCGAAAAGAATGCGGACAAGAAGCAGCTGATCATCGCCTGCAAGGTCACCAATCAGGATGACGAACTGGTGGTCGAAGGTGAGGCCACGGTAGCCGCCCCCACTCAAAAGATCCGCCGCTCGCGCGCAGCCCTGCCGGAAGTCACCATCACAGACCAGCAGCGCCGCTACGACGAGTTGCTGGCCCAGAGCGCCGGCCTGCCAGCCATCAAGGTGGCGGTGGCCCACCCCTGTGATGCCGAGTCGCTCAAGGGCGCTCTGCAAGCCATGCACGAAGGCCTCATCGTGCCTTGGCTGATCGGCCCGGAAGCCAAGATCCGCAAGGCTGCCGAACAGATCGACCAAAGCTTGGACGGCTGCACGATCATCAATACCGAACACAGCCTGGAGTCGGCCGAGCGCGCCGTTGCTCTGGCGCGGGCCGGCGAAGTCGACGCGCTCATGAAGGGCAGCCTGCATACCGACGAGCTGATGAGCCAGGTGGTCAACAAACTCACCGGCATCCGCACCGCACGCCGTATCAGCCATGTTTTCTTCGCCGACGTCCCGCGCTATCCTCGCCCGCTGCTGATTTCGGATGCCGCCATCAACATCCAGCCCGAGCTGGCCGACATGGTCGACATCGTGCAGAACGTGATCGACGTGGCCCACGCCATCGGGATTGCCAAACCACGCGTAGCCCTGCTCTCTGCCGTGGAAACCATCAACCCGAAGATTCCTTCGACGCTGATCGCCGCCGCCCTGTGCAAGATGGCCGACCGCGGCCAGATCAAGGGCGGCGTGCTCGATGGCCCGCTGGCCTTCGACAATGCCGTGTCACCTTTTGCCGCGCGCACCAAGGGCATCGTCTCGGAAGTCGCAGGCAATGCGGATATCCTCGTGGTGCCCGATCTGGAATCAGGCAACATGCTTGCCAAACAACTCGAATACCTCGCCGGCGCGCTGCTCGCTGGCGTCGTGGTGGGTGCCCGTGTGCCCATCGTCCTGACCAGCCGTGCGGACAAGGCAGAAGCCCGGGCCGCATCCTGTGCCATCGTCAAACGTCTAGTAGCCCACCGCCTCGCGGCGGCAACCCTGTAAGTCGGAGAAAGAAACAATGAAGTCCCTCCTCATCATCAACGCCGGCTCTTCGAGCCTCAAGTTCGCCGTATTCAATCTGCCCCTGGTCAAGGACGCTCCCTCGGTCTTCCGCGGTCAGATCGACG
Organism: Uliginosibacterium sp. TH139; assembly: GCF_002855595.1. NCBI lineage: Bacteria > Pseudomonadati > Pseudomonadota > Betaproteobacteria > Rhodocyclales > Zoogloeaceae > Uliginosibacterium > Uliginosibacterium sp. TH139. The sequence goes on along the minus strand of NZ_PKRR01000001.1, from coordinate 717,781 downwards.
GCATCGGCGCCAACACCCAGTTCGTGGCCAAGGATATCGACGGCAAGACGCTGCTCGACACCATCATCAAGTCGCCGGAAGGTACCGAGCTGGAAGCCCAGCAGGAGCTGGCCCTGACCACCCTGCTCAACTGGGTTGAGGAACAGAAGGTCGAGCTGGCCGCAGTCGGTCACCGCGTACTGCAAGGCGGCGAGAAGTACAGCGCCCCGGTGGTGGTTACCCCGGAAGTGTTCAAGGTCCTCGAAACCTTCATCCCGCTGGGCCCCCTGCATCAGCCGCACAACCTGCGTCCGATCCGTGTACTGGCAGCCAAGTACCCGAACCTGCCGCAAGTGGCCTGTTTCGATACTGCCTTCCACCGCACCCAGCCGTGGCAAGCCCAGACCTACGCGATCCCGCGCAAGATCACGGCCGAAGGCGTCAAGCGCTACGGTTTCCACGGCTCCTCCTACGACTACATCGCCCGCCAGCTGCCGGAAGTGATCGGCGACAAGGCTCACGGCTGTGTGATCGTGGCACACATGGGTAATGGCGCTTCGATGGCGGCCATGCGTGACGGCAAGTGCGTCGCCACCTCGATGGGCTTCACCGCCATCGAAGGCCTGATGATGGGCACCCGCACCGGCTCGATCGACCCGGGCGTGCTGCTGTACATGATGGACCGCCACGGCTACGGCCCGAAGGAAATCTCCAACTTCCTGTACAAGGAATCGGGCCTGCTGGGCGTTTCCGGCATCAGCCAGGACATGCGCACCCTCGAAGCCTCCGATGCACCGGAAGCCAAGGAAGCACTGGAACTGTTCTGCTACCGCGCAGCGCGCGAAATCGGCTCGCTGATGATGGCCGCCGGCGGCCTTGAGGCTCTGGTGTTCACCGGCGGTATCGGTGAGAACTCGCAGTTCGTGCGCAACAAGGTCATCGGCTACCTCGAATGGATGGGTGCCAAGCTGGATCCGGAACTGAACAAGGTCCGTGGCAAGGCGCACTGCATCCACACGGCTGACTCCAAGATTGCCGTCGCCGTGATCCCGACCAACGAAGAATGGATGATCGCGCACCACACCACCTCGCTGCTGGGCCTCTAAGCCCTTGGCAGGATCGAAAAGGCCATCTCCGGATGGCCTTTTTCATTGCAGCACCCGTAGCACCGGCTTTCCCCCTACATAAAAAAAGGCTCACCATGGAACACAAGATCGTGACGTTCGGCGAGGTGCTACTGCGCCTCACCCCACCCGGCTATCTCAAGCTGTCGCAGACCAACATGTTCGCCGCCACCTTCGGCGGCAGCGAAACCAACTGTGCGGTATCACTGGCCCACTTTGGCCTCAAAAGCGAGTTCGTAACCCGTTTCCCGAAAAACGACATCGCTGATGCCTGCCTTGCCGAGTTACGCTCGCACGGCATTGAAACCGCCAACATCGTCTTCGGCGGTGAACGCCTGGGGCTCTACTACTACGAAAACCCGGCCTCCCAGCGCGTCTCGAAAGTGGTGTATGACCGCGCCAACTCCTCCTTCGCCACCCTCCAGCCGGGCATGATCGACTGGCGCAAGGTCTTCCAGGGCGCCACCTGGTTCCACTGGTCCGGCATCGGCCCCGGCCTGAGTCAGGACATTGCGGACGCCACCTTCGAGGCCATCCGCATAGCCAAGGAGCTGGGGCTCACCGTGTCTTGCGACCTGAACTACCGCAAGAACCTGTGGCAGTTCGGCAAATCCGCACAGGACGTCATGCACCCCATGCTCGCGCTGACCGACGTGCTGTTCGGCACGGGCAGCGAATACAAGGTGGTGTATGGCGTTGAGCCAGTGGCTTTCAAGGCGCGCAGCGCCGAGGAGAGTATCGATCTAGACCGCTATCAGCGCTTCTTCGAAGCAACCAGCGCCAAGGCCGGCGCCGACAAGAAGCTGTTCCTTGCGCTGCGCAACACCCTGGATGCCAACCATCACATATTCACCGGCCTGGTCTGGGCCGACGGCAAGATGATCAAGGCCCGCACCCACGCCATCGAACACGTGGTGGATTGCGTCGGCGTGGGCGACGCCTTTGCGGCCGGCATGATCTACGGCTTGATCAACTACCCCGGTGACGATGCCTCGGCGCTGGAGTTCGCCGTCGCTGCCGGCACACTCAAGAACACCATCTATGGCGACTTCAACCTCGTTTCAGCAGAAGAAGTCGTGGCCTTGATGCAAAGCACAGGTGGCGAAAGCATCTCGCGCTAAGCACGCCTCGCCCAACAAAAAGGCCATCCGTGGCGGATGGCCTTTGTCCTTGCAGCCCCTGCCCGGATCAGGGCGTTTCGGCCTTGGCGTTAGCCTGCTTCTCAAGCTCGGCGTCGAGCACGTCCCACACTTCGTTCTCTTCCAGCTCAACATGCTTTTCCAGCATGTGCACGAACTCAACCAGCATCTCGGTGCTCGGATGATCCAGCGCCCGCTCCATGGCCCGCATCTGCTCGTGCTGGGCGAATACCTCGTCGGCCAGCGCCCCGTAGCCTGCCTCACGCAGCATCGGCAGGGCGTAACGCTCCTCCTCGACGAAGTGCGGCTCCAGATCCGACACAAAAACCTGGCGCACACGGCGGGCTATTTCCGGGATGTCCGCCTCGCTCTCAGGACTGGCGCTACGCACCGCGGAAACGAAATGCATCACCGCCTGATGCTCCTGGGCCAGATGCTTGAGGCGAAGGCTAAGCTTTCTCATGAGTCTGTCTCTCTACTCTGCTGATATGGGTATGGGATCTGCCGGCAGGCATTTTTTATCTTCGCAGCTAATCACAACTTGCCTGCAAGCCCGTTGACTCCAGTCAATCCCGTGAAACGCGCAGTCCTGCAAATGCAGCCGCAGGGCACGCACGGAGCTCGGTTACACTCGCCATTCTGCCCTTTCTGCCGCGCCACAACCATGTCTGATACGCCCGCTACGATTTACCTCAAGGACTACACCCCGCCGGCCTTCCTGATCGACACGGTGGCGCTGGATATCGCCATCCACACGGGCTTCACGCGGGTACAGGCCCGCCTCGCCCTGCGTCGCCAGGCGCCAGGCAGTGCCAGCGCGCTGGAACTCGACGGCGAGGAGCTGGAACTCGAGGCACTACGCGTGGACGGCGTGGCGCTGCCGGCCGAATGCTATCGCATCGAGGGCGACAAGCTGTGGATCACTGATCTGCCAGACGTGTGCGTGCTCGAAAGCGTGGTGCGGATCGCGCCGGACCAGAATACCCAGCTTTCCGGCCTGTATCGCTCGAAAGACGGCTACTTCACCCAGTGCGAGGCGCAGGGCTTCCGCCGCATCACCTATTACCCGGACCGCCCGGACGTAATGGCCAAGTTCGTCTGCCGACTCTCTGCCGACAAGACAAGCTTCCCGGTCCTGCTCGCCAACGGCAACCCGGTCGCCAGTGGCGACGAGGAGGGTGGCCGCCACTGGGCCACCTGGGAAGACCCCTTCGCCAAGCCGGCCTATCTGTTCGCCTGCGTGGCCGCCAAGCTCGATGTGCTGGAAGACTTCTACACCACCACCTCCGGCCGCCGCGTGCGCTGCGCCGTGTATGTGGAGCCGGGCAAGCTGGATCAGTGCGATCACGCGATTGCCGCGCTGAAGAAATCGATGAAGTGGGACGAAGACGTGTTCGGTCTGGAGATGGATCTGGACCATTACATGATCGTCGCAGTGGGCGATTTCAATATGGGCGCGATGGAGAACAAGGGCCTCAACATCTTCAACACCAAGTACGTGCTGGCCCGCCCGGACACCGCCACCGACACCGATTACCAGAACATCGACCGCGTGGTCGCCCACGAGTATTTCCACAACTGGACCGGCAACCGCGTGACCTGCCGCGACTGGTTCCAGCTCTCGCTCAAGGAAGGCCTCACCGTTTTCCGCGACCAGCAGTTCGGCATGGACGTACACTCGGCTGGCGTGACGCGCATTCAGGAAGTGCGCACCCTGCGCGCCGCACAGTTCCCGGAAGACGCAGGCCCCATGGCCCACCCGATCCGCCCGGAGAGCTACGCCGAGATCAACAATTTCTACACCGCCACGGTGTATGAAAAAGGCGCGGAAGTGATCCGCATGATCCACACCCTGATCGGCAAGGAAGCCTTTCGCAAGGGCATGGATCTCTACTTCGCTCGCCACGATGGTCAGGCCGTGACTTGCGAGGACTTCGTCGCGGCCATGCAGGATGCTTCCGGGCTGGACCTCGCCCAATTCAAGCGCTGGTACTCGCAGGCCGGCACGCCGCGCCTCATCGTGCGCAGCGAGTTCGATGCCGCTGCGCGCCGCTACACCTTGCATGTCGAGCAGCAATTCGCGCCTACGCCTTACGAAGCCCGCTTGGAGAAGGAAGGCCTCGCCCTGCCGCGCGGGCCTTATCACCTGCCCATCGTGCTGGGCCTGCTGGATGCCGATGGGCACGCCCTGCCGCTGCAACTGGCGGGCGAAGCGGCACCGGCCGGCACCCAACGCACTCTGCAGCTGCGCGACACCAAGCAGAGCTTCGTGTTCGAAAACGTAGCAGCCGAACCCGTGCCCTCACTGCTGCGCGGTTTCTCAGCGCCGGTACTGCTGGACTATCCCTACACCACAGCACAACTGGTGCACCTGATGGCTTATGACGGTGACGCCGTCAATCGCTGGGAAGCTGGCCAGCGCCTCGCCACCGAGATCCTGCTCGCGGGTGCGAAAGCGGTGCAGCAAGGTCACAGCGGCACCGACTGGATCCCGCTGGATTACATCCATGCCATGGCGCGCCTGCTCGGTGCGGCATTTGTCGAAGGCGGCGATCCGGCGCTGGTCGCTGAAGCCCTGATGCTGCCGTCCGAAAACGTGCTCGCTGAACAAATGGAAGTGGTCGATCCGGATGCGCTTCACGCCGCCCGCCTCTCCCTGCGCCACACCCTGGCGCGCGAACTGCGCGAAGCCCTGCTTGCCGCGTATCTGGAGCTGAAGATTGACGCGCCCTACTCACCCGAGGGCGAGCAAGCCGGCAAACGCGCCCTGCGCAACGCCTGCCTCGGCTATCTGGCCGAACTGGACGAGCCGGGCGCGCAGGCGCTGGTGATCGGCCATTTCGAGCAGGCCGGCAACATGACGGACAGCATCGCCGCGCTCGCCGCCGTGGCTAATCTAGACATCCCGGCGCGCCACGTGCTGCTCGACAGCTTTTACTCAAAGTGGCGCGATGAGGCGCTGGTGGTCGACAAATGGCTGCAGGTGCAGGCCACCTCGCGCCTGCCCGGCACCACGCAGGATGTGCGCGCCCTGATGGCCCATGAAGCCTTCGACATCCGCAACCCGAACAAGGTGTACTCGCTGGTGCGCGCCTTCTGCGCCGCCAATCCGAAGCACTTCCACGCCGCTGATGGCAGCGGCTACCAGCTCGCCGCCGACGTGATCCTGCAGCTCGATGCACTCAACCCGCAAGTCGCCTCGCGCATCGCGCGCTGCTTCGATCGCTGGAAGAAGTTCGACGCTCAGCGCCAGCACCAAGCCCGCACCCAGCTCGAACGGGTTCGCGCCCACGACGGCCTGTCCAGCGACGTGGCCGAAGTCGTCGGCAAGGCACTGGAATGAGGAGAATGCACATGAACAGGACACTTTGCCTGCTTGGCGCCATCCTGCTTCTGGCCGCTTGCAGCAAGATCACGGCGGACAATTACGCCAAGCTGCATGCCGGCATGAGCCTCGCCGAGATCAGCACCATCCTCGGCCAGCCCGGCCAGTGCAGCGAAGTCCTGCTGCTGAAGCAGTGCCGCTGGGGCGACGACAAGCACTTCATCGCGGTGAGCTTTGCCGCCGACGCGGCCGTCAGCCTATCCGGCCAGGGGCTGTAGCCAGCGCCTCGGCTCAGGCCACCTTGCCAAGTGGGCGCACTGCGCTGCGCGCATTCAGGGTGTAGTTGCGCGTCCATTCGACCGCGGCCTCCGGCAGCATCGGCGGCGCATGGCAGGCGCCCTGAATGAAATCCACCTCCATGCCCAACAGCATGTCCCGCTGCAACTCGGTTTCCACCCCCTCAGCGACCACGCCATAACCAAAACCACGCGCCATACCGAGAATGGCGCGCAGCATCTGGTCGCCGGTGTGTTCGGAATCGCGCACGAAGCTGCGGTCGATCTTGATCGCATCGATCGGCAAGCGGTAGAGGTAGGACAGCGAGGAGTAGCCCGTACCGAAATCATCGATGGCGATACGGATGCCCATTTCGCGCAAGGCGCCAAGGACACGCGAGATAGCCCCGAAATCGTGTGCAAAAACGCTTTCGGTCAGCTCCAGCTCCAACCGGTGCGGCGGCAGGCCCGTCTCGCGCAAGGCATCGGCCACGTCACCAAGCAATTCGCCGGACATTACCTGCAGCGCCGACACATTCACTGCAATCACCGTATCACCACTCCAGGCCAGCGCTTCGTGGCAGGCGCGGAACAACACCCAGCGCCCGAGCGGGCCGATCAGGCCACCATCCTCGGCCACCGGAATGAATTCGGCCGGTGAAATCACGCCGCGCACCGGATGCTCCCAGCGCAGCAAGGCCTCCATCTTCAGCACATGGCCCGCCACTTCCGGCACCACCGGCTGAAACACCAGACTCAGCGCATCATGCGCCATCGCCTCGCGCAGAGCCTGGCCAAGTTCATGCTGGCGGCGGATGCTGTCGCCCATCGCCGGATCGTAGAGCTGCACGCCGGAGCGTCCCTTGAGCTTGACTTGGTACATCGCCACATCAGCCTGGCGTACCAGCACATCCACATCAGTCCCCTGCTCGGGGAACAGCGAGATGCCGATGCTGGCATCCAGCCGCACTTCGTGATCGCGCACCCGCACCGGCTCCATAATTGCCGCCCGGATGCCGCCAGCATGATTCAGCCCGGCCGGCGCTGGCACCACCACCACGAATTCATCCCCACCCCAGCGTGCCACCACAGCAGCTTCCGGCAGGGTACGGCGCAATCGCTGGGCCAGCTCGATCAGCACCTGATCGCCCACAAAATGGCCCTGCACGTCATTCACGTCCTTGAAGCGGTCCAGGTCGATGAACAGCACCTGCACGCCCATGCCGATACCAGCCGCCCTTGCCAGCACCTCATCCATCCGGCCCGCCAGCGCACGCCGGTTGAGCAGCCCGGTGAGCGGGTCATGCAAGGCCAGCTCCTTGAGCTGATCGGCATAGCTTTCACGTGCATCCATCTCGACTTCGAGCTGAATGGTGCGCTCATGCACCCTATCCTCAAGGGTGCTGTTCAACTGCTCCAGCTCCAGTTGGCGCAACACCGATTCTTCCGCCAGTCGCTTGTTCTCACGGCTCAGCAGCAACGCCGAGAGCGTGGTCTGGCGTGCCGCCATGGCCGAGGCGGCCAGCATTACTAGCAGGCCCATGCTGAGTACCGCCACAGTCACCTCAAGGCGGCTGCCTTCGGCCGCGAACAGCAGCACTTGGGGCAGGAGCATCAGGGACAGATAGAGCAGCGAGATCCGCCGCAAAGGCGCCAGTACCGCCGCACCCGCACCAGCCATGGCGGCAAACACAAAAGCCATGGCGATCCGTTGCAGGGCGCTCGCCTCGGCAAAGAACAGCACCGGGAAACAGCCCCACACCAGTGCCATGGCCAAGGCCCCGGCACTGAAATGGCGAATCGCGGTCGGGCCGTCGAAATCCGTGTCGCGCACCGCGTGCCAGCGCAGGTAAGCCGTGGTGCGCGCCGTCAGAACGCCGAGCGATACGGCCCACCAGCAATACAGCATGATGCGTTCAGGATGGCCCAGGAAGACCGTCACCAGCGCCGCCGAAGTCACCAGCGAGGCCGGCACCACGCTGCCGGTGTAGCCATACAGCACCGCAGCGATTTCGCGCGACAGCAACACATCGTGACCGGCCGGCACCAGTACCGCCACCGGCGGCGCCAGCAACATCCACAGCCCGAGCCCAAGACAGAGACTGGCAATGCTGTAGGCAAGCAACTTGAAGCCGCCGAGGCTAAGGCTCTTGGCCACCGCCTTCTGCTGCGCCTGAACCTCACGCCGGATCTCGTCGATATAGGCCTGCAACTGGCGTTCGGCCGGAATCAAGCTGCTATACACAAGGGCATTGGCAGCATCGCGCTGGCCAGTCATGGCCACCATGGCCGTCCTGCCGGCGGCTTGCTGATAGGCCTCGGTGACTTCATCAAGTGCCGGGCTGCTCATGCCCAAACCACGCAGGGCCGCCAGCCCGCCTTGCAGGTGCAGCAGATCGCGCTCATAGCGCTCCCGGAAGGCTTCACGCTCTCCCGCGTCAGGCTCCTGCGCCATCCCCTGCAGCACGGCGCGCAATTCACGGTAGTCGGTGCTGATGTCAGTCACCGCGATCAGCGCCGGCACCGCGCGCTGATTCATGCCGTCCACATCAGTGCGTACGCCGGACCAGGCCACCCAGCCCCCCAGGCTGAGCAGCAGGAAGCCGGCGATAGCGAGAATCAGGAGGGCACTGCGATTGAGTTTTCCGGGCATGGGAAGAGCGGCTCAATTTGGAGTCAGGGCGAACAATAACCGATCCCGTCGGGCGCCCCCTGCGCAGCGCAACAATGCGGTCAGGCCGCCACACAGGCCGTGGGGTTCAGGCAACACCGCCCCCCTTCAAGGCGGGGCTCAGCACCATGTCGAGAAATTTCAGAAAGGCCCGCACCGGCGCCGAGTTCTGATGCCCCCCCGGATACAGGGCCAGCACCGCAGGACCGGGGCGGCGCCAGTCCGGCAACACACGCACCAACTTTCCCTCCTGCAGGTGCGGGCGCAGCAGGAAATCGAAGTCCTCATAGATGCCCAGCCCAGCCAGGGCGCAAGTCAGGCCAGCACGTGCGTTATCCACCGCCAGGTCACCATCGGCCGTCACACTGATTTCCTCACGCCCCTTCACCAGCACGTAATCGATGGCTCGCCCGGCATCGGCATCGAAGAAATCGATAGTCTGGTGACGCAACAAGTCGTTCGGATGGCGCGGCACACCAAAGCGCGCCAGATAGGCCGGACTCGCCGCCATCACGAAACTCACCTGGCCGAAACGCTTGTAACGATAGGCCGAGTCCTTGTTATCCGAGAGGCGCAGGGCCACGTCAATGCCTTCAGCCGCCAGATCCGGCGCGCGTTCGGAGAGTGAGATGCGCAGCGCGAGATCCGGATAGGCACGCAGGAACTCCGCCATCCGCGGCAGCACCAAGGTATTGGCAATCGACTCGGTCATCTGCACATGCAGGCGCCCGGCGACCCTCCCTGCCCGCTGCGAGAACTCCGCAGTCAATTCCTCCAGCCCGCTCACCAGCACCCCGGCACGTGCCGCGTAACGCTCACCATCGGCCGTCAGCGAAACATGCCGTGTGGTGCGGTGAAACAGCGCCAGCCCCAGGGCCCGCTCCAGCGCCTGCACCTGGGTACTGACGGTCGAACGGGCTAGTCCGAGTCGCTTGGCCGCCGCCGAAAAGGACCCCAGCTCAGCTACCGCCAGAAAGGTCTGCAATTCAGAAAAATGCTTGAGAGCCTGCATTATTCAATATTTCCGAACAATGAATTAAGCCCATTCGACCAGATCAGCACCTATAGTTCAAGCACTTGAACGAGGTGACCCCATGTCAAACCGCATTTCCAGCGGGACAAACGCAAGGCGCCCGGCTGCTTTCCGCTGTCTCCTTGCGAGCCCTCCCCGCAGCTCAGGCCGTCGCGCCCGAGCCATGTGCCCCGAGCCGTCGCGCTGACGCGCGACTCGCCCGTACGGCCCATTCATGCGCCATCTTGCCCCTGCAGGCAAGCCCGCGCACGCCCGAATTCAAGGAGATCACCATGAAACTCGCCCATCCTGTCCACATCCCGCATGGACTGCACTTCACCCTTTCGGACCGCAGCCGCAAGATCCTTGTGGCCATCCTGAGCACGCTGGCACCGTATGCGCTGGCCGCTCTGGGCGTGTTCGTCTACCACGAACAATATGGCCTTTAGGCGGCATGCTCGATACTGTGGCCCCAAGCGTCGACCGCCCCTCCGGGCGGGATTTTTTATGTGTTTTTTGACATACCCGGTATAGAACCAAGGTATTAGTTTCACGCATGGACAGCGTTCTGCGTTTTCCATACCATTGCGTACACCCTTGGTTCGTCTTTTCAACTATTCCGGAGTAAGAAAAGCTCATGCGCGCGATCCACACCTTCGCCTTGGCCCTCGGCCTCGTCTGTGCCGCCACCGGCGTGCAAGCCCGCGACTGGGCAGCCGTCAAACAATCCGGCACGCTGATCGCCGCCAGTGAAGGCGCTTACCCTCCGTTCAATTATTTCCAGGGCTCGCGTCTCACCGGTTATGAAATCGATGTGATGGAAGCCGTCGCCAAGAAGCTGGGCCTCAAGCTTGAATGGCGCGCTCTGGCTTTCGACGCCCTGATCGCCAGCATTCGCCAGGATCGCTTCGATGTCGCCATCGCCAGCCACGGCTACACCGAAGAGCGCGCCAAGTCGGTCGACTTCACCACACCGCACTACTGCTCCGGTGGCCAGATCGTGGCCAAGGCCGGCGGCCCGTTGAAGGCCACTGAACTCACTGGCAAGACCCTTGGCGTGCAACTCGCTACGACCTACGCTGAAGCCGCCAAGAAGGTTTCCGGCGCCAAGGAGGTCAAGACCTATCCGAAGGACACCGACGCACTTCAAGCCCTGCTGGGTGGTCGCGTGGATGCCTGGATCACCGATCGCTTCGTTGCCAAGAACGCACTCGCCAAGAATGCTGCTGAAGGCATCAAGGGCGGCGACATGGTCTTCGTCGAACGCGTCTCGATGATTCACCGCAAGGGCAATAACGAACTGCACGAGCAACTCAACAAGGGTCTGGCTGCGATCAAGGCTGACGGCACGCTGAAAGCGATCTCGGAAAAGTACTTCCAAGAAGACATCAGCTGCACGAACTAAACTTCGCGCACTTTCGCTGACACCGCGGGCATCCTTGCGATGCCCGCCGACTTGTTGAGAACATGATCCATAAACTCAAAGATCGCGACTCGCTGATCCTTGCCGGCTCCGTTATCGGTCTCGGCCTCATCCTGTGGCTGATGGCCCTGCCACTGGCCGCCTTGCCGGACCCCATCGGCCCGGCCGCGACCCAGTTCGCTGAAGGCGCCCTGACCACCATCCAGCTCACCCTGTGGGCCTGCTTCTTCGGCATTGTGCTGGGCGTACTCACGGCACTTGGCAAACGCTCGCACCTTCCCCCACTGCGCTGGATTGCCGACCTTTATGTCTGGATCATCCGCGGCACACCCTTGCTGCTGCAGATCCTGTTCTTCTTCCTCGCCCTACCCGCAATTGCGCCGCAGCTCCAGCTGTCGGAATTCTGGACGGCCGTCATTGCGCTTTCGTTAAACGTCGGCGCCTACAACGCCGAGGTTATTCGCGCCGGGATCAATGCCGTTCCGAATGGTCAGGTAGAAGCCGCCCGTTCCCTGGGTCTGAGTGCGCTGTACACCTTCTGGGACATCGTGCTGCCACAGGCCGTGCGCATCTCACTGCCCCCCTTGGCCAACAACATGGTGGCCCTGCTCAAGGATTCCTCGCTGGCTTATGCCATCGGCGTGGTGGAACTCTCGATGGTCAGCTCGCGCGTCCAGGCCGAGAGCTTTCAGCCCGTCCCTGTATTCATCACCGTGGCAGCCATCTACCTGTTACTCACCACCACCTTCACCCAGTTCGCCGCGGCGCTCGAGCGCAAGCTGGCTGTCGGAAAACGCTAAGCACCATGCGCAACGGCAAACCGATCATCGAAGTCGAAAACGTCCGCAAGAGCTGGGGCAGCTTCACAGCCCTCAATGACGTCTCGGTCACCTTCCGCGAAGGTGAAGTGGTCTGCATCATCGGCCCCTCAGGCTCCGGCAAATCCACCCTGCTCCGCAGCATCAATCATCTGGAGAAGCACGATGCCGGCCGCATCACGGTCGACGGCATCCTGCTTGACGACGACCTCAAGCACATCGACGCCGTGCGTACGGAAGTCGGCATGGTTTTCCAGAGCTTCAACCTGTTCAGCCACATGACCGTACTGGACAACATCACCCTGGCGCCACGCCGGGTGCGCAAATGGAGTCGCGCCAAAGCCGAGCAAGTGGCACTGGAATTGCTTGAGCGGGTAGGCCTCTCAGCGCATGCTCATAAATATCCGAGCCAGCTTTCGGGCGGTCAGCAGCAGCGTGTCGCAATTGCCCGCGCACTCGCCATGCAACCCAAGGTGATGCTCTTCGACGAACCTACTTCGGCGCTGGACCCGGAAATGGTTAACGAAGTGCTGCTGGTCATGCGGGATCTCGCGAAAAGTGGCATGACCATGCTGATCGTGACCCACGAAATGGGCTTTGCCCGAGAAGTAGCTGACCGTGTGATTTTTTTCGATCACGGCCAGATCGTAGAAGAAAGTACAGACCCGCAACAGTTCTTTTCTGCCCCGAATCACCCGCGTGCCCAGGCTTTCCTGAAGCAGATCAAGCACGCAGCATGAGCTTTGCCCGTCCTTTCAACCATCAAGTGAGTGTGAATCCATGAAAAAACGCATCCTTGTCGGCGCCGTCGCCGCAGCACTGAGCCTTCCTTCCTTCGCCGCCGATACCAAGCTTGATCTGCTCGAAAAGCAGATCGCTGAACTGCAGAAGCAGATCGCTGATCTCAAGACCAGCCAGGCTGCCGAAGCCAAGCAGCGCCAGGATCTGGCCAATCAGGTCGAAGCTCAGAGCAAGGAAGTGGTCATGAAGGGCGACATCCCCGGCTCGACGCGTCGTGCCGGCGAAGAGACTTCGGTGCGCCTGTACGGCTTTGCCCGCCTCGATGCGGTGCATAACTTCGGTGGCCGTAACAACCGCAGCAACGGCGGCGACTACGCAGCCTATCAGCCCAACATCGCCCTGAACGGCACGGCGGACGCTGCCCGCAAGAACGAAACCTATATGTTCGCCAACGTTTCGCGCCTGGGCTTCGAAGCCTTCACGCCGACCGCGCTGGGCTCGCTCACAACCAAGGTTGAAGGCGACTTCTACACCGACTCCAACACCATGCGCCTGCGTCACGCCTACGGCCAAGTGGGTGGCTGGCTGCTCGGCCAGACCTGGTCCACCTTCATGGACCTGGATTCCAGCCCGGATGTGGTGGACTTCAACGGCCCGACCGGCAACACCTCGCTGCGTCAGCCGCAAATCCGCTACACCTACGCCACCGCTGGCGCTGGCAACTTCATCGCCGCACTCGAAACCAAGGGTACAGGCAAGGACAGCGGCGACAACATCTCGCGCACGCCGGATCTGGTCCTGCGCTGGGATCGTGCCTTCGACTGGGGCCACATCGCCGTGCGCGGCCTGACCACTGACAACGCCATCAAGAGCGATGTCACCAGCGCCGCCAAGCGCGGCTACGGCCTCGGTCTCGGCAACTCGTTCAAGATCACCGACAGCACCGCCTTCCTGACCAGCTTCAGCTACGGCGAAGGCATGGGCCGCTTCTTCAACGAATCCGTTGGTGCTATCGCCGACTCGGCCACCAGCAAGGTTTACCTGCCGCGCGAACTGGGCATGGTCTTTTCGCTGCAACACAAATTCAGCGATACCCTGCGCTCGACGCTCGCTTACGGTCAGCAACGTACCTACAACGGTAACTATGTTGAGTACGCCAACCAAAACGGCAAGGGCACCCTTAACCGCTCAATCCGCAGCGGCAGCATCGGCCTGCTGTGGAACCCGGTGGCCAACATCGAGCTGGGCAGTGAGTTCATGCTCTCCCACCGCGATACGCTGGACGGCCAGAGCGGTACCGAACCGCGCCTGAACCTCGCTGCGACCTACAGCTTCGGCAACTAATCCTGGCGGGGCCACTCACCGGCCCACAGCAAGGGAAAAGCCCCCGGATTCCGGGGGCTTTTCTTTTTCAGGGCCAGCGCGATGCCAAGAACGGTAACCACAAACCCTAAATCCTGCATAGAACAGACGGTTCAGATCATGCCGCCCTTGAGCAACAGCTTCATGCCTTCTTCCTCGGCGCGCCCATGCTCGCCCACAATCAGGTCTTCCAGAATCCTTCCACGATCGAAGTCCGGCGCGAGCTCAGCCTCCAAACCATCGTGTTCGCGATCATTGTCACTATGAAAAGTCTCGTGTTTCAGCACCGGCAGCGGAGCGCTTGCAATGGCAGCCATGATGAACCTCCTGTAGTTGAAGCGGAAAACCGGCCTTGCTTCATCCTATGCAGGAGATGAGGAAAAATTTATCAGGGTTTGCGAATAGGGGTTTCTGCAGGTCTCGGCATAACACTTCCTGGCACGCCGCAAGATGCACATAAAAAAACGGGAAGTCACGCCGTGACTTCCCGTCCCAAATTGAGGAAATCCGAATCGCGGATTTCCCTCCCCCTTCTTGTGACCCCCCTCGGTCACCTGCCCCAAGCTCAGCTGAGCTAAGGGCCAAATTCGTCTGACCGGGCAAACCGGGCCCCCCGGGGCCCGGCTGCTCGCTGCTACCAGGAGCAGCTGCCCGTGGCGCGCTCCATATAAGGCATTCTCTGACGGAACGCCCTGTCTCCTCACTCTCCCCGGTGTGCCCTGGCGCCTTGCGGTCGCGGAGCTGACTCCGTGGTGAGAGGAATTCTTACACATCATTGCGACTTATGGGTGTATCAAAATACTTTTTTAGCTTAAAACTTTTTTATCGTCGCGCCGTAACAACACCAATAGAATCAAATAGATAAGGGAAAACCCTTACACCCAAGGGTGTAAGCCCCTGTTCCCGTTTAAAACACTCTGCACACCCTTTGCTAGGCACTTGGCCCAAGGGGCTTTCCATCATCAAACGGACTCGTGCTCAGGCGTCCCGCGTCAGTGCCGCCAGAATGAATTGCCACTCCTCAGGGGCAACTGGCGTGATCGACAAACGACTGGCGGGTTGAAGCAGACGCATTTTTTCCAGCTCCGGATGACGGCGCAACTCAACCAGCGGAATCAGTTCAAGCTTGCGCTCAAAACGCATATCAACATTGAGCCAGCGCGGCCGCTCGGGCACAGACTTCGGATCAAAGAAACGACTGGCCGGATCAAACTGGCTGGCATCCGGATAGGCCAGACTCGCCACCTGCGCAATGCCAGCGATCCCGGGCCGGGGGCAGGATGAATGGTAGAAGAAGGCCAGATCACCAGGGCGCATGGTGTCGCGCATGAAGTTGCGCGCCTGATAGTTGCGTACGCCGTGCCACGCCACCGTCTGTTGCGGCATGGCGGCCAGATCGTCGATGCTGCAATCGTCCGGCTCGCTCTTCATCAACCAGTAGCGCATGCTTCCCTCGGCAAGAAACCTGATTCACGCATTGTGCCGCCAGCCGGTCCAGAGAGGCCAGTCACCCGGCGGCGGCCCGGAAAAATGAAAAGGCGCGAAGCCGGAAGCTTCGCGCCTTTGTTGGGTCCCCCGCATGTGCCGTCGAGCCGTATTCCTGAACCTGGGTTCAGGGGGTCATCTACCCGGCCGCTTCAGGTGCGCCCGGCATAAGGGGCGCTCACAACAGCGGCTTGGTGGGCCGACAACCATGTCGCGTAGACATTGGTTCAAGGAGCTTAAGGCTCAAACGAACACCGCAGGGGAAAACTTGCCGGACCGCCTTTGTTTCGGCCGTCCTTGAATTCTTTATCGGCCAGGATCAGTCACTGCGCTGTGAGGACATATCCTGACTACACAAACCGCTCAGAAAAGCTTCTCCTGTTTCATTGAAGCCTGATCGATCTGGCGGATCATGGCCTCGATTCTACGCTGATAGGAAGGCATGTCCAAGCCTGCCGTGCGCTGAGCCACCACGGCCTCATGCGCAATCATCAGGGCACACATCACGGCAGTGGATTCGCTGCCCGATGAGTTCTTGCCGAGCAGTTGCTGAAGCTTCGCGTTGACCATTTCCACCGCCGCCTGCAGCGTTTCACGCTCATCTGGCTTGACCGATACCTGGTACTCACGGCCCATAATCTGGATCTTCACGGCTTCGCTCATTTTTCATCCTCGACCGGCAGACGTTTGAGCAGCGCTTCAACGCGTTCCGTTGCCACCGCCACCTTCTCGCCGAGGCGTTTGTTTTCGGCTTGCAGAGTGGCCACGCGAGTAGTCAGTTCGCGGTTTTCGAGGTGCAGGCCTTTGTACTCGGCGAGCAGCGTGGCGAGACGGGTTTCGAGACTGGTGAGTTCGGCATCCATCTGCTGATGGTAGTGCTGCGCAGCAAAACCGGTCAACGCAAAGCACCTGCCGTTCGGCTAAAATGCGCGCTGCTTCAGGTGTCCGCCCCATGCCCTTGGTGCGGATTAAACGGGAAGCCGGTGCGCCGTATCCACAGGATATTGCCATTCCGGCACTGCCCCCGCAACGGTAAGCGAGTCAAGACGCAGCAGGCAGCCACTGTGCTTTTGCACGGGAAGGCGTTGTGTCGGAAGAGTTTTCTTCACTCGCGAGTCCGGAGACCGGCCCGAAGCGTATTCGAGGCGCATCGCGGAGGGCGGTGACCGGAACCGCTCCCTCACGTTCCGCGTTTTCTCCTTCCCGACGCCCCGCCCCTGTCTATGATCCGTGCGGGCGGCACGGAAGGAGTCTGTCTTGAATTTCACTCACAAAACCCTGCCGGCGGCCTTGCTGCTGGCCCTCTCCCATCCTGTGCTGGCTCAGGAAACCGAACTCGCGCCAGTGGTGATCACCGCCAACCGCGTGGCGCGCAGCGCCGAGGAAACCCTCACTTCGGTCAGCGTCATCACCCGCAAGGAGATCGAGCAGCAACAGGCCCGCTCGGTGCCGGATCTGCTGCGCGGTCTGCCCGGCGTGCAGTTCGCCAATAACGGCGGCCCCGGCAAGACGACCTCCTTGTTCCTCCGCGGCACCAACTCGGATCACACCCTGGTGTTGATCGATGGCGTGAAAGTCGGCTCGGCCACCAGTGGCGGCACCGCACTGCAAGATCTGCCGATCGAACAAATCGAGCGCATCGAACTCGTACGCGGCCCGCGCGCCAGCCTGTATGGCTCGGAAGCCATCGGCGGCGTGATCCAGATCTTCACCAAAAAGGGCGTGCAACCCACCAGCCTGAGCCTCACTGGCGGTTCGCGCCACAGTTTCGAGGGCTCGGCTGCCGGCGGCTTCGGCTCGCCGGACGCCTGGCTTAACCTCGGCGCATCAGGCCTTACCACGCGCGGCATCAACGTCAAGGATGGCGGCAGCGCACCCGAATCGGATCGTGACGGCTACACACGCAGCACAGTGAATGTGCGCGGCGGCGGCCGCATCGGTGAAAACCTGAGTTACGACGCCCAGGCCCTGCACACCGAGGGTCGCAATGAATATGACGGCAATCCGAACGTTACCGATCTGCAACAGGATCTCTACGCTGGCAATCTGCGCTGGGCGGCCAGTGAGCGCTACACCACGTCCTTCAAGCTGGCTCAGACCCTGGATGCCTCCAAGAATTTCAAGGATGACAAGTTCTCCTCGCGCTTCGACACACGCCGCAGCCAAGCCAGCTGGCAGAACGATTTCACCCTGGCCGAAGGCCACCAGCTGGTCGGCGGCTACGACTACCTGTATGACGAAGCGCTGAGCAGTACCAGCTACGCGCTGGATAGCCGCGTCAATCAGGCCGTGTTCGGGCAGTATCTGGCCGACATCGGCCGTTTCGATCTGCAAGTTGCCGGGCGTCACGACAAGAACGAACAGTATGGCCATCACAATACCGGCAGCCTCGCGCTGGGTTACACCTTCACCCCCGCCCTGCGACTGCGTGCCAGTTATGGCACGGCCTTCAAGGCACCGAGCTTCAATGACCTGTACTACCCGGGTGCCGGCAATCCGGATCTGCAACCCGAGAAATCACGCAGCAGCGAACTTGGTGCTTCCGGCAAGACCGGCGGCTTCAGCTGGGAAGCCAGCCTGTTCCGCACGGAGGTCAGCAACCTGATTGCCTGGGCACCGATCAGCACCGGCTCGGCTATCTGGATCCCGAGCAATGTCTCCAAGGCCCGCATCACCGGGTTGGAGCTGGGCGCCAAGCAGCACTTCGGCAACACCACGCTGGCCGCCAGTGCCACCTTGCAGAATCCGCAGGATCAATCCGGCAGCAGTACCGATGGCAATCTGCTGGTGCGCCGAGCCCGCCAGTTCGGCCGTCTTGACGCAGACCACCAGCTCGGCGCCTGGAGCATCGGCGCCAGCCTGAACGGTGTCGGCTCGCGTTATGACGATGCTGCCAACAAGGTCAAGCTGGGTGGCTATGCCACCACCGATCTGCGTGCCGAATACGCACTCAACAAGGACTGGCGCGCCCAGACCCGCCTCGAGAACGTGTTCGACAAGAACTACCAGACGGCGTATGGCTATAACCAGGCGGGTACCAGTGCCTGGCTGACCCTGCGCTATCAACCCAAGTAAAGTGCTTACCCGCAGCCGGCACCCGCCGGCTGCGCCCGAGGAGAGAACATGAGCGAAGCCGCCCACAACGAACGCGAAGCCCGCCACCTGGCGCGCATGGCCCGCAAGAAAGCCATCATCGACGCGAATATCGCAGCTGCCGATGAAGAGCGCGGCCTGCTGCTGGTCAATACCGGCAACGGCAAGGGCAAGAGCAGTGCAGCCTTCGGCGTACTCGCCCGTGCGCTCGGACACGGCATGAACTGTGCCGTCGTGCAGTTCATCAAGAGCCGCTCGGATACCGGCGAGGAAGCCTTCTTCCGCGAGCATCCGAGCGTCAAATGGCATGTAATGGGCGATGGCTTCACCTGGGACACCCAGAACGATGCGCAGGACAAAGCCACCGCCCGCGCAGCCTGGCAACAGGTCGTGACTTATCTGCGCGACCCGGCAATCGATCTCTTGATCCTCGACGAATTCACCTACACCCTCAAATACGGCTGGCTGCCGCTGGACGAAATCAGCCGCGAACTCATGAGCCGGCCGGACATGCAGCATGTGATCATCACCGGTCGGGCTGCGCCGGAGGGCCTGATCGAGATAGCCGACACCGTCACCACCATGGACCTCACCAAACACGCCTATCACGCCGGCGTGAAGGCCATGCCGGGGGTGGAATGGTGATGAATCCTTACTCGACGGAACACGCTAGATGACTTGCCGCGCCTTCCTGATTGCTGCGCCGGCTTCCGGCCAGGGCAAGACCACCGTTACCGCTGCCCTGGCTCGTCAGGCGCGTAGCCGGGGCGAGCGCGTACGGGTGTTCAAGACCGGGCCGGACTTTCTCGACCCGATGATTCACCAGGTCGCCAGCGGCGCGCCCTGTTACCAGCTGGATCTCTTCATGGGTGGCCTTGAGCATTGCCGCGCCCAGCTCGCGCAGGCTGCACAGGAAGCTGACCTGATCCTGGTTGAAGGCGTGATGGGCCTCTTCGATGGCAAGCCCTCCAGCGCCGATCTGGCACGCGCGTTCAATCTGCCGATTGTGGCCGTGATTGACGGCAGCGCCATGGCCCAGACCTTCGGCGCACTGGCCCATGGCCTCGCCAGCTTCCAGCCGGATCTGGAATTTGCCGGCGTGATTGCCAACCGTGTCGGCAGCGAACGCCATGCCGGCATGCTCTTCGAATCACTACCGCCGCACATTCCTGGGCTGGGCTGGCTGCCGCGCGAAGCCTCGATCACCCTGCCGGAACGCCATCTGGGCCTACTGCCCGCTGCCGAGCTGGCTGATCTGGATGCCAAGCTGGACCACGCCGCCGCTGCGCTGCGTTTCGATCCCTCGCTACTGCTGGAATGGGATGCGGCGGAAGCGTCCGCAGGTGCGACTTCAATCGCACTTGGCGGACTGAAGCCCGCCCTACAGAACAAGCGCATCGCCATCGCCCGCGACGAAGCCTTCTGCTTCACCTACCCCGCCAACCTCGACACCTTGCGTGCGCTCGGCGCGGAGCTCAGCTTCTTCTCGCCGCTGCATGATGAAGCGCTACCGGACTGCGATGCCGTGTGGCTGCCCGGCGGCTACCCGGAGCTGCACGCGGCGAAAATCGCTGCCAACACCACCATGCAGCTTGCATTACTCGCTCACAGCACGGCCGGCAAACCTCTGCTCGCCGAATGCGGCGGCATGATGAGCCTATTCGAGACTCTGGTGACCAGCGATGGCGCCATGTACGCCGGCTTCGGCCTGCTCGAAGGCGCCGCGCTGATGCAGAAAAAACTCGCCGCATTGGGCCTGCAGGGCGTGGAGCTGCCCGAAGGCAGCCTGCGCGGCCACAGCTTCCACTACTCCCGCAGCGAAACACCACTGACGCCGATTGCCACCGGCACGAATCCAAATGGCGGGCCGACAACGGAGGCCGTCTATCGCGTCGGCCGTACCACCGCCAGCTACATCCACTTCTACTTCCCCTCCAATCCGGAGGCGGTCGCAGCGCTGTTTTCGGCATGAGC
Organism: Uliginosibacterium sp. TH139; assembly: GCF_002855595.1. Taxonomy (NCBI): domain Bacteria; kingdom Pseudomonadati; phylum Pseudomonadota; class Betaproteobacteria; order Rhodocyclales; family Zoogloeaceae; genus Uliginosibacterium; species Uliginosibacterium sp. TH139. The sequence goes on along the minus strand of NZ_PKRR01000001.1, from coordinate 697,360 downwards.
GGCGCGCAACGCATCGTTTGTCTGACGGAAGAAACCACCGAGACGCTCTATCTACTTGGCGAGGAGGCCCGTATCGTCGGCATCTCCGGCTACACCGTGCGGCCCGAGCGGGCTCGCAAGGAGAAGCCCAAAGTCTCGGCCTTTACCAGCGCGAAGATCGACAAGATTCTCGCCCTGGAGCCAGATCTGGTCATCGGCTTCTCCGACCTGCAAGCTGACATTGCTTCGCAGCTGATCCGCAGCGGCGTGAACGTGCTGATCACCAATCAGCGCAGCATCGAGGAAATTCTCGCCACGATCTACACCGTGGGCGCGCTGGCTGGCGTGCCGGACAAAGCCGCGGCGCTGGTAGCCGAGTTACGTGCGGGGCTGGATAGGATCGCACAGGAAACCGCCCGCCTGCCGCGCCAGCCGCGCGTGTATTTCGAGGAATGGAACGAGCCACTGATCTCCGGCATCCGCTGGGTCGCCGAGCTGATCGTACTGGCCGGTGGCGAAGAATGCTTCCCGGAGCTCAAGCAGCACAAGTCAGCGAAGCAGCGCATCATTGCCGACCCACTCGAAGTGGTCCGCCGTGCGCCGGATATTCTGATCGCCTCCTGGTGTGGCAAGAAATTCCAGCCCGAGCAGGTGCTGGGGCGCCCCGGCTGGAACGCCGTGCCCGCTGTACGCAACGGCCAGCTGCACGAGATCAGATCCTGCGACATCCTGCAGCCCGGCCCGGCTGCGCTCACCGATGGTCTGCACCAGCTCGCCACCATCATCCGGCGCTGGGCGGAGCGCCACGCATGAGCATCAGCCTGTCCATCTTGCTCGGCGTGCTGCTCGACCGCCTCTTCGGCGAAGTGCCGCGCTGGCATCCGCTGGTGGGCTTCGGCAACGCGGCAGCCTGGCTCGAAAAGCGCCTCAACAGTGGCCGCGCGCGCATCCTGCGCGGTGCGCTGGGCTGGGCACTGCTCGTCGCACCCCTCACGCTGGTAGCCGCGTGGCTGAACAAAACCCCGTATGGCTGGATCATGGACGGCATCGCACTCTACTTCGCGCTGGGCGCCCGCGCCCTCACCGAGCATGGCAGCGATGTAGCACAGGCGCTGCAGCACGGCGACCTGGAAGAAGCACGCCGCCGCACCGGCTATCTGGTGAGCCGCGAAACCGCGCAGATGAACGAAGAGCAGATCGCCCGTGCCACCACCGAATCCCTGCTCGAAAATGGCAACGACGCCATCTTCGGCGCGATCTTCTGGTGCGCCATCGCCGGCGCGCCCGGCGTGATCCTGTTCCGCCTTGCCAATACGCTGGACGCCATGTGGGGCTATCGCAATGCGCGCTTCGAACGCTTCGGCAAAGTGGCCGCGCGTATCGATGATGGGCTCAACCTGATTCCCGCACGCCTCACCGCATTGACTTACTCCCTGCTCGGCCAGACTCGCCGCGCGCTTGCCAGCTGGCGCGCCCAGGCCGGCTCATGGAGCAGCCCTAACGCCGGCCCGGTGATGGCCGCCGGCGCAGGCAGCCTGGGCCTGCAGCTGGGTGGCAGCGCCATCTACGAGGGCATCATCGAAGAGCGCCCAGCACTCGGCGTGGGCCGGCCTGCCGAGGGGCGCGACATCCCGCGCGCACTGGACCTGATTGCACGCAGCCTATGGCTCTGGATGCTGGTGATAGGCTTGGGGGATGCTCTTGCTCACTTCCTCTAAGCTTACGCATGGCGGCCGCCTGCGCACCGCCGCGCATGACTTCCGCATTCCGCTGCAACACTGGCTGGATCTCTCCACTGGCATCAACCCGGTTGGCTGGCCAGTACCGCCCCTGCCTGCCGAAGTATGGCGCCGCCTTCCAGAGGAGGATGACGGCCTCGCCATGGCCAGCCTCGCCTATTTCGGCGGTCAGCGCGTGCTGCCACTGGCCGGTTCGCAAGCTGCGATCCAGACTCTGCCGCAGCTGTTCACGCCGCGTCGCGTCGGCATCCTTTCGCCCTGCTACGCCGAGCACTTCAAGGCCTGGCATGGCGCCGGGCATCAGGTCGAACTCATCGACTATGCCGATGCCGCGCAGGCCATCGAACGACTCGACGTGCTGCTGCTCACCAACCCGAACAATCCCACCGGCCGCATCGTGCCACCCACCACGCTGCGCGAATGGCATTCACGCCTCGCCGCTCGCGGTGGCCTGCTGGTGGTGGATGAAGCCTTCATCGATGCCACGCCCGAAATCAGCGTGCTGAGCGACACACGTCAGCCAGGGCTGATCGTGTTGCGCTCACTGGGCAAATTCTGGGGCCTCGCCGGCATCCGCTGCGGCTTCATCGCCGCCGAAGATCGCTTGCTGGATGAGCTGGCCGAACGCCTCGGCCCGTGGACCGTCAGCGGCCCGGCGCGCTGGGTAGCCCAACGCGCGCTGGCCGACCGCGCCTGGCATGCCGAGCAATCAGCACAGCTCGCTGCCGCCAGCGCACGCCTCGCCGCCCTGCTGAGTGCGCACGGCCTGCACAGCCCCTCAGGGTGCGCGCTGTTCCGCTGGGTACCCACGCCGCTGGCCGGCGAACTCTTCACTGCCTTCGCCCAAGGCGCCGTACTGGTTCGCGCCTTCGATGGTGGTCTGCGTTTCGGCCTGCCAGGGGATGAAACGCAGTGGCAGAAGCTTGAAACCGTACTCAATGAGGTCATGCCATGAGCGTGTCCAGCCGCGGAGCCGTATTCTTCGATCTGGACGAAACGCTCGTCGATCGTCAGGCCGGCTTGCGTCAATTTGCAGCGCAGCTCTGGCAAGAGGGCCTGGTGCGAAAACTCGGCATGACTGAGTTCATCGAACACTTCATCCTGATCGATGACAATGGCCGCGCCCCTGGCCCGGAGCGCTTCACATCCCTCTGCGCCGAACATCTCCCGGGCATCAGCCCGCAAGACCTGATCACCCGCATCCGCAGTGAAGCCTGGCGTGCACCCCAGCTCTTCCCGGACGCCGTCCAGACACTCGATACGCTGGCCGCACGCGGCTTCCGCGTCGGCATCGTCAGCAACGGATCCTCGATCAGCCAGCGCGCCAAGCTTCACAACACTGCGCTACGCCCGTGGAACGATGTCGCGGTGATTTCCGGCGAACTCGGCTGCAAGAAACCCGACGCGCAGATCTACCAGCATGCCATGGCAATGCTGGGCGTCAGCGCCACTGAAAGCTGGTTCATCGGCGACAGCCCGGTCAACGATGTGCTCGGCCCGGCAGCGCTCGGCATGAAGCCGATCTGGATCGAACGGCATGTCAGTTGGCCGCCGCAGCACGCCCCGGCCTACGTCGCACGCGTCACCCGACTCACCGAGGTGCTCGATGTCATCCAGTAAGCCCACAGCCCACAGCCTGATGGTGCAAGGCTGCACCTCGGACGCCGGCAAGAGCACCGTGGTCGCCGCGATCTGCCGCTGGCTCGTACGCAAAGGCGTACGCGTCGCACCCTTCAAGCCGCAGAACATGGCGCTCAATTCTGCCGTCACGGCGGATGGCGGCGAGATCGGCCGCGCCCAGGCCGCCCAAGCCATGGCCTGCCGCATTGCGCCGACCACCGACATGAACCCGGTGTTGCTCAAGCCGAATACCGATGTCGGCGCGCAGGTGATCATTCAGGGCCATGCCATTGGCAACATGGATGCACTGGATTACCACGCCTACAAAGCCACCGCGCAAGCTGCCGTACTCGACTCCTTTGCCCGCCTGTGCAGCCAGTACGAGGCGGTGATCGTAGAAGGCGCCGGCTCGCCCGCCGAGATCAATCTGCGCGCGAATGACATCGCCAACATGGGCTTCGCCGAGGCGGTGGATTGCCCGGTGATTATCGTGGCGGATATCGACCGTGGCGGCGTGTTCGCGCATCTGGTCGGCACCCTCGATCTGCTCTCCACAACCGAGCAAGCTCGCGTGAAGGGCTTCGTGATCAACCGCTTCCGGGGCGACATCGCCCTGCTGCAGAGTGGTCTGGACTGGCTGGAAGAGCGCACCGGCAAGCCCGTGCTCGGCGTGCTGCCCTATCTGCACGGCCTGCAGCTGGAAGCCGAAGACGCGATTGCGCGCGATGTCGTCGCTCCGACTGGCGCAGGTCAGCGCCTGCGCGTGATTGTGCCGGTTACGCCGCGTATCTCGAACCACACCGATTTCGACGCGCTACGCCTGCACCCGCAAATCGACTTCCGCTTCATTGGCCCGGATGAAACCATCCCGTCCGCCGATCTGATTGTCCTGCCCGGCTCCAAGGCCGTACGTGCGGACCTCGAATTCCTGCGCGCACAAGGTTGGGACACGGCGATTGCCAAACACCTGCGCTACGGCGGCAAAGTGATCGGCATCTGTGGCGGCTTTCAGATGCTTGGCACCGAGATCACCGATCCGGAAGGTCTGGAAGGCTTGCCGGGCGTAGCTTCCGGACTGGGCTATCTGGAAATGCGCACCACGCTTGCACCGCAGAAGCAGCTACGCAATGTGCAAGGCTCGCTGAGCCTTGGCAATGAGCCGGTGCGCGGCTACGAAATCCACGCCGGTGTCACGACCGGTCCGGCACTTGAACGCCCAGCCTGCCGTGTAGCCCGGATGGAGGCCGAAGGCCGGAATCCGGGATCGGACGCAGGAGAAACCCCTGATTCCGCTGCGCGGCATCCAGGCTACATGCCGGACGGCGCCATCTCGGATGACAATCAGATTCTCGGCACTTACCTGCACGGCCTCTTCGATTCGCCATCCGCCTGCGATGCACTCCTCGCCTGGGCGGGCCTGAGTGAAGCGAAGTCGCCGGACATTGCGGCACTGCGTGATGCAAGCATCGAACGGCTAGCAGACACGATTGAGGAATTCATGGACACAGACAAGCTGATGGCGCTTCTGGAGCGCCGCGCATGACCCTCAAGCCGCCACCGCTGACCCTCGCCCTGCTGCTCGCCACCGTAGGCGTGCCGGCCGCGCTGCTGCTGGGCTTGCTCTCGGGCTCCTCCGGCTGGGGCTGGCCAAGCGAGGAGATCTTGTGGCTGATCCGCGTGCCGCGCGTACTGGCCGCTTTCGGCACCGGCGCGGCCCTGGCGCTGGCGGGCGCGCTGATCCAGCTGGTGACGCGCAATCCGCTCGGCGACCCGCATGTGCTGGGCGTGACCAGCGGTGCTTCGGTCGGCGCGCTGCTGATGCTGCTGCTCGCCCCGGCCGGCATGCTGCTGGCGCCGGAAATCGGCGCGGTGCTCGGCGCGCTCGGCGCCATGACACTGGTCTTCGCGCTGGCCTGGCGCAGCATGGGTCGCGGCCTCGCCCCCAGCGCCCAGCCCGGCACGGTGATCGTACTGCTGGTGGGCGTGATGATCGGCGCGGCCTGCGGCGCAATGGTGTCTTTCATGCTCTCGATGGCGAATGACATCCAACTGCGCAACATCGTGTTCTGGCTGCTCGGCGATCTGAATGGCGCCGCGCTGTGGTGGCCAGTGTGGGCCGCTATAGGCATCGCCCTGCTGCTGGCCTGGCCACGGGCGCAGGAGCTGGACTGGATCGCACGCGGCGATGCCTGGGCGTGGACGCTGGGCGTGCCGGTCGCCAAGCGCCGCCGCACCGCCATCTTCGCGGCTTGCCTCGCCACCGGCGCGGCGGTCGCCACGGCGGGCAGCATTGGCTTCGTCGGGCTGGTTGCGCCGCACATCGTGCGCCTCACCGGCCTGCGCCATGCCAAGGTCCTGCTGCCTTTCTCAGCCTTGTTCGGCGGCGTGTTTCTGGTGCTCGCCGACACCATGGCACGCACCGTGATCGCCCCAGCCCAGCTGCCGGTGGGCGTAATCTCGGCCAGCGTGGGCGTGCCGCTGTTCCTGATGCTGCTCTTGCGGAGGCGTGCATGAGTCTGCATTTGGAAAAACTACGCCTGAATGCCGGCGGCAAGCCGGATGGCCGCGTGCTGATCGGCGACCTTTCCCTGTCGATGAACCCGGGTGAGCGCTGGGTACTGCTGGGGCCGAACGGTGCAGGCAAGTCCACCCTGCTCGTCGCGCTGGCCGGGCTGCTGCCACCCAATGCTGGCAGCATCCTCTTGCAGGGCAAGCCGCTGGCCGACTGGCCGGGTGAGGCGCTGGCGAAACAACGCGCCTGGTGCCCGCAGTTCTGGCTCGATCCCTTCCCGGTGAGTGCCTGGGAAACCGTGGCCTGTGCGCTCTTCGCGCTGCAACCCGAGCAATCCGCCAGTGCGGTGGAAAGCAGGGCACGCCACTGGCTCACCGAGTTCGACGTCAGCCATCTGGCCGATACCGATGTGCGCATGCTCTCCGGCGGAGAGCGTCAGCGTGTGGCGCTGGCTACCGCCTGCGCGCAGGGCGCGCCGCTGCTGCTGCTGGATGAGCCCAGCTCGCATCTGGACTGGTCGCACCAAGCCCTGCTGCAGGCGCGCCTCAAGACCTGGGCCGCAGAGGGCGGCATGGTGCTAGCCGCTGTGCATGATCTGAATCTGGCCTGGACACTCGCCACCCACGCCCTGCTGCTCGATGGTAAGGGCGGTGCGGTGCATGGGCGGCGCGAGGACGTGCTGACTACCGAACAATTGAGCGCCGCCTACGGTGTGCCGGTGAGTCTGCGCGAAGAAAATGATGCGCGCTGGTTCCGCGTCGACCTGGAAAATTCCGTATGAATATTTTGAAGCGCGTGCTGGTTCTCTTAGGGTGGGTTAGCGGCTTTTTGCGTAACCCACCGCTTGTAAGTATGCGGCCGCAAGGCGAACGGAAAATAATGGATCGGCGGGTTACGGCCTGCGGCCTAATCCGCCCTACGATCACTCTTCTGTGCCTTTTCGCTGGCCTCGCCCACGCCGCCCCGATCACAGTGAAGGACGATGCGGGCAAGGCGCTCACCCTGCAGGCGCCCGCCCAGCGGGTAATCTCGCTGGCGCCCAGCCTCACCGAAATGCTTTACGAGGCGGGTGGTGGCGACAAGCTGGTCGGCGCGGTGGAGTACAGCGATTTCCCGCCGCAGGCCTTGAAGGTGCCGCGCATCGGCAGCAACCAGAAGCTCGATCTGGAACGCATCGCCACGCTGAAGCCTGATCTGGTGCTGGTCTGGTTTCACGGCAATGCGCAGCGCGAAGTCGAGCGTCTCACCGCCCTGAACATCCCGATGGCCTACTTCGAGCCGCACGGCATCGCCGACATTCCTGGCGTGCTGGAACGCATCGGCCAGCTGATGGGGAGCGAGCGCGTGGCCAGCGCGGCGGCGACGAAATTCCGCGCCCGCCATGCCACGCTGCAGAAGGAAAACGCCGGACGCACACCTGTCCGCGTGTTCTACCAGATCGCGCAGAAGCCCCTGCTGACGATCAACGATCAGCAGATCATCTCCGATGTGATCCGCCTGTGTGGCGGCGTTAACGTGTTCGGCAAGGAGCCGATGCTGGTGCCGCATCTGTCTACCGAGAGTGTGGTTGCCACCAACCCGGACGTCATTCTCACCGCGCGTATGGGCGGCCATGGCGATGGCCCTCAGCGCGCCATGGACGAAGCCTCACTCGCCGGCTGGCTGAAGTTCGGCTCGCTGACTGCAGTGAAGAACAGACAACTGTGGCTGATCCCGGGAGACACCATCAGCCGCCACGGACCGCGCATCCTCGATGGCGCGCAATCTGTTTGTGCGGCGCTGGACGACACAAGGAAGACGAAATGAGTCGTCACCTCGTCATCGGCGGCGCCCGCTCCGGCAAAAGCAGCTTTGCCCAAGCCATGGCTGAAGCGCACACGGGCGACGTGCAGCTGATCGTTACCGCCGAAATTCTCGACGAGGAAATGCGCGAACGCGTCGCCAAGCATCGCGCCGAGCGGCCAATCCATTGGCATGTCACCGAAGCGCCCGTCGACTTGCCCGAAGCCATCGAACGCTTGAACTTAGGGTGCGCATTGCGCACCGATCTGGCCGATGCACAAGGGCACCCGGTGCGCAATGCGCACCCTACGTTCGTGCTCGTAGATTGCCTCACCTTGTGGCTCTCCAACATCCTGTGCACTCAGCCTGAGACCTTAAGCGAACGTATCGATGCTCTATGTTCGGCGATCAAGTCAGCTCAGGGCCAACTGGTGCTGGTCTCCAACGAGGTGGGCTGGAGCATCGTTCCCGAGAACAAACTCGCACGCCTGTTCCGCGACGAGCAGGGCAGGCTGAATCAGCGCGTGGCGGCACTGTGTGATGAGGTCACGCTGGTGGCGGCGGGACTGCCGCTGAAGCTAAAGGAAATTCAGTGAGCGGCATGCTACAAACTCCGCACCTGCTCCTGCAGCCGCTGACACCGGATGACGCGGCACAAGTGCTGGCTTACGAGACGCGGAACCACCCACTGCACGCACCGCACGGTCCCGTTCGCACGGCTATTCATTTCACGCTGAAGGCTTGTGCTCAAAGAGTCGCCGTACAGCTTGAAGAGGTCGCACGAGGTCAGGCCTGTCGCTGGACGCTGCGCTTGCACACCCAACCCGAATCCATCATCGGCCACATTGCCGTCACCTCGATACAGAAAGGCGTACGCCATGCCGGCATACTGGGCTATGGTTTGGATCACGAACATGCGAGTCAGGGCCTCATGACTGAGGCGATCGCAACCGCCATCCAGTACGCTTTTAGCGCACTGAACCTGCACCGGATCGAGGCCAACCATCGCCCCGACAATCTCGCCAGTGCCCGCGTGCTCGCCAAGCTCGGTTTCGAACGTGAAGGCCTCGCTCGTCAGTACATCCGCCTGAACGGCGAATGGACGGATGTGGTGTTGAACGGCCTGCGCAACCCCGCCTGGCGAGAGCCGCTGACGCTGCAAGTGATGGACGCCCCCGAAGCCTACCTCGCGCCCTGCGCGATCATCGACTTCGAGCACCCCGCCATTGCCGCCAAAGCCGCTGAGTTGCGCGCCACCCATACCGACACGCTGAGTCTGGCGCGCGCCAGTTTCGAATTCGTACGCGATGAAATCGCCCACAGTTGGGATGCGCGTCAGGGGCCGGTCACGCTCAAGGCATCCGAGGTGCTGCTGACAGGCTTCGGCTACTGCTACGCCAAGAGCCATCTGCTCGCTGCACTCCTGCGCGCCAATGGCATTGCCGCCGGGCTGTGCTATCAGCGCCTGTCAGTCGGCGACAGCGGTGTGCCGTATTGCCTGCACGGGCTCAACGCCGTGCTGTTGCCTGAGCATGGCTGGTATCGCTGCGACCCGCGCGGCAACAAGCCGGGCGTGAATGCCGTGTTCAAACCGCCTCTCGAACAGCTGGCCTTCCCGATCAAGGAGGCCTCTGAACACGATTTCGCGCAGATCTTCGGCTCGCCCCTGCCTGAGGTAATCAGCGCACTGCAAGCCGCGCCGGACATCTTCTGGCTACACGCGCACCTGCCCGATGTTTCCCCGAATTCTTCTCTCGCCTGATCCCGCCATGACCCAAGTCTTCAACATCCAGCCTCTCTCCCGCTCCCTCGCCAGCGCCCTTCAGCAGCGCATCGACACCCGCACCAAGCCGCTCGGCAGCCTCGGCAAGCTTGAAGCCATCGCCCTGCAGATCGGCCTGCTCCAGCAGAGCCTGCATCCGGAAATCCGTCAGCCGCGCATCGCCGTGTTTGCCGGTGACCACGGCGCGGCCAAAGCCGGTGTGGGCGCCTATCCGCAGGAAGTCACCGCCCAGATGGTGCTGAACTTCCTCGCCGGTGGCGCCGCCATCAATGTGCTGGCACGCCAGGCGGGGCTGGAAGTTTCGGTGATCGACTGCGGCGTGGCGAGCAAGGTGGCCGGAGCCAGTCGACCCGGCGTGGAGTACGTCATTGCCAAACAAGGGCTGGGCACCGCCAACTACCTTGAGCAAGCGGCGATGACGCCCGCCCAGCGCGATGCGGCAATCGCCAAGGGCGCCGAACTGGTACGCGGTTGGCATGCAGCGGGCAGCAATGCCATCGGCTTCGGCGAGATGGGCATCGGCAACACCTCCACCGCCAGCCTGCTGACCCACTTCGTCACCGGCGCGGATCTCGATGCAGTGATCGGCCGTGGCGCCGGGCTGGACGATGCGGGGTTGGCGCGCAAGCGCGGCCTGCTCGCTCAAGCAGCGGCCCGTGTGGGCGAGCGCAAGCTGAACGCACTGGAGGCTCTGGCCGAGTTCGGCGGTTTCGAAGTCGCCACTATGGTCGGTGCCTATCTGGCTGCGGCCGAGGCGCGCATGCTGATCGTGGTGGACGGCTTCATCGTCACCAGCGCACTACTGGTCGCCCATGCCATCAACCCGGCAGTACTGGATTACTGCGTATTCGCCCATGGCAGCGCCGAGCCGGGGCATGTCGCACAACTCGCCCACCTCGGCGCCGAGCCGCTACTGCAACTGGGGATGCGTCTGGGTGAGGGCACGGGCGCCGCCAGTGCCTTCCCGTTGATCCGCGCCGCCATCGCCTGCATGAACGAGATGGCCGGGTTTGAAGATGCGGGGGTCAGCGAAGCCCATTGATGCAGGGGCGACGCCACCAGGCGCTCCTGCGATACCACTCCCGACGCTCGAAACCATGACTGAACTCCGCCGCCTCCTGATCGCACTGGGCTATTTCACCCGCCTGCCCATCCCGGCCTGGGTGGGCTGGTCGTCCAGCGAACTGAACCGTGCCACGCGTTACTTCCCACTGGTGGGCCTGCTGGTGGGCCTGATCAGCGCGGCAGCGCTGTGGGCGGCGCAGCAGTTCTGGCCCGGCCCCGTCGCGGTGCTGTTGGCCATGCTGCTCGGCCTGCTGCTGACAGGTGCTTTCCATGAGGACGGTCTGGCCGATTCAGCCGACGGTTTCGGTGGCGGCTGGGAGACGGCCAAGGTGCTGTCGATCATGAAGGATTCGCGTATCGGCACTTACGGCGCCATCGCGCTGGTGAGTGCTCTACTGCTCAAGTACACCACGCTGACGACGCTGGGCGCCAGCGCCCTACTGGCCCTGCCACTTGTGCACGCGCTCTCGCGCATACCACCGCTGCTGATCATGGCCAGCATGACTTACGTGCGCGAAGACGACAGCACGCGCGCCAAGCCGGTTGCGGAAGGGCTTGGCCCGGTCGAATGGCTGGGCGGCAGCCTGCTTGGGCTGGCGCCCCTGGCCGCGGCCGTGGCCCTGGGCCTGCTCTCGCCCGTGCGCGGGCTGGCCCTACTGCTCGCCCTGACCTGCGCCGGGCTGATCTGCGCACGCTATTTCAAGGGCCGCATCGGCGGCTATACCGGCGATGCGCTGGGCGCTGCGCAGCAGGTCTGCGAACTGACGGGTTATCTGGTGCTGTGCGCTCACGGGGCCGGATAACAAGGAACAAACTTCCCTCCATGAATTCCGATCACGCCGCCCCCTCCTCCGCACCACTTTCGCAAGACGCCACCAGCATCTACCTGATCCGCCACCCCTCTGTCGCGGTGCCGCCGGGCGTTTGCTATGGCCAGAGCGATGTGGCGCTGGCCGAACCGGTCGACGCGCTGGCGGCCGGACTGCGCGCGCAGCTGCCCGCCGAATTCGCGCTCATTTCCAGCCCGCTGACGCGTTGCCGGCAGCTGGCCGAAGCACTGGGCCAGCCTATATTCGATGCACGTCTGATGGAAATCGATTTCGGCCGCTGGGAGCTACGGGCCTGGGATCAGATCGAGCTCAGCCTGATTGATGCCTGGGCTGCCGATCCGCTGCACTTTTGCGGGCATGGCGGCGAGAGCGTACTGCAGATGGCGGCGCGGGCACAGGCGGCACTGGCGGCAGCACTGAGTGGTGACACCCGTGCGCTGGTAATCGTTGCCCATGGCGGCCCGCTGCGAGCCATCGCCGGCCAGCTGCTGGGCCTTAAGGAAGAGGAATGGATGCAGCTCCGTTTTGCGTGCGGCGAGCTGCAGTTGATCACCAGGGGCTGATCAGCCTATCGAAGGAATACTCTCCGGCGGCTGACTGCGCGCAAACTGCTGCATCTGGAAGGCAAGTGCCGCATCCATGGTCGAGGAGTGATGCTGGAACCAGTCTCCCAATGATTCGGTGAGCTCACGCCCGGCGCCATGCTGACCACGCTTCAAGTCGCTCAGGGCGCTCTGCAGCAGGCTCACCACACCTTCGTGATCGCGCTGATGGTTTTCCGCCCCGACGATGCCGGACTCCCGCATCCAGAACTCTTCCTGCGCAAAGTGGGCCTCGCAGTGTGCCAGCAACTGCTGCAGGCTGCGGATCTCATCCTCGTCATCGGAAGCGGCAAGGATGTTCGTCAGCGTCAGGAACTCCTGATGGGCATCATCCATCGGGCCTGAAGCCAGGGCGTGCCGGGCCGGATTCCAGTCGAGCTTGCTCATGTGTCTCATCTCCATGTTTCTAGATTTCTGGCCACTTTGACAAGCAGCTTCTCTTGTTAGTGCCAGCGTAGCAGTTCGGAGCGCCCACGTCGCCTGCGATGCAACATGGCGCGCTCCGCTACAATCCGCCCATGCTCAACCCGCCCGCCACCACCTATCTGGCTGATGCCATCGATCCCGCGCAGCTGCGCCGGGCACTGGTGATCAAACTGCGCCATCACGGCGACGTGCTGCTCAGTTCGCCCGTGCTCTCCAGCCTCAAGGCCGCTGCGCCGGCCTGCGAAATAGATGCCCTGGTCTTCGCCGATACCCGTGCGATGCTCGAGGGCCACCCGGATCTCGCCCGCCTGCACAGCATTGGCCGCCACTGGAAGAAACTGGGCCCGCTGGCTCAGCTGCGTCATGAATGGACGCTGCTCAAGGCCCTGCGTGCCCGCCAATACGATCTGGTCATCCACCTCACCGATCATCCGCGCGGCGCCTGGCTCACCCGCCTGCTCGCACCACGCTGGGCAGTCGCCCCGCAACGCGCGGGCAAGGCCAAGTGGTGGAAAAACTCCTTCAGCCACCTGTACCGCACGGTCGGCGGCGGGCGCCGCCATACCGTCGACACCCATCTGGATGCGCTGCGCCGCCTTGGCATCCAGCCCGCCCCGGAGGCGCGCCGACTACAGATGGTGCCGGGCGCCGAAGCCGAAGCGAAGATCGCTGCGCTGCTGGCCGACCATGACCTCACGGCCGGCCGTTTCATCCAGCTGCACCCGGCCTCACGCTGGTTCTTCAAGTGCTGGCCGGCCAGCCTTAACGCTCAGCTGCTGCAGGCCCTGGCTGCACGCGGCGAGAAGATCGTGATCACTGCCGCACCCGATCCGCGCGAGCAGCAAATGGTGGAGGAAATCATTGCGGCAGCTAAGGTGCCGGTGGTGAATCTCGCCGGCCAGTTCAGTCTGCGCGAACTCGCTGCGCTGACGGCCCGCGCCAGATTGTTCATCGGTGTGGATTCCGCCCCGATGCACATCGCAGCCGCCGTCGGCACGCCTTGCGTGGCCCTCTTCGGGCCCTCCGGCGACAAGGAATGGGGGCCATGGATGGTGGCGAGCGAGATTGTCAGCAGCCAGCACAGCTGCCGCCCCTGCGGTCAGGATGGCTGTGGCGGCGGCAAGCTGTCAGAATGCCTGTATGCCATCGGCGTGCAGCAGGTGCTGGATGCCATCGACCGGGTTGCCCCCTGATGAAAGAAAGCCACGACGCTGCCGCTCCGCTGCACCTGGCCCTTGTACGCCAGGCCTACAACCCTTACGGCGGCGCCGAACGCTTCATTGAGCGCGCACTGAAGGCGCTCGGCGAAGACGCCGTACAGATCACCCTGATCACGCGCAACTGGGGCGGCGAGCACAAACCGGGTGTCAAGGTGAAGCTGCTCGGAGCCCCGCGCCTGGGCCGCCTGCTGCGCGACATCACTTTCACGCGCAGCGTGCGCTCGCTGATCAAGACCCAAGTCTTCGATCTGGTGCAGAGCCACGAGCGCATTCCTGGCTGCGACATCTTCCGCGCCGGTGACGGCGTACATGCCAGCTGGCTCGAGCAGCGTGCCCGCACGCTGGGCCCGCTGGGCCGCCTCGCCCAGAGCCTGTCGCCCTGGCATCGCTACATCCTGCGCATGGAAGACCGCATGTTCCGCGATGCCAAGCTGCGCGCGGTGATCTGCAACTCCGAGATGGTGCGGCAGGACATTGCCCACCGTTATCCCCAGCTCGCCAGCAAGCTCCACGTGATCCACAACGGTGTGGATCACGTTCATTTCCACCCGGGCCTGCGCGAACTGCATCGCGAGAAGGTCCGTGAACAGCTGGGAGTGCCCGAGTCCACCCGTGTGCTGCTCTTCGTCGGCTCCGGCTTCGAACGCAAGGGGGTGCCGCAGCTGATCGAGGCGCTGGCCCAGCCGGCGCTGGCGCAGGCCGAACTGTGGGTAATCGGCAAGGACAGGCATGCCCGCCGCCTCCAGAAGCGCGCCGAGCGCCTGGGCGTGGCCAGCCGGGTGCGCTTCCTTGGTCCGAAGAAGGACGTTGCTCCCTACCTCGGCGCAGCCGACGTGTTCGCCCTGCCCACGCTCTACGATCCGATGCCCAATGCGGCCATCGAGGCTCTTGCCAGCGGTCTGCCGGTTCTGACCTCGACCAGCTCCGGCGCAGCCGAACTGGTGCGTCTCGGCGAGAACGGCGAGCGCGTCGATGCCCTGGACATCCCCGGCATGGCCGCCGCCGCTCACCGCCTGCTCGAAGCCATGCACGATCCGCTGCGCTGCAGCACCTTCCGCAACGCCTCCAGAGCCAGTGTGGACACCCTCAGCAACGAAGCGATGGCCGCTCAATTGGTGGCGCTTTACCGGCAACTGCTCGGCGGAGCCAGCCAGCTATAATCCACCCTTACTTTCTTCGGCACCTGCACCCATCATGGCGCAATACAACACCCTGCTATCCGTACGCTCGCTGCATATCGTGCACACCGAGTCCTCCTGCGGCTGGGGCGGTCAGGAAATCCGCATCCTCGAAGAATCGCGCGGCATGATGGAGCGCGGCCACCGCGTGACCATCCTCTGCCCGGTGGAATCCACCCTCTACGCGCGTGCCCGCGACTGGGGCGTAAAAACCGTCTCACTGCCGATCCGCGAAAAGCGCTGGCCGGACTTCAAGGCCATGCGCGCCTGGATCGTCGCCAATCGTGGCGAGATCGACGTCATCAACACCCACAGCTCGACCGATTCCTGGCTCGTCGCGCTGGCCAACCTCTCGCTCGGCAAGAAATCCGTGCCAGTGCTGCGCACCCGCCACATTTCGGCGCCGGTGGCCAACACCTTCGCCAACCGCTGGCTCTACGGCAAGGCCGCCTCGCACATCATCACCACCGGCGAAGGCCTGCGCCATGAGCTGATCGACGGCCTGGGCCTGCCGGCCTACCGTGTGCAGTCCGTATTCACCGGCATCAACACCAAGCGCTTCGTGCCCGGCAACAAGGTCGAAGCGCGCGAAAAGCTGGGGCTGGACGTGAATGCCGTATGGATCGGCATCATCGCCACCCTGCGCTCCTGGAAGGGCCACAAGTTCCTGCTCAAGGCCGTCGCCGAACTCAACGATCCGCGCATCCGCCTGGTGATCGTGGGTGATGGCCCGCAGCGCGACAAGCTCAACCGCCTCACCGTGGAGCTGGGCCTCACCCGTGTGGTGCGCTTCGCCGGCCAGCAGCGCGACGTGGTGCCCTGGCTGCAGGCGCTGGATGTGTTCGCCCTGCCTTCCTTCGCCAACGAAGGCGTGTCTCAGGCCGTGATGCAGGCCATGTCGGTCGGCCTGCCGGTGATCACCACCCCGATCGGCAGCTCGGCCGACGTGGTCAAGGCCGGCCTCACCGGCGTGCTGGTGCCGCCCAAGGACAGCAAGGCCCTGGCCAGCGCAATCCGCAAGCTGCTCGACAATCCGCAGGACGCCGACAAGCTCGGTGCAGCTGCACGCGAGTTCGCCGTCGAAAACTGTGGTCTTGAGCGCATGATCACGCGCATGGAAGCAGCCTTCCAGCGCGTGGCCGGATGAGTCGGGCCCGCGCGCGGCTGAGCATTTTCGGCCGCCTCGCTCGTCAGCTTCTCAATCCCAGCGCCTGGCGGCGCCGCAAGCCCGAGGCGCCGCAAAGCATCCTCGTCCTGCACCATCTGCTGCTGGGCGACACCCTGATGCTCACGCCCTTGCTGGCCCGCATCGCCGCCCGCTACCCGCAGGCCAGGCGTAGTCTGAGCTGCCCGACCGCACTGGCGCCACTCTACGCCGGGCAGCCCTTCGGCTTCACCGCCCTGCCCTGGAACCCGCGCCAGGGCGACATTGCCAGCATATTGGCAGCGGCCCCTTTCGATCTGGTGGTCATCCCGACAGAGAATCGCTACAGCCCGCTGGCCCGTGCCCTGAGCCAATGGGTGCTCGGTTTTGCCGACGACACACCGCGCTGGAAGAACTGGCTGCTCGACGAAGCACGTCCCTTCCCGGACGCACCTGCTGCTTTCGGTGACTTTTGCGCCGATCTGGTCGAAGGGCCGGCGCAACACTATCAACCAACAGACTGGCCCTTGCCTGCGGCAGCGCCTTTCAGCACTCCCCCCACGCCCTATGTAGTGCTCCATCTGGGCGCTTCCTCCCCCCTCAAATACTGGCCAAGCGAACGCTGGGCCGCGCTGGCCGACTGGCTCGCGGCGCAAGGTAGCACCCCGGTATGGAGCGCCGGAGCCAGGGAAACCGCGCTGGTCACGGCAGCCGATCCCAAAGGACGGTTTGCCAGCTATGCCGGTCAGCTCGACCTCGCCCAGCTCGCCCAGCTGTTTTACGGCGCAAATCTGATCGTCTGCCCGGACACGGGTGTGGCACACCTGGCCCGCATCGTCGGCACCTCCACCGTGGCGCTGTTCGGTCCCGGTTCGAGCCTCATCAGCGGCGCCGGCAAGTACTGGGCGACCAGCCCCTTCACCGCAGTGTCGATCGAGATCGCCTGCCGCAACCAGACCAACACCTTCCGCCGCCATCGCGACTGGATCCAGCGCTGCTCACGCAGCTTCGGTGAGCAGCCCGCTCAGTGCGCAGAGGCGCGATGCATGCAGGGCATTACGCTGGAGCAGGTAAAAACCGCCTGCTCTGCCTATCTCGCGCGCTGAACGTCGTGCCATTAGGAAGTATCGCGGAAGCGCTCATCGGAGGGGTAGCCGAATTTGTGGGCGAAATCGTGCTCCGCTGGCCTGGCCAAAAACTCTGTCAGCGCTTCCGGCGCGATACCGAGCTGGAGAGCCCATGGGCTTTCTGGGCTGGATTGGGATTCTGGCTCGCCACGATGGGTAGCACCTGGCTGATCCACGCCCTGCTCTGGCGCTGAACCAAACAAAACGGCCGCATCAGCGGCCGTTTTTCATTCAAGCAGGGAAAGCTCAGAGCACCGCCAGTGCGGCTTCGTAATCCGGTTCCTGCTTGATTTCCGGCACCAGCTCGGCGTGCAGGACCTTGTTGTCGGCATCCAGCACCACCACAGCGCGGGCGGTGAGGCCGGCGAGCGGGCCGCTGGTGATATCCACGCCGTAAGCGCCCTTGAAGGCGGCATCGCGGAAGGTGGACAGGGTCTTCACGTTGGCAAGGCCTTCAACTTCGCAGAAGCGCTTGGCCGCGAATGGCAGGTCAGCAGAAATCACCAACACCACGGTGTTGGCCAGGCTGGAGGCCTTCTCGTTGAACTTGCGGGTGGAAGCCGCGCAGACACCGGTATCAAGGCTCGGCACGATGTTCAGCACCTTGCGCTGACCGACAAAGCTGGCCAGACCGTATTCAGCCAGATCCGCACCGACCAACTTGAATTCAGCGGCGCCATCGCCCTTCTTGGGGAAAGAACCAGCCACTTCGATCGGGTTGCCACCCAGGGTCACAGTCGTCATCTTGTTTGCTCTCGTCAAATGGGGAATCGCGCGGGTACGCGAAGCCTGAATCCTGAAGGATGATCAGGCACTTGCCAACCCCGCGCAGAACAGGGGAAAGCGTTCTGCAGGAACATGGCGTTTCTGCAGCCGGCACGGAGAAGGATCTTCAGGACAGATACTGCCAACCCGCGCAGGCGTCGCAGGGGCACGCCACGTTACGGATAGAAGACGTAGAGACGATATCCCGAAGCCGGTAACTGCCCCAGATTCAGGGTCAGGTTGGCGGTGACTTCGCTGTGCGACTCGAAGGCCGGCAGGCTGGCATAGGCCGGTGGCAGCCATTCGGCAGGCGCCAGCACACGGCGCGCGATGGCGATGTCGAAGCGATCCGTGATGGTGAGCTCGAGGTGTGGCCAAGCCTGGTTGAAGCCCGCCTTGTTGAGCACCGTAGCATTCAGGCGGAAGCTGGTTTCCTGGGTGCTGTCCGGCGTGAAACTGCTGGATTCGATGACGATCAGATCGTCGCCATCAGCCTTGATCACTTGCGGATAAGGCACGCTGCAGCCGGCCAGCGCGCAGGCCTTTTCGAGCAGCGGACGACTTTCCGGCACCCAACGCGTGAGTTCGCTGCGAAACAGCCAGGCGAACTGCAGGCTGCCCAGCAACAGCAGCAGGGCCAGCCCGCCGGCCCACACCCAATGGCGCTGGCCACGACGACGGTCTTCGACCTGGGCCGGCGGTGTCTTGAGCTGGCGCTGGCGTTCATCAAAAAGGGAAGCCGGGCCATGATCCGGTTCGCCATCCGGGATACCCGGGATGTCGATCGGCTCTTCAAGCATGACTGTCTGGCCAAAGACCATGTCGGCGGACGCATCGTAACGCCCGACCCCGAGTTCCTTGGCAATCTGCGAGACATAGGGCTCGCTGCGCACCTCAGCCACGGGCTCCGGTGGCGCCGCAGCGACATCAGCCTCGTCCAGACCGTCGATATCGAAGTCCAGCCCGCCCGCCATTTCGGCGCGGACCTCGGCCGGCGAAGGGCCGTCGAGCTGGATGTTCATGGTGAAATCGTCACCTACCGCGGGCGCCTCGATAGGCTCGGTCACCTGAGCTACAGGCGCGGCACTGACTGACGGGGTCCGGGGATGCGCCGTTTCAGCCGGAATGGTGATCGAATTGCTGCGCGTAGCCTCAGGCACCAGCGGCTTGGCACGGGAAACCGCGGTTTGCGCAACGGCCGGTGACGCGATGGTCGCAGTTGGCGCCGGGGCCACAGGCCGGGCAGCAGGCGCAGGCGTGACCGGGGCGGCCTGCACGACGACTGGCGCAGCTGGCGGCGTACCCGCAGGGGCGCCGGCGGGTGCTGACGGCGCCGGATCGTTTTCGTCGTCGAGTTCTTCCAGATGGGCCAGCGCCGAGAAAGGCTGCTGGCAGTGGCCACAACGCACCCGCCCGCCACGCACCGAGAGCTGTTCCGGACGAATCCGGAACTGGGTGCTGCAGTGCGGGCAGCGCGTTGTCAGCATGCGCGCTGGCCTTCCAGGCGAATCCAGCCTTCATGCTCGGCGCCCACCGTCAGCGCAATGTACGGAGCATAGGCGTCAATGACCTGCTGCGCCTGGGTGGCGAGCACGCCGGAGAGAGCCAGACGGCCACCGGTCTTCACGCGAGCGGCGATGCCGGGAGCCAGAACACAGAGCGGATTGGTGAGAATGTTGGCCACCACAAGATCGAATTCGCCAGCGATATGCTTGGCACTATTTTGCCACGTTGCATTCGTAACGCCATTCCGTTCGGCGTTGGCATGACTGGCTTCAACGGCATGCGGATCGATGTCGCAACCGGTCACCGTGCCTGCACCGAGCTTGGCCGCAGCAATCCCGAGGATGCCGGAACCACAGCCATAATCGAGCACGGTTGCGCCGGGCGTCACCACATCGCACAGCCACTGCAGACACAAGCGGGTGGTCGGGTGCGAGCCGGTGCCGAAAGCCATGCCCGGATCCATCTCGATGTTGATGGCATTCGCGTCAGGCGACTGGTGCCAGGACGGCACGATCCACAGCCGGTCGGTGATATGGATCGGGTCGAACTGAGCCTGAGTGAGCTGCACCCAGTTCTGCTCGGCCACATCCTCGACCGTGAAGGGTGGCACATCTTCGAGACCGGCTTCGTCGGCCGCTGCAGCCAGTGCCGCCGGCAGATCGACACCGGCATCGAACAGCGCGATCACCACGCTGTGATCCCAGAGTTTCTCGTTAACGCTGCCGGGCTCACCGAACTGCGGTGTTTCGCGCTCGGTACCGGCATCGGCATCCTCGATCGAGACGGACAACGCGCCCGCCTCCATCAGGGCTTCGGACAATGCCTCGGCCTGCTCTGCTGCAGCCTTGAGGGAGACGGAGTGCCACATCGATCAGGTATTCCCGGCGAGTTTCTTTTCCAGGTAGTGGATGCTGGTGCCGCCTTGCACGAAATGGGTATCCATCAGCATTTCCTGGTGCAGCGGGATGTTGGTCTTGATGCCTTCGACCGCCATCTCCGACAGCGCAATGCGCAGGCGGCGAATTGCCTGCTCGCGGGTGTCACCGTAAGCGATGACCTTGCCGATCATCGAATCGTAATGCGGCGGCACGGTGTAGCCGGTGAACACGTGCGAATCGACGCGGATGCCGGGGCCACCCGGCGTGTGCCAGGTGAGGATCTTGCCCGGCGAGGGCGTGAACTTGAACGGGTCTTCCGCGTTGATGCGGCATTCGATGGCATGACCACGCAGGTGCACTTCCTTCTGCGTGTTGCGCAGCTTCTCGCCCGCGGCAACGCGGATCTGCTCCTGCACGATATCAATGCCAGTGATCAGCTCGGTGACCGGGTGTTCCACCTGCACGCGGGTGTTCATCTCGATGAAGAAGAACTCGCCCTTTTCATACAGGAACTCGAAAGTGCCAGCACCACGGTAGTTGATACGCTTGCAGGCGGCCACACAGGCCTCGCCCACCTTGGCGATCAGCTTGCGGTCGATGCCCGGAGCCGGCGCCTCTTCGATCACCTTCTGGTGACGGCGCTGCATGGAACAATCGCGCTCGCCCAGATAGATCGCGTTGCCATGCTGGTCGGCAAGCACCTGGATCTCGATATGGCGCGGGTTCTCGAGGAACTTCTCCATGTACACGGTCGGGTTGCCAAAGGCAGCACCGGCTTCCGAACGCGTCATGGCCACGGAAGAAATCAGCGCGCCTTCGGTATGCACCACGCGCATGCCGCGACCACCACCACCACCAGCAGCCTTGATGATCACCGGGTAACCGATGGCCCGGGCGATCTTGACGATTTCCTTGGGATCATCCGGCAGGGCACCACCCGAACCCGGCACGCAAGGCACGCCAGCTTCGATCATGGACTGCTTGGCAGAAACCTTGTCGCCCATCAGGCGGATGGTTTCCGGCCGCGGGCCGATGAATACGAAGCCAGAGGACTCGACGCGCTCGGCAAAGTCGGCATTCTCGGAGAGGAAACCGTAACCAGGGTGAATCGCCTCGGCATCAGTCACTTCAGCGGCGGCAATGATGCGCGGCACGTTGAGGTAGGACTGGGCGGAAGAGGCCGGGCCGATACACACCGACTCATCGGCCAGCTTCACATACTTGGCCTCGGCATCCGCCTCGGAGTGCACCGCCACGGTGCGGATGCCCATCTCGCGGCAGGCGCGCAGCACGCGCAGCGCAATCTCGCCGCGGTTTGCAATCAGGATCTTGTCGAACATGGTTTTTCTGAGGACTGAATACCGGGGACGGAGAACTGAGTGATGTTGGCGGTCAGCAACGCTAACCGGGATTCAACTCAGTCCCCAGACCTCAGATCCCTGCCCTCTTCCTCCTATTAGCCAATGATGAACAGCGGCTGACCGAATTCGACCGGCTGGCCGTTTTCAACCAGGATGGCCTTGATGACGCCGGCCGCATCGGCCTCGATTTCGTTCATCAGTTTCATGGCTTCAATCAGGCACACGGTCTCGCCCTGGGCCACGTTCTGGCCAACTTCGGCGAAAGGCTTGGCGCCCGGCGAGGAGGAGCGGTAGAAGGTGCCTACCATCGGCGACTTCACGACATGGCCTTCAGGCTGAGCAGCCGCGGCCGGGGCGGCAGCCACCGGAGCGGCAACCGGGGCAGCAGGCGCAGCGGCCGGCATCTGGGTCATGTAACTCATCGGAGCGCTGTTCGCCACATGCTTGGCGATGCGTACCTTTTCCTCGCCCTCGGTCACTTCCAGTTCGGCAATGCCGGACTCTTCCACGAGGTCGATGAGTTTCTTGAGTTTCCTGAGGTCCATGTCTCACTCCAATGGTAAAGATGGCGCAGCAGCAAGGCAGCGCCAGTTGAATCGGGATTCAGCGTGCCAGCAGCTTGTTCAACGCGTAGTCGAGGGCGTACTGGTAACCTTCTGCACCGAGGCCACAGATCACCCCCACAGCAATCGCCGAGAGGTAGGTGTGGTGGCGGAAGGGCTCACGAGCGTGGATGTTCGAAAGATGAACCTCCACGAAGGGAATCGAAACGGCAGCCAGCGCATCGCGCAAAGCCACGCTGGTATGGCCGAAGCCACCCGGGTTGATGATGATGAAGTCCACACCCTCGGTGTAGGCCGCCTGGATGCGATCGATCAGCTCGCCTTCGTGATTGCTCTGGAAGGATTCGAGCAGCGCACCGGAGGCGCGAGCGCGATCTTCCATGGCGCGATGGATGTCAGCCAGGGTAGTACTGCCGTAGACGGCCGGTTCCCGCACACCGAGCATGTTCAGGTTCGGGCCTTGCAGAACCAGAATGCGCGCGGCGTGGGACGAAACGTCAGCCTGTTGGGCCTCGGCAGACTTCTTCGTCTTCTTGGTCGAGCTGTTCTTCATGGCCGCGAGTTTGCCGCACTTCGCTGCACGTTGTCCATCTTTCACTTCAAGTTACGCCCATTCGCTTCCGCATGCGGGGCTACCAGGCGGGCCACTTCGCCTGCCCTGAAAGCCCCCAGTTTCACGGCTTGCAGGCGTCCGCCGGCATCCACCAGCAGCGAAAAAGGCAGGCCGCCAGCAGGGTTACCCAAAGCTGTCAGAATTTCACGTACGCCGCCGTTAGCCACCAGAACCGGATAGGAAACCTGCGTTTCGTGCAAAAAGGCCGCAGCGCTGGCCGGATTCTCCCAGGCCAGGCCCAGCACCTGCACACCGTGACGGGCTTTATCCTGCGCGAAGGCTTCCAGTTGTGGCATTTCCTCGCGGCAAGGCCCACACCAGCTGGCCCAGAAGTTGATCAGCAGCGGCTGTCCGCGCCAGCGGGCCAGCGGCTGGGGCTGTCCGGCCACATCCGGCCACTCACGCGCCAGGAGTTTCTGCAAAGCAGCATCAGCCTGCTCCGGCCCAGCCTGAGTCATCCGCTCACGCAGCAGCCCCCCCAGCAGCGCACTCAACAGAATCGCAGCGAACAGTCCCGCCACGCGCGCCAGCTTCATTTTTGCAGCCCGAGCAGAGCCTCGAATGCGTCCAGGCGTAATTTTTCCTGAATGGCACCGGCATGGTTGCGACGCGGCGTGCGCTCGGCGACGTGATTGTGCACATAGAGCTTGACCGGAACCTCATCGCACTCGAAGACCAGAATCGCCTCCGGCGCGTCGTGGCCAGTGCTGCGCACTTCCTGATGCTCATAGGGCACATCGCGGCCAAGCAGATAGATTTCCACGTCCTTGGCGCTATCGGCATAGACCTCGACCTCGACTTCGGAGAAGGCATCCACCATGCCGTCGATGACCGCCCCCGTCACATACGGGCGAAACGGTGTCAGCAGACGCAGCACCACCAGCGCCGCGGCGCGCATCTGCTGCAGGCGCTCGGCATCATCTTCATCACTGAAGATGGTGCGCCATTCGCGCAGCGCTCCTTCGATCTCGGCATTGCTCGGCAGATCCCGCTCCGGTACGCCCAGCTGGCGTGCAGCCTTGCGTTTGGCGAAGGCGTAATCCTCGATGCCTTCTTCAGCAATCAGGCGCGCGGCCTGGTGGGCGATGCTGCGGCGCAGATCGCCAACGACGGTATCCGGGGTATTCGAGCGGGCAGGCATGCGGGCGGCTCGCGAGAGGTAGAATCGAGGCCATTGTACACAGGCAGGCTCCAGCTCCATGCATATCCACATCCTCGGCATCTGCGGCACCTTCATGGGCGGCATCGCCCTGCTGGCCCGTGCCGCCGGCCATACCGTGACCGGCTGCGACGCCAACGTCTACCCGCCGATGAGCACCCAGCTCGCCGAGCAGGGCATCGCCCTCGTGGAAGGCTATTCGCCGGACCAGCTGGCCATGGCACCAGACCTCTTCGTGGTCGGCAATGCCGTCTCGCGCGGCAATCCGCTGCTTGAAGCCATCCTTGATCGCGGCCTGCCCTACACCTCCGGGCCACAATGGCTGGCGGACAACATTCTGCAGGGCAAGTGGGTGCTCGCTGTGGCCGGCACCCACGGCAAAACCACCACCGCTTCGCTGCTGGCCTGGATCCTCGAAGATGCGGGCCTCAACCCCGGCTTCCTGATCGGTGGCGTGGCCAGTAACTTCGGCATCTCGGCACGCCTGACCGACACGCCCTTCTTCGTGGTCGAGGCCGACGAGTACGACACCGCTTTCTGCGACAAGCGCAGCAAGTTCGTGCACTACCGCCCACGCACGGTGATCCTGAACAACCTCGAATTCGACCACGCCGACATCTTTGCGGACTTGGCCGCCATCGAGACCCAGTTCCATCACCTCGTGCGAACCATCCCGCAACACGGCCGCATCCTCGCCAACGGCAACGAAGATTCGCTGCGCCGGGTACTCGCACGCGGCTGCTGGAGTGAGCTGGAGTATTTCGGTGGCGACGGGATCTGGCAGGTACATGAAGATGACGGCCGCGACCAGGTCGCATTCAGCCTCAGCGGCCGCGAAGCCGCCCAGTGCATCCTGCCGCTGGCCGGCCAGCACAACCGTTTGAATGCGCTCGCCGCGATGGCCGCCGCCCGCCATGTGGGCGTCACACCTGCCACAGCAGCCGACGCGCTGTCGCGCTTTGCCGGCGTGAAGCGACGCCTGGAAGCGCGCGGCAATGCTCGCGGGGTCACCGTGTATGACGACTTCGCCCACCACCCTACGGCAATTGCCACCACGCTTGCCGGACTGCGCAAGCGTGTGGGCAAGCGGCGCATCCTGGCAGTGCTGGAGCCGCGCTCCAACACCATGAAGCTCGGCACCATGAAAGCCCAATTGCCGGTCAGCCTCACCGAGGCCGACAAGGTGTATTGCTTTGCCAAGAACCTCGGCTGGGATGCCGCCGAGGCCCTGACCCCGCTCGGCGACAAGGCACAGAGCTTCGATGAGCTCGCCGCGCTGGTCGCCGCAGTCGCTCAGGAAGCCAGGCACGGCGACCAGATCCTGGTGATGAGTAACGGCGGCTTCGGTGGCGTGCATGAGAAGCTGCTTGATGCACTCAAGGCAGGCGCCTGAAATGCAGCGTCGCACTCTGCTCCACAGCCTGCTGAGCCTGCCGGCCCTGCTAATACTGGGCGCCTGCGAACAGGGCCCGAGCTTCAATACCACCGACGTCACCGGCGCCAGCTACGGCCCGGCGCTGCGCCTGAAGGATCAGCATGGTCAGGCGCGCACCCTCGCCGATTTTCGCGGCAAGGTGGTGGCCATTTTCTTTGGCTACACCAACTGTCCGGACGTGTGCCCGACCAGCCTGATGATGCTCAAGGAAGCCCTGCAACTGATGAGCCCGGCCGAGGCCGAACGCGTTCAGGTGCTCTTCGTGAGCGTGGATCCGGCCCGCGACACACCCGAGCGCTTGGCGATGTACATGAACGCCTTCGACCCACGCTTCCTCGCGTTGACCGGCTCGGAGGCCGAGATCGCCGCCGTGGCCAAAGAGTTCAAGGTGTATTACGAGAAGAAGGGCGATATCGCCAGCGGCCGCTACACCATCGACCACAGCGCCGGCTGCTACCTCTTCGGGCCGGACGGCCGGGCCCGCCTCTTCGCCCGCCACGGTGAAACTGCAGCGCGCGTGGCTGCCGATCTCAAGCTGCTGCTGACGCAAACATGAAAAAGCCCGGCTCGTGGCCGGGCTGAAGCCCCGCGGACAGGCCGCAAGCCTTACTTGGTACGCAGGATACTCAGCACCGTCTCGAGTTCATCACGATCGGTGATGTACTTCGAGTACAGCTTCACTGCGAAACCCTCGATGCCGGACATCGACATACGGGATTTGTCGGTGATCACCGCCCCTTCCTTCTTCGCCTTGGCCAGCGATTGCAGCTCGCTGTCAGCCCACAGCGTCTTCATCTGGGCCGAGGAGCTCGCAGCGGCGCTCGACAAGGCCTGCTGCTGGGCAACACTCAGCCCCTGCCAGGTCTTGCGCGACACCACCAGCACCTCGGGCACCGCTGAGTGTTCGTCGAAACTGTAGTGCTTGGCCAGCTTGTAATGGCCGCTGGAGACATAGGACGGCACATTGTTCTCCGCCGCGTCGATCTCGCCCTTCTGGAAAGCCTCGCCCACCTTGTCATACGGCAGCACCACCGGCGTGCCGCCCAACTGCAGGATCAGATCCTTGTAGACCGGTGAATCCTGTACCCGCACGCGCAAGCCGTTGAAATCAGCAAGGCTGCGGATCGGTTGCTTGGTCGAATAGAAGGAGCGCGTGCCGCTGTCGTAATAGGTCAACACCACGGCGCCCACCTTCTCCGCCTCACTCTGGATGCGCTTGCCGAACTCACCCTCCAGCACGCGCCACATGTGCTCGCGGGAGCGGAACAGATAGGGCAGGCTGACCAGCTTCACCGCCGGCATGTCCTTCGCCAGCATCGCCAGATTGACGCGCGCGATGTCCAGCGTACCGGCTTTGACCTTGTCCCAGGCCTGCGCCTCATTGCCTGCCTGGCCACTGTGCTTGACCTGGACCTGCAACTCCCCCTTGGTCAGCTCGGCCAGCTTGTTGTGCAGCACTTCCTCCGACTGCACGATGACATGCCCCGGCGGATGGATTTCAGCCAGAACCAGATCCTTGGCCGCAACCTGCGCCATCCCCAGACCGGCCAGCAGGCCACATGTCCAGAGCCCTGCAATGCTTCTACGTACCACGTTGCCACTCCCTTGCCGCACACCCCGTCAGGCCCCTCCCGACGATCCCATGTGCACAAAGTGAGCAATCGTGAATTAGTTCACACTTTCGGGCATCAGTGCTTTCCCCTACAAGCCACAAAGAATATCGCCCCCGATCGACACTCAAAGCAAACCGGGCAAGTACGGCAAACACCAAACCAGCAGCAAACCGACAGCAATCGTCGCCAGCACACTGCGCGTCTTCCACGCCACCAGCGCCGCCGCCAGCGCCGCCCACAAGCGGGGATTGGCCGGATCGCTCAGCAACACGCCCTTGCTCACGAAAATCTCGGGCGCAATCAGGGCCGCCAGCACTGCCGGCGGCACGTAGCCCAGCATCAGACGAAAGCGCGGTCCGGGATGAAAACGCCGGCCCCCCAGCAGAAAGGCGGCGCGCGTGGCGAAGGTCAGCAACCCGCCCGCCAGCATGCACAGCCACAACAGCAGATTCTCACTCATGGGATTTGCCTCGCTGCAGTGCCTGCGCCAGCATCCCGGCGAGCATCCCGGCCAGCGCCGCCAGCAGGATCCACAACTTGTAGGGCACGCCCTGAGCCAGCAAGGCCACTGCGCCAGCCACCGCAGCCGCCACACACTCGCTACGCCGGCGCAGCGAAGGCACCAGCAAAGCAATAAAGGTCAGTGCAATCGAGAAGTCCAGCGCCCAGCCGGCCGGAATCGTCGCCCCCAGCAATACCCCTCCCAGGGTGGACAACTGCCAGCCTGCCCACAACGTGAAACCGGTGCCGAACAGAAACCAGTGGCGCACTGCGCTGCGCGGCCCGCTCGTCAAACGCCCTACCGCTGCCATATAGGCCTCGTCAGTCAGCAGATAGGCCAGCAGAAGCTTCCAGCGCAGTGGCAGCTCGGCCAGCAACTGGGCCACGCTGGCGCTGTAAAGCGCATGCCGCAGATTGACCACACCCACCGTGCCGACGATCACCGGGGCCGGCACACCCGCCCCCCACAACTGCGCAAACACCACCTGAGAAGAACCACCGAACACGATCGACGACATCAGCACCACAGCCCAGCCCGGCAAACCGGCCTGCAAGCCCAGCACCCCATACACCAGGCCGAAAGGGAGCACCCCCAGAAGCAGCGGCAACTCAGCCCGCGCCCCCGCCCAACACTCGCCGCGCCAGCTGGCGCCGACAAGATGATCCCAATTCCCCACACCAATCTCCCTGAATTCAAGCGTCGTGCACGCGCACCTTGGCAAGCACACCGGATCATCATTAGAATCCAAGCTGAACGTGGGGGGGTAGCTCAGTTGGGAGAGCGCGTCGTTCGCAATGACGAGGTCGTGAGTTCGATCCTCATCCTCTCCACCACAAACATCCGAAAAAACAAGGCACTGGCTCGCAAGAGTGAGTGCCTTGTTTGCTTTGCACCGGATCATTCCTGCCGGCACTCCGACGCCCTCGAGACTGAACTCCGCAGCCGCTTCAGCAGCTAAAAACAGCTTGCCGCCTTCCGGCCGGGCATCGCGACTGAGGCGGGCGACTTCAAGCTCGGCGCTCACACTGACGAATGGAACGGCAGGCCTGTCGCGATCAGCATGGGCAAGCCAGGCTACGGGGGCTTGCACGGCCAGAGCAGATCATTCACTGACGAGCGCTTCGCCGCCGTACCAGACTCGGCTTTGCAACAGCCCAGCGGGATGACAAGCGCCTGAACAGTACGAGCCAGCTGAACACCAGGGGGCTAGACTGAATCAGCACACCGCCACCGGAGTCTTCGCCATGAGCCCCCACCACCGCCTGGAGCACGATTCTTTCGGCGCCATCGCCGTTCCCGCCGAAGCCTTGTGGGCGGCCCAGACCCAGCGCTCGCTGGAGCATTTCCGCATTTCCACCGAGCGCCTGCCGCTGGCGTTGGTGCACGCGCTGCTGCGCGTCAAACGAGCGTGTGCCCAGGTCAACGGCGAGCTGGGCCTGCTCGACGCGGCGCTGGCTGAGGCGATCGCGCGCGCGGCGGATGAGCTGCTGGCCGGCGCCCATGCAGACGCTTTCCCGCTCTCGGTGTGGCAGACCGGCTCGGGCACCCAGAGCAACATGAACGTCAATGAGGTGCTGGCCAATCGCGCTTCTGAACTACTTGGCGCCGGACGGGGGGAGGCGCGCTGCGTGCATCCGAACGATCACGTCAATCTCGGCCAGTCCTCCAACGACATCTTTCCCACCGCGATGCATGTGGCCGCGGCCGTCGAACTGACCCAGCGGCTGCTACCGGCGCTGGTGACCCTGCGCACGACCCTGGCAGCGAAGGCTCTGGCGTTTGCCGACATTGTAAAGATCGGCCGCACTCATCTGCAAGACGCCACGCCACTCACCCTGGGGCAGGAAATGTCTGGTTGGGTAGCGCAACTGGAGCACGCCGAGCGTGCCATCCGGATGAGCCTGGAGGCCGTGTTCGAGCTGGCAGTGGGCGGCACAGCGGTCGGCACCGGCTTGAACACCCACCCGCGCTTCGGTGCCGAAGTGGCGGCACGCCTCGCCGCGGAGTCCGGCTTACCGTTCTGCTGCGCGGCCAACCGCTTCGCGGCGCTGGCGGCTCATGATGCGCTGGTCAGTGCGCATGGCGCACTCAAGACCCTCGCCGTGGCGCTGATGAAAATCGCCAACGATGTGCGCTGGCTGGCCTCCGGCCCGCGCTGTGGGCTGGGCGAGCTACGCCTGCCGGAGAACGAGCCCGGCAGTTCGATCATGCCGGGCAAGGTCAATCCCACCCAGTGCGAGGCGCTGACCATGGTCTGCTGTCAGGTGCTGGGCAATGACGTAGCTCTGAGTATCGGCGGAGCCTCGGGCAACTTCGAACTGAATGTGTTCAAGCCGCTGATCGCGCACAACTTCCTGCAGAGCGTGCGTCTGCTTGGTGACGCGATGGCGAGTTTCGACACGCATTGCGCGCAGGGCATCGAGCCGGACCGGGCACGCATTGCCGAGCTGCTCGGCCACTCGCTGATGCTGGTGACGGCCCTCAGTCCGCATATCGGCTACGACCGCGCCGCCGCAATCGCCAAACACGCTCATGCCAATGCGTTATCACTGCGGGATGCGGCGCAGGCCCTCGGCTACGTGAGCGCGGCGCAGTTCGATGCCTGGGTGCGGCCCGAGAAAATGCTCTGAGACGCTGTTCACGATCTTACTGCGAGGCCGTGATCAGGGCTGGTTCCGCGCGCTCTGGCGGGTGAGGGCCGGATTGCCCCCCATCTGCGCATTGAAGAAGGGGCCGCGAGCGGCCAGAGCCTGCAGCTTGTCGCGATTGCGCAGGGGCTGGTCGGCGAGCAGCACGCTCCAGCCCAGGTAGCCTTCGGCGGGCAGCTCCTGACGCTTGCCGGTCTGCTCGACGAACCAGGCCGGATCCAGCACGCCGTCGGTGACTTTTTCGGCCAGACGCAGCAGGCGGCCATCACCGCGCGCATACCAGTCCTCATGGCGGCTGTGCGCCAGTTCAGCCATGGCCGCAAGCGGCATCAAGGCGTAATTGTGATAGTGCAGGGCTCGGCCAGCACGAGCCATTTCCATTTCCAGCGTGCCATCGGCGGCGATGTGGGCCAGGGCTTCGTCGTAGATGCTTCGCGCCCGGCCCCACAGAATCGCATCGTCGGTCGCAGCCGCTGTAGCGGCAACAGCTAGGCCGGTCCAGTAAAGATGGTTGTTGCGCTTGTGGCGAGCATCGTCCCAGAAGGCAAGGCTGCGTTCGGCCTGGGCCTTGAGCCAGGGGTCGAGCAAGGCGTGATCGGCAGGCGTCAGCTGACTGCGGACTTTGAAGCTGGCTATGGCAAGGCCGGCGAGGGTCCATTTCTGGATGTAGTTGGCCTGGTTGCCCCGCTCGTTGATCAGTGCACCGAGCAGTGCCCCGCCTTGCGCCCAAGCGCTCAGCCAGTCAATCGTGCAGCGGGCCTGCGCAATATCACCGGTGGCGACGAAAGCATCGGCGCGCTCAAGCACGCGGCGATGAAAATCAGTGATCGGATCAATATTGCGCTTGTACTGGGCGTGCAGCGCCGGATCGATGATGGAGCCAGCGGCATCCGAGTAATAGGAATTGGCACGGATATCCCGCACAGCTGGGGGCGGAGGCGGGCAGGCGGCGCTCGCCCCGGCCGGGGTGATCAGGCTGGCAAGACACAGAAAGGCTAGCAGGCATTTCATGGCGGGTGACGAGTCCTGGTTTTTGCTGAAGAAGCACTGCTGCGGCTGCGCCGGGGCGGAATCGGGACAGATTCAGCGGGTCAGCATCTGCGCGTACATATTCTGCAGCCTGATTGCGCCAGACGTGCTGGATCCATCAGCAATTCATTTCCCACCCTCGCCATGATTGATCTGCCCGCAGCCTTGAAAGCTCCAGACAGCAGGCCCCGCAATGCATCAAACAACTATGTCCCCATTATCTAATGCACCGCAAGTGTGCAAGAATCAAATTACACTCTGACCCCGTTTTATAGTGCTTGAGGGGGGTGGGCGCTCGTCCTATAGTTCAAACCCTTACGGTTGCGGAAGCTACGCCTTTTGGTATAGCGAGCCGCAGATTTTCCGGTTTTATCTGGAGTATGAGCATGCAAGAGCGCCAGGGACTTTACGACCCAGCCAACGAACATGATGCCTGTGGTGTGGGTTTCGTTGCCCACATCAAGGGCAAGAAGACCCATGAGATCGTTCAGGGGGGGCTGCAGATCCTCAAGAACATCGATCACCGCGGTGCCGTGGGTGCGGACCCCTTGATGGGCGACGGCGCCGGCATCCTGATCCAGATTCCGGACCAGCTCTACCGTGAAGAGATGGCCGCTGCCGGCGTAAAGCTGCCACCGGCCGGCGAATACGGCGTGGGCATGGTCTTCCTGCCCAAGGAAGCCGCTTCTCGTCTGGCCTGTGAGCAGGAGCTGGAGCGTGCCGTACGTGCCGAAGGCCAGGTGCTGCTGGGCTGGCGTGATGTGCCGGTCGATAGCGAAATGCCGATGTCGCCGCGCGTGCGTGCCAAGGAACCGGTGATCCGCCAGATCTTCGTCGGTCGCGGCCCGGACGTAATGGTCACCGAAGCGCTGGAACGCAAGCTCTACGTGATCCGCAAGATGGCCAGCCACGCCATTCAGCAACTCAAGCTCAAGCACGGCGCCGAGTACTACGTACCGTCGATGTCCGCCCGCACCGTGATCTACAAGGGCCTGCTGCTGGCCGATCAGGTCGGCGTGTATTACAAGGATCTGGCCGATGCGCGCTGTATCTCCGCGCTGGCGCTGGTGCACCAGCGTTTCTCGACCAACACCTTCCCGGAATGGCCGCTGGCGCACCCCTACCGCATGATTGCCCACAACGGCGAAATCAACACCGTGAAGGGCAACTTCAACTGGCTGCGTGCCCGCGAAGGCGTGATGAAGTCCGCAGTGCTGGCCGACGACCTCAAGAAGCTCTACCCGATCGCCTACGCTGGCCAGTCCGACACCGCCACCTTCGATAACTGCATCGAACTGTTGACGATGTCCGGCTACCCGCTGGCACAGGCCGCGATGATGATGATCCCGGAAGCCTGGGAACAACACACCACGATGGACGAGAACCGTCGCGCCTTCTACGAATACCACGCAGCCATGATGGAGCCGTGGGACGGCCCCGCCGCGATTGCCTTCACCGATGGCCGCCAGATCGGCGCCACGCTCGACCGCAACGGCCTGCGCCCGGCTCGTTACATCGTCACTGATGACGACATCGTGATCATGGCCTCGGAAGCCGGCGTGCTGCCGGTGGCTGAATCGAAGATCGTCAAGAAATGGCGTCTGCAGCCGGGCAAGATGTTCCTGATCGACATGGAAGCCGGCCGCATCATCGATGACAAGGAACTCAAGGACGCGCTGGCCAATGCCAAGCCCTACCGCGAGTGGATCAGCCGCATCCAGGTGAAGCTCGACGAAGTCGACGGCCCGGAGCCGGTGATCGAGTCCAGCACCTCCCTGCTCGATCGTCAGCAAGCCTTCGGCTACACCCAGGAAGACCTCAAGTTCCTGATGGCACCGATGGCCGCCACCGGCGAAGAAGCGATCGGCTCGATGGGCAATGACTCGCCGCTGGCCGTCATGTCCAACAAGCACAAGACGCTCTACAACTACTTCCGTCAGCTCTTCGCGCAGGTGACCAACCCGCCGATCGATCCGATCCGCGAAGCCCTGGTGATGTCGACCGTGTCCTTCATCGGCCCGAAGCCGAACCTGCTGGACCTGAACAACATCAACCCGCCGATGCGCCTCGAAGTCTCCCAGCCGGTGCTGGACTTCAAGGACATGGCCAAGCTGCGTGACATCGGCGCCTACACCGACAACAAGTTCAAGTCCTGCGAACTGGATATCTGCTATCCGGTGGCCTGGGGCAAGGAAGGTGTCGAAGCCCGTCTCGCCTCGCTGTGCGCGCAAGCGGCAGAAGCCGTGCGCTCGGGCTACAACATCCTGATCGTGTCGGACCGCAAGCTTGATGCACAGAACGTGGCCATCCCTGCCCTGCTCGCCACCAGCGCGATCCACCAGCATCTGGTGAAGCAAGGCCTGCGCACCTCGACCGGTCTGGTCGTGGAGACCGGTTCGGCGCGCGAAGTGCACCACTTCGCCCTGCTCGCCGGCTACGGCGCCGAAGCCGTGCATCCGTATCTGGCCATGGAAACCCTGCGCGAAATGGCGCTCGGCATGGCCGACGTGGATGGCGACAAGGCCATCTACAACTTCATCAAGGCAGTCGGCAAGGGCCTGTGCAAGGTCATGTCCAAGATGGGCATCTCGACCTACATGTCCTACTGCGGCGCACAGATCTTCGAAGCCATCGGCCTCAACAAGGATCTGATCGACAAGTACTTCGCCGGCACCCCGTCGAACGTCGAAGGCATCGGCATCTTTGAAGTGGCGGAAGAAGCCATCAAGCTGCACGCTGACGCCTTCAGCGCGGCTCCGGTGCTGGCCGACCAGCTCGACGCAGGCGGCGAATATGCCTTCCGCATTCGCGGCGAAGAGCATATGTGGACCCCGGACGCGATTGCCAAGCTGCAGCACTCCACGCGCACCGGCAACTTCCAGAACTACAAGGAATACGCGCAGATCATCAACGATCAGAGCAAGCGTCACATGACGCTGCGCGGCCTCTTCGAGTTCAAGTTCGATCCGGCCAAGGCGATCCCGCTGGATGAAGTCGAGTCTGCCAAGGACATCGTCAAGCGCTTTGCCACCGGCGCCATGTCGCTCGGCTCGATCTCCACCGAAGCGCACTCCACGCTGGCGATTGCCATGAACCGCATCGGCGGCAAGAGCAATACCGGCGAAGGCGGTGAGGACGACAAGCGTTACCGCAACGAGATGAAGGGCATCTTCATCAAGAAGGGTGAAACGCTGGCCGGCATCGTGGGCAAGAACGTGATCGAGCGCGACATCGTGCTGCAGGAAGGCGACTCCCTGCGCTCGAAGATCAAGCAGGTGGCGTCGGGCCGTTTCGGTGTGACCACTGAATACCTGACCTCGGCTGATCAGATCCAGATCAAGATGGCCCAGGGCGCCAAGCCTGGTGAAGGCGGTCAGCTGCCCGGCGGCAAGGTCTCCGAATACATCGGCAAGCTGCGCTTCTCGGTACCGGGTGTGGGCCTGATCTCGCCGCCCCCGCACCACGACATCTACTCGATCGAGGATTTGGCCCAGCTGATCCACGATCTGAAGAACGTCAATCCGAAGGCAGACATCTCGGTCAAGCTGGTGTCCGAAGTGGGCGTCGGCACCGTGGCTGCAGGCGTTGCCAAGTGCAAGGCCGACCACGTGGTGATCGCCGGTCACGACGGTGGCACGGGCGCTTCGCCCCTGTCCTCGATCAAGTACGCCGGTTCGCCTTGGGAACTTGGTCTCGCCGAAACCCAGCAGACCCTGATGATCAACGGCCTGCGCGACCGTATCGTGGTTCAGGCTGACGGCCAGATGAAGACCGGTCGTGACGTCGTCATCGCCGCCCTGCTGGGCGCTGATGAAATGGGCTTCGCCACCGCACCGCTGGTGGTCGAAGGCTGCATCATGATGCGCAAGTGCCACCTCAACACCTGCCCGGTCGGCGTCGCGACGCAAGACCCGGTGCTGCGCCAGCGCTTCTCCGGCCAGCCCGAGCATGTGGTGAACTACTTCTTCTTCGTTGCTGAAGAAGTGCGCGAGCTGATGGCTCAGCTGGGCATCCGCAAGTTCGAAGACTTGATCGGCCGTGCCGATCTGCTCGACAAGAAGGCTGCGATTTCGCACTGGAAGGCTCAGGGTCTGGACTTCGCCAAGATCTTCCACGTGCCGCAGGTGGATTCGCCGCTGCGTGTGGTGGCCAGCCAGAACCACGGGCTGGAAAAGTCGCTCGACCACAAGCTGATCGAGAAGGCCCGCCCGGCACTGGACAAGGGCGAGCGCGTCTCCTTCATCCAGCCGATCATCAACGTCAACCGTTCGGTCGGCGCGATGCTCTCCGGCGAAGTGGCGCTCAAGTACGGCATCGAAGGTCTGCCGGATGACACCATCCATGTGCAGATGACCGGCACCGCCGGTCAGAGCTTCGGCGCCTTCCTGGCCCACGGCGTGACCCTGGATCTGGTCGGCGAAGGCAACGACTACGTCGGCAAGGGCCTCTGCGGCGGCCGCGTGATCGTGCGCTGCCCGAACGACTTCCGTGGCTTCGGCCCGGAGCACATCATCGTCGGCAACACCGTGCTGTTCGGTGCCATCGCCGGTGAGGCCTACTTCAACGGCGTCGGTGGCGAGCGTTTCGCGGTGCGCAACTCGGGCGCTGCAGCCGTCGTCGAAGGCACGGGTGACCACGGTTGCGAATACATGACCGGCGGCACCGTCGTCGTGCTGGGCGAAACCGGCCGCAACTTTGCCGCTGGCATGTCGGGTGGCGTGGCCTATGTGTATGACCCGGAAGCGCTGTTCGCCAAGCGGGCCAACACCGCGATGGTCGATCTGGAGGCCGTGCTGCCCGCAGCCGAGCAGACAGACAAGATCGATCGCGACGTGTGGCATGCCGTCAAGCGTGGCGGCGTGGGTGAAGCTGATGACGTGATCCTCAAGCGTCTGATCGAGAACCACTTCCGCTACACCGGCAGCCTGCGTGCCAAGGCACTGCTCGAGAACTGGGACGAATCCCGCAAGGCTTTCGTCAAGGTCATGCCGAAGGAATATCGTCGTGCGCTGAAGGAACTGGCCGTCGCTGCACGCGCCAAGACCGAAGCAGCCACCGCCTGAGAATCGGGAAGGAATAGAAATGGGAAAAGTTACCGGCTTTCTTGAATTCGAGCGCCAGGAAGAGGGCTATCCGGCCCCCGAATTGCGCAAGAAGAACTACAAGGAATTTGTCATCGCCCTGAGCGATGAGCAGGCCAAGGTTCAGGGTGCGCGCTGCATGGACTGCGGCATTCCGTTCTGCAACAACGGCTGCCCCGTGAACAACATCATTCCGGACTGGAACGATCTGGTTTACAAGCAGAAGTGGGAAGAAGCGATTGGTGTGCTGCACTCCACCAACAACTTCCCCGAGTTCACCGGCCGCATCTGCCCGGCACCCTGCGAAGCCGCCTGTACCCTGGGCATCAATGTGGCGCCGGTGGGCATCAAGTCCATCGAGCACGCCATCGTCGACAAGGCCTGGGAAAACGGCTGGGTCGTGCCGCAAGTGGCCGCCGAGAAGACCGGCAAGAAGGTCGCCATCGTCGGCGGCGGCCCCGCTGGCCTCGCCGCAGCTCAACAGCTGGCCCGTGCCGGCCATGCCGTGACCGTGTTCGAGAAGAGCTCGCGCGTCGGCGGCCTGCTGCGCTATGGCATTCCTGACTTCAAGCTCGACAAGTCCATCATCGACCGTCGCATGAAGCAGCTGGAAGCCGAGGGTGTGGTCTTCAAGACCGGTGTGTACATCGGTGAGGCCGATCTGCCCAAGGGCATCAACTCTGACGCCAAGGAAAAGATCAGCCAGAAGAAGCTGATGAAGGATTTCGATGCCGTGCTGATCACCGCCGGCTCCGAAGTGCCGCGCGATCTGCCGATCCCCGGCCGCGAGCTGGCTGGCGTGCATTACGCGCTGGAATTCCTGATTCCGCAGAACAAGGAAGTCGCCGGCGACGGCGCCAACCCGATCAGCGTGAAGGGCAAGAACGTGCTGGTCATCGGCGGTGGTGACACCGGCTCCGACTGCGTGGGCACTTCCAACCGCCACGGCGCGGCGAGCATCCTGCAGATCGAGCTGATGCCCAAGCCCCCGGCGCAGGAAAACAAGTCCACCACCTGGCCCTACTGGCCCAATAAGCTGCGCACCTCTTCGTCGCATGACGAAGGCTGCCAGCGCGAGTGGGGCGTGACCACCAAGGAATTCAAGGGTGAGAACGGCAAGCTCAAGTCCGTGGTGCTGGCCAACGTCGAGTGGGCCAAGGACGAGAAGACCGGCCAGATGAAGATGACCGAAGTCGCCGGCTCCGAGCGCGAAATCCCGGTCGAGGCCGTGTTCCTCGCCATGGGCTTCACCAACCCGGTGGCGTCCTTGCTCGAAGGCTTCGGCATCGAGAAGGATGGTCGTGGCAACGCCAAGGCCACCACCGATGGCCTGGGCTGCTACGCCACCAACGTCGCCAAGGTCTTCGCGGCAGGCGACACCCGTCGCGGCCAGTCGCTGGTGGTGTGGGCGATCCGCGAAGGTCGTCAGGCCGCCCGCGAAGTCGACCAGTTCCTGATGGGCTCGACCGTTCTGCCGCGCTGATCAACACCTGCGCTAGCTGCAAAGGCCTCCAGAAATGGAGGCCTTTTTCCTTTCGGGCTACACGATGACTCTCCCACCGGCTGGCTGGCTCAGCCTACCCGCCAATTACCTCAACGAATCCGGTCAGATCTGGCTGCGCGAGCCGGCGGACAAGAACCGCCAGTTGCTGATCCGCCAGCTCATGGACGGCATCTATCCGCATCCCTTCGTGATCGACGATGGCAAGGTGCGGCGCCTGCATTTCAGCCTCAAGCTGGTGCAGAGCGAGATGCGCCTCGATGCACCGGACGAACTGGCGATTGCCTACACCCGGGCGATGCTGGGCTTCCTGCTATTCCAGCCACTGCCCAAGCATGTGCTGATCGTCGGGCTCGGCGGCGGCTCGCTGACCAAGTACTGCTACCGGAATCTGGCGCGCAGCCGGGTCACCACCGTGGAATTGATGGAGGGCGTGATCGCCTGCCGCAACTGGTTCCTGATCCCGCCTGATGACGAACGCCTGAAGATCGTGCAGGCCGATGCCGCGGATTACTTTGCCGGTGAGCCGGACGGGGCCGACGCGATTCTGCTCGACGCCTATGTGGAAGATGGCCTCGCCCCGCAGCTATGCACTCTGGGCTTTTACGAAAAGGTGAGCGCCCATCTCAAGCCACGTGGCGTACTGGTGACGAACATTTCCGGCCATAGCCTGACGGCCGAGACGCACATCGAACTGATCCGCGAGGTATTTGCCGAACGCGTGGTGGTGGTGGATGTGATGGCCGATGGCAACCGCATCGTCTATGCCTTCAAGGACCCAGCCTTCCCGCCTGACTGGCAGCGCCTCGGGCGCAGCGCTCGCGAGCTGGAAGCGAAACATCCACTGGAATTTGCCAAGCTGCTGCGCGACATGGAGCGCAGCGCGCAACGCGCCAAGCGCAAGGGCCGGCGCTGAGAAATATCCGGCGGGGTTTGCCCCCCGGCCCTACGAGCGGAACACCCGCAAAGCTAGGACGGAGTACGCACTCCGCCATCAGAGCTACAGCCGAGACGTTCAGCCCGGCTCCAGCACACTGGAAGCTGGCCGGGTCGGGTCGTAATGGACCTGCAGCTTGCTGCCCGGTGCATAGCGCGCCAGTTGCATCCGCGCTTCGTCTTCGCTGCGCCAGCCTTCCTTTGTGATGCGGATGCGGGTGCCGGTAAAGCGCTGCCCATCCACGACATAGGCATACTCCAGCTCGACGTGATAGCGCACGCTGGTTTCCGGATTGTTGCTGCCGTCATCGGTGCGCTCGATGCGCGCGGCGAGGATCTCGCCCTGCACCGCTGGCCAGGCCTGACTGGCCCGCTGCTGCTGCCAGGCGTACCAGCTGGCCACCGCAATCACCAGCAGTACGAGGCCGATCAGCAGTGCATCCATGGGCTTGCTCATGCCTTGGAGAGCAACTTCAGCGCGGCACGGATGCCGTCGGAGACGCCAATGTCAGCCGGCAGCTGCTTGAGCGCCGCGGCCGCTTCCTTCTCGTTGTAGCCCAGCGCCAGCAGCGCGTGGCCGATGTCGCCCTGAGCGCTGGCCGGGCTACTAAGGCCGGCGGCGGAAACGCCCGGCAGGGTCTTGGCGAGCTTGTCCTTCAGCTCCAGCAGCAAGCGCTCGGCCGTTTTCTTGCCGATGCCCGGAATCTTCACCAGCCGCCCGGTTTCCTGCAGCGCCACGGCGCTCGCCAGATCGCTCACTGACATGCCCGAGAGCACGGCCAGCGCGGTGCGTGCGCCGATGCCGGAGATCTTCAGCAACTGGCGGAAGGTGGCACGCTCCTCTTCGGCGCCAAAGCCGTAGAGGAAGTGGCCATCTTCGCGTACGGCCAGATGGGTCACCAGGGTCACTCGCTCGCCCAGATTAGGCAGGTTGTAGAAAGTGCTCATCGGCACCTCCAGCTCGTAGCCGATGCCATTCACATCCAGCAGGATCTGGGGCGGGTTCTTTTCAAGCAACAGTCCGGAGAGGCGTCCGATCATGGAGGAATTCCGCAAAAGCGTTCACAATCCCGCAGGATAACAAAGCCGGCCATCCTCCACCGCCTCATGTACCAGTGCGCCTGTCCCGCCTGCGGGGCCCAAGTCGAATTCAGGTCTGCCGCCTCGGTGATGGCAGTGTGCGCCTATTGCCGCAGCACCCTGCTGCGCGAGGCCGACGCAGTGCGCTCGATCGGCCGCATGTCCGATATCGTCGAGGACCACACCCGCCTGCAGATCACCAGCTGCGGCCAGTATCAGGGAACGAACTTCAGCGTGGTCGGGCGCATCCAGCTGCGCTATGACGATGGCTTCTGGAACGAGTGGTACCTGCTGTTCGACGATGGCTCGGCCGGCTGGCTGGCGGATGGCTCTGGCCAGTATGTGATCACCCGACCAGGCGGCACACCGGGCAAGGCGCCGGCCTTCGAAACGATCCGCCCTAATGCCACGATCCCCTTCAAGGATGAACGGTATACCGCCACCGATGTGCGCACGGCGCAATGTACCGGCGGCGAGGGCGAGCTGCCTTTCCAGGTGGGTGCCGGCTGGCAGGCGCGGGTGGCGGATTTCCGCAACGGCGACAAATTCCTGACCCTCGATTATTCGGAGAGTGATACCCCGCAGGTTTTCCTCGGCGAAGCCACCAGCCTCGAAGCCCTCAAGTGCCAGTTGCTGCGCGAAGAGGAGCAGGTCGCAAGCAGCGCCGGCAAGCTCAAGGGCAAGGCACGCACGCTCGAATGCCCCGCCTGCGGCAGCGGCATCGACACGG
This sequence comes from Uliginosibacterium sp. TH139, assembly GCF_002855595.1. Taxonomy (NCBI): domain Bacteria; kingdom Pseudomonadati; phylum Pseudomonadota; class Betaproteobacteria; order Rhodocyclales; family Zoogloeaceae; genus Uliginosibacterium; species Uliginosibacterium sp. TH139. The sequence goes on along the minus strand of NZ_PKRR01000001.1, from coordinate 656,953 downwards.
TGCCAGGCCGCGCCGAGCATCTGGTGTGTCCGGCCTGCCACGCCGAAGTGGCACTCTCGGCGGAGAAGGCTGAGGTGCTGGCCTTGCACAAGGAGCTGACGGAGTTCAAAAGCACTCTGCAGCTCGGCGACAAGGCCACTATCGATCGCTCCAAATGGCAGCTGATCGGCCTCATGCGGGTGCGTGAAACCGGCGAAGAGCCCGATCCGCCGTGGACCGAGTACCTGCTCTTCAACGCCAGCAAGGGTTTCCTGTGGCTGGTGGAAAGTCATCAAGGCTGGAGCCGCACCGAGGTGCTCAACGCCCTGCCGGAAATCACCGGGGGCGCCGGCCTGCGCTTTGGCGGCAAGGGCTACACCAAGAAATGGACTTACGGCTCCGAAGTGATCTACGCCGCTGGCGCCTTCAATTGGCGCGTAAAGATCGGCGATCAGAGCCGTGTGACCGACTACTACGGCCCGGATGGCATCCTCTGCGAGGAAGTGACGGCACAGGAGGTCACCTGGTCGCGCAGCCGCGAGGTGGATGCCGCGCAGGTCGCGCGCTGGTTCGGCAAACCGGCGGACAGCCTGCCGACGCCGAGTGTGGAAGAGCCTCCGTCGGAACTGAAGAGTTACGCGCTGGGGGCCAGCCTGATCCTGCTGAGCCTGAACTTCGACCAGATCGTGAGCTTCAGTCCGATGGTCTGGATCGTTAGTGCACTCGCGCTGATGCTGCTGTGGCTGCCGACCTGGGTCACCAGCGGCACGGCGGGCAGCAGCGATTCCGGCAGTGGTGACTGGGATACGGATAGTTCAGACAGCGACTCTGGCGGAGGCGACGACTGATGCACCGCATCGTCTATTTCCTGTATGCCACCATCGTGGTGCTCGCCACCACCGGCATCAATTCACACGTCGACAACATATCCAGTGGCAGCTATCGCTCCTGGGGCAGCTCTTCGGGCTACAGCTCCGGCGGCGGCAGTGGCTGGAGCGGTGGCAGCAGCCACAAATAGCGCCCGCCTGTGCGGACATCTTTCGCGGCAGGCAACGGCCGCAACAGGGCCAATGATGCTCATCTCTACGCGTTTCCTCCAAGCCACCCGACTGCTCCTCCTGCTATCCGGCTGCATGCTGCCCACATTCAGCCAGGCTCAGGTCTACAAGTGGGTGGACGCCCAGGGCAAGACCCACTACTCGGAGCGCAAGGAAGGCAGCGAGGGCAACAAGCTCACCGAGCTCAAGCTGACACCTGCGGCCTCCACCTCGCAGCCGGCCCGCAACTGGGAAGAGGAAGAAGCCCAACTCCGTCGCCGTCAGCTTGAAAAACAGTACGCCACACCGCCGGCTTCGCGCACACCTGATCGGCCGAAATCACTCTCGAACGGCACCGAAGATGGTTCCGACGCCTCACGCTGCAGGCTGGCACGCGACATCCTGAGCGGTGCCGTGCGGCACGCCAACGGCAAACCACTCGACCAGTACGACCGCGAGGTGGCCGAGAACGACGTGCGCCGCTTCTGTCATTAGGGCGCGGCACCTTGGGCTACACTGGCACTCGTATCCCGCTGGAATCTTCTGCGCATGAAACGTCTTGCCCTGCTGGCCTCCTCCCTGTTGTGCTGTGGCCTGCTGAGTGCCCCGACCGGCGCCCAGAGCTTGCTCAAACTGCTGCCTCACGCGGCAGCGCCCCAGTCCGCACCAATCAGCCAGGCTGAGGACACGGCCAGCCGGATCAGCCGTCTGCGCGAAAAGCAGGCTGCCCTGCTCAAGATCCTGCAGCGCCTCGAAGCGCCAGACGGCCTCGCCAGCGGCGCACCGAGCGATGCCACGGCGGCCGAGCTCGACGAACGCCACTTGCGCATCGCCTTCTCCGTCAGCCTGATCGACCGCCAGCTGGCCGACCTCGCCCGCCTTGCCAAAGTGCGCGCCAGCCGCGCTGCGCTGGACAAGGAAATCCATGCCTGGAGCGGCCTCAGCGAAACGCCGCCCTACCCGATCCGCCTCCTCGATCGTTTCCGCGCCGAACGCGACAACGCCCAGCAATCCCTCACCGCGCTGCGCGCCCGCGAAACCCTGGTGAAGACTTTCAGCGAGCGCACCAGCCGCGAAGTGAAAGAATCCGAAGCGCGAATCCGCAAGCTCACCGAAAGCGCCGAACGCCGCTTCGGTCTCGGCGCCAGCCCCGGGCATCAGGGCTGGGCCCGGGAGCTCAGTCAGATCCAGCTCCAGACAGCCCAGATCGCGGCAGCCACATTGCAGACCATCGGGGAACTGCAGGAGGCCGAGTTGGGCGTCGCCCAGGATCAGCTCCAGTTTGCCCGCCGCAAACTCGAGCTAGCCTCCGCCGACTACCGCTTCAGTGCAGAGGAATTCGCCACCATCAACAACGAGCTGGATGCCGACTTCAGCCGCATCGAGCAACGGCGGACGGCCCTGGCCCAGCAGCAGCTTCAGCGCAGCAACAATGCCGAACAGGCCCAGGCCAGACTTGAGCAGCTCCGCAATCGGGGCGATACCAGCCCACAGCTCACCGAAGCAGCGCGCAGCCTGGAACTCGCCAACGCCCGCGTCGAAGCCAGCACCTATGGCGGCGAATTCCTGCGCGGCATGGCGGACGCCCAGCGCCTCCACCGCCGGCTCTGGAATGCCCGTTACCAGGGTCTGCACCGCGACGAAACCAGTGATCGCCTGGAAGCTGGCGAAGCACTCGAAACGGTGCGCCCCTTCATCAGCATGTGGCGCCGGGGCCTGGAGCAACAGCGCACCGTGCTGGACTTGCGCCTGCAGCGCCTCGACGCCCTGCTTGCCGACACCAGCGATCCGCTCGCCCAGAAGCACCTCATCGCCCTGCGTAACGCAGCCGAGGAAGCCCTGCCCTTGCAGCGCAGCGCCTATTCCCTGCTTGAGAGCATGGAAGCCTTGCTGGTGTACACCGACGAAGAACTCGGCACGGCCCGCAAGGAGCTGAGCGCCTCAGAACGCCTCGATGAGTGGCAGCTGCGCCTCACCCAATGGGCGCAAGCGGCCTGGAACTACGAACTGATGACAGTCGAAGATGTCATCGAAGTAGATGGCAACAAGATCACCGGCAAACGCTCGATCACCATCGGCAAGGTGCTGGCGGCGCTGCTCGCCTTCGTGGCCGGGATCATTGGTTGCCTGCTCTTCGCGCGCCAGATCTGCCGCCTGCTCGTCTCGCGGCTCGGCTGGAGCGACTCAAACGCGCGCATCCTGCGGCGCTGGCTGCTGACGGTGGAATTCATGGTACTGGGCATCATCGTGCTGGCCTGGGCACGCATCCCGCTCACGGTCTTCGCCTTTCTCGGCGGCGCCATCGCCATCGGTGCCGGTTTCGCCATGCAGACCCTGCTCAAGAACCTCATGAGTGGCGTAATGATCCTTGGCGAGCGCCCCTTCCGCCCTGGCGACATCATCGAGATCGGTGGTATCAGCGGCACCGTGATGGACATCGGCATCCGCGCCTCCACCCTTCGCGACGCCAACGGCATCGAAACCATCGTGCCGAATGCCAGCTTCATCGAGCAGAACCTCACCAACTGGACTTACAGCTCACCGCGTGTGCGTTTCACGGTACGGGTCGGCGTGGCTTATGGCGCACCGGTCAAACGCGTGATCGAACTGCTCGACGAGGCCGCCCAGCGCCACGGCCTGATCCTCAAGGACCCCGCGCCGGAAGTGATCTTCGAGGATTTCGGGGCTGATGCGCAGGTCTTCGCGCTGCACTACTGGCTGGAGATGGGGCCCAATGTCACCTCACGGGTGGTGGCCAGCGATCTGCGCCGGATGATCGAGCACACCTTCTCCGAGCAGGGCATCGTCATCGCCTATCCGCAGCGCGACGTGCATCTGGACGCCAGCCAGCCCCTGCCGGTGACCCTCGTCAGCCCGGTCCGGGAAAGCTGAGCGTCTCAGAACGGCACCGAGAGCCCCAGCAGCAGCTCCCCCTGGCCCAGGCTCTGGCCGCTGATCGAGACCACGCAGCCCCCCGAGCAGAACAGGCTGCCGCTGCTGTCGATGAGGCTGGCGTAATAACGCCCTTCGAGGCGCAGCGCAAGATTGCGTGCAAACAACCACTGGTAGCCAAAGCCCAGGTTCATCGAGGGCAGCACCTCCTCGCCATAGCCGGGGCCATCGAGCTGCAGCACGGCCACGCCGAGGCCGCCCACAGCGTAAGGCCCCTGACCGATCGGGCCATCGAAGAAATAGGTGCCCCCCAGATGCAGATAGGTCGCCGTGAAGGGCAGGCGCGTGGTGCCCAGCGTGTTCGTCTTGGGCGCTGCAACCTGGGAAAAATCAACATGCGAACTCTGCCGTGACAGGAAGACCTGCAACTGCCGCTGCGGGTCCAGGCCCACATCAACGGCCAGCGATACAGCGGGCGAGTTCTGCAGCTTGAGGCTGTTGCCGGTATCCACTTCCGTGAAGCTGCCCCCCACACGGTAGCCGCCATACACCGTCAGCGCATTGCGCTCACCCAACTCTTCGGCAGACACCGCCAGGCTGGCCATCGCGGCCAGCAGACAAACCACTACGCGCTTCATGTGAGCCTCCCCGGATGAGTGTGGGCAGATCTTAGCCCACAGCGCGCACGCCTCGCAGCAGACTCAAGGCCCGGCCGGATCAGCGCATTGGCCTTGCAGACTGTGCCCGCAGACGTATGCTTGGGCTCCATCCCCGGCCCGAGAAGCTATCCGCATGCCCGCTCCCCCGGATTACCTGCGTCCCGAAGAAGTCGAATTCACAGCCATCCGCGCCCAGGGCGCAGGCGGGCAGAACGTGAACAAGGTTTCGACTGCGGTGCATCTGCGCTTTGACATCGCCGCCTCCTCCCTGCCGGAATGGCTGCGTGAGCGCCTGCTGCAACGGGGCGATCAGCGCATCAGCAAGGAGGGCGTGCTGATCATCAAGGCGCAACAGTTCCGCAGCCTGGAGCAGAACCGCGAAGACGCGCTGCGCCGCCTGCAGGAGATCATTGCCAGCGCGGCCATCACCCACAAAACTCGCCGGCCGACCCGCCCCACGTGCGGCTCAATCAAGCGGCGACTGGAGGGCAAGGCCCGCCGCGCCTCAGTGAAGGCCGGACGGGGCAAGGTCGAGAGCTGAACGTGCGCCGGCGCCGCGCCGCCGCGTCCGCTCAGGCGCAGCCCTCACACGCCCCCGAGCCGCAGCCCTCGTCAAGCGATGCCGCCGGGATCTCGTTATTCACAAAGCGGGTCAGGAAGGCGCCCACGCTGTCTGCCGGCAAGGGGATCCACACCCGGTGGCCGCTGCCAGGCGCGATCGGCGTGGCGCTGCCATCGGCCTGCTCCATGCGCTCGAGTTCCAGCACGCGGTTGCCTTGTGCCTGCACCAGCTCCAGCCGGTCCCCCACGGCGAAGCGGTTTTTCACCACCACTTCGGCCAAGCCGCGTGCCGCGTCGTACTGCACCACGTCTCCCACATACAGGCTGCGTGAGGATTCCGAACTGCCGCGCGCATAGTTCTGATAGGCCGAAGCCTCCTGGTGGCGGTCGAAAAAGCCGCCGGTATAACCCCGGTTGGCCAGCCCGTCGAGCGAGTCGATCAGGGCCGGGTCAAGTGGCTGCCCCGCCACCGCGGCATCAATCGCAGCGCGATAGGCCTGGGCCACGCGGGCCACGTAATACGGGCTCTTGGTGCGGCCCTCGATCTTCAGCGAATCGACGCCGATCTCCACCAGCCGCTGCACATGCTCGATCGCGCGCAAATCTTTTGAGTTCAGGATGTAGGTGCCGTGCTCATCCTCTTCGATCACGTTGTAGCTGCCGGAACGGCGCTCGCGCTCCTCGATCAGGAACACGTCACCACTGGCGTCGGCACGCCCCTGATGCACCTTGAAATCCCAGCGGCAGGAATTGGTACAGCTGCCCTGGTTCGGATCGCGGTGGTTGAAGTAGCCCGAGAGCAGGCAGCGCCCCGAATAGGCGATGCACAAGGCGCCATGCACGAAGACTTCGAGCTCGGTGTCCGGGCAGGCCTGGCGAATGTCGGCCACCTCGTCGAGCGACAGCTCGCGCGACAGGATCACGCGGGAGACACCATTCCGCGCCCAGAACTTCACCGCCGCCGCGTTCACCGTGTTGGATTGCACCGAGAGGTGGATCGCCTGCTCCGGCCACTCTTCACGCACCATCATCATCAGGCCGGGGTCGGACATGATCAGCGCATCCGGTTTGAGCGCGATCACCGGTGCCATGTCGCGGAGATAGGTCTTGAGCTTGGCGCCGTGCGGGTAGATGTTGGAGACGAGGTAGAACTGGCCGCCGGCCGCATGTACCCGGTCGATGCCGGACTTCAATACCGCCAGGTCACCGAAATCATTGTTGCGCACGCGCAGCGAATAGCGTGGCTGGCCGGCATAGATCGCATTGGCACCATAGGCCAGGGCGGTATCGAGCATGGCCAATGAGCCGGCCGGGGCCAGCAGCTCGGGGCGACGGAGCAAAGTGGAGGACATTTTTCTGGTTTTCCGGGGTTTCTGCGGGGGTGCGCCATTATAGGGAGTCGGGCGGGGAGATTCGGGAGTCGATAGCCCGCACCCGCGCCTCCGGCAATGCCCTCACGGCGATCAAAATTAAAGCTTTCCCACAACAAACCGTTGATTTTCATGGGGATGCCTTCACCATCCCCTGCAAGGAGATCTGCACCGTGGGTGATGTCACCGAAATGAAGGACATCTTCAGCTGGTCTGCCCGCTTCGAAACCGGGCTGCACGAGGTTGACCAGCAACATGCCCGTCTCGTCCAGCTCATCAACGAACTCGCACGTATCTCAGCCGGCCGCTCGGACCCGACCCGCCTGCTGGGCCTGCTCGACGAGCTGCAGGATTACACCGGCTACCACTTCCGCACCGAGGAAGACCTCATGGCGAAATACGCGCTGGAGCCGGAAGCCACTGCGGCGCACATCCACGCCCATGAATCGCTGCGCGAGCAAGTCCGCATCGTCCGCGAAGTGGCCGAAACGGCCGGCTTGCAGGCCGGCGTGGCGATTGGCCGGCTGCTGCCCTTCCTCACCAAGTGGCTGATCTTCCATGTGCTCGGCACCGACATGCGCATGGCTCAGGAAGTGCTCGCCCGCCAGCGTGGCGAATCCGCCGAAACCGCCCACCAGCTCTCGATCGCGGGCCAGACCGAGTCGCTCGTGATCGTGCTCGACGCACTCAACGATCTGAACGACAACCTCACCCGGCGCAGCAGCGAACTGACCGAGGCCTATCAGCGTCTGCGCATCTCGGAGGCGCGCTATGCCATGGCCCAGCGCGCCGCACGCATCGGCAGCTGGGAGCTGGACCTCGACCAGCTGGAGATGAACTGGTCCGATGAAGTTGAGCCGCTCTTCGGTTTCCGCCTGCGCGATCTCAGCAATCGCTACGAAGCCTTCATGGCCTGCGTACATCCGGATGACCGTGAGCGCATCAGCAGCCACCTCGAAGCCGTACGCAGCGGCACCAGCCTCTACGAACTGGAGCACCGCGTGGTGTGGCCGGATGGCTCGGTGCACTGGCTGGCCAATACCGCTGAATGCGTACGCGGCGAGCCCGGCGAAGCACTGCGCCTGGTGGGCATCGTGCGCGACATCACCGAAGAGCGGGCGGCCCAGCAACAGCTGCGCGACACCAATCAGCAGCTCACCCTCTCACTCGGCGCGCTGGAGCGCCATGCGGCGGATCTCACCCGTCTCAACGAACTCAACGAAAGCCTGCAGAGCTGCCTGAACTCGAGCGAAGCCTTTGAAGTGGTCGAACACGTGCTGGCCCGCCTCAAGATCGGTAGCGGCGGCGCACTGTCCGTGCTGGATGCCGGCAACAGCGAACTGCGCACCGTAGCGCGCTGGGGCGATGGCGGTCACATTGCCGCCCACTTTGCATGCACCAGTTGCTGGGGCATGCGCCGTGGTCAGCGTCACGCCGTACGCCTCGCCGACGAAGGCCCACTGTGCAAGCATTTCGAAGGCAGCCCTCCGGGCGCCACCCTGTGTCTGCCGCTACGCGTACTCGGCGACACCCTCGGCCTGCTCAGCATGCATGCCCCCGCCGAATGCAGCGAAACCGAATGGGCGCGCATCAATCATCTCGCCAGCATGGTGGCCGAAACCCTCAAGCTCGCCCTCTCCAACGTACGCCTGCGTGAAGCCCTGCATGAGCAGGCCACGCGCGATCCGCTCACCGGCCTGCTCAATCGCCGCTACCTGGATGAAGCCCTGCCGCGCGAACTCGCCCGCGCCGCCCGGGAGCACCGCAAGCTGGCCGTGGTGATGCTCGATCTGGACCACTTCAAGCAGGTCAATGACAGTTGGGGCCACGAAGCCGGCGATGCGGTGCTGGCCCAGCTCGCCATCACCTTGCGCGGCCATCTGCGCAGCTCCGATCTGGCCTGTCGTTTCGGCGGCGAGGAGTTCGTCGTCGTAATGCCCGGCGCCAGCCTCGAAGAAGCCCGTGAGCGCATGGAAGTGGTCGCGCGCTCGGTCCGTGAAACCCCGATCCATCTGGCCCACGCCACCCTTCCACCGGTGCGCTTCTCCGCCGGCCTCGCCGAAGCTTTCAAACATGGCTCGACCGCCGAAGAACTCCTGCGCGCGGCGGATATCGCGCTCTACGCCGCCAAGGAAGCCGGCCGCGATTGCCTGCGCGAAGCGCTCCCACCGGAATGAGAGCAGGCTTGCAAGACCCACCCAGCCAGCCCTCAAGCCGGGCCCATTCCGGCCTCGGCCCATCCCTGCGAAAGGGCTGCGATCAAGGCTCACACGGGTCTTGCGAGGAAGGCCACCTACGGGAAACCTGAATGGCTGCCCCCCGCAGATGACACTAAGCTGCACGAGCGGGCTTCCCCCGCTTCCGGACCGCTACGCCTACGTGGATGACAAACGCCTCACCCCCTTTCCAGCCCTCCACAGAACAGGCGCCCCCCGGCGCAGCGCCCGGCCGCGCCGGCTGGCTCGAGCGCCTCTTCGGCCTGCGCATGCTGATCATGCTGGCGGTGGCTTTCGGCCTCGCCGTGCCCGGCTGGCTGGTGGCGCTGCAAGAAGCCAAGGCCATCGAGAAAGAAAACATGCTGCAGTTGCAGACCGATCTGCAGCAACTCACCGAGCTGGGGGCTGAGAGCCTGCGCGAAGCCCTTTGGCAGATCTATCCGGAGCTGGGCGAGCCGATCATCCAGGCCATCTTCCGCGATCCGCGCGTCAAGCTCATGCGAGTCCAGGATTCGCGCGGCAGCAAACCCTTCTTCGAGCACCAGCGCCCACTCGAGGTCGGCGAAGCGGTCATCAGCCTCAAGCGCGAAGTACTCTATCAGGGCCGCCCGGTCGGCAGCCTCGAGCTTTCCCTCTCCACCCTGCAGGCCAGCCAGCGTGCTGAAGCGGCCCAGCGCGGCATTCTGCTGCGCACTGCTCTCAGCCTGGCCAGCTCGCTACTGCTGGCTTTCATCGTCCTCCAGTGGCGTCTGGTGCGCCCAATCGAATATCTCAAGCGCGCCTCCGGCCGCCTCGCCCGCCAGGCACTGGACGAACCGATCCACCTGCAACGCAGCGACGAGCTGGGCCAGCTCGCCCAGAGCATGGAAGCCACCCGGGTCGCGCTAGCCCGCGCTTTCTCCGAACTCACCGCCAGCCAGCAGGCCTTGCGCGAACACGCCGGCGGACTGGAGCTGCGCGTGGCCGAACGCACCCGCGAGCTGGAAGAGAGCAACCTTCACCTGTCCGAAGTGATCAACAATCTGTCGCGCGCCCAGAGCGAGCTGATCGAAGCCGACCGCCTCGCCTCGCTGGGGCGCATGGTGGCCGGTATCGCCCACGAGCTGAACACCCCGCTTGGCTCCAGCCTGACCATGGTCAGCACCCTGCTCGATCACCATCGCAGCCTCAGCCGGGCTGTGGGGCAGGCGGCGCTGCGCCGCAGCCAGCTCGACGAGTTTCTCGCCACGCTCGGCGAAGGCCTGCACATCGCCGAACGCAACGTGAATCGCGCCGTGGAAATGGTCGACAAGTTCCGCCAGGTCGCCGTGGACCAGACCAGCGAGCAGCGCCGACGCTTCGATCTGGCCGTTTTCATGGCCGAACTGCAGCTAACCCTGAGCCCGAACTTCAAGCGCAGCGCCTATACGGTGCATGTTGCCATCCCGCCAGACCTGATCTTCGACAGCTACCCCGGCCCGCTCGGCCAGGTCATCAGCAATCTGGAACTGAACGCCCTGGTGCACGGCTTCGATGGCCGCAGCAGCGGCAACATCTGGCTTAGCGCCGCGCTGGTCGACGACGGCATGGTGCGGATCAGCGTGCGTGACGACGGCGTTGGCATGAGCGCCACGGTGCGCGAACACATCTTCGACCCCTTCTTCACCACCCGCCTCGGGCGGGGGGGCTCCGGCCTCGGTCTCGCCATCGTCTACAACATCGTCACCGGCATGCTCGGCGGGCGGATCAGCGTCAACAGCCAGCCCGAGCAGGGGGCCGAGTTTGTGCTGGAGCTTCCCCTGCACGCCCCCACCGGCGACGCCCCGACACGCAGCGAGGCGCTCCCGCCCCTCAGCCAGACATCAGATTGCTGAGGGCAGACACGGATCTATGCTGGACAAAAAGCACGCTCAGGAGGCCGCCATGCGAAGCATGAAAACACTGATCTGCGGGCTCGGCCTGAGCCTGCTGCTGGGCAGCCAGCCCGCACAGGCCGAGGATGTGCTGATCCGCAATCGCCCCACCATGGGCGTTGGGCAGCGCCTCGAATATACCGATCGGGTCCTGGCCGAAGCCATGCGCCGCACCCGTCACAAATACGGCCCTTACCGCATCGAGTGGATCGGCGGCACTCTCGCCCGCGAACGCATGCTCCTCGAAATGCTCAGCGGCGAACAATTCAACACCACCGTGATCGCCAGCCAGCCCAGCTGGGAAGAGCAGTTGCTGCCGATCTGGATTCCGGTGGACATGGGCCTCTCCAACTACCGCATCTCGCTCACCCACCGTAATGCCCAGGCACGCATCGCCGCCGTGCGCAAGCTGGCCGACCTCAAGGCCCTGCCGGTAGGCGTAGGCGCTGCCTGGTCCTCGCGCAAGATCATGGAAGCCAACGGCTTCAACCTGGTTACCGGCGAAAGCTTCGACCCACTGCTGAAGATGCTGATGGCCGGGCGTTTCGACTACTTCCCACGTGGCATGAACGAAGTCTTCGTCGAATTCGATGCGCGCAGCGCCGACAATCCAGATCTGGCGATCGAGAACAGCATGCTCATCGAGTTCCCGCTGCCCACCTACATCTTCGTCTCGCCGAAAACACCGCGCCTGCATCAGCGCCTGCGGGAAGGCATGGAAATGATGGTGGCCGACGGCAGCCTCCAGAGAATGCTGATCGAATACCACGAGGAAATGATCCGGCGCACCAACTTCTGCCAGCGCCGCGTATTCCGCATCGAGAACCCATTGCTCACACCGGGCACCCCCTTGCAGCGCAAGGAAGTCTGGTTCAACCCCTGGGATCCAAAGTCCGGCCTGTGCGCCAAACCAGCCGCCGCCAGACGGCCCGGAAAATAGGGGTGCCAGGGCGCATTCCGGCGCCAAGCGCCGGTGCGATTTCAGCCACACGCCGGGCTGCGGCCCGGCCTCCTCAGAGGCTGTGAGCTGAAGCTCAGCCGCCCTTCATCTTGCGGCGGATTTCGTGACGCTCCTGCGCCTCCACGCTGTAAGTCGCGGTCGGGCGGGCCAGCAGACGCGGTATGCCAATCGGCTCGCCACTCTCCTCACACCAGCCGTATTCACCCTTGTCGATCCGCTCGATGGCCTCATCGATCTTGTGCAGCATCTTGCGTTCGCGGTCGCGCACGCGCAGCTCCAGGGTGTGATCTTCTTCCTGCGAAGCGCGGTCAGCCGGGTCAGGCGTCGCCACGAAATCCTGCAGGTGCTCGGTGGTTTCATGCGCCGAGCTCAACAACAAATCACGTTCAGCCACCAGGCGGGCGCGAAAAAAGGCCAGCTGGGCCGGCGACATGTATTCATCCGCCGGTGCGGCAAGCAATTGCGCTTCGGTCATCTGGGGGCTGGCAGGATTCATGGAGGTTTCCGGGTTGCAGCGCGGAACGGATGCCCCGCGCTTCGCGACACCCTACACGCCCGCTGCAGCAAAGTCCCGCTTGTTTTTCGCCGCCAATCTGCGCCCTGCTGGCGGCGTGGTGCGGGCACAACAGGGGTTTGTGCGGATGGCGGCGACCGCAAGGCATATTCCTTGCGAGGCTGAAAGCCTTGTTCCAGCCCGCTTCTCGCCCCCATGTCCGCGCCTCCACCCAGGTCAGCTGCCCCTGCCCGCCCCGGCCTGCCACCGGAACTGCTGGCACGCTTCAGCAGCCAGCAGTTGCCACCGGGCTACCTGCTCAGCACGCCCGGCTCGCCGAAGGACCGCATCCTGCTGCTGCGCGAAGGCCGCATCCGCGTCTTCGTGGCCAGCGAAGACAAGGAGCTAACCCTCGCCTACCTCAGCGCCGGCGAACTCTTCAGCACCCACACCCGCGCCTATCTGCGCTGCGATAGCGCCTGCTGCGTACTCTCCATGCCCACCGCCGACTTTGCCCGCAGCATGGCCCATCAGCCGGGCATGCTGGCCCTGGTGATGCCGGTGCTGGGGCGCATTCTCGACAACAGCATCGCCCTCATCGAAGACCTTGCCTTCCGCGATGTGGCCGGCCGCCTCGCACGCTTCCTGCTCGTCTCGGCCCGCCAGCAAGGCGTCGCCACCGCCCCCGGGATGCGCTTCGGGCTGGACCTCTCGGCCGGCGAAATCGCCCTGCTGCTGGGCTGCACGCGCCAAACCGTGTCCAGCCTGTTCAAGCGCCTCGAACGCGAAGCCATCCTCACCCGGCCGGCCCGCCGCCAGTTCATCGTGCTGCAACCCGAGGCCCTGCTGCGCTGGCAGGAAGGGGAGGAAGAGCGCAGCGGCGGAACTGTCGGCTAGCCGACAATGCCGCAGCGCGCGGCTGGCTAGGATGAGGCCTTCCTCATCTCCTGCCTGTGATCACCATGAGCTGCCCCTGCCAGAACCCTCCCGCTGCCGAAACCGGCAAGAAGGAAACCAAGCCCGAACGCTATGTCAGCTTTGTCGGCCTCGATTGCGACGCCAAAGCCGCCGAACTGATGCGCCATATCCGGCGCTACATCGACGACCCCGCGCACAGCAACGCCTTCTGGGAGTATTTCAAGAAGAAAGCCGAAGGCGGCAGCGGCCCGCGCCCGGACGACCTGTTCCTGGTCCACAGCAATCTGAACCAGATCCGCGAACTCTTCGAAGACAAGGCCGACCCCGAAGCCCTCGCCCTGCTCGACCGCATCGAACAGGAATGCTGCTGAGGCAGAAACGGAGCGGGTCAGCTTGCAGGGCAAATCCTGCGCGGCGCGGAATCCGGGCTACTCGCTGGCGTAGCTGGCGTAGGGCGGAGTGCCAACTCCGCCACTCCGATCAACGCATGCGGTGCGGTGTTCACCGCACCCTACGAGTCCTCCGTACGCGGTCGGGTTTAGCTTCGAACATCGACAAGCATTAATGCCCTGATCACATCGGCTACGACGTCTGTTGGTTTGTGTCTATCCCAGTAGGTCACGATGTTAAATATGCTTTCGATGCGCTCATCCCACTCTTTTTTATCGTTCTCGTTGAAATCGAAAAATAGCTCCGAAGAATTAAAACCTATCATGGCTGCTAGTAAGTCAGAGGCGGAAGGGGATTTTATGTTCTGGTAAAACATTGGAGACCCGATAACTTTTGTAATCTCTGAACCTGTAATTCGCCCCTGAGTCACTGAATAGGCCAAGTCAGGCCTAAAGCAAAATAAAAATACACCTAAAAATCGAAGATAACGATAGCCAATAATCAAGTCATCGGGAAAGCCGCGACCTTCTGTCAATGACTGATAGATGTTCAAATGCCGAACAAGCGACTCGACATCTCGCAGAGACAGGTCGTTAGACGAGATGAGTTTTGCAGCAAGTCCATCGCGCCATGAACTCCGGGGAACTTCTTTCGGAAGCTTTGATTTATCAAGTAAGTCGTCGAAGTGGTGCTGCGATGCAAGCGATATCCGACGATCACTCCTATTGGAGTCAGGTGAAAGCTTGAAGGTAAAACGTAAAAACTTTTCCAGATAACGCTGCGCATCAACCGCACCACCATAACAGTGATTGATAGAGGCTTTCAGTTGAGCTGTATTGGTTACTAAAACAAACTGCACGCCGCGTACATCGAAAACGTGCTTGATGTTTTCCAGCATGGACACCGCGAAGTCAGGCCGGCATCGATCTAGCTCGTCGACAAACAAAACGATTGGCTTTTCTGAAGCCAGCTCTTCCAATGCACTTTTAAGCGTCCGCAGGCTTTCTTCGGCCTTAACGTGATCTGCCAGCAAAGCTTGCACGGACTGGTTAATAGCCTCGTCACCTGCCGCCTTCAGGTCTTTATCAAAATCATCGGCAATATCAGCGGCATCCTGCTTGAGGACCCAGGACACTCCGGCCTTTAGTGCCGTCTTTATTCCAAAACGCACCACCGGCAGGGCCTTCTGAATCAAGCTGGGGCGATCTGCTTCCGGCATCAGGCTCAGAATCGCCGCGAACAATGTCATCAAAGGTTGGTCAGCGTGATCGGCCCGAAAAGCATCAACATAAACAGCTCGAAATGAGGCTTCCGTTTCGTTAGCGAGATGGATGAGCTTCTGACAGAACTCACTCTTCCCCGTCCCCCAGCCGCCATCAATTACCAACGGCGAAACGTCTGCTTCAGAGGTCAGCAAGCGGATCACCTTTTCTGCAATCGGGCGGCGCTGAAAATCGTCACGATTGTCGAAAGTCAGAGGGGAACTCTGGTCGGCCATGCACTAAATTCCTTTTCCGTTGATTGTTACCACTATCAGGAAGCAGGCCACCTTATTCAAAGTCACGTATCAGATAGGCGTACGCGACCAAGGCGTTAAACGGTGCGCAAGCCTGAGGCTTGCACACCCTACCAAGCCCTCACTCCATCAGCTTCTTCAGCACTTCCGCCTTCGCCGAATCGTAATCCGCCTGCGTGATCAGGTTCTGGTCGAGCATGGCCTTGAGCTTGGCGAGCTTGGCCGTGGGGTCTTCAGGCGCGGCAGCGGCAGGTTGAGCCACGCCAGCCATGGTCTGGGCCATGGTGCCCGCCATCATCTGGCCCATGCCGAGGCCCACGCCGACTCCGGCGCCCATGCCGGCGAGGCCGCCTTCGTTCTGCGCGGCGAGCGGGATGGCGTTGGCCATCTGGTACTGGGTGAACTTGCTCATGTCGCCCATCATGCCCATCGAGATGCGGGTATCGATGGCCTTCTGGAGCTCTTCAGGCAGGGAGACGTTTTCGACGGCGAAGTTGTCCAGCGCGAGGCCGTATTGGTCGAACACCGGCAGCATGCTTTCCTTGAGCTTGTCGGAGAGCAGCATCTGGTTGGCGGCCATGTCGAGGAAGGGTAGTTCGCTCGATCCGAACAGGCCGGTCATGTTGGCGACGACGAGGTTGCGCAGTTGCTGCTCGACGTCTTCCACCGTATAAATCTCGCGCGTACCGGAAAGCTCGGTGAAGAACTTTTTCGGATCGGCGAGCTTGTAGGAGTAGATGCCGAAGGCGCGCAGGCGCACCATGCCGAAATCCTTGTCGCGGATCGTGACCGGCTGCTGGGTGCCCCACTTGCGGCCGATCTGCAGGCGCGTGGAGAAGAAGTAGACATCGCTCTTGAAGGGGGATTCGAAGAGCTTGTCCCAGTTCTGCAGGTAGGTGAGCACCGGCAGGGTCTGGGTGGTGAGCTTGTAGAGGCCGGGGCCGAACACGTCGGCGATCTTGCCTTCATTCACGAACACAGCCATCTGCGATTCGCGCACGGTGAGCGCGGCGCCGTACTGGATTTCGAAATCCTGCATCGGGTAGCGCCAGGCGAGCACGCCGTCGCCGTCTTCGTTCCATTGCAGGACGTCGATGAACTGCTTCTTGATGAAATCGGTGAGGCCCATGGTGTTCTCCTGTGAGTCGCGTTTCGGGTCGTCATTCCCGCGCGGGCGGGCGTGACGGATTCAAGTCGTGCTGCGCGGGTGCCGCAGCGTAGTACGCCTGTTTGGTGTGCGCATCGAAACCGGCGGATTCATAGAAGGCCCGGGTGGCGGCATCCTGCCGGCTGGTCATCAGCATCACCTTGTAGCAACGAGCCTGCCAGGCCAACACCTTGGCGTGTTCAAGCAGGGCTTTGGCGTAGCCCTTGCGGCGCTGACTGGCGGTGGTAACGACGTTTTCGATCAGCGCATAGGGCCGCCCGCCACGCGTGAGGTTGGGCGTGATGGCGAGCGTGCAGCTCACGACCAGCGCCTCATCCACGAAACCGCCCAGCAGCTGCAGGCCGGTGGCCGCGCGCATCTGCTGCCAGATGGCTTCGACGTCATGGCGCGTGGGCAGCGGCGCGTCGGCCGGGTGCAGCTCGGCGTAGAGGCCCAGCAGGGCGTCGAGGTCGTGGTCGGCGAGGGGACGCAGGATCAGCGGGCTCATTTCAACGGACGCCAAGGAGGCGCAACGCAGCCAGAACCATTTTTTTCGACGGCTAGGACAAACAGGCGCCGCTGATGAGGCCGATGGACAGCGCCACCGCGCCGATCAGGGCGCCCATCGCGACGTTGTTGTCTTCGAGCGCGCGCTTCATTTCGGGTAGGGCGCGCTGCAGCAGCAGGAAGGCGACGAGCTGGATCAGCATAGCGGCAGCGGACCAGGCGAGGAACAGCAGGTAGTCCGGCAGGTGCAGCAGGCCGGAAGCCACGGTGAGCGAGAAGCCGATCAGGGTGCCGCCGAAGGACAGCGCCGGGGCTACACAGCCTTTGCGGATCAGGCTGATTTCGCAGTAAGGCGTGAGACGCAGATAGACCCACACGAAAGCGCCCACCAGCGCGAAGCCGGTGAAGAGATGCAACACATAGTTGCCGAGGGCCTGGATGAACATGTGCATTTCTCCGGCGGGGGTCTGGTTTCCCGCATAATTCCAGCCGGATATTGCCACCAAAACTGCGTTCCCCGCCATCCCGATGCCCCATCGCCTGCTGATCCTGTCGGTCTTCATCGTTGCCTCCTGCGGCCTTGCCTACGAACTGGTCGCCGCCGCGCTGGCGAGCTATCTGCTGGGCGATTCGGTGCTGCAGTTCTCGTCGATCATCGGCACCTATCTGTTTGCGATGGGCGTGGGCTCGCATCTGTCGAAATACATCAAGGATGAAGACCTGCTCGCGCGCTTCATCGATATCGAGCTGCTGGTGGGCCTGATCGGCGGCGTGTCGGCCACCCTGCTGTTCGTGATCTTCGCCTGGGTGGCCGCGCCCTTCCGCGTGGTGCTCTATGCGCTGGTCTTCGCGCTGGGCGTGCTGGTGGGCATGGAGATCCCGCTGGTGATGCGGGTGCTGAATGCACGCAAGGCGGAGTTCGCCGAGATCGTGAGCCGGGTGCTGACCTTTGATTACATGGGCGCACTGGTCGTTTCCCTGCTCTTCCCGATCGTGCTGGCGCCGCAACTGGGGCTAGCGCGCACCGCTTTTCTCTTCGGCATCGCCAATGCCGGCGTGGCGCTGGTGGCGGCACAGGCCTTCCGCGCCGAGTTGCGCCAGGCCACGGCGCTGCGCCTGCGCGCCAGCATCGTGCTGCTGGCGCTGATCGCCGGCTTCGTGGCAGCGGAAGCCGTGACGCGCTGGAGCGAGCGCGGCATCTACGGCGACCAGATCGTGCATGCCCAAACCACGCCCTACCAGCGCCTGATCGTGACGCAATGGAAGGACGACCTGCGCCTCTACATCAACGGCAACCTGCAGTTCTCCAGCCGCGACGAACACCGTTACCACGAGGCGCTGGTGCATCCGGCACTGGGCGCCCTGCCCGGCGCCCGGCGCGTGCTGGTACTGGGCGGCGGTGATGGCCTCGCAGTGCGCGAGCTGCTCAAGTATCCGGGGCTGGAAGCGATCACCCTGGTCGACCTCGATCCAGCCATGACCAAGCTGTTCTCCACCTCAGCTACGCTCACCGCGCTGAACCAGAATTCGCTAACCAATCCGCGCGTGCAGGTGATCAATGCCGATGCCGGCCAGTGGCTGGAAAGCGCGCCCGGCAACTTTGATGCCATCATCATCGACCTGCCGGACCCCTCCAGCTACGGCCTCGGCAAGCTCTATTCCGAGCCTTTCTACCGCCTGGTCAGCCGACACCTGAGCGACAGGGGCCTGCTGGTGGTGCAATCCACCTCGCCGTATTTCGCGCCGCACGCCTTCTGGTGTGTGGTGACCACGCTGGACGAAGCCGGCTTCCACACCTATCCGTATCAGGCCCATGTGCCGTCCTTCGGCGTGTGGGGCTTCGTGCTCGCCGACCGCCACGGTCGCTATCAGCCGCCCACGGCCTACAGCGTGCCGCTGCGCTGGCTGGACGCGGAGCAGACGGCGAGCATGTTCCGCTTCCCGGCCGACATCCCGCGCCCGGTCGTGGAGGCCAATCACCTCAACAACCAGGCACTGGTGCGCTACTTCGAGGAAGACTGGCGGCGGGTGATCCGCTGATCGCCGGAGCCCGAGCCATGCAGCGCCGCCACTTCCTGAAACTCGCCGCAGCCGCCAGCCTCACCGGCTGCGAGCTGCGCCTGCCCTGGCAAGGGCCGCCGGTGACGGTGCTGCGCCCCGGCATGGCCGCCGGCCACGCCTTGCGAGATGGCTTGCCAGCGCCCGATCCGGCGCGCGAACGCGAGGTGGAGGTGGCGATCCTCGGCAGCGGCGTGGCCGGGCTGTTCGCGGGCTGGCGCCTGGCACAGCAGGGTTATCGCAATTTCTGCGTGCTGGCCGGCCCGGAGCCGCAGGGCAATGCCGCCGGCAGCACACTCGGCGGCATCCCCTGTCCGCGTGGCGCGCATTACCTGCCGCTGCCCTCGCTCGAATCCACGCATGTGCGCGAATTGCTGGCGGCCTTCGGCGTGCTGCGTGGCAATCCGTCTTCCGCCCGCCCCGAGTTCGATGAAAACGTGCTGGTGCATGCGCCGGAGGAGCGCCTGTTCATCCACGGAGCGTGGCAGGAAGGTTTATTGCCACAGCATGGCCTGAGCGCCGAAGCGCTGGCGCAGATCGCGCACTTCACGGCACGCATGCAGGCCCTGCGCGAGGCGCGCGGAGCGGATGGGCGCCGCGCCTTCGTGATGCCGCTGGCCCTATCCTCACAAGACCCGGCCTGGCGCGCACTGGCCAAGGAAACATTCGCCAGCTGGCTCACGCGCGAGGGTTTTACCGCCGAGCCGCTGCGCTGGTACGTGAACTACTGCTGCCGCGACGACTATGGCGCGGGCATTGAACAGGTGTCGGCCTGGGCTGGCATCCACTACTTCGCCAGCCGGGGTGGCCATGCCGCCAACGGCGAGGACGGCGCGGTGCTGACCTGGCCGGACGGCCTCGCCACCCTGACCCGCCAGATGGGCGCCGCCATTGGCGCCGAGCGCCTGCTGCCGGGCATGGCCCTGCGTGTGACGCCGCACGGGGCGGGTGTCGAGGTGCTGTGCCTGAACGGGGCGGAAGCCTTCCGCCTGCGTGCCAAGCGCGTAGTGCTGGCGATGCCGCTGCATGTGGCGGCGCGTGTGCTGGATCTGGCCGAGTTCGGCTTCGACAAGGCACGCGATCTGCCGCAGAGCGCGTCCTGGCTGGTCAGCAATTTCCTGCTCGACGGTTTTCCGCGCGAGGTCAGCGAAGATCATCCGCTGGCCTGGGACAACCTGCGTTACGGTGGCGACACCCTGGGCTGGGTGGTGGCCACGCACCAGTGGATTCGCGCTGCCCGCCCGGCACAGACCGTGTTCAGCGCCTACCACGCTCTGCCGCCCGCCACGGGCCGGCTGTGGCTGCAGAACGCGCCGCAGGACGAATTGCTGGAGCTCGCCGGGCGTGATCTGCGCGCAACTTACGGGCGCGACTTCGAGCGGCGCATCCAGCAGGTGGAGCTCACGCTGCGCGGCCATGCCATGGCCATTCCGGCGCCGGGCTTCCTGCAGCGCCCTGGCATAGCGGCCCTGCGCGCGGCGGACCAGCGCATCCTGTTTGCGCATGCCGATCTCTCGGGTCTGTCAGTCTTCGAAGAAGCGGCTTGGTGGGGCGAGCAGGCCGCGCACAAAATTCTGACTTGACGCAGCAAAGAGTAGCCACGATGCTTTGAGGGCTGTTTTCTTTTTCCCCTAGGAGAGTTCCACATGGATAGCCGCC
The DNA here is from genome assembly GCF_002855595.1 of Uliginosibacterium sp. TH139. Lineage (NCBI taxonomy): Bacteria > Pseudomonadati > Pseudomonadota > Betaproteobacteria > Rhodocyclales > Zoogloeaceae > Uliginosibacterium > Uliginosibacterium sp. TH139. Next base: position 636,698 of record NZ_PKRR01000001.1, on the reverse strand, counting down.
GCCGTTCCATCCTGTTCGCCGCCCCCGCTGTTGCCCTGGGCCTCTTGGCCTCGCGTGAAGCTGCCGCCCAGGCCAAGGTCACCGAAGACGATCCCACCGCCAAGGCGCTGGGCTACAAGGCTGATGGCAGCAAGGTCGATGCCGCCAAGTTCAAGACCTGGGCCAAGACCAACACCTGTGCCAACTGTAATTTCTACAAGTCTGCCAATGCCAACGAAGGCTCCTGTGTCGCGCTGGGCAACAAGCTGGTTTCGGCCAAGGGCTGGTGCTCGGCCTGGATCAAGAAGGCCTGATCCTCTTCTGCTCCGGACTGAACGGCCCGCCACATGCGGGCCGTTTGCATTTCCGCCCCTCCAGTCCGGTCCTCATTCCGGCTACTTGACGCGCGATAAGGCAGACTGGCGGCACGCTTGCCGACAATGCCAGCATCCCCAGAAGAAACCGGAGCCGCCATGGCCGTCATCCCCCTCACCGAACCCCGCCGCAAGCCCGCCGCCCCGCCGCGCGGCTGTGCCGTTTTTGCGCTGGGCTTTCGCCCCTTCTACCTGCTCGCGGCGATCCTCGCCGTACTCTTCGTACCGCTGTGGGTGCTGCAGCTGGCCGGCGTGGGTGGCCTCAATCCGGCCCTGCCAGTGCTGCTGTGGCACGGCCACGAGATGGTGTTCGGCTTCGCCTGCGCGGTGATCGTGGGCTTCCTGTTTACCGCCGGCAAGAACTGGACCGGTCTGGCCACGCCCACCGGCTGGCCGCTGGGCGCCCTGGCCGGCTTGTGGCTGGCCGGGCGCATCGCCCTGCTGCTGGCGCCCCCGATGGCCGCCGCCGTGATCGATCTGGCCTTCCTGCCATTGGCGGGCATCGCCCTGGCGCGCGTACTGATCCGCGCCGGCAGCCGGCGCAATTACTTTGCCTTGCTGATCCTCGCCGCGCTGACCCTCGCCAATGCCCTCAGCCACGCCGGTGCACACGGCTGGCTGGCAGTTTCGCCCCTGCTCGGCCTGCATCTGGCGATTGCCCTGATCGCCACGCTGTGCACCGTGATCGCCGGGCGCATCGTGCCGAGCTTCACCGCCAATGCGCTCAAGACGGTGCCCTGGAAGCATGCCTGGGCGGACCGCATCGCGATTACTGCCACCGTCGCCAGCCTGCTGGCCTGGGCCGTATCCGCCCCGGCCGCGGTGCTGACGCCGCTGGCGCTCATCGCCGCCTTGGCCCAGGCGGTGCGTTGCTGGGGCTGGCGCCCGGGCCCGACCTTGCGCGTGCCGCTGCTGTGGAGTCTGCATCTGGCGCATGGCTGGCTGATCGTAGCCTTGCTGCTGCTGGCTGCCGGCCAGCTTACGGCCGCAGTACACGTGCTGACCGTAGGCCTGATCGCTGGCCTGATCCTGGGCATGATCACGCGCACCGCGCTGGGCCATACCGGCCGCCTGCTCAAGGCCGGCCGCCTCGAAACCAGCTGCTACGTGCTGCTCCAGCTGGCCCTGCTGGCACGCGTGTTGCCGGCGCTGCTGTGGCCGGCCGCTTACATGCCGGGCCTGCATCTGTCGGCCACCCTGTGGGCGGCATGTTTCGCACTGTATCTGTGGAAGTACGCGCCGATGCTGTGGCATCCGCGGGTGGACGGGCAGGAGGGCTGAAGTCATCAGGCTCTGGCTCGGCTTCAGCCACCAGGGCCCGGCAGGAGGTACGGCGCGCGGCTGAAACCGCTGCGACGGGTATTCAGGCAGCGACCTGCGGTGTTGCCTCGATCTCGCCGGCTTCAACGCGCTCAAGGCGATAGCCGAAGTTGTAGGTCGGCACCAGGCGGTAGCCATTCTCGGGGCGCAGTTGCAGCTTGCCGCGCACGCGTGAGACATGGGTATCCACCGTGCGGGTCGCCAGATCCGGATTGCGCCCCCACACGGCTTCGAGCAGATGGCCGCGCGAGAGCAGGCGGCCAAGATTGCGGAACAGGAACAGGGCCAGATCGAACTCCTTTTCGGTGAGCTCGACTTCCACCCCCTGCAGGCGGATCCGCTTCTGGGCGGTATCGATGGTGTAGGGCGAGAGCTCCAGCACTTCACCGGCCACTCGCGGTTTGCTCCGCCGCAGCACAGCTTCGATGCGCGACATCAGCACGCGCTGGCTGATCGGCTTGACCATGAAGTCATCCGCCCCGGCAGACAGGCCGGTCACGATGTCATCCTCGGTGTCACGGGCGGTGATGAAGATCGCAGGGGTGTTGTCATGGCGTTCTTCGCGCAGCCAGCGCAGGAATTCCTCACCGGAGATGTCCGGCATCATCCAGTCGAGCAGGTAGAGGTCCACGCTTTCGCGGCTACAGAAGCGCTGCAGTTCGCGGGTCAGCGCAAATTCATGCACGTCATGGCCGGCACCGCGCAACAGCGAGGCAACCAGGGTGGATTGAGTAAGGTTGTCTTCCAATACGACGATGCGCATGGCGTGCTCCAGACGTGAAATTTTGTTTCTTCGTCTGTGCTTTCACGGCATGAAGCTCTCCGAACTTGAGTGCCCTCAGGGCAGATCCTGATGGGTCTGCGGCAATTCGAGGATGAAGCGGCAGCCGCCGTCGGCCGGGAACTCGGCGCTCACCCGGCCACCATGGCGGGTGGCCACGGTACGCACCATCAGCAGGCCGAGGCCAGAGCCGGGCAGGCCGCGCCGCACTGCATCCGGCAGGCGGGCGAAACGCTCGAAGAGGCGGCCACGCTGCGCCTCGGGGATGCCCGGGCCATGGTCGCGCACGGCCAGCAGCCAATGGGCGCCCTCTGCCCGCAGACTGATCTCCACCGTGCGCTCGGGGCCGCCGTACTTGATGGCATTCGAGAGCAGGTTGGCGACTGCCCGATAGAGCAGCTCATGATGGCCGCGAACCAAGGCTTCGGCATCACCGCCGGCATCCACCTGGAACGTCACCCGCGCCGCGCGCGCCTGGCTCCAGCACAGCTCGCAGGCATCCACGATCACGGTCTGCAGGTCTGTCAGCTCGAAGCTTCCCTCGCTCACGGCTTCAGCCCGGCTCAAGCGGAAGAGCTCGTCAATGAGGTTCAGCGCGCGTTCAGAGATACCTCGGATCGCAGGCAGCGGCTCGAAATTGTCCGGCGGCGTGTCGATCAGGCTGAGGATCGAGGCCAGCGGCGCGCGCAGATCGTGGGTCACGAAACGCAGGGTGTCTTCCCGGGCCTGGCGAGCTTCTTCGACATGACTCAGATCGGCCAGGCCCAGCACCCAGCCCTCTCCCAGAGCGGCCAGACGCAGCAGCAAGGGGCGACCAGCGCCGCTCTGCAGCTCGGCTTCCAGCGGCTCGGCTGGACGGGCTGGCAAGCCCGCCTGCGGCTGCAAGCTGGCAGGCCAGCGCAACTGACGCAGAGCCATCGTCAGGTCTGCCCCGGCGGGCAGGTCGAGCAGGCTGTACGCGGCGGGATTGGCCAGCCGCAGGCTGCCATCGCCATGCAAGGCGATCACGCCGACCGGCAGATGGGCAATCACCGCCTCGACCAGGGCATGCGCCTCGCGCCCCAGCGCTGCCGCCGAGCGCAGCAGGGTCAGGCGCTGCTGGAAGGGATCCGGACCGCTTTCGGGAGGCAGCAGGCTGTCGCGCTGCAAGGCCTGCAGCTCGCCATCCATATAGCGCTGCGTGGCTTCGAGGCGCCGCCAGCTCCACAGGGGGTAGGCCAGCAGGCAGATCAGCAGGGCCGCTCCCGGTGCCAGCCAGAAGCCCAGATGGCGCAGACCCAGCCAGCTCGCAAGCAGCACGCCAAGCAGCATCGCCAGTGTCCATAACAAACCGCTGCGCGCGCTGCTGCGGCGCAAGCCCAGCATCAGGCCCAGGCTCACGCACAATGCAAAAGCGGCGTTGAGCCAGGGCGGCATCAGCGCAATGCCACTGCCCGCGCGCAGCGCAGCGAGCACATTGGCATGCACCTCCACGCCGGGCATCGGGCGGCTGAAGCCCGAGCCAGGCACCGGCACGGAATCGGTAAGGCCCGGTGCAGTGGCGCCAACCAGCACCAGCTTGTCGCGCAGGCGCTCCGCCGGCACCCGCCCGGCGATCACGTCGGCATAGGAAACTCGCGCAAAGCTGCCGGGTGGCCCGGCAAAGGGGATCCGCAACCAGCCACTGCGGCGCCAGCCCGGGCCCGGATTGAGCGGCGCCGGTTGCGCCTCGCCACGCGCCAGACGATCAAGCGCCAAGGCCAGCTGGGGATGCGCGGCCCGCTGCCAGCCTTCCTGCAGATACACGCTGCGCGCCAGGCCATCCGGATCGAATTCCATCTGGATATGGCCGAGGGCCGCTGCTGCCGCGCGTAAGGCCGGGGCCGGCAGGTTTTCGCCGACGATGAGTTCGTCTTGCTCAAGCTGGAGAACCGGCAGCACCACCCGGGCATGGCGGCGCAAGGCTGCGGCAAGCTGCACATCCTCGGCAGCGGCCTCGCTGAAGATGATGTCCAGCGCCACTGCCGTGGCGCCTGCCGCGCTCAGCCGGTCGACGAGCGTCGCATGCAGGCTGCGCGGCCAAGGCCAGCGCCCAAGCTCGGCAAGGCTGGCGTCATCGATGGCGACGATCACGATCTGCTGATCTGCCGGATGCTCAGCACGGCTCAGGGCGATGTCATGCAATTGCAGATCGAAGCGCCACAACCAGCCCTGCAGCGCGCATGCCAGGGCCAGCAGCGCCAGCACGCCGCTGACCAGCGCCCATTCAAGCCGGATGCGCTGTGCCGGCTGCACGCTCAATCACTCACAGGGCCAACAGGAGCAGCACGGGCACGCCGAGCAGCCACCAGGGCCGGTAAGCCTCGATCTCAAACTGCTGCGGGCTGCTCCACTGGCCGACAAAACCATCCGGATCGGTGGCCCGCACACGGACGAACCATTGCCCGGGTTCGGGCTTGGGCAGGACCAGACGCGCCTCCTGCGTCTCGCGGCGGGTATGGATCTGGCTAAAAGCCAGATCCTGGGCCATCTCGACTTCAAAGCACTGACCCGGCTCGGCCGGCCAGGCCAGCACCAGCTCCTCGTCACTGATGGCTGGTGCGGCAGGTGGATCCTGTAGGGCCTTGAGGGTGAAGGACACCACATCGCTCCACGGGCCGCGATCGCCATCCGCCCGCACCGAGCCCAGGCGCCATTGATACTCGCCGGGCGGCAGCGCCACATTGATGCTGCTGCCGCTCAGATCCTCACGTGCATACACCGGTGTTTCGAAACCGGCCGGGCCGGCGACCTGCAGGCGGTAGCGTGCCGCCTCCGGATTGCGCGTCCAGCTGAATTCGACACGCTCTGCCTGGATGATGTTGCCGGAACGCTCACCACTCACGAAGGGTGGCTCAGGCCGCGCCTTAAGGCGGAAAGCGGTTTCGCTGTGCTGCCCCTCCAGTCCGCTGGCGCTCACGGCGCGCAGACGTAAACGGTAATCGCCATCGGGCAGATCGGCCAAGCGCGCCTCGCCTCCGCTCACCAGTTGCTCTGCCGCTGGCAAAGCAAAACCAGCCGGGCCCGCCACGATCACGCGGTGCGCTGCGGCCCCCGCCGTTTCAGGCAGCGGAATGCGCAGCAGGGGGCGCTCAAAGAGCGCTGGAATGGCGGCCGTAGCGGGCGCCGGCAAGAGGGTTTCGGTGTGCACGCCGCGCGCATCCACCACCGCACCTTCTCCGGCCTCAATACGCTGCTGCTGATTGGCCGCCACCGCACCCTCGGTAACTTCCACACGCGCTGCCGTGCCATCGTAGCCAGCACGGAATTCGGTGCCGCGCACACCGATCACGGCCGTTGGAGTGCGGATTTCGTAGCGTGCCGCCGGACCACGTTGCGGCTGCACCTTGGTTTCGATGCGCCCGCGGCTCACCTCCAGCCTGCTCTGCTGCACCTCGGTGCCGCGCAAGCGCTGCAAGAGCTCGATGCGGGTGCGGCTGTCCGGCTGCACGATGCAGCGCGAGCCATCCGGCAGCACCAGCACGGCATAGGCGCCGGGTCCGGTGCTGATCACTTCATTCACGGCCAACTGGGCGCCTGCCACCAACAGCCCCTTGCTGCCACGCACCTCGCCCAGCACCGATTCGACGCGCGCCTGCTGCGGCTCACTGCGCAGCAGGGCGTAAGGGATGCGCAGGGTGCTGCCCGGCTTCAGGCGCTGCGGGTCGGCAATGCCATTGAGCTCCTGCAGGCGTGGCCACTGCGCCGGGCGGGCGAGCAGGCGCTGGCTGATATTGATCAGGGTGTCGTGTTCGGCAATCTGCAGCTCAAGCGTCTCGCCGGCGGGGGCCGCCAGCGCCGACAGAGGCAGGAAACTGGCGGCCAGCAGCAGGCGGCGCAGGAATGTGTGGCGAAGTGTCATCGGGAAGCTCGGCAAACGGGGCGGGAATTGCACGCGAGGGGGCGGCTCGGGCACACTCGGAGTATGCCACTGGGCACAAATAGCAACTGATAAACACTTCACAGGGAGCAGGAAATGAGCTTTTTCAGCGAATTCAGAGAGTTCGCCCTCAAGGGGAACGTGGTCGATCTGGCGGTCGGTGTGATCATCGGCGGGGCCTTCGGCAAGATCGTCGATTCGATGGTGGGCGATGTGTTCATGCCGATCGTGGGCGCTGTGGTCGGCAAGATCGATTTCTCGAATCTGTTTCTCGTGCTGGGCACCGTACCGGCGGGTGTGGAGAACAATCTCGCCGCGCTGAAGAAGGCCGGTATTCCGGTGCTGGCCTACGGCAACTTCATCACCATCGCGATCAACTTCGCGATCCTGGCCTTCGTGATCTTCATCATGATCAAGCAGATCAACCGCCTCAAGCGCGAAGCGCCCGCCGCCCCGGCCGAAGCGCCCGCCACGCCGGAAGACGTGCTGCTGCTGCGCGAGATCCGTGACGCGCTGAAAAAGTAAGCACCGCGCACCGCGCTTCATCAGGGCGGCCGCTGGCCGCCCTTTTTCATTCCCGCCTCAGCAGGCCTTGTTGCCCTGGGCCGCGCACAGCCTGGCGCGGGCCGCCTCCATCGAGCCCAGATCGATGAGCTTGCGATAACCCAGGCTAGCGAGGGTTTGCGCGGCGAGGGCGGAGCGCCGCCCAGAGCGGCAGTAGAGCTGCACTTCGTCGTCCTTGCTGACGCCCGCCATGCCAATGCGCTGGCCGATCAGCTGATGATCAATGTTCAGCGCCCCCTCCAGATGGCCCGCGGCATATTCCTCCGGCGTACGCACATCGATCAGCACCGTTTTCGCACTGGCCAGCCCACCAGTCAGAACCAGCAGGGCCACAAGGCACAGCTTCTTCAGCATTTCGGTCTCCTTAGAGTCTGATCCACATCAACGCCGAGATTCTCGCCGCCAAACAATAATTGGCTTTTGCCAATAATCAAGCTTCGATGGCTCGCCCCCCCAAGCAGCGCTGCATCCGATGTGCGCCGGTTTCAGACTACTTCAAGCCACGCGGCGTGCCCTTGCACGCGCTGGACGAAATCGCTCTGGAGCTCGACGAGCTGGAGGCCTTGCGCCTGGCGGACCTGGACGGCCATTACCAGACCGAGGTCGCGCTGCGCATGGGCGTCTCGCGCCAGACCATCGGCAACATCCTCGCCCGCGCCCGTCACAAGATTGCCGATGCCCTGCTCAACGGCAAGGCCCTGCGAATCTCATCCACACAGCAGGGCGAGGCTCAACGCCCTCCTCACCCGCCCACGGGAGAGGATCTGGTGGAGAGGGCCGCAATCACGGGGCCGTCTCCTGTCGATTTAACCCAAGTACTGAAGGCAATGCCATGAAACTCTGCATCCCCGTCGCCAGCCCGGAAGGGCTCTCCAGCGCCCTGCACGCCGACTTCGGCGCCGCCCAGCATCTCGTGATCGTGGATGGCGAAGCCGTTCATGTGCTCGACCGGGCTCAGCCCGAATCGATCAGCGAGGAGCTGGTCAGTGGCATCCAGGGCATCCTGTGCAGTGAAATCCATCCGCGCCTGCTCTTCGAGCTGCAGCGCAACGGTATCCAGGTGTATGGCTGCGAAGCGGCCACCGCGGCCGAAGCTCTCGCCCAGTTCCAGGCTGGTGAGCTGGAAGCCGCACCACCCTTCGATCCGCATGCCGAACAAGCGGGCGGAGGCTGTGGCGGTCACGCTCACGGAGACGATCACGAATGCTGCGGTGGCAAAGGCCATGACAACCCCGACCATGAGTGCTGCGGTGGCAAGGGGCACGCACATGAAGGGGGTGGCTGCGGCGGCCATGGCGGCAACAAGAGTGGGGGCTGCGGCTGCGGGCACTGAGCGACGGGCCGAGGCTGGGCGACCTGTGGACGCCCTGTCAGCCCCAGCGAAGGCTGAAGCGTTACACTTGCGCTGCCTTCATCGGAACGCCTCCATGCCCCGCCTGCATCCCGCCGCCCTGCCCCTGCTCTTCGTCTGCCTCCTTGCCGGCTGCTCCACGCTGAGCGAAGACGAGTGCCGGCAGGGAGACTGGGAACGCGTCGGCTATCGTGACGGCCAGAACGGCCAGGCGCCCGAGCGCATCTCTACGCACCGCAAATCCTGCAGCGTGTACCGCCTGGAGCCGGACGAGACGGCTTGGCGTCTTGGGCGCGAGCGCGGCCTGAATTTCTACTGCACGCCGGCCAACGGCCTCTCCGCCGGCCGACGTGGAGAGCGCTATGCCGGGGTATGCCCGGAGCGCACCGAAGCAGCTTTCCTGCGCGGTTTTGAAGCCGGGCGTGAGATTCACCTCGCCCGCGAGCACATCGACTATCTGGAGCAGGAACAGCGCAGCATCGAAGTTCGCATGCCAGGCGCTCGCAACGAAGAAGAGTTGCGCCAGTATTCAAATCAGCTGACCCGGCTACGCCTGGAACGCGAGCTCGCCGGGCGCGAACTGCGCCTGTCCGAGCAGCGTGCCGAGCGCCTGCGCTGGTAAGTCACGGGAGAGGTCATGAGCATCAGTCGCAAACCGATCAACCGTGGCGGCATCAAATCCGCCGGCTATGATCGCGCCAGCCGCGTGCTTGAGATTGAATTCTCAAGCGGCAAGGTGCTCCAGCACACCAATGTGGGCGACGAGATCGCCCAGCGCTTCCTCGCCAGCAGCTCACCGATGGGCTACTACCAGGACAAGATCGAGGAAGAGTACCCGACCCGACGCTAAGCCCCCCGATCAGGCGTGTTCCGGAACCTTCTGCTGCGGATGCCCCGGCTCGTATTCATACTTGGGCAGGATCGGGTTCATGCTGTCCCAGCACTGAGCGCTGTGGGTCCACAGATCTGCAGCGGGACGGAACAGGGTCGGATCGTCCAGGCTGCCCGCCTTGAGGGCGATGTAACCGGGCAATGCCGCGCTTGACATGAACAAGGGCGAACCGCACTCCGCGCAGAAACCTCGCCGCACCGTGTTGCCGCTATCCGCCACCGACACGAAATACTTCGGCACGCCCTGCCTCAGGCAGAAGTGATCGGCCTGCACCACCACCAGCGGCGCAAAAGCCCCGCCACTGCTGCGCTGACAATCCCGACAATGACAGTTGAGCATCACAACCGGCTTCGCCTCGCATTCATAACGAATTGCTCCGCAAGCACAACCTCCTGTCAGTACGACAGTCATGATCGCCTCCCGAGGATGCCTGGATGATTTGACTATAGGCCGCTGCGCATGGCGATCCTGCCAGCCTGCCCCTAGGCGCGCCAGATGCAACAAAATGTTTCGAAGCGCTAGCGCCCGCCCCGCCGGAAGCGCTCTCCAGCAAGGCCGCAGGGGCTTGGGGCCACTCGGACGACGCTTACATTTGCTTGCAAGCACGCGTCAGCCGGTGCGGCAGGGCTTCGTTAATCTGCACAGACGGCAGGCCGCCGCCTTCAGACTCAGGAGATCATCATGCAAGCCCGTTCCCTGCTCATCCCACTCGCCCTGCTGCTCAGCACAGCCAGCAGCTTTGCAGCCAGCACTCCGCGCACCCCCGAAATCCGCCAGGACCGTCGCGAAGTCCGCTCCGACAAACAGGCCGTGCATGCCGATCACCGCGAGTTGCGCCACGAGCGCCGCAGCGGAGATCTGAGTGGCGTACGGGCCGAACGGCATGATCTGCACACGGATCGCCGCGACCTGCATCAGGACAAGCGCGATTTGCGTCGTGATCGCCGCGCTGCCGGTGCGCCGGGCTAAGCCCAACACGCATGAAAAAGGCCGACCCGTGGGTCGGCCTTTCTGTATCCGGAAACAGCCAGGATTACTTTTCCGACAGCGCTTCCACGCCAGGCAGAGCCTTGCCTTCGAGGAATTCCAACGAAGCGCCGCCACCGGTGGAGACGTGCGAGACCTGATCTTCCAGGCCAGCCTTCTCAACCGCTGCCACGGAGTCGCCACCACCGACGATGGTGATCGCGCCCTTGGCAGTGGCTTCGGTCAGCGCGTTGGCCACGGCGTAGGTGCCGACAGCGGAAGCGTCGATTTCGAACACGCCCATCGGGCCGTTCCACAGCACGGTCTTCGCGCCACGAATGATGTCTGCATACAGCGCAGCGCTCTTCGAGCCGATGTCCACGCCTTCCTGATCCGAAGGAATCGCGGTGGAGGCGACTTCAACCAGACCATCCAGCGTACGGGCGCCGAAGTCCAGACGCTTGGTGACCATGGTGTCGATCGGCAGCACCAGCTTGTCGCCAGCCTTGGCCATCAGGCTCTTGGCGAGTTCGACCTTGTCGTTTTCGCACAGCGAGTTACCGACTTCATAGCCTTGGGCCTTGAGGAAGGTGAAGGCCATGCCGCCACCGATCAGCAGCTTGTCGACCTTGGGCAGCAGGGCTTCGATCACGTCGATCTTGCCGGAGATCTTGGAGCCGCCGATGATCGCCACGAGCGGACGCACCGGCTTGTTCACGGCTTCGCCAAGGAAATCGAGTTCTTTCTTCAGCAGCAGGCCGGAAGCGCGCGGCAGGTTGATGCCGACCACCGAGCTGTGGGCGCGGTGAGCGGTGCCGAAAGCGTCCAGCACGAACACGTCGCCGTTGCGCGAGAGTGCTGAGCGGAAGGCTTCAACAGCTTCCGGCGTGGCCTTGGTGACGTTGCCTTCCTTGTCCTTGACCTTGCCTTCTTCTTCGAGGTGGTAGCGCACGTTTTCGAGCAGCACCACTTCGCCCGCGGCGAGCTTGCTGGTCACGGCTTCGACTTCAGCACCGACGCAGTCCGACAGGAACTTCACCGGCTTGCCCAGCAGCTTTTCCAGACGCTCAGCAACCGGGGCCAGCGTGCACTTGGCGACAACCTTGCCATCCGGGCGGCCGAGGTGTGACATCAGGACGACGGAAGCGCCCTTGTCCAGCGCGTACTTGATGGTCGGGATGGCGGCGCGGATGCGCTTGTCGCTCTCGACGACGCCGTTATTCACCGGCACGTTGAAGTCCACGCGCATCAGTACGCGCTTGCCGGCCAGGTCCAGATCTTCGATGAACAGCTTGGTCATGTATTTGTCCTTGGTTTGTAAGGATTTTCAGGGGAATCAGTTCGGCATTCTACAAACAAACCCAGCGAAAGGCAGCGGAACAGGGATTGCTTTGGACCTCCTCCTGCAAGAACCTGCGTTTTGTCAAATTCTGTGGGTCGGGTTGTTACCTGAGCACCCGTGATTTACCTTGATTAGAGCTAAGTCCGACAAAGGCACACCCGTCGAAAGACGGGGTCGCAAAGTTTCCGGTCTAAGGGGCAACCTACGACAGCGGGACCGCCAGAACACAGCCCATCACAGGGCTGCGCCCTGCCGTTCATGCTTGCTCCCTCCGGATTGATCAGTCATTCAGGAGACCTGCATGAGTGCGCCGCAAAACAAAAGTCACCAACCCCGCCGTAACGGTGTCCTCCTGCTGACACTGATTCTTCCGGCAGGCCTTGCTCAAGCGGCAACCTATGCACCCTGGCTCAGGCAGATTGGCGTAAATGATGCAATCATGTCGGCCGCCAACTGGGGAACCGGACAGCTGCTCGGCGTGGTCGACACCGGAATCAATCCAACCCACCCTTCGTTTGCCACAGGGCAGGTTTCACAGACCCTGAGCACCTGCGCCGCTGTCAGCTTTCGCTGCAGCAACGGATTCCGTGATGACAACAGCCATGGCACGGCAGTCGCAGCCATCGCGGCCGGCAACAAACCCTTCGCCTGGAACGCAAGCTATGGCGGCTACACCACGACCGCAGGGAGCGTGATCAGCGTCGCCCCCAACGCCAACATCGTTGCAAAAAAAGTGCTGAATGCCTCCGGGTCTGGCTACAGCACTGACGTGGCCAACGGGGTGCGCAAGGCTGCCGATGCCGGCGCGAGCGTAATCAATGTCTCAATCACTTACGGCAACACGGCCGACATGGTTGCCGCCATCAACTATGCGGCTTCCAAAGGCGCATTCATCGTCTGGGCGGGTGGCAACAGCAATGTCGCACTACTGAATGGTGCCAATACCAACGGGCTGACCGCCCAAGCCATCAGCCGACTGGTATTCGTGGGCTCGGTGAGCCCGACCAATGCAAAGTCCTCATTCAGCAATACCCCCGGCAGCGGCAAGCTGGTCAATACCAATGGCCAGACAACGGGCTATTCGCTGCGTTGGCTGGTCGCACCGGGGGAGTCCATTCTCGCCCCCTACACGACAGCCGGTACCGGTACCTGGTCTTACTGGTCCGGCACCTCAATGGCGGCCCCTGTCGTCAGCGGTTCGTTGCTGCTGCTGCAATCGGCCTGGCCGATCCTGAAAACTCGCGGCACCAGTATCGACCTGCTGCTCGCCACGGCCACTGACCTGGGACCTGCAGGCGCTGACAGCACCTATGGCGTCGGGCTTGTAAATCTGGGCCGCGCATTTCAACCCTATGGAACCCTCAGCGTGACCCGTGCCAATGGCAGCACCATCGCCCTGAGTAGCCTCACCGGCAGCATGATCAGCAGCGGCGCGCTGGGCAGCATGGCCTCAGTGCAGTCAAAACTCGCCAGCTACACCGCACTGGATACCTATCTGCGCAACTTCACGGTCAACCTCTCTGGCCTGATCAAATCCCCCGCCGCCAAAGCCAGCCTCAATGCGCTGCCTACGAACGTCAACAAGGGCCCTCGTGCAATCAAACTCGCGGACGGGCGCGAACTCGCCTACTGGCAGGGCCCCGGTGACAGCCCCAGAGACCACCTGGGTGAATTCGGCTTCAACGAGGAACTGGCCTCGCAACGTCAGCAAGGCTTTGCCATGTTCACCGACGCCGGCGGCACCAGCATCGCGATGGGCTACGGCTATCCGGCACAGTACGCCTTCACGCGCGCCATGACCGGCGATGAAAACCTGGCCTGGCTCTCACATGACAGCGCACTCCCCGACCTGATGAACCTCAGCCAGGGCGGCGCACTCGTTGCGGCTGGCCTGCCATTAAGTCAGTCGCTGCGCTTTGCTGCCAGCTGGAGCAACACGGCGGCAACCGAAGCAGGCCGCAACGGGAACTGGTCGCCCTCCTGGGCGACCCCCGAAGCACAAGGCATACAGTTGGGCATGAATTACCAGCTCACCCAGATGTTCAGCACCGGAGTGAAGATCGGCGCACTGACCGAGCAGCATGGTCTGCTCGGCAGCACGTATGACACACACTCCGCAATGAGCCTGGGCCGCAACAACAGCATGAGCTACGCGGCCACGCTGGGCATGCGCTTAAGTGCAAATCATCACCTACTCTTCGAAGGCGGCTTCGCACGCACCTCGGCGGCGCAGGCCGATGGCCTCTTTGCCGGAACTAGCCGCATCCGCTCAACGTTCTGGAGCGCGAGCTACCAGCAAACCAAACTGCTAGCGTCACGTGACCGCCTGACCCTGAGCCTGCGTCAGCCCTTGCGCGTCAGCCAGGGAAACATCAACGTGACGAGCACCATGATCGCGGAAGACGGCGAGGCATACCTCGTGCATGAATCAGCCAGCCTGCGGCCAGATGGCAGGGAGCTGGAGCAGCGCATCACCTACGCCTTGCCTACTGGCAAACTCAGCGACATGACACTGCAAGCCAGCTACCGAAAAGATGCTAACAACATCCAGGGGGATAACGATGCCTCGGTCGGCATGATCTGGAGCACCCGTTTCTGAAATCCCGGGGCACCAAAACAAAACGCCCGGCAGATTGCCGGGCGTTTTCATAAATCAAGCACGCATCAACCAAACATTACCCGGCCTTCAACCAGCGTGTGCTTCACCACGCCTGGCAGCGGCATGCCGAGGAAAGGCGTGTTCTTGCCCTGGCTCCTGAGCGCCTCGCGGGTGAGCACCTGATCGGCTTCAGCATCGAAGATCACCACGTCGGCACGCGCACCCACCCCGAGGTGGCCGCCCTTGGTGATGCCCATGATGCTGGCGGCGCTGGCGGTGACGCGGGCCAGCGCGTCGGGCAGGGACACCTTATCTTCCTGCGCCCACTTGATCACCAGCGGCAGCAAGGTTTCGAGGCCGGTCATGCCCGGCTCGGCTTCGGCGAACGGCATCTGCTTGCCATCGTCATCCACCGGGGTATGGTCTGAACACACGGCGTTGATCTTGCCGCTGGCGAGGCCGGCGCGCAGCGCCGTGCGGTCGCGCTGGCTGCGCAGCGGTGGCACCACGTAGCACTGCGGGTTGAAGTAGCCAATGTCGATGTCGCACAGGTGCAGGTGGTGGGCGGCCACGTCGCAGGTCACGTCCAGCCCGCCAGCGCGTGCGCGCTCAATACATTCCAATGCGGCAGCCGAGGAAATACGCGTGATGTGCAGCTTCACGCCGGTCATGCGCGCAAGGCTCAGGTAGGTTTCCAGCGCCACGGTCTCGGCTTCCACCGGAATGCCGGTGAGGCCCATGCGCGAGGCCACTTCGCCATCGTGCGCCACACCGCCCTTGCCCAGATAGGGGTCAATCGGCTGCAGCCAGACGCGGAAGCCGAAGGTGGCGGCGTACTGCATGGCGCGCAGCAGCACGTTGGTGTCCAGCACCGGCGTATTCACCTGCGAGAAGGCCACGCAACCGGCTTCGACCAGCTCGGCCATCTCGGTGATGCGTTTGCCTTCGAGCTTGGCGGTGAGCGCACCGACCGGATACACGTGGGCACAGTGCAACTTCTTGGCGCGGAAACACAGCATTTCCACGAGGCCCGGCTCGTCCAGCACCGGATCAGTGTCAGGCGGGCAGGCGAGGCTGGTGATGCCACCGGCCATCGCGGCCTGCATTTCGCTCTCCAGCGTGGCGCGGTATTCGAAGCCCGGCTCGCGCAGACGGGCCGACAGATCCACCAAGCCGGGAGCGACGATCAGCCCCTTGGCGTCGATCACCTTCTCGGCCACAAAGCCGGCCGGAGCGCTGCCGAGGGCAACGATCTTGCCGCTCTCGATGAACACATCCTGCTGAGCGTCGATCTGGTTGGCCGGGTCGATCACGCGGCCGTTTGCAATCTGGATTTTCATGTTCTCAGTTCCCCGCTGCCAGCATGCTCATCACCGCCATCCGCACCGCGATGCCGAAGGTCACCTGCGGCAGGATCACTGCGTTGGCGCCGTCGGCTACGGCCGAGTCAATCTCCACGCCGCGGTTCATCGGGCCCGGGTGCAGCACAATGGCATCCTTGGCGGCGAGCGCCAGCTTCTCTTCGGTGAGGCCGTAAAACTTGAAGTATTCGCCGCTGGAAGGCAGCAGCGCGCCGCTCATGCGCTCGTTCTGCAAGCGCAGCATCATCACCACATCCACGCCTTTCAAACCCTCTTCCATATCGTGGAAGACGCGCACGCCCATGCGTTCCACGTCGGTCGGCAGCAGCGTCTTCGGCGCGATCACGCGCACTTCCGGCACGCCCAGCGTAGTGAGCGCGGCGATCTCGGAACGCGCCACGCGCGAGTGCAGCACATCGCCGACGATGGCCACCGTCAGCTTGGTGAAGTCCTGCTTGTAGTGGCGGATGGTGTACATATCCAGCAGCCCCTGCGTGGGGTGCGCATGGCGCCCGTCGCCGGCATTGACCACGCTGATGTGGTCGCGGCCGGTGTTGCGCAGGTGCTGGGCGAGCAAGTAGGGCGCGCCGCTTGAGGCATGGCGCATCACGAACATGTCGGCGCCCATCGCACAGAGGTTGTCCACCGTGTCGAGCAGGGTTTCGCCCTTGCTGGTGGAGCTGGTCGACACGTTCAAATTGATCACGTCGGCCGACAGACGCTTGGCGGCGATTTCGAAGGTGGTGCGGGTGCGCGTGCTGTTCTCGAAGAACACGTTGAACACGCTCTTGCCACGCAAGAGCGGCAGCTTCTTCACTTCGCGCTCGGCCACTTCGGTGAAGGGCGCGGCGATGTCGAGAATTTCGGTGAGAATGGCCTTGGGCAGGCCGTCGAGGGTCAGCAGATGGCGCAGGCGGCCATCCTTGGTAAGCTGAGGATTAAGCACTTTTCACCTCCAGGGAAAGATTGCCGGCCACATCGCGCTTCAGATCCAGTTTGCTGCCTGCGGGCAGGCGCTCCGGCAGATGCCAGGCGCACCAGGTCGGGCCGATCGGCAGTTGGCGCTCGCCACGATCGACCAGCACAGCCAGATCCACGCAGGCCGGGCGGCCGTAGTCAAAGAGTTCATTGAGCGCGGCGCGCGTGGTGCGACCGGTGTAGAGCACGTCATCCACCAGAATGATGTGACGCTCGCTCACGTCGAACGGGATCCCGGATTTCTGCGGGTGCGGATGCAGGCCGCGCGAGCCGTAGTCGTCGCGATAGAAAGACACATCGATGCTGCCCAGCGGTTCGGCAATGCCCAGCAACTGGTGCAGGCGCTCAGCCACCCACACGCCGCCGGAGTGGATACCAACCAGTGCAGTATCAGGCCGCAGTTGCGGGCGGATCAGGGTGGCGAGTTGCTCGCAGAGCACATTGGCGTCAGGCAGGTTCATCGTGATTGTCCGTGTCCAGAAAACTTTGCAGGATGCGCTGGGCGGCCAGCGCATCGAGATGTTGTTTACGTTCGCGCCAGCTGCGGCTGACTTCGCGCAACATTTCTTCAGCTTCCGCGGATGACAGGCGCTCATCCACCAGCGCTACCGGCAGGCCGAAGCGGCCATTCAACTGGTTGGCAAAGCGCTTGCAGCGCGCCGTCATCTCGGTGGCCGTGCCATCGAGTGCGCTGGGCAAGCCGACCACCAGCTTCACTGGGCGCCATTCCTTGATGAGCTTCTCAATCTCCCCGAAACGCAGATCATTGGCCTCACCGTGGATGGTCGTGAGCGGTTGGGCCAGGCGGGTTTCGGTTTCGCCGGTAGCCAC
This sequence comes from Uliginosibacterium sp. TH139, assembly GCF_002855595.1. Lineage (NCBI taxonomy): Bacteria > Pseudomonadati > Pseudomonadota > Betaproteobacteria > Rhodocyclales > Zoogloeaceae > Uliginosibacterium > Uliginosibacterium sp. TH139. Next base: position 619,462 of record NZ_PKRR01000001.1, on the reverse strand, counting down.
GCCGATGCGGGCCGTACCAAAGTCGAAGCCGAGCAGGGTACCCATCATAGAGATGCCCGCAACACAAGCGTTCTACACTCCCCTCGCCCCTTGAGGGAGAGGGGGCGGGAAAGAGGGAAGACGCACTTCACGCGTGCCCCGCCACATCCGAGAGATTCGCGAAGTCGATGCCCAATAGATGAACGGCGGCGTCCAGGCGTTCCTCAGCCGGCCGCTCGAAGATGATGCGCGGATCGGCCGCCACCGTGAGCCAGGAGTTCTGCGCCAGCTCTTCCTCGAGCTGGCCGGCCCCCCAGCCGGCATAGCCGAGCGTGATCAGCAATTCTTGCGGTTCGCCGCGTTCAGCCAGCGCCTGCAGGATGTCCTTGGAACTGGTCAGGGCGATCTCGGGCGTCACCTTGAGGCTGGACTGCCAGTCGCCATGCGGGCGATGCAGCACGAAGCCACGATCGGTCTGCACCGGGCCGCCGAAGTAGATCGATTCATCGCCGCGCTCGGCATGCTGAAGGGGGATCTCGATCCGCTCCATCAATTCCTTGATGTCCAGATCGAGCGGGCGATTGACTACCACGCCCAGCGCGCCGTCCTCATTGTGTTCGGCCAGATAGACCAGTGCCTTGGCAAAAGGGCCATCGGCCAGCCCGGGCATGGCGATGAGGAAATGATGGGTAAGGTTCACGTTTTGCACCATTCCATTTTAACCTGTTTGCCCGCGCCCTGTTCCGGCCCGCAATCACCTGAAGCCATGTCCCGCGACCCTGCCGCCCTCGTCTGGTTCCGCCGCGATCTGCGCGATTTCGATCACGCTGCGCTCTCCCATGCCTTGCAGGCTCACGCCAAGGTGTTCTGCGCCTTCGTGTTCGACACCGACATCCTCGACGCGCTACCTTCCCGGCAGGATAGACGGGTGAGCTTCATCCATGCCAGCCTCGCCGAGCTGGATGCCCGTTTGCGCGAAAAGGGCGGCGGCCTGATCGTGCGTCATGGCCGCGCAGAGGAAGAAATTCCGCGCCTCGCGAACGAATTGAAAGTGGTGGCGGTTTTCGCCAACCATGACTACGAGCCGGCCGCGATCGCCCGCGATACCCGCGTGGCAAACAGCCTGAAGGACAGCGGCATTGTCTTCCGCTCCTTCAAGGATCAGGTGATCTTCGAGCGACGTGAGATCCTGACCCAGTCCGGCAAGCCCTTCGGCGTATTCACGCCCTACAAGAATGCCTGGTTGCGCAGTGTGCAGCCGCGCGATCTGGGAGCCTGGCCGGTTGCCGATTTCGCCGGTCATCTTGCCTCGCCGCCGGAAGGCAGCCACCTGCCGGCGCTGAGTGCACTCGGATTCGAGACCTGCGATTTGCGCGTCACTCCCGGCATGCGTGGCGGCGAAGCCTTGTGGGAGGAATTCACCGGGCGCATCAACCAGTACCACGCGGTGCGCGACTTCCCCGCTGTAAAGGGGGTTTCCTACCTGTCCACCCACCTGCGCTTTGGCACCGTATCGATCCGCGCACTGGCCGGCAATGCCCACGCGCGCAGTGGCGCCGGCGCCGAAAGCTGGTTGTCGGAACTAATCTGGCGCGAGTTCTACCAGCAGTTGCTGTTCAACCATCCCCACGTGGTCGAGCATGCCTACAAACCGGAGTTCGACGCGCTGCACTGGGAACAAGGCCCGGCTGCCGATGCCCTGTTCGATGCCTGGTGCGAAGGCCGCACCGGCTACCCGCTGGTTGATGCTGCGCAGCGCCAGCTGCTCGCCAGCGGCTTCATGCACAACCGCCTGCGCATGGTCAGCGCCAGCTTCCTCACCAAGGACCTGGGCATTCACTGGCTGCGGGGCGAGCGCTTTTTCGCGCAGTGGCTGCTCGACTACGATCTGGCCGCCAACAACGGTGGCTGGCAATGGGCCGCCTCCACCGGCTGCGATGCCCAGCCCTGGTTCCGCATATTCAACCCGATCACCCAGTCGGAGAAGTTCGATCCGCAAGGCAAGTTCATCCGCCGCTATGTGCCGGAGCTCGCAGCTGTGCCGGACAAACTCATCCACGCCCCGTGGAAGCTCAAACCCGCGGAGCAGCGCGCCATCGGCTGCGTGATCGGCCGCCACTATCCGGCCCCGATCGTCGATCACGCCACCGCGCGTGAGCACACCCTGGCGCGTTTCAAGGCCATCCGGTCTAAGCACGAAACCGACGCGGAATAGCCGCCCATACGCCATCGAACGGTCGCCCGGCGCGCACCCGCTACCGCTCGTCGGGTCGTGACAAATTTCACGTTTTTGCCAAAAATTGTCAGATTAACATCCAGACACCTTGTCGGAATTTTTCCTACATTTCCCATCCTGATAACAAGCCGGCAAGGAACTGGAGGAATCATGCAGCAGCTCTCTCATGGCTTGAAAGCCACTCTTCTGACATCCATCCTGAGCGTCGCGCTCACCGCCTGTGGCGGTGGTGGTGGTGGCGGGTCATCCAGCGAAACCAACAGCGCTACCAGCAGCAGCCCAAGTCAAACTTCGGCCAGCTCCGCGGCCAATAGCACAGCCGCCGCCTCGTCGAGCAAAACCTCGTCGTCAGTCTCCAGCACGAACGCCTCGGCCACTTCGAGTTCGGTCACCTCATCCACAGCGGCTTCCAGCGCCGCGACCAGCAGCACAGCCGCTACCTCATCGAGCAAGGCCTCGTCGTCGGTCTCCAGCACAGCCGCATCCAGCGCAGCAGCCGCTTCAAGCGTTGCCGGCGGCGCCGCCGCGACGACTTCCGGTGGTTTCTCCACTGCCACAGGCGGCAACGTTGCCAGCGCGCGCAAATTCACTGCAGCCAGCCACACTGAAATCAACACCATCATTGCCAACGCGCGTTTCAACGATGCGGGTAAAGAAGTCAGTACTGGAGCATATCCGCTGCACATCACCTACACCGGCAATGAAGACACACTGATAGCCCAGATCGTCGCGGACTCCACCATTGACGCCAATCACGATTGCCCGGCGCCGCACTGGAACGATGCCTACCGCTATGTCGAGGTGAAGAACTACACCGCAGGCATCACCATCGAGGGCGCCAACGGCTCCTCGGCCAACTTCGGCATCGTGATCAACGGTGGTTCGAACAACGTCATCGTGCGCAACATGAAGATCGGCGCACTCGGCGGAGCCAAAAACGATGCCGATATGTTCCGCATCGACGGCGGTTCCAACGTGTGGATCGACCACAACGAGATGTTCGCCGTAAACAACGAATGCAACGGCTCGCCCGACGGCGATCTGACCTTCGAGTCGGCCATCGACATCAAGAAGGCCTCGCACAACATCACCGTGTCGTACAACTACATCCACGACAGCAAGAAAGTCGGCCTGGATGGCTCCTCCTCGTCCGACATCGATGGCGGCCGCGAGATCAGCTACCACCACAACTACTACAAGAACGTGAACGCCCGCTTGCCGCTGCAACGCGGTGGCTGGATCCACGTGTACAACAACCTGTACGACGGTATCACCGACTCAGGCATCAACACCCGCCAGGCCGGCTACGCGCTGATCGAAAGCAACTACTTCCAGAACGCCAAGAATCCGGTGGTGTGCTTCTATGACAGCGGCAGCAACTGCGGTTTCTGGGATCTTCGCAACAACAACATCACCAGCACGGCTGACTTCGCCACCTACAACATCACCTGGTCGACACCCTCCAGCGGTGACAAGAGTGCTTCCAACTGGACCACCACTGGCGCCTTCCCGATCACCCTTCCCTACACCTACACGCCGCACACACCGGCCTGCGTGAAGGCCAACCTGCCCAGCGTCGCGGGCGTGGGCAAGGCATACGCCACGCTCAGCTGCAACTGATCCCGCTGCACAGTCAAAGCTTGCGGGCCGCCCTCGGGCGGCCCTTTTTGTCTCCGGCGAACTCACCTCACACAGCCGACCTGCGTCAGGAAAGCGCTCCTGCGGCTGGAGTATGATTGCCGCTCCCTGCTCCGGAAGCACTGGTTTGAAGATCCGTCTGGCAATCCTCCTGCGCGTGCTTGGCTTCACCCTCGGCGGCATCATGGCTGTAGTGGCGGCACTGGCCATGTGGGTGTGGATCAGCTTCGATGCTGAGCACACAGCTCAAGCGCTCACGCGCCACTTCAAGGATGTGCACCAGCGCGGCCTGCTCATGAGCCAGCCGCCGCAACTCTCCATCTGGCCGCGCCCGGCGCTGCTGCTCAAGCGTGCCTCGCTGACCGAGGCCGGCCGCTCCGAGGCCTTTGCCAGCGTGACCCAGTTGCGCCTGGAGCTGGCTACCCTGCCGCTGCTGCAGGGCATCTTCGAACTGCGGGGCGTGCGGGTCACCGGCCTGAGTGTCCGCCTGCAACGCAACCGCAAGGGCGAATGGAACTTTACCGACCTGATCGATCCGCCCGCCTCGGCAGGCCTGCCGGAATGGCAGCTCAGGCTTGAGCGCCTGCGCCTGGACGAAGCGCGCTTTGCTATCGAACGGCAGGGCAGCAACGAACGTATCCTGCTGCGTGGCCTGCAGCTTGACGCCAGCCTGCCCGCTGGCGAGATGGCCGGCAAGCTCAGCTGGCAAGGCGAGCTCAGCGAAGCGGCCAGCACCAGCGAGCTGAAGTTCCGCGGAGATGCGCGCCTTAAGCTGCAGGACGGGCTCTCCTCCGGCAGCCTCGACGAATTGCACACCTACTTCGATGGCAACAGTCATGGCCTGCAGGGTGCCACCTTGCAGCTCGACGCCCAGCGCCTGCTATGGGCACGCTACGGCCGCGAAGGCAGCCTGGCCGATCTGCAGGCCCGCCTGCGCGGTGCTGCCGGGGCTCAGGCACTGGATTTCAACGCCAGCGCGCCCGACCTAGGCTGGCTGGACGAAACTCTGCAGGGCCGCGACTTCCAGTCCACGCTGGCCCTGCGCACGGTGGACGGGCAGAGCGAATTGCGGCTGAACCTGCCGGAGATGCAGGCCACCGCCCCACGCGGCTTCCACACCGCTCAGGCACGCTTCGACTGGAAGCAGCAGTACGGCAAAACGCTGGGCAGCGAAGGCCAGCTCAAGCTGGATCTCTACGCCGAACCGCTCAGCGGCCTGCTGCGTGCCGAGCGGGTTGCCGGCGAAATCGGCCTGCAACACCCACGTCTGCACACCCCGGCCGCACGCGCACGCCTCGACGGCAGCTTCAGCCTGCAAGCCGGCAACAGCGAGCTCACCTTGCAGGCCTTGCTCGGCGAGGACGCGCTGCAACTCAAGGCCCGCCTGCAGCAACTGTGGCCACTGAGCGGGCGCTTCGAGCTCGGTGCCACCCGCCTTGATGTCGATCGCCTGCTCGCGGAAGCCCGCCCCGGCAACAGCCTGCCACCACTCACCCTGCCCGCGCTGGACCAGCACAGCCTTGGCGGCAGCTTGAAACTCGCCCACCTGCGCATCGGTGGCGTGGAGATTGCCAGCCTACAAAGCCCGCTGCTGATCGACAAGGGCCAGCTCAATGCCGACGGCTTCCTGGCCCGGATTCATGGCGGCGAAGTCTCCGGCAAGCTGCTGCTCGAGCCGGCCAGCAGCAGGGTCAGCCTGCAAGGCGACTTCACTGCGCTGCCACTCTCGGACATCACCCGCGAGAGCAGCCTGCCCCTGCCGCTGGGCGGCCAAGCCAGCGGCTCCTACCGCCTCGGCTGGCTGCAGCAAGCCAACCAGGCCCCGCTCGCCACACTCAGCGGCGCCATCCGCTGGAACCTCACTGACGCCACCCTGCAAGGCGTGGACCTCGAGCGCAGTCTGCAGGAGCTGGGCCCCGCCATCAGCGCCGGGCGCATGTCCGCCCGCAGCCCGGCCGCGGATGAACGCAGCGAACTGGGTAGCGCCAACAGCCGCTTCGTGTTTGAGCAAGGCAAGCTCGCGGTCGAACGCATCGAAACGCGCAGCAAATGGCTCAAGCTTGGCGGTAGCGGCCAAGCCGACCTGCCGCGCGGCGAAATGGATTTCAGCCTGCAAGCCGAACTCCTGCCAGCCGCACCACGCGAGCTCACCGCCCTGCGTGGCAAGCCGATTCCGCTACGCCTCAAAGGTCCACTGCTGCACCCGGATCTGCGCTACGAACCGGGCACTGCCAGGCCCACTGCTTCACCCGCCAAAAAATGACCCAGGAATTCAGCAGCTACATCGTCGGCGGCGCCGTGCGCGACCGCCTCCTCGGCCTGCCGGTGCAGGACCGCGACTGGGTCGTGGTCGGTGCCACCCCCGAAGCCCTCGTCGCCGCAGGCTACAAGCCGGTCGGCAAGGACTTCCCGGTCTTCCTTCATCCGCACACGCACGAGGAATATGCCCTGGCCCGCACCGAGCGCAAGACGGCGCCCGGCTACAAGGGCTTCGTCTTCCACACCGATGCCGATGTCACGCTCGAAGAAGACCTGATCCGGCGCGATCTCACCATCAACGCCATCGCCCAGGCCGCTGACGGCTCGCTGATCGATCCCTATGGCGGCCAGCGCGATCTCGCAGCACGCGTCTTCCGCCATGTCAGCCCGGCCTTCGCCGAAGATCCCGTACGCATATTGCGAGTGGCGCGCTTTGCCGCGCGCTTGCCGGACTTCACACTGGCGCCAGAAACCCTCGCCCTGATGCGCGAGATGGTGGCGGCCGGCGAAGTCGATCATCTGGTCTCCGAGCGCGTATGGCAGGAGCTCTCGCGCGGCCTGATGTATCAGCACCCGGCGCGCATGCTCGAAGTGCTGCGCGAATGTGGCGCCCTGGCTCGCCTGCTGCCGGAACTCGATGCCCTCTTCGGCGTGCCCCAGCCCGAGCAATACCATCCCGAAATCGATACCGGCCGCCACTTGCTGCTGGTGATCGACCAGGCTGCGGCACGCAACATGAGCCTGCCAGTGCGCTGGGCGGCACTGCTGCACGATCTCGGCAAGGGCGGCACCCCGCGCGAGAACTGGCCGCACCACTACGGCCACGAAGCGCTCGGCCTACCGCTGGTTGAAGCCGTCTGCGCACGCCTCAAGGTGCCGGTGGACTGCCGCGAACTGGCGCTACTGGCCGCCCGCGAGCACGGCAACATCCACAAAATCGGCGAGATGCGTGCCGACACCCTCACCAAACTGCTGGAGCGCAGCGATGCGCTCCGCCGCCCGGAGCGCTTCGAGGGCTTGCTCGAAGTCGCTGCCTGCGACTTTCACGGCCGCACCGGCTTCGAACAACAGGCTGACCCGCATACCGCCCCGTGGCGAACCCTGCTCGCCGCCTTCCGCGGCGTGAATGCCGGCGCGATTGCAGCAGCGCTTGCCGACAAGCGCCAGATCCCGCAGCGCGTGCATGAAGCGCGCGTAGCTGCCGTCGCCGCGGCGCTCGCTGGCCTGCGCTGAGCGGGCAAGACGAGTGCCAGGCCCGCGACGCATGGCGCACAATAGCGCCTCGCCTCCCGCTGCTGCCATGAAGCCGTTCCGCTGCCTGCTCCTCCTTGTCCTGCTCAGCCCGCTCGCCGCCCTCGCCGAAGGCTTTGCCTTGCCGGCCTTCGAACAGGTGCGCGCCAGCCATCTCAGTTCCGACGCTCTGCTGCTGGACCGCACAGGGCTGCCACTGGCCGATCTGCGCCTCGACACGCGCGTGCGCCGGCTCGACTGGGTACCGCTGGCCCAGCTCTCACCGGCCATGCGCGACGCGCTGCTGACCGCTGAAGACCGCCGCTTTTTCGCCCACAGCGGCGTGGACTGGGTGGCCTTCGCCGGAGCCGCCTGGCAGAACCTGTGGGGCGGCGGCAAGCGCGGCGCTTCAACCCTGACCATGCAGCTCGCCGGCCTGCTCGACCCGGCCCTGCGCATGCCGGCCAATCGCCGCAGCGTGGCGCAGAAATGGGATCAGAGCCGCGCCGCGCTGGAGCTTGAATCGAAGTGGAACAAGCAACAGATCCTCGAGGCCTACCTGAACCTCGCGCCTTTCCGGGGAGATCTGCAGGGCATCTCCGCCGCCAGCGAGCTGATCTTCAAGCTGCCGGCGAGCCGCCTCGGCCCGAGCGAAGCGAGCCTGCTCACAGCCCTGTTGCGCGGCCCGAACGCCGCCCCGCCACTGGTGGCCAAGCGTGCCTGCCGGCTTGCCGCCAGCCTCGGTCGCAACAACCAGTGCGGCGAGATCACCCGCCTCGCCCAGAGCCAGCTCGACACCCCGCGCAACATGCCGCGCTACCGCCTCGCCCCGCACCTGGCGCGCCGCGTGCTGCAGCAAGGCGGCCAGCGCAGCACCAGCCTGCTCGATGGCCACCTTCAGGCACGCCTGCTGGCCGCCTTCACACCCCAGGATGATCCCGCCAGCGCAGTGCTGGTACTGGACAACAGCAGCGGCGAAGTGCTGGCCTGGATCGGTGCTCTGGACCCGCTCGGCGCCGATGGCGTCGTCCGCCCGCGCCTGGCACCGGACTGGTGGTGGCCCTACGCCACGGCGCTGGGCATCGAGCAGCGCCAATGGACGGCCGCCAGCCCGCTGCCGCTGGGCGCCGTGATCTTTGACCCACGTGACGCACGCGCCGCCACCCCCAGCTGGATGAGCCTGCGCTTCGCCTTGCGCGATCACCAGCCTGCCGCACTGATCGGCCTGCACGCCCGCCAGGAGCGCGAGGCCTGGCTTGAGCGCCTGCGCCTGCTCGGCTTCGAGCCTGACGGCGACACCCCGGCCGCGCCCAGCCTGCTCCAGCTTGCCAGCGCCTGGCGAGCCTTCGCGGCAAACGGCCAATGGCAGGCCGCACGCTGGCTGCCCACGCAGGAAAGCAACCCACGGCGAGCCTGGCGCGCCGACACCGCCTTCGTCCTCAGCGACCTGCTCGCCAGCCCCGGCCCGGCCGGCTGGGCCAGCCTGTGGCAAAGCCACGCCAGCGAAGACGGCAGCCGCCTGCTGATTGGCCACAGCGAGCGCTACACCCTGGCGCTGGCCACCACCGGCAACGATCCGCTGGGGCTGTGGCAACGTCTGCAGCTGGCGGCGGCCGGCGACTCTCGGCCGCCGCCAGCGCCGCCCGGCCTCGTTACCCAGAACGTGTATTTCGAACCCGCCCTGGAAACCCCTCGCAGTGAGTACTTCCTGCGCGGCAGTGAAATCGAAACCGTCACGGTGCTGGCAGACGGCCGGCGTGGCCGCATAATCTTCCCGGCGGCCGGTCTCAACCATGTGTTGGACGAAACCGGCCGGCCGCGCGAGCGCTGGATCCTGCAGGCCGAGAGCAGTACCGCCCTGCGCTGGCTGCTCGATGGCCACCCGCTCGGCGAAGGCCAGCGCCTGCTGTGGAATGTTCAGCCGGGCCAGCACCGCCTGGCGATCAGCGATGGGCGCGGTGAAATCCTTCACGCCATCGAATTCGAAGTTCACCCAGCCCCCGAGAGTCAGGAACGATGAACAGCTCGCTCGAAGTCTTCCACACCGCCCCCCAAGGGCAGCCACGCCCGCATCCGCTGCTCTTCGTGCACGGCGCCTATGCCGGCGCCTGGCTGTGGCAGCGCCACTACATGCCCTGGTTTGCCGGCCTCGGCTGGGATTGCCACGCCTTCTCCTTCTCCGGCCACGGCGCCAGCCCGGGGCAGGATCGCCTGAACAGTTTTTCGATTGCCGATTACGTTGCCGATCTGGCCGGCGTGATCCGCGCCATGCCGGTCGCCCCTATCGTGATCGCTCACTCCATGGGTGGGCTGGTACTGCAGAAATACCTTGAAAGTGCCGACCTGCCGGGCGCCGTGCTGCTCTGCTCGGTACCACCGCAAGGCCTGCTCGGCGCCACCCTGAACCTGATCTTCTCGCGCCCGAATGTACTCTTCGATCTGAATCGCATCATCGGCGGCGGTGAGCCGCAGCTCGACAGCGTGCGTGAGGCCCTCTTTCACCAACCAGTCAGCCGGGCGCTGCTCAACGAGTGCTTCATGCACATGCAACCCGAATCGATGCGCGCCGTGTGGGACATGAGCGGTTTCGACCTGCCCCGCCCGGCACGCATGCGCCGCCCGCCGATGCTGATCCTCGGTGCAGCGGAAGATGCCCTGATCCCGCCCTCACAGGTCGAGCAAACTGGCCGCGCGCTGGGTCTGCCGGTCGAATTCATCGCCAATGCCGGCCACGCCCTGATGCTCGAGCCGCACTGGCAGCCGGGCGCCGAGCGCATCGCGGCCTGGCTCACCGCAGAGGGCTTCTGAAACACGGCAGGAGGTCACGGAGAGGAGGGCCCGGAGCACCATGCGCTACCGTATAATATTGTCAGGCAACTTATGAACTAGTCTTACCATGCCCGGCTCGCTGATCACCCTCGAAAACGACCACCAACGCCTTGGCCTCTTGCCCTCACTCGGCGGCAGCGCCGCCTTCTGGGATGTACGACGGGATGAGCGGAATTCGCCCTGGTGCCCGATCTGGCGCCCTTATGCCCCCTCCGGCTCACGCCGCATCATTGCCAATTTCCCGCTCGTCCCGTGGTCCAACCGCCTTCCTGGCGGCGGCTTCGAGCTCAACGGCCGCTTCTATCCAGTGCACAACCCGCTGCCCGAGAACCCCATGCCCTCCCACGGCACCGGCTGGCGCCAGCGCTGGCTGGTGACCCGCATCTCGGCCAGTGAGATAGAGATGAGCATGGAGACCCGCCAGGCCGAGGATGCACCGTTTCACTACCAGGCCCGCCAGCGTTACCAGCTCGATGCTGCGCAGATGCGCATGCGCCTGGAAGTTACTCACCTGGGCGAGGAGCCCTTGCCCTATGGCCTCGGCTTTCATCCCTACATCCTGCGCGCACCGGGCCTGCGCCTGCGCTTCGGTGCCGCCGGTTACTGGCCAGCCAGTGACGGCCTGCCGCATGAGCACGCCGAGGCCTTGCCAGCGGAGTGGAACTTCAATCAGCTGCGCGAAATCGGCTCCGGCCTGATCGACCACAACTTCCACGGCTGCGACGGGCGCATGACAATGGAACGACCGGACATCGATCTGCGCCTGGACTGGCAGACCACCCAGCCAGCCGGGCTGGACACCGCCATCCTGTATCGCCCGACCCACGACGAGTGGTTCTGCTACGAGCCGGTTACCCACATCACCGCCGCCCACGGCCGGGCCGGCATGCCGGGCTTGCGTTTGCTTGGCCAAGGCGAGAGCATGGCGCTCGAAGTCGTCCAGACCCTCTCCAGGATCCAGCCATGAACGTGCAGCATTTCGAACTCGACCGCGAGTTCATCACCCTCGACAACCTGCTCAAATTCCTCGCCATCGCCTCTTCGGGCGGCGCTGCCAAAGTCATGGTGGCCGAAGGGCTGGTGAAGGTGAATGGCGAGATCGAGCAACGCAAGACGCGCAAGCTGCGCGCTGGCGACGTGGTGCGCGTGCACGGCGGTGAAGAGATTCACATCACTGGCGGAGTCAGCCCGCAATAGCGCCCTTCAGGCGTACATCGAGGGCCTCGCCCACGGCCCCGGCCGACTCGCCGAAGCTGCCGGAAAATGTCTCTGCGGGATCGCCGCCGGCCTTGCTGGCGCGCACCCATTTACCAAGCGTGGCGGCGCCCTTGTCCGCCACCAGCTGATCAACCGCTGCCGCCGCGTAGTGTACGACGACACTCGCGCCATATTTCCCCTGCGCCTTGCGATAGCTTTCCGCCGTCTGCAATTCGCCCAGACTCGGCAGGCCCTTGCCGGCCAGGCGCAGGTTGTCGCTACGCAGCCTGTGGCTCTCGGCCAGGCTGCGCAAGGCCAGCGCATCGAGTGCCGCACTGGCGATGTAATCACGCAAGCCGTTGCCCAGCCAATGCAGCTGCCCCTTATTGCTGCCCACGACCTGCAGATAACGCCCAGTCACCGTGGAGGCGGTGATCGCCGCGAGGCGCTCGGGCGTGTCGAGACGGCCCAGATCGAAGAACACCACACTGTCCTGCCACAGCGAACTGGAGCCGCGTGCCAGCTTGTCCGCTTCCTCCTGGCTACGCCCCAGCTCGCGCGCAATCGCCGCGCTCATGGCAGCCCGATCCGGCAGCAGGAAGACTCTCAGGGTGATCGGCAGCGCGCTGCCCAGCCGCTCGCGCAGCAAGCCTTGCGCCTGCCCGAAAGCTGCTTCGACGAGCGCTTGTGAGGCTTCCGGAATATCTCCCTCGGCAACCATCTCGAGCGCCTTGCCTCCCTTCATCGCCTGTTGATACCACCCCTCGAAACCGGCATAGAACTCCCGTTGGGCAAGGCCGAAGTGCTCGCGAAAGCAGGTGCTCTCGAGCGAAAAACTGTCCATGCATTGCATGTAGGCAACCAGTGCCGGGAAGATGCCCTCCCCCTTCTTTTCAGCCAGCGCCATCATCATCAGATCGGCCATCTCGTAGGGCAGGCGCTTCTGGTCCATCAGACGAGTCCAGGCATCAAAGCTCAGCCCATCCATCTCGCCGGGAGCCACCGGATCGCTCGCCCCGCGCAGGCGGTTGACGCGATCGAGGCGCCACTTCTCCAGGCTCTGACTACCCAGGCGCTTGGCCACCAGCGCCCCCATCCAGTCCGCCATGCCTTCCTTGATCCAGCGATTGGCGCGCTCCATGCCGCCGAACTGCCCGACGAGCTGGCCCTGCAACATGTGAGTCAGCTCATGCGCCATGGTGAAACGTGCATTGGCCAACCCGGCCGGATTGGTCAGCTTCAGGAAGACGGTGTTCTTGCCCGGTGTCGCCAGCCCGCTGGTGAGCCGCCCTACCTGCTCAGCCTTGTCCGCCGAATAACCGCGCTCCGCGCGCAGGGACTCGATGTAGCAGGCCTCGCTGGGGCACAGATTCACGAAGGTCGGCTTGTCCAGCGTCACCCCGAAATGCTCGGCGGCAATCCCGTTGAAAGCATCGATGCTGCGCTGCACTTCGGCCGCCAGCTTGGCATCCGTACCGGCCGCAACATGAAGGATGATGCCCGCCTGCGCAGGCAGCCACACCACCAGGCTCAACAAGGCGACCAGCAACTCCAGGGCAGGCATCGCAGCACTCCTCCACGCAAACATGGCACGCATCCTAGCCGAAGCGGTGGCGGCGAGGTTTGCACGAACGCGTCGGAAGCCAGCCGAATGCGGTTGTGCTGCGCGGGCACAACCCTTAGAGTGAGATGGGTATTCCTGCGCGGCAAACGAAACCCAAACTGGGGGAAATATGAGACAAACCGCACCTTGGCCCGACTTCGACGGCAACCCGATCATGGAGGGCGACCGCATGGTGCATCCCTCCGGCGAATGCGGCATCGTCGTGCTGCGCAGTGATGCGCCAGACGACAGCGCTCGCTGGCGTGTCGATTACAGCGGTGGCATCTCGCGCAGCCTGTCAGCCGAAGTCAGTCGCGACGGTCGTTGCGTCGTGATCGACGAGACCGGCAAGACCTTCTGAGCGGCGGGCCGCAAACGACCAAGCCATGAAAAACGGGCCTCCCGCGTGAGCGAGAGGCCCGCTTGCAGCGTGTCGGCCGCCGCTCAGGCGACGATCGGCCGGTACTTGGGCACCAGCAGCTTCATGACGCCCCAGCCGATCAGGTAGGCCACCGCACACACCGAAAAGATCACGAAATAACCCGCCCTGATCCCTTCGAAGCCCAGCAGCTTCCATTGGTTCGTAGCTGCAAAATCAAACAGCACGCCCGAGCCCTTGTTGATCAGGTAGGAACCCACGCCACCAGCCATGCCACCTATGCCCGTCACCGTGGCAATCGCCGTGCGCGGGAACATGTCGCCAACGGTCGAGAAGATGTTCGCGGACCAGGCCTGGTGCGCTGCACCAGCAATCCCGATGATGATCACCGGGAACCAGTAGGAGTAATGCCCCAGCGGCTGGGCCAGGAGCGCCAGCAGGGGGAAGAAGGCGAAGATCAGCATCGCCCGCATGCGCCCGGCGTAAGGATCCATGCCTTTTTTCGTCACGAAATAGGACGGCAGCCAGCCCCCGATGATGGACAGCAAGGTGATCGCGTAGAGCACGAATAGCAGCAGTTGTGCCATCAGCGAATCCGAGCTCAGGCCGTACACATCGCTGAGGTAGGCCGGCGTCCAGAACAGGTAGAACCACCACACGCCATCGGTCATGAATTTGCCGAAGATGAAGGCCCAGGTTTGCTTGTACTGGAAGCACTCGGCAAACGAGATCTTGCGTTCGATGCGCTCAACATTGTTATTGGCGAGGGTTTCAGCGGTCTTGTCCTGACTGATGTACGCCAGCTCGGCGGCATTCACCCGTGGATGCTGATGCGGCTTCTTGTACATGAACACCCAGAACCCCATCCACACGAAGCCCAGGGCACCGATCAGCACGAAAGACATTTCCCAGCCGTAGTGGCGGGCAATCACCGGAATGGTGACCGGTGCCAGCAGTGCTCCGACGGTCGCGCCGGCGTTGAAAATGCTGGTGGCAAAGGCCCGGTCCTTCTTGGGGAAGAATTCGGCCGTAGCCTTGATGGCCGCCGGAAAGTTACCCGCCTCGCCCAGCGCCAGCACGAAACGCGCAAAGACGAACAGACTGGTACTGACGGTAACGATCAGCCCGGCATCCCCCACCGCAGCGATGGCTTCCTTGGCCCCTTCAAAACCGACCAGCCACTCGCCCGCCACCACACCTGAAGTCGCAATGCCACAGAAGGCATGCAACACCGCCCCCAACGACCAGATTCCGATCGCCCACAGAAAGCCCTTCTTGGTATCCATCCAGTCAACAAAGCGGCCAGCAAACAACATGCTGAACGCGTAGAAGATGGAGAACAGCGCCGTGATGTTGCCGTAGTCGCTATTGGTCCAGTGAAACTCAGGTGCAATGAAATCTTTCCAGGTCAGCGACAGTACCTGTCGGTCCAGGTAATTGACCGTGGTCGCAAAGAACAGCAAGGAGCAGATAGCCCAGCGGTATTGCGACATTTTTCCATCGGGATGTTTTCCTGCCATGTTCATGCTCCTGCTGCAACGGTAACCAGATCCGGAAAGTGCATTCAAAACCTAGGGAAAACCCTAGTTTCGGAGCGAAGTATGGCTCAGAGGATATGTCCGGAACTCGCGCGTGCTCAAATCCGGCGCAAAAAAACAGGCCTGCACCTTGCGGTGGAGGCCTGTTTTCCTGGCAGGAGCTGACTGGATCAGAGGATCATGCCGGCGCCAACGGTATTGTTGTTGCTCTCATCGATCACGATGAAAGCCCCGGTGCCACGATTCACGCTGTAGGCATCGGAGAACAAGGGCTGAGCCAGCTTGAAGCCAACCTTGGCGATATCGTTCATGGCAAGCTGCGTGGCTTCCACATGCTCTTGCGAGTTCACATCCACCTTGAAGGCCACACCGGTGAGCTTGGCCTTGGTGGTGCGCGTGGTGTGGCGGATCAGGTACGTGCGGGCCGGCGACAGCGGGGTCTCGGAGAGCCAGCACAACATGGCTTCGATTTCCTTCTTCTGCTCCGGCACTTCACCGCTCTTGACCAGCATGTCGCCACGCGAGATGTCGATTTCATCTTCGAGCAGGATGGTGACGGACTGTTCGGTCTGGCCTTCAACGATATCCACGCCGCCGATCTGCACCGCCTTCACGCGGCTCTCGCGGCCATTCGGCAGGGCGGTGAGCAGGTCGCCGACCTTCACCGAGCCGGACTCGATGCGTCCCTGAAAACCACGGTAGTCATGCAGCTCGGGGTTGGCGGAATCCTGCGGGCGGCATACGAACTGCACCGGGAAGCGGAAGGCTTCGGCGTGGCCTTGATGTGCGGAAGGCGCGGCTTCGAGCAATTCGAGAAGGGTCGGACCCTGATACCAGCTCATGGTCTCCGAGCGATCGACGAGGTTGTCGCCATTCAGCGCCGACATCGGGATGAACTGGATGTCGCGGCCGTCGTTGAAGAGGCCCATCTTGGCGATGAAGGCTTTGTAGTCGGCCACGATGGCGTCGAACTTGGCCTGGTCGTGATCGATCAGGTCCATCTTGTTCACCGCTACCACGACGTGGGGGATGTTCACCAGATGCGCGAGGTAGCTATGACGACGGGTTTGCGTCAGCACACCCTTGCGCGCGTCGATCAGGATGATGGCCAGATCGGCGGTGGAGGCAGCGGTCACCATGTTGCGGGTGTACTGCTCGTGGCCCGGCGCGTCGGCAATGATGTACTTGCGCGTACCGGTGGAGAAGTAGCGGTAGGCCACGTCGATGGTGATGCCCTGCTCGCGCTCGGCCTGCAGGCCGTCGGTGAGCAGCGACAGGTCGACCGCTTCCATGCCGCGCTTGGCCGAGGTCTTCTCGATGGCGTTGAGCGTGTCGGCGAGGATGGTCTTGGTGTCATACAGCAGGCGCCCGATCAGGGTGCTCTTGCCGTCGTCCACGCTGCCGCAGGTCATGAAACGCAGCAGGCCGTTGTCGGTAATGTTTTCGTGTGCAGACATCTCAGAAATACCCTTCCTTCTTCCGCTGCTCCATGGAGGCTTCGGAAGTCTGATCATCGAGGCGCGTGGCGCCGCGTTCAGTAATCGTGGTGGTGGCGGTTTCGATCACGATCTTCTCGACCGTGTCGGCATCCGACAGGACCGGCGCGGTGCAGGGGATATCGCCGACGGTGCGGAAACGCACAGTCTGGTTGATCACTTCCTCGCCGGCCTTCGGCACGTTAAGGATCTCGCCGTTGGCGAGCTGCACGTTCACCGGCATCATCGCGCCGCCGCGCATCACCACATCGCGCTGGTGCGAGAAGTAGATCGAGGGCAGTTCGAGTTTCTCGCGCTCGATGTATTGCCACACGTCCATCTCGGTCCAGTTGCTGATCGGGAAGGCGCGGATGTTTTCGCCACGGTGCACGCGGGCGTTGTACAGACTCCACAGCTCCGGGCGCTGGTTCTTCGGATCCCAGGACCCGAACTCATCGCGGAAGCTCATCACGCGCTCTTTGGCGCGGGCCTTCTCTTCATCGCGGCGGGCGCCACCGATACAGGCATCGAACTCGAATTCGGCGATGGCTTCAAGCAGGGTCACGGCCTGATGCTTGTTGCGCGATTCGTCCGCGCTCTTGAGCACCACGGTGCCGCGCTTCATCGAATCTTCGACCGAGCGCACGATCAGACGTTCGCCCAGCTCGGCCGCGCGCTTATCGCGAAAGTCGACCACTTCCTTGTAGTTATGGCCGGTATCAATGTGCATCAGCGGGAATGGGAACTTGCCCGGGCGGAATGCCTTTTCAGCCACCCGCAGCATGCAGATGGAATCCTTGCCGCCGGAGAACAGCAGCACCGGGCGTTCGCACTGGCCGGCCACTTCACGCATGATGTGGATGGCCTCGGCTTCGAGCCAGTCGAGGTGAGAGAGGGTTTGTTTGCTCAGAGTCGTCATGGTTGGATCTTCAGCGTAGCCGCAGGGCCATTGAAATCATTTCTTGTGGAGGCCGCATTCCTTGTTGGCGGGGTCCTCCCACCACCAGCGGCCGGCACGTACATCCTCGCCCACCGCAATCGCGCGGGTACAGGGCGCGCAGCCGATGCTGGGATAGAACTGGTCGTGCAGGGCGTTGTAAGGCAGGCCATGAATCCGGATATAGGCCCACACCTCCTGCTCGCTCCAGTCGGAGAGCGGATTGTACTTCTCCAGCCCGTTGGCATCATCGAACTGGCGCACCGGCAACTCGGTGCGGGTCGCGCTCTGGGCGGCGCGCATGCCGGTCACCCAGGCTTTTTTGCCGGCCAGCGCTCGCTTGAGCGGCTCCACCTTGCGGATCGCACAGCACGCTTTGCGCAGCTCCACCGATTCGTAAAAGGCGTTCATGCCCTGGCTGCGCACATAGGTCTCGACCGCCGTGGCATCCGGAAAATACACCTTCAGCTTGGTGTCATAACGCTTCTCGACCTCGCCCATCAGCGTATAGGTCTCGGCCGGCAGGCGGCCGGTATCGAGCGAAAAGATCTCGATCGGCAGCTTCTCGGCCAGGATCAGGTCAGTCAGCACCATGTCCTCGGCGCCAAAGCTGTTCGCGAAGGTCACCTGACCCAACTGAGCAGCATGCTCTTCAGCAATCGCGTGCAGCAGTTCGAGCGCATTGGCGCGCTTCACCGCGATGTTGGCGCGCACGACCTCGTCGATAACCGGATTCGTGGCCGGATTGGCTGCACGCGGCTTGAGGAAGGAAACGGTTTCCGCCATATCAGCCCCGGGCGTAGCGGCGCCACACGGGCTGCTCGATCACGGTCGCACCCTGATAGGGCTCGGAGAAATCCTTCAGGGAAGCCAGTGCATCTTCGGCCGAACGATCAGCGCGAATGTCATAGGCATCATAGCCACAGCGCTTGAGGAAGAAGAGCTGATCGCGCAGCACATCGCCAAAGGCGCGCAGTTCATTCTTGAAGCCGAAGCGCGATCGCAGCAGAGCGCCGGTGGAATAGGCGCGGCCATCAGCGAAACGCTCGATGAACACGGCAATCACCGGGAACACGTTCAGATCCGCCTGATCTTCAGCCAGGGTCTCGACCAGTTCATGGGTTTCCAGCCACACGCCGATTTCACCGACGGCCACCCGCGCGGCGAACTCGGCCTTGCGCGCCAGCCACACGGACAGCGGCAGCAATACCTTGCCCGCAGGCACTTCGGTGCCGGCAATCTGCTCGGCGGTGGCGCTTTCGGCGCCGGTGAGCTTGAACAGCACGACCTTGCCGGCCTGCTTCTTCACTTCGGTTTCCACGACGGGCAGACGCACGATCTGCCAGGCGTCGTCGGTCACGATGCTGGCCACACCAGCTTGCAATTTGATCAGATTGCTCATGGCTCAGGCCTCCACTTTCTGCTTGCCCGGCTGGCGGTCGGCATACACCCGCTCCTTGAAGGGCGTGTGACCGAGGCGGCGCACGGTGTCGATGAAACGCTCATCCACGCTGCGGTTTTCGAGATACACCTCGATCAGGCGCTTAACCACTCCGGCGACCTCATCGGCCGCAAAAGACGGGCCGATCACGGCGCCGAGGCTGGCGTCGTTGCCCTGCTTGCCGCCGATAGAAACCTGATACCACTCGGAATCGCCTTTATCCACGCCCAGCACGCCGATATGGCCGACGTGGTGATGGCCGCAGGAGTTCATGCAACCGGAAATGTTGAGCTCCAGCTCGCCGATGTCGTGCTGATAATCCAGATCGTCGAAGAGCTGCTGGATCGAGGCGGCAATCGGAATGCTTTTGGCATTGGCAAGATCGCAGAAATCACCACCGGGGCAGCAGATGATGTCGGTGATCAGGCCGATGTTGGGTGTCGCCAGACCTGCGGCCCTGGCCTCCTGCCACAGCGCATACAGATCACCCAGCTTGACGTCGGAGAGCACGATGTTCTGCTCGTGTGTGGTGCGCAGCTCGCCATAGCTGTACTTGTCAGCGAGGTCCGCTACCACTTCGAGTTGCTTGTCGCTGATATCGCCCGGAGCAATGCCGCTGGGTTTGAGCGACAGGGTCACGGCACGATAGCCGGCCACCTTATGGGCATGCACATTGCGCTTCAGCCAGTTGGCGAAGGCCTTCTCCTCAGCCGCCTTGGCATCGATGCCCGCATCACGGTCAGTCAAAGTCTCATAGGCCGGCGCAGTGAAGAACCTCGCCACGCGATCGAATTCAGCCTGGGTGATGGTGTTCGGGCCATCCTTGTGGTGCGCCCACTCAGCCTCGACCTGCCGCTTGAATTCTTCAATGCCCAAGGCTTTCACCAGAATCTTGATGCGTGCCTTGTAGATGTTGTCACGGCGACCGTGGCGGTTATAGACCCGGATGATGGCATCCGCATAGGTCAGCAGATGTTGCCAGGGCAGTGCGGCCTCGATGACTTCGCCAAGAATCGGGGTGCGGCCCAGACCGCCCCCCACCCACACCTTGATCAGCAATTCGCCCGCGCCATCACGATAGAACTCCAGACCGATGTCATGCATCTGCACCACGGCGCGGTCATTGCTGGAGCCACTCACGGCGAACTTGAACTTGCGCGGCAGCAGTGCGAATTCCGGATGGAAAGTGCTCCACTGCCGAATGATTTCGGCCAGCGGGCGCGGATCCACCACTTCATCCGGCGCGATGCCGGCGAACTGATCGGTGGTCACGTTGCGGATGCAGTTGCCGGAGGTCTGGATGGCGTGCATCTCCACCGTAGCCAGTTCGGCAAGGATATCTGGCACATTCTTCAGCTCAGGCCAGTTGTACTGGAAATTCTGACGCGTGGAGACGTGGGCGTAGCCCTTGTCCCAGGTGCGGGCAATGTGCGCGAGCTTGCGGATCTGCGTCGAATTGAGCAGACCATACGGCACCGCCACACGCAGCATCGGGGCATAACGCTGGATATAGAGGCCGTTCTGCAGGCGCAGCGGCTTGAATTCGTCTTCTGACAGCTCGCCGGCGAGGTAGCGGCGGGTCTGGTCGCGGAATTGCGCCACGCGCTCATCCACGATCCGCTGGTCATATTCGTCGTACTTGTACATTCGAGTCTCTCTGATGAATCAATGTGCCGCAATCAGCTTGGAGCCGATCAGCACCAGCATGCAGGCCAGGATGGGGCGCAATACTTTTTCGGGAACCTTGGCGGAAATCTGGCTGCCCACCCAGATACCGGGGAGGGAGCCGAGCAGCAGGCTGCCCAGCAAGAACCAGTCGACGCTGCCCAGCAGCCAGTGACCAATCCCGGCCACAAGGGTCAGGGGTACGGCATGGGCGATATCCGAGCCCACGATGCGATGCGCGGGGAGTGAAGGATACAGGAAGAAGAGTGCCGTTACGCCCAGAGCCCCTGCTCCCACCGAGGAGATCGAGACCAGGACACCCAGCACCGCACCAGTCAGCACAGTGAGCCAGAAAGTACGGCGCGGGTTAGGCTGGGCCGGTGCGTGGCGCTGGGCAAAAGCCTGCAGCTTCTTGCGAAAGATCAGCGCACCTGCCGTCAGTACCAGCGCAATGCCCAGGAACAAGGAGATCAGCTTGCTGGCGCCGCCGATGCCGCCCGGAAAGAACTGATGGACCAGCAGCAGGGTCAGCGCCGCCCCCGGAATCGAGCCGTAGGCCAGCGCCCGGGTAATAGCCCAGTCTACGGTGCCTTTGAGGCTGTGGGCCACCGTGCCGCCGGCCTTGGTCACGGCCGCGTAGAGCAGATCGGTACCGACAGCAACAGAGGGCGACACGCCAAAGAGCAGGACCAGTAGCGGTGTCATCAGGGAACCGCCGCCAACACCGGTCAATCCGACAATGGCTCCTACCGCAAAACCGGCGAGGGGATACATCAAGTCCATGAAATGCTTTCTTGTGTGCTCAGGGGCTGGCAATGCGCAAGCCTGTCCTTGTGAAAGCGGATCTTAGAGGCTGAGATATCTCAAACACCCGGGTTCTTTTCTGGATGCTTAGAACTTTTGGTGATATAGATCCTTAAAATTCTTGGGAACGCCGCCATGAACCTCCAGCAACTGCGCTACGTCCTCGAAGTCGCCCGTCACAATCTGTCGGTCTCTGAAGCGGCCGAGGCACTGTTCACCTCGCAGCCCGGCGTCTCCAAGCAGATCCGCCTGCTCGAAGACGAACTGGGTATCGAGATCTTCGTGCGCCACGGCAAACGCCTCACCGCCATCACCGAACCGGGCCTGCAGGTGATGGCCGTGGCCGAACGCCTGCTACGTGAGGCCGACAACCTGCGCCAGGTCGGACAGGACTTCCGCAACGAAGACGCCGGGCGCCTGGTGATCGCCACCACCCACACCCAGGCCCGCTACGCCCTGCCTCGTGTCGTAGCCGATTTCATGCGCCGCTATCCGAAGGTGCAACTGCATATCCATCAGGGCAACCCGCGCCAGATCTGCGAGCAGGTGCTCGCAGGCGAGGCGGATATCGCCATTGCCACGGAAGCCGCCAGCGATCTGCCGGATCTGGTGTTGCTGCCCTGCAAGCAATGGAACCGCAGCGTGATCGCACGCAAGGGGCACCCGATCCTGAAGGAAAGCCCACTCACTCTGGAAGCCGCCAGCCGCTTCCCGATCATCACCTACGACTCAGCCTTTGCCGGGCGCGGCCTGATCAACAAAGCCTTCCTGGCCCGTGCGCTGAAGCCCAACATCATCCTCACCGCCATCGATTCGGATGTGATCAAGACCTATGTGAACATGGACCTGGGCATCGGCATCATCGCCAGCATGGCCTTCGATCCGCTGGTAGATCGCGAACTGGCGGCCATGGATGCCTCTCACCTGTTCGAATCCTCCACTACCCGCATCGGCCTGCCGAAGAATGCCTGGCTGCGCGGCTACGCCTATGCCTTCATCGAGATGTTCGCGCCACAGTTGCAGCGCAACGTGGTGGATGCCGCGCTCAGAGGCGGTTCGGCGGCAGATCCGGGTTTGTAGGCTCGACCAGCAGGCGTGCCGTGATCAGGCCATTGATCGCGCCGAATACCGTGGCAGTGGCCGAAAACACCGGCCACAAGCCCCACAAGCCCTCATGCGGCACCAGCCAGACGCGCGCCAACAGCATCTGCCCGGCAATATGCGCAAACGCCGCGACCAGCGACAGACTCACCGCACCGAACCAGCGCCGTGGCAGCCACTGCGCCAGCCCCAACGCTGCCAGGCTCAACAGGCTGCCGGCCAGACTCAGGAAGAAGCCAGGCGCGAACAACTGACCCAGCAGCAGGCTTGCTGCAAACACCCTCAGCAGCGCTACCCAGGCCGCCTCGCGCCAGCCGTGCCGCATCAGCACCAACAGCACCACGATGTTCGCCAGGCCCGGCTTCACTCCTGGCAAGGGCGTGGGAATGGCCGCCTCCGCCACGCTCAGGGCGATGGCCGCAGCCGCGTAGCGCGCCACGCGATAGTCGGAAGCATCGGGTTGGAAGGTGATCTGTGCCATTTCAGTAACTCAGGGAATCGTAGGACTCGCTACGCCCCTGCAGTTGCAGGCTCACTTCGTTCGGCGCGCAGATGGCCGCCGCCCCGGAACGCGTCAGCCAGCCCTGCTTGACGCAATACTGGCGTGGCCCCGGATCCGAAACCACGCGCGCCCGGCCTGGCTGTACCTCGATCAAGGTTTTGCCCAGCGGCCCCATGACTTCAATGCCCCCGGGCCGATCCAACGGCAGGCTGGCCACGGTCTTGCCCCCGGCCCGTACCACTGCGAGGCTCGGGCGATCCGGCCCCCACAGCTGCAGTGCGGCCAGCACGGTAGCCGCTACGGCGACCAGCACGGTCAGGTAATCCCCGGGGCGCAGCAAGGCCAGCCAGGCACGGACAGCCATCCCTCAGGTCTTCTTCAGACCAGCATCCAGCGAGCGATGGCGCACGATCACGCGCGCCTGCTGGGCAAACTCACGCGCTAGCCACTCCGCCAGATACACCGAACGATGCTGACCGCCAGTGCAGCCGATCGCCACGGTGAAATAGCTGCGGCCGTCATGGCAGAAGCTGGGCAGCCAGTCAGCGATGAACTTGCGAATGTCCTGCGCCATGCGACGCGCGTCATCCGAAGCTTCGAGGAAGGCAATCACCGGCTGATCCAGCCCGGTCAGCGGACGCAGGGCTGGATCGTAGTAAGGATTGGGCAGACAGCGCACATCGAAGACGAAGTCCGCATCCACTGGCAGGCCATGCTTGAAGCCGAAGGACTGGAACAACAGAGTCGGCCCGACCGTTGGAGCAGACTCGATCAGCTCGCGAATCCAGGCCCGCAGCACGTTCGGATGCAGGGCGCTGGTATCGATACGTTGGCCAAGTTCGGCCACATGCGCCAGCAGCTCGCGTTCGCGATCAATGGCTTCCTTCAGCGTGGTCTGGTCTTCAGCCAGCGGGTGACGCCTGCGCGATTCGGAGTAACGCGCGATCAGGGCTTCATCACGCGCGTCAAGAAAAATGAAGCGCAGGTCGGGGACCATTCCACGCACATGGGCAATCACCTCGGGCAAGGCTTCGATGGAAGCACCTGCGCGCACATCCACCGCGACGCCGACACGTTGATAACCCTCGGCCTGCAATTGCGCGATAAGTTGCGGCAACAGGGTGGCGGGCAGGTTATCGACGCAGTAATAACCGGTGTCTTCGAGCAGCTTGAGGGCGATACTCTTGCCGGAGCCCGAAAGGCCGCTGATCAGGGTGAGTTGCATGCGGGGACCTGCTGGATGAGTCTGCGCAGAGGATAGCGAATTTCAGCGCCGCAAGGCTTGATGTATGGTCTGGTACGCGACTCGGCGTTCAGCGCAGCGCGCCAGGATCTGCTCCCGCTCGGCCGCATCGGCAGCATGCCAGCCAGTGATTTCATCCAGCGTGCGGAAGCAGCCGACGCAGGTATCGGTGCGGCCATCCAGGCAGCACTCGCGCACACAGGGTGAGGCCGGCAACTCAGCAGCCATGGTTACCAGCTCAGGTTGCGGCCGGTGTAATCAAGGAAGCAGCCGTTGTCGTCCGCACCGGCATCGGCAATCACCTGACGCAAGCCTTCCACCGATTCGCTCACACCGACCAGCGCATTCGGCCCACCCATCTCGGTACGTACCCAGCCCGGATGCAGCGCGATCACCGTTGCGCCCTGCGGCCCGTACTCGTTGGCCGCCGCCTTGACCACCATGTTCGAGGCCGCCTTGGAGCAGCGATAAGCCAGTGCGTCCGCACCGCTGGTCTCGTAGATCGACCCCATTTTTGACGACAACACCGCAATCACACCCTTGGCCTGTGCCACGCTGGGAGCCAGCACCTGAATCAGGCGCATCGGCCCGAGCACGTTGGTATGCATCACTTCATCGAAAGCCGCATCGCCGGGTGCGGCAAAACTGCCGGTGTCCGGGCCGAACACGCCGGCATTGCAGATCAACAGATCCAGTGGCTCATCGTCCAGATGCCAGCCCAGCGCGGCGACCGACTCCGGGTCCGTCACATCCAGCGCCTGCACATCCACATCTGCCGGCAGCCAGCCACGCGCCTGCTCGGGCGAGCGGCAACAGGCGATCACCCGCCAGCCCTCGGCCGCGTACTGCACGGCAAACTCCAGGCCGATGCCACGGCTGGCACCGGCAATCAGCACGGTCTTGCTCATTTCGCAGGTTCCTGTCAGCTAGAGGCATGTGCCCCTGTCATGTTCCGCCTCATTATGGGCGCTCATGTGCGGGAAGGGTAGACTCGGGCGCCCGACGTCTTGCCGCCACAGTTTGTGCGGCGCACAATCCAGCACAAGAGCCCGCCATCATGAGCCGCCTCATCGAATATCCATTCACCCTCGCCCCGGAAGCGCCGGCCCTGCTTGAAGTGGCAGCAGGTGTGCGCTGGCTGCGCATGGCCCTGCCATGGAGCCTCAATCACATCAATCTGTGGCTGCTCGACGACGGGGAAGGCGTGGCGCTGGTCGATACCGGCCTGGGCGATCCGCCCTCGCGCGGCTTATGGACAGCGGTGCTGGAACAACTCGGTCGCCCCCTCACGAAGATCATCGCCACCCACTACCATCCGGATCACCTAGGCAACGCCGAATGGCTCTCAGCCGCGACCGGAGCGCCGATCTGGATTTCGATGGCGGAATACCTGCTGGCCCATGCCCTGCACGCCCAGACCAGCGGCTTCGACATGGCCAGTCAGCACGCCCACTTCCAGCGCCACGGCCTGGACGCAGACCGGCTCGCGAAGATGAACGCGCGCGGCAACATCTACCGGCGTGGCGTGCCCACCCTGCCCAGTCGCTACCGCCGCCTGATCGACGGCGATGTGCTTGAAATCGGTGGCCGCGGCTGGCACGCCATTGCCGGCTACGGCCATTCGCCCGAGCACATCGCGCTGCACTGCGCCGAAGCCGGTCTGCTGATCTCAGGCGACATGCTGCTGCCGCGCATCTCCACCAACATCAGCGTCCCGGCCGCGATGCCCGAGGAAGACTCGGTCGGTCGCTTCCTAAGCTCGCTCGAACGCTTCCGCCCACTGCCTGCCGACACGCTGGTACTCCCTGCTCATGGCCTGCCCTTCCGGGGCATACCTGCCCGAGTGGACCAGCTCGTCGCGCACCACGCCGAACGCGATGCCACTATGCTCGCAGCGATGCGGAAATGCCGCAGTGCAGCAGAGTTGTTGCCGGTACTTTTCCCGCGCGAACTCGACCCCCACCAACTCATGTTTGCCCTGGGCGAAGCCATCGCCCACCTGAACCATCTGTGCCGGCAAGGCCGCGCCCAGCGCATTGAAGAAGCAGAGGGCCTGATCCGTTATCAGGCTCTGGATTGAAACCCCCGCTTGCTCTTTCAGGAGTTCACCATGGCAGCCCCCCAGACCGAAACGCCCAAAGCCGAACTGCCGGACCCGCAGGAAGTTGCTCGAACCTACGCTGAAGTGGCTCAACGCGCCTCCAAGCTGCTCACCGAGCACATGCAGCGCGAGAGCAAGCGCGGCATCCAGCCGCCCTCGGATGAGCTGGGCGTGGCGCAGGCCTTCCTGGACATGATGAACAAGCTGCTGGCCGACCCCTACCGCCTGGCCACGGCGCAGATGAATCTGGTGTGGGATTACTTCTCGCTGTGGCAACACTCCATGCAGCGCCTGTGGGGCCTCTCGCCAACGCCGGTGGCGGCGCCCGACAAATCCGACAAGCGTTTCAAGCATGAAGACTGGCAGGACCATTTCCTGTTCGACTTCATCAAGCAAAGCTACCTGATCACTGCCCGCCACATTCACGACACCGTATCCAGCGTCGACGGGCTGGACGAAGAGAGCCAGCAGAAGGTGAACTTCTACACGCGCCAGTACATCGACGCACTGGCCCCCTCCAACTTCGCCTTCACCAACCCGGAAGTCTTTCAGGAAACCATGCGCTCGCATGGCCAGAATCTCATCAAGGGCTTCAACAACCTCTTACGTGATGTAGAAGAAGGGGACGGCAAACTGCGCATCCGCATGACCGACACCAGCGCTTTCGAACTCGGCAAAAACGTCGCCACCACGCCGGGCAAAGTCGTGTTCCAGAACGACATGATGCAGCTCTTGCAGTACACCCCCAGCACCGCCAAGGTGAATACCCGCCCGCTGCTGATCGTGCCGCCCTGGATCAACAAGTACTACGTGCTCGACCTGCGCGACAAGAACTCCTTCATCAAGTGGGCCGTGGATCAGGGCAATACCGTGTTCGTGATCAGCTGGGTAAATCCGGATGCCCGCCATGCTGAAAAGAGTTTCGACAGCTATCTCTCCGAAGGCGTGCTGGCCGCCCTCGACGCCGTGATCGAGCAGACTGGCGTAAAAGAGGTGAATGCCGCCGGCTACTGCCTGGGCGGCACCCTGCTGGCCAGCACCCTGGCCTACATGGCCGCCAAGAAAGACAAGCGCATCGCCTCGGCGACCTTCTTCACCACCTTGCTGGACTTCTCCCAGCCGGGCGAGCTGGGCGTATTCATCGACGAGCCGCAGGTGCAAGGCCTCGAAAAGAAAATGGCCGCGCGCGGCTATCTCGAAGGCAGCGAAATGGCTACCACCTTCAACATGCTGCGTGCCAATGACCTGATCTGGTCCTTCGTGGTGAACAACTACCTGATGGGCAAGGACCCCTTCCCCTTCGACCTGCTCTACTGGAACTCGGATTCCACACGCCTGCCGGCCAAGATGCACAGCTTCTACCTGCGCAAGATGTATCTCGAGAATGCCCTCAGCGAGCCGGGTGGCATCGAGCTGTGTGGCGTGAAGATCGATCTCTCCAAAATCAACGTGCCCTGCTACTTCATCTCCACCATCGAAGACCACATCGCGCCCTGGAAGAGCACCTATCTCGGTGCGCTGCGCCTGGGCAAGACACCGCGCTTCGTGCTCGGTGGCTCCGGCCATATTGCCGGCATCGTCAACCCGCCGGTTGCCAACAAGTACGGCTTCTGGGTGCGTGAAGACGGCAAGCTGCCGGACAACAGCGAGGACTGGCTGAAGGATGCCAGCCACCAGGCCGGCTCGTGGTGGACCGACTGGCAGGCCTGGGCACAGGCACAGGATCCGGGCCAGGTTGCCGCCCGTGATCCCGCCACGGGCAAACTACCGGTGCTCGAAGATGCACCGGGTAGCTATGTGAAAGCGCGCCTGGACAAGGCACCGCGCTAAACGACGACCCCGTGTGCAAAGGGGCGCATGCCGCAAGGCTGCGCCCCCTTTCTTTGGTTTCGCCAGCCCGGCCTCAGCCCAGAGCAGTATCCAGCACCATCATAAGAACAAAACCCGCCATCAGGCCCAGTGTGGCCGGCGTCTGATGGCCATTGCGGTGGGTTTCCGGAATTACTTCGTGTGACACCACGAAGATCATCGCCCCGGCCGCCAGTCCCAGGCCCACGGGATAAGCCAAGGCAAAGCCCCCGGCCAGACCGAGCCCCAGCACGGCTCCCAGCGGCTCCATCAGACCGGACAGCATGGCCAGCAGCACGGCACGAAGATTGCCGACCCCCGCAGCCCTGAGCGCCATCACCACCGCCAGCCCTTCCGGAATATCCTGAATCGCAATCGCCGTCGCCAGCGGCAAGCCGACCGATACATCGCCACGTGCGAAGCCCACGCCCATTGCCATGCCTTCGGGCAGGTTGTGCAACGTGATCGCCAGCACGAAGAGCCACACCCGGTTCAAGCGTTCCGCGCCCGGCCCGCAATCACCGCAGCTCTCATGCGTGTGCGGCGTGAACTGGTCCAAACCCAGCATCAGCAAAACCCCAAGCCCCAGCCCCCCCGCGACCACCAACGCCCCTAATACGCCACTCCCGGTAAGCGTTTCGGCGGCAGCGATGCCCGGCAGGATCAAGGAGAAGGAGCTCGCGGCCAGCATCATCCCGGCAGCAAAACCGAGCATGCAGTCTTCCGCTTTCTGCCCCACATTACGCAGCACCAGGCCACTCGCAGCCCCCAGTGCGGTCGTGGCAAACCCCGCCAGACCGGCCAGCATGCCCTGCCGCACCCCGGGCGCCGCCACACCGGCAAACAGGCTGACAACACTCTGCACCAGCAACAGCAAGACCAGCCCCCCCGCCAGCAACAAACCCGCCGCGGTAAAAGGGTGTTTGCGCGCGTGATCCAGCCAGCTGGCACGAAAAGAGGAATTGGCAAGGGCGGTGGCGGCGGTATTCATGGCAGGCATCGAGCAAGCGGGAGAGCGTCGATTGTCGCGCCAAATGCAACTAGCCGGTGCTATTAACACGATTGCCAGCCAGCAACTGCCCACTAAGTCGCACGACTCAAAAAAACCGCAATCCCGATCAAGAAAAATCAGAATCACGTCTCTAGTGTGACCGGTAACCGGCGACTTTTCAGTCGCACGGTATCAATAATACGGAGACAAAAATGAAGAAATTCCCAGCCTTGGCAGCTTCCTTGCTGCTCAGCCTGACGCTCACTGCCTGCGGCGGTGGCGGCAGTTCAGGCGACACCGCTACCAGCAGCACAGCCAGCTCAACCAGATCCTCCGCTGCAGCCTCGAGTGGCAGCTCTCTCGCCGCCAGCTCAGCGGCGACCAGCTCCAGTTCGCTTGGCGACTCCAGCAGTTCGGCCACCTCCAGCACAGCCTCAAGCAGCGCTACGACCGGCGGCGTAACCATCCACATGCTGGGTGACTCGACGATGACGATCTATACCGAAGATCGTCGGCCGCAGATGGGCTGGGGCGAAAAGCTGCCCATGTTCTTCAATAGCAGCGTGACCGTAAAGAACTGGGCTCTGGGCGGGCGCAGCTCGCGCAGCTTCTATAACGAAGCAACCCGTTGGCCGGCAATCCTGCCCGTCATCAATGCCGGCGATTACGTAATCATCCAGTTCGCTCACAACGACCAGAAATACGGTTCGGACTACGCCGTCTATGGCACTTACGCCTTCTGCAGCGACGGCAGCGGCGACGGTGAAGCCTGCACGGGTGCAGTTGACGCACTGGATAGCAGCGCTCAGAAGAACGAGCACTCCTATTACCAGTACCTCAAGCAATATGTGTCTGAAATCAAGGCCAAGGGGGCCTACCCCATCCTGATGTCGCCCATCGTGCGCAAGTATTTCAGCGGTAGCTCAATCACGGCCGAAGGCCAGCACAATGTCGCCATCAAGGGCACCGAAACCTATGTCCGCGGTGACTACCCCGCAGCCATGAAAGCCGTGGCCACCAAGTACGGCGTGCCCTTTGTCGACCTGACCGCAGAAACCAAGACCATCGTAGAGAGCTATGGTGATACCGCTGCAACCGCCAACCTCTACATCGCCGCCGACAGCACGCACCCGCAGGTTCTCTTCGCCACGCTGATCGCCAAAAAAGCTGTCGAAGGCATGAAGAGCCTGAACATCCTGAAGCCTTACATGGTGGATGTCAGCTCGCTGGTGGCCAGCCCCAGCTCACTCGCCTGGAGCACCCGCTACGTTAATGTGGCGTCGACCAAGTCGATCACGCTCTCGGCTTTTGATCTGGCACCTGCCGCCGGAACCGTCACCGCCACATCGCCCTCCAGCGCCTTCGAGCTTTCACTCGACCAGACGACCTGGAGTAACGCGGTCACGGTGAACTACACCAACGCCGCCTTTACCAAGACGCTCTATGTGCGCTTTACGCCGACCGCGGTGCAGGACTACAGCGGCAATATCAGCTTCTCCCAGGCAGGGAGTTCGCTCGGAACCGTGGCGGTAAGCGGCAGCGGTGTAGCCGCAGGTGCGGGCGTTGACTCCTACGCCACCTGGTTTACGGCGGGGACCTCAGTGACAGCCGTGACAGATGGCCTGGTGACCGCTTCCGATGTGCTGGCCAGCGACCTGACCGCCACAACCTCGAAAGTCATCGCGGTAGATGGACAGGACACAACGGTTGCCCGCTACTCGGTGAACACCTGGGCAAGTCGGGACGAAGGCAAGTATCTGGAGTTCGCGGTCACCCCCAGCGGGGCCTTCAGCGTCTCGGCGATTTCGGCCTATCTCACCACCAGCGGTGGCTCCACCGTTGTTGCCGACATGGACTATTCCACCGACAAAGTGAGCTGGACCAAGCTCAACTCGACAACCCTGGCGTTCAGCAAGGACACCATGACAAAGCTTGAGTACAGCACCACGATTCAGGTCGCTGCAACTGGCACGCTCTACCTGCGCATTTACCCCTGGAACACCTCTGGCTCTGCCACCACCACCGGTAAATCGCTCGGCTTGTACGGCGTGAAAATCTTCGGCAAAGTTTCCCAATAAATACAACACCGACCAGCAGGCCGGGCCTTGGTGCCCGGCCTTTTTCATGATGGGCCATTGCGGTTTTCCCGAGCGGGTGCAAACCGCCTGAGCTAACTCAAGCAGGGCTTGTCCGAACTGCCCATGAGCCCCATCGAAAGCCTAAGATGCGCATACATCACCCGAGGAGAGGCTCATGCCCGTCACCCCCGAATTGCTCGATGAACTCAACACCCTGCTGCGCTTTGATCTCGATACCAATCAGCAAGGCATCAAGATTCACCATGATGCACCTGCAGCCATCGCCGCCTCCGCCCAGCGCCTGCATGACAAGGGCCTGATCACCCAGATCGACGGCGGCTATCTGACTCCGCTCGGCCGTCATGCCGCCGAACACGCCCAGACCCTGATCTCCATCCTCACCACCTCGCCCGGGCTCGGCAACACGCCCTGAGCACCGTTGCCCGGGTCCGGCCATGCCGGACTGCGGGTAAGTTCCGCTCCTTACGTCGGCCGTGCACTTCCACCGCGCCGGCCCGCAGCGCCCGCGCACGCGCCCGCTTGCAACAATCCTCCCTGACAAGAAGATGGCATCAGGGAGAAAACATGCTCAGAAATTTGCTTACGCTCACGCTGTCGCTGGGCCTGCTCGCCGCATGCGGCGGCGGCGGTGGCAGCAACGCAGGTCAGGCAGCCGGGAGTTCCACCACCAGTTCGGGGCAGAGCAGCGCAGCCGCGAGCAGCGCCGCCAGTGCCAGCTCGATGGCAGCCTCTGTTGCCAGCAGCAAAACCTCCAGCACGGCCACCCAAAGCAATGCAAGCTCCTCGGCTGCAGCAAGTTCGCTTGCTGCCTGCAGCGGCAGTTTTATGGGACACAGCAAGCTGCTGATCGGCGCACAGATGGAAGACGCTACCGCGGCGGCGGCCCCCTTCGATGTGCGCTACCGCTATCTGGCCGGCGGCATCCGCGATGCAGGCTCATGCACCGCCAGTTGCGACGGCAGTTGTGGCAGTTGGTGGGGGTGCTGGCAAGACACCAGCAAGGCACCTGGCCAGTACATTCTGAGCCATATCCAGACTACCGGCAGCGCGACCTGGCAAGGCAAGGCCCGTGCGCAGATTCCGGCCATCACTTATTACGAACTCCTGCATGGCGCGAAGACCAGCGAAGGCGCTGCGGAAGTGGCTGCCATCAACGACGCAGCCTTCCTTGCCCGCTATCTCGACGACTGGCGCTTCCTGTTGCAGACGATCGGTGGCAACCAGGCCCTGCTGCATATCGAGCCGGATTTCTGGGGTTTCGTCCGCCAGAGCAATGCTAGTCCGCAACTGGTGCCGGCCAAGGTCAGCAGCGCCAATCCGACCGATTGCGGCTCACAGGCCAACACCGCCACCGGTCTGGCCAAATGCATGATCGCCATGGTGCGCAAGTACGCCCCGAACGCCAAGGTCGGCCTGCACGCCTCACCCTGGCTCAGTGCTACAAGTGGCGACGGCATCGCCACCGGCAACTTCATGGTGGCGCTCGGCGCCGGCGATGGCGATTTCGTCGTCACCGATCCATCGGATCGCGACGCGGGCTACTACGAAAGCATTGGCCAGAACCGCTGGTGGACCGACACCAGCGCAGCCGCCTATCTGGCCTGGAGCAAAGCCGTCTCCGATACCGTGGGCAAACCCAGCGTCATGTGGCAGATCCCGCTGGGGAATGCGGCACAAACCAATACGACCAACCACTGGAAGGACAATCGTGTTGACTACCTGTTCAGCCACCTGACCGAGGTCCGCAACGCCAAGGTCGTCGCCCTGCTCTTCGGTGCCGGCGACAGCAACCAGACCACGCCGGAAAGCGACGGCGGCAACCTGATCAGCCAGACCACCAGCTATTGGCAAGCGGGTGGCACGCCGCTGTGCCAGTAAGCACGCGCTGAAAACAAAACGCCCGGACAAGTCCGGGCGTTTTTCATTCGACAGGCGGAAATTACGCAGCCTTGGTGACTTCCGCGTAGGCCCATTCCAGCCAGGGCAGCACGGCTTCCAGATCGGCGGTTTCCACCGTAGCGCCGCACCAGAAGCGCAGGCCGCTCGGGGCGTCCTTGTAAGCGCCGATGTCATACGCAACGCCTTCCTTGTCGAGCAGCTTCACCAGGGCCTTGACCTGATCCGGCGTGGCGTCGAGCGAGAAGCAGACGGAGGTGTTGGAGCGGCTGACTTCATCCTTGGCGAGGAAGTGGATCCACGGGGTCTTGGCGACGAAGCGCTCGAACACGGCAAGATTGTCGTTGCTGCGCTTGATCAGTGCTGGCACGCCGCCGATGGAATCGACCCATGCGAGGGCGTCCAGATAGTCTTCGTTGGCGATCATCGACGGAGTGTTGATGGTGGCGCCTTCGAAGATTTCGGTCATCAGCTCGCCGCCCTTGGCGATGCGGAAGATCTTCGGCAGCGGCCAGCTCGGCTTGTAGTCCTTCAGACGCGCAACCGCGCGCGGCGACAGGATCAGCATGCCGTGGGCACCTTCACCGCCGAGCACCTTCTGCCAGGAGTAGGTGACCACATCGAGTTTGTCCCACGGCATTTCCATGGCGAACACGGCGGAGGTGGCGTCACACAGGGTCAGGCCTTCGCGGTTAGCGGGAATCCAGTCGCCATTCGGCACTTTCACGCCGGAGGTAGTGCCGTTCCAGGTGAACACGATGTCGTTCTTCGGGTCCCACTGGCCGAGGTCCGGCAGCTCGCCGTAGGCGGCGCTGAAGTTGCGCACGTCCTTGAGCTTGAGCTGCTTGACGATGTCGGTCACCCAACCTTCGCCGAAGGATTCCCAGGCAAAGGTGTCCACCGGGCGGGCACCGAGCAGGTTCCACATGGCCAGCTCGAACGCACCCGTGTCAGACGCCGGCAGGATGCCTACGTGGTAGTCCGCCGGGATGCCCAGCAGGCGCTTGGTTTCGGTGATGGCCTTGGCCAGACGGGCCTTGCCCAGGGAGCTGCGGTGCGAGCGGCCGAGAATGTCCTTCGGCAGATTGGCCAACGAGTAGCCAGGACGCTTGGCGCAGGGGCCCGAAGAGAAGTTCGGCGAGTTCGGTTTGATGGTGGGTTTCACGGCAGACTCCAGTGAAGAAGGAAAATTCTGAGTCCGCCATTGTAGTCCGGCGGGCGCGGGAGGGGAAACCGCTAGCCGGCTACGATTTTTCTTGCCCCCTCTTCCGACATCCGGCCGCTTAACAAGCTGGCCTGCCCCTAAACTGGCCTGTCACGCAATCCATCTACCAGTGACCTAGGGATGCCCATGCCGGCACGTTCGTTGATCAAGACAGTCACGCTGGCCCTGCTGCTGCCTGGAATGGCAATGGCCGCGCCGCAACTGAGGCTGCATAACGCGCTGGCCAAGTGTGTGAGCATCGAGATGACGCCGCCGCAATCAAGACACCAGCAGCTGATACTGGAGGCGGATTTCCGGATCAAGCAAGCAACAGCGGCCTGTGGCTGCACCTCGATGCGAGTCGCCTGGCACAGCGAGCTTGCGGGCGAAACCCTGAGCCAAGAGCGCTTTAGTCTTTCAGGCAACACGCACAAGCGGCTGGTGCTGGGTGCAACCGACCGCACACAGGGCCTGCGCGAACTGAACCTGCATTTCAGCTGCGCAGCGGAATAAGCACGAAATGAAAACGGGAGGCCGAAGCCTCCCGCAGAGCTTTACTCAGGCTTGCCGGATCAGAAGCTCGTCACGTCCGACGGGCTGACATCACAGTAAGCAGTGTTGAAAAACTCGCCGTACTTCTCGGTCGAGCCATTGCCCTTTTCGATGCCCTTCCACTCCTCGCAGATCCGCGGCTTGGAGGTGATGGCCGAGGTCCACACCAGGCCCTTGACCTTCAGGTTACGAATCGTGGCCTTGTCGCCATAGTTACGGTTCAGGCCCACTACGGTGCTGCTGATCGTGCCATTGATGGTTACGTTGTTGATCTGCACATAGCGCGGACCGCCGTTGCTGGTGCAGTCGCCGCAGGAACGCCACAACTTGCCAACCGCGCCATAGGTGTTGAAGTTCTCGATCACAAAGGTGCTGTTCTTCGAGTTGTGCTGGAAGGTCTTGTCCTGCGCAGCATTGGCCGAGCCACCTGAGATCGTGAAGGTACCGCCCTCAGATTTGTTGGTCGCAGCATCCTCACACACGTCTTCCCACACCACATTCTCAGCTCGGCAATTGCCAGATACGCAGTGAATGCCATCGGCCGCATTGGCGTTGATGCGCACATTCTTGATGGTGGCATTCTTCAGCGTGAACAGCGGTTGCTGAGATTCGCTGCCGCCATTGCAGGAAGTCCCGACAGTGATGCCGCCGCAATCGACGGTAGCATTTTCGATGGTGCTGCCAGGCGCGCATGTATTGGTGGCAACACTGGATGCGGCGCTGCTAGCCGCCGAGCTGGCCTTGCTCGATGACGCAGCGCTGGAAGCCGTCGCACTGCTCGAAGCAGCAGCACTCGAAGCAACGCTGGATGCGCTGGAGGCACTCGAAGTGCCGGAAGGCACCGAACACTCATTGGTACCGCCAGCCACCTTGGTGCCTGTGCCGAAGGTGACTTCACCACACACGAAACTGCCCGAGAGCGTCTTGTAGGTGAATTTGTCCGCACGGCCATAAGCCACGCTCGTATTGGCCGGCACACTGCAGGTTTTACCTTCGCTGCAGATCGTGACATAACCAGCGGGGCGGTTGGCCGCCTGGGCCGCACCAATGCTTGCCAGAGCCGTCAAGCCCAGCATGAAGTACTTGATTGTCATTGCTTGTCTCCTGAGATTTATTGTCTGGCGCTCATGCGCCATTTCTTGTACTGCACCGGGGGGATGACACCCCTTCCGGTGCATTCAGGCTAGATCAGGCCTTAAAAAACGCAAACTGCGCTCGTCAGAAAGATCAAGTTTTGTGCGCTGCAAGATCAGCATGAAAGTCACGCTCAGCGAGTTTTTCAAGCTGCTAATCAGCGTGCGTTTTGCGCAGAAATCGCGCCGGCGCCGCCTTGTCGCCAGAAAATCCCGTAGAATCCGCCCCGTCATCGGGGAGTAGCCACCCGCAGCAAGCGGGCCCAGCGTCAACAGACTTGGTCGCAAGACCATGGCGCTGGGAGCCAAGCCAGGTTCGGCGAGACCTTTGACTGTTGCGGTGTCGATGCAGGTCGACGGGTCGCGGCAGTCATTGTGTTCGTCCGTCGGCCTGCCTCGTAATGACTCACATGGAAGCCTTCCTCGTCTCCACGGGCATCGTCGCCCTCGCCGAAATGGGCGACAAAACGCAGCTGCT
Source organism: Uliginosibacterium sp. TH139 (assembly GCF_002855595.1). Lineage (NCBI taxonomy): Bacteria > Pseudomonadati > Pseudomonadota > Betaproteobacteria > Rhodocyclales > Zoogloeaceae > Uliginosibacterium > Uliginosibacterium sp. TH139. Next base: position 583,104 of record NZ_PKRR01000001.1, on the reverse strand, counting down.
CGCCCTCGTGCTCGCCGCACGCCTCAAGAAGCCCCTGCCGATCTGCCTGGGCATCCTTGCCGCCACTCTGGTCAATCACGCCTGCGCAGCGGCTGTCGGGCAATGGATCACCCTGCATCTCGGCGCGGATGCCATGCGCTGGATCCTCGGCGTGTCCTTCCTCGTCATGGGCGCCTGGATGCTGATCCCTGACAAGCTGGATGACGACGATGCCCCCAAGCCGGCGCGCTTCGGCGCCTTCCTGACCACCACCATCGCCTTCTTCATCGTCGAAATGGGCGACAAGACCCAAATCGCCACAGTCGCGCTGGCCGCCAAGTATTCCGCACTGGCCTGGGTGGTGGCCGGCACGACCGTCGGCATGATGCTGGCCAATGCGCCAGTGGTGTATTTCGGCGACAAGCTGACGAAGATTGTGCCGATCAAGGTCGTGCACATCGTCTGCGCGCTGATTTTCGCTGCACTGGGCATGGCCGCCCTGCTGAATCTGGGCGAAATGCTCTGATCAGAGCCAATTCTGTGCGGCTTCGAGCGCAATCAAGGCCTGCTTGCGCTCGATGCCCCAGCGATAGTCACTGAAATCTCCACTCTCACGAATCACCCGGTGGCAGGGGATCAGCGCGGCAATGGTATTGGCGCCAATCGCACTGCCAACAGCGCGGGCGGCCTGTGGCTTGCCCAGAGCACGGGCGATCTGACCATAACTGGCCAGATCGCCCGGCGGAATACGCAACAAGGCCTGCCAGACCTGAATCTGGAAATTGCTGCCACGCAGCAGCAGATGCAGGGGCGCCGAGCCCGGCAACCGCTGGAAGGCTGCATTCAGCGTGCGCTGGGCCGCATCCGGTTTATGGCACAGACGGGCTCTGGGCCATTCCTCACGCAAGACAGCCAGGGCAGCCTCTTCCGCCAGAAATTCGAGGCGGCAGATGCCCCGTGGGGTCAGGGCCACGAAAGCTTGGCCAAGGGGCGTAAGGCCGCTGCCATAGAGAATGTCCAGCCCGGCCCCGCCTTGCGCCACCTCACCGGGCGTAACGGCCTCGCAGGTCACCATCAGGTCATGCAGACGACCAGGGCCGGACAATCCGCTGGCGAGACTGGCCTCCAGGACCGAGGCGGAAGCCCGCAGGCGCCGACGCGCCTCCTGCTTGCTCAGGAACTGCAGGAAGCGCTTGGGGCTCACGCCCGCCCAGGCACTGAACAGGCGCTGCAGATGAAAGCTGGACAAGCCCAGCGCATCCGCCAGCACAGCCAGATCGGGCTGCTCGCGGGCATGTTCGCGCAGGAAGCGAATGGCCTGCGCGATGGTGGCGTAAGCCTCGCTCTGAGTGGCCGCAGAATGAATGGGGAGATCGGATGGCATGCGCGAAGTGTCGCAGCCGGTAGCGCCGGCCGCCACCCGATTCTTGCTAGAGCCCCGGCGGGCGCTGCATTTCCTCGAACACGGTGGCCGAGGTGTCGACGATGAAAGGCGTCTCCGGCAGGTTCTGATAGAACCATTCGGCGATCACCAGCTCACCTTGGCCGCGCTCGAAGGGGCCGATGTGGGCCAGGTCGCCGTTCATGAGCTTGCAGTCGAAGTAGCGCAGACGATCCTCGCCCATCAGACGGATCGAGTGGATCTTCTCCAGCGCGATGCGATCCACGCGCATCGGCCGGCTGGCCGGATTGCGGAAATACAGGAAGCCGTCGAGTACTTCGATGATGGCCACGCCCACCAGCGGCCCACGCGTGAAACGGCGCACCAGCTGATAGGCAAGGATGGCCACGATCAGACCACCCACGACTTGTTTGCCAGTGCCATCCAGATTGCCGCCTAAAAGAACGAAGGCCAGACACACCACGCCGACTGCGACACTCACCCACAGGGTGCGCTCGGCCTGCTTGACCGAGCGCTCATGCAACTTTTTGCTCATGGAATCCTTATTTTGCGAGCGGCTCGGTGCGGCCAACCAGATGCAGCACATTACCTTCTGGGTCGCGGAAGAAGAACAACTGCACGCCATTCTCCAGCGCCTTGTAGTCTTCCAGCACTTCGACGCCACGGCCCTTCAGGCGGCCAGCGCCCTCGGCCACATCCGCCGCATTCATGCGCAGCGCGATGTGACGGATACCCTGAGCGCGATAGTGCTCGGTGCCGATCTCACGCTCGGCCTGAATGAACTCGATGATCGAGCTGCCATCGGCTGCCAATACAAAGGCCGTGCCATGACCATCGTCGCGCACGATCAGCTGGAACTTGAGCGCGTCGATATACCAGGCGCGCAGCGCCTCCGGATCCCTGGCGATGATGCAGGTGTGCTCGATGCCCTGGATCAGCACGTTCTTCGGTGCGTCGGCAAGGCGTGGCGGCATCGCCAGCGAGAGGCGGTTGGGGCGCGAGATCAGGTGCAGGATGTTGCCGTCCGGATCACGGAAGTGATAAGTCGCCAGACCTTCCGGGAACTGGTGTGGCGTTTTGCCAATGGTTTCCACGCCGCTTTCGCCCAGGCGATGCACCGCCTCACCAAAATCATGCGCATCCACCGCCAGCGCGATGTGGCGCAAGCCGCTGTCCTTGACCTGGGGCTTGCCGGCACACAGCGAAGGCTCCTGGCTCGGCACCAGCTCGATCATCGAGCCGTTGGCCATGAGCAGGAAATACACACCTGCGCCGTTATCCAAGATGCACTTCATGTCGAGATTCTTCACATACCAGTCACGCAGGCGCGTGGTGTCGGCAGAAAAAACCGCAACGTGTTCGATGCCCTGATAGATCGCCATGGAATTGCCTCGGGAAACGGGTGGGTGGCAGCAGCCTGGCAAACCGCGCCCGGCTGTCCGTGAAATGCTTCGGAAGCTTGCTGCGCGCAATCCTAGCTTTTTTTCGCGATCTCGTAACGCGGCAAGCGCAAACTGATTGCAATGCTCAGCGCGGCCATGATCGCGCAGAGCACGAAGCCAAGGTGGATTCCGCCCACCAGTGCGTGACGCGCCTGCTCGATCAGCGCCGCTGCATCAAAGCCCAGCCTGCCCGCCAGCTCGGCCAACGCCTGCTGATCAGCCGCCCGGATCAGAATCTGTGGCGTATCCATCAGGCTCTCCAGTGCCGCTGACTCCAGCTTCAGGGCTGCCACCGCCCCTCCTGCATCGTGCGCGTAGCGGGCATTGACCATCACGCCAGCGATGCCCACGCCGAGCATGCTGCCGATCATCCGGGTGGTCTGGATCAGCGCCGAGCCCACGCCCAGATCACGCTTGCCCGCCACGGCCATCATCTGCAGGGTCAGGTTGGGCAGTTGGAAGCCCAGGCTGAAGCCGCACAGGGCAAATTGCAGCAGGATCTGCCAGTTCGGCGCGCCCGGCCCGAGCAGACTCAGGCACAGGCAGCTGACCAGCGTGCCGATCTGGCCCCAGGCAATCACCCGCTCGGCGCGCGCCACGCGCGGCAGAATGCGGCCATTCACGATGCTGCCGAGCGTGATGCACACCAGCAGCGGCGTCATCAGATAACCGGCCTGTTTGGGTGAGAAGCCAAAACCGCCTTGCAGCAGCAGCGGCGAGTAGAACACCAGCACGAACATCGACAACCCGGTCAGCAAGCCCAGGGCCATCAGTTTCAGCGCATCACGATTGGCGAAGAGGCGCGGCGGAATGATCGGCGAAGCGGAATGGTGCTGATGCCACACGAAGAGCGCCCCGCAAAAGATGGCGCCCAACATCAAGGCCGGGCCACGCCAGTCGGCAAAGCCATGGGTCTGGATCGCTTCCGAGCCGAGCAACAGGGTCGTCACACTCACCGCCAGCAGCAGGGCACCGAGCCAGTCGATGCTGCGGTCGCCCTCCTCGTGATGCACGATGTGGGGCAGATAGCGCCACACCATAGGCAGCGCCAGCACGGCCACCGGCAGATTGATGGTGAACACCGAACGCCAGCCGAAATGCTCAGTGAGCCAGCCACCCAGGGTCGGCCCGAGCGCCGAGGCCACGCCGAAACTGGCCGACAGCAGCACCTGCCAGCGCACGCGCTGGGCGCGGTCCGGGAACAGATCCGGTACGCAGGCAAAAGCCACGCCCACCAGCATGCCACCGCCGATGCCCTGCAGACCGCGCGCCAGCATCAGCTGCGTCATGCTGCCGGCGAAGCCGCAGGCTGCCGAAGTGACCGTAAAAGTGATGATCGCCGCCAGCACGAAAGGCTTGCGGCCATACAGATCGCCGAGCCGCCCGGCAATCGGAATCGTGATTGCGCTGCCCAGTAGATAGGCCGAGGCGATCCACGGATAGAGATCGTAGCCCTGCAGCTCGGCCACGATGCGCGGCATCGCGGTGCCGACCACGGTCGAATCCAGCGCAATCAGGATGATCACCAGACAGATGCCCAGCATTGCGGCCAGCGAGGCACGGAAAGAGCGGGGTGCATGTTCCATTTCAGAGCTCCTCGCTGCGGACTCGCAGCCCTTGCACTAGGGACTCCAGCGCGGCTCCGATCAAGCCATGCTGATCATCCGGAATGCCGGCAAACAAGCCCTCGGTCCGCGCGGTAAGCAGCGCATCGAACTTGCGCGCCTCGGCCAGTCCGGTCTTAGTCAGGTGCAGTTGCAGGCAACGCCGGTCCTCTGGCAAGGGCTCGCGCGTGACCAGCCCTTCCTCCACAAAGCGATCCACGATGCGGCTGATCCAGCTCTTGTCCAGCCCGGCCACGCGCCCAAACTCCCCCTGCGTCAGCGGCCCGCTGCGCAGCAGAAGCATCAGCAAGCGATGGTGCTGTGAATAGCCCAGCGCGTGCGTGTGGCGGCGCTGGTCGAGAAGATAGAGACGGATGAGTTCTCGCAGCTGCTGAGCGAGAACCTGCTTTGGATCGAGGGAGTGCATGGGGAGATTCTTTGGTTGCTATACGCAACAGTCTAGCAAGATGGTTGCTAATAACAACCGTCTTAACCTTCCATTAAGAGTCACCTCCACTGCGCGAACGCCTCGTAATGTTGGTAAAAATAAAGTCTGTAACAGTAAAAACTAGTCTGTAACAAGATACGGGCGAGAACGGAATTACGAGACGTGTCAGTAGAGACGAGGAGGGTTAAAGCGAACTCTGCCAATTATGTTGGGCCGCTCTTAACCGACAAATCTGGCTGAGTGACCTAGCGTCTCTACATTTTTCAACGACCACTTCCGACCCACTGCGGACGGTCGGGAAAGTGAAAGGCGGGCGTTCAGGTGTACGGAGTGCAAACTCCGCCACCACGGATCACCGCATGCGGTGGAGTTTCACTCCACCCTGCTACTGCGCCGTACGAGGTACTTGCTTAATTGAACCCGCACTCACTATCTTTGAAGCCCTCACCATGAAGAAGGCTGATTAAACCCTGTGGCCCAAGCATGTGTAGCGCCCCAACAAGAACGAGAACGTTCCCACTGGGAATGTAACTAAGTATTGCTTCTAACATATTTGAATTCCGCGCGGGCAGCGCAAAGGCTTCATAAAGTCCAGATCGCCTAGAGAAATCATACGTATCGCGAAGACAATCAATTGTTTTGCAACGCGAGGCGCTTACACCTAAATCAGCATATTTCTCAATACATAAGGGATCACGGGAGCACGTCAAAGTTCTCTATAGCCCTTGAATAATCTTGCTGTGGCACCCCTTCAAGCGCATCCAAATACCGGAATAGCTCCTCAAGCTGAGCTGTTTTTACCCCCAACTCCTGGGCTTTCTTATCGATCTGTCGTCCTAAGCCAATATCGTTCGGTGAAACACTTGTCTGCGGTTTTGTAAGCCCGAGATCAATCACGCTCTTCGCATACACCCGCTCCACCAAAGCTCCGCTTGCCGCCACCCCTGCCACTTTCGTCGCATCCACTTTAAAATACTCTGAAAGCTCTATGACAAGCGATTCAGACAACACCTCTCGGAGCAATCGTGGGGAACGTTTGCGCATTGCCGTTAGCTCCTCTGGGCGAGGAGTGACGCGCCCCTCCAAAAGTACAACATCAATACCCGCCAGAACACCAGGAGGTAAAGTCGGGGGGGATTCTGGTTTGTGTGTTTCACCTGCAATGCGGATCTCGCGATTGCTGGCATCTCGCAAGCAGGCATAAATCTCCGAACTGCCATAACACACAGAAGAAATAACCTGCAAAAAAAAACAAACCAGGCAAAAATAAATATTTCATTGCGCGTGAATCCATTTCAGAGAAATCGGCCTGTCACCAAACAATGAATATCCCCGGGTTTGGTAGAGGCCGGGCGACGGCATTGTGCGTTACTGCAGCACTTCAAGCGGCGGGGTTGAACGGCTGAATTGGCCGAGTTGCACGCGCAGGCTGTCTGGCTGGTTTCAAAGTGAAGCGGTCACCTGAATGCCCGCTCTGCGGAAGGCGCAACAGGCTGCTCCTGGCCGACTTGCGCCTGATTGTACCCACTCATTATCTATCCCGCATCAACCAGACCGCCAGCGGCTGCTTTCCCATTCCACGTCTGGATCAACCCGACCCGGAGCGGACGATCAGACTATTTGAAAGCGGACGTTTGAACGTTTGACGTGAGGGGCCGCCGTAGCGGCGAAGCCGCGAAGGGAACCCACAAGCGCAGCTTGTGGGCGGTCCCTCTCGACGGAGTGGTTAGGCGGATTTTTCATGGTCTCCATCGTGCAGGGGGAGTAGGCTTTCCCAAAGAATGGAAATCAATGCGATCAACAGCGCTATATCTCCAAGCAGAAAAATTGAGGCGCCAAACATGGCTGCACCTAATGGATTTGCTCCTCCACCCACGGCGGCCGAAAACATGCCGATAGCTAGGAAAAAGAGGCTGTAGCCAGCGAACGATAGCCAGGCCGCCGTTTTGCCAACTCTTATACGGCGACTAACGGCTTGCGGCCAAGACAATACAAAGGCCACAAAAACTGTTAAAAAGAAAAAAACAATCGTAGGTGCCCCCGGATTCTTTGTTGCCAACGCGAACCCTTGAGAAGCTAAAGCGGCAAGACAAAGACTTACGGATATTGAACGGAATAACCGATTATCAGTTATGAAATCGAAGGTTGATAGCGCCGGCCTCTGCGATTCAAACGACGACAATGTTAATCCGCACTTGGCGCATAACGCAGCTGTGCCGAAATTCATCGTATTACAATCTTGGCATCTCCAGTCTTTAACCACCATTTTTGCCTAACGTTTGACATGAGGGGCGGACAAGGGCGTAGCCCTTGGACGTCCCTCTCGATGGAAGGGTTAGGCGCCATGGTGCTTGCAATCACCGAGGTACTATCCCCAAGGAATAAGGCGCTCTTGATCGCCCTCAATCTCTAGAAACACGTTTGAATGGGGGCTGACCTCGGGGAACTCGTGCTCTGGATCACAGCGAACAGTGCAGCGCAGTTCCCTGGCGAGATATCTCCCCAGGGCGGGGCATGAAGGCCATGCGTTGCTTCCTCTCACCCAGACACTGAGGAAGCTGTCTTTGCGCGGCTGCAGGACGACTGAAACGCTCGCTGACTCGTAGATCTCCAGTTGAACTTCAGACGGACTTGTGGAAGCCGCCAAAGGGCCTAGATTTTTGGACAGCAGTGAGATGACTGCACCTGTGTCCCCTGTCTTTGCATAGACCTCGATATCTAGCGGCTCGTTTTTCATGGCGCCTAACGTGGAAGTGAGGGGCAGCCGGAGCTGCGAAGCAGCGTAGGGCATCACAAGCGCAGCTTGTGGCTGTCCCTCTCGACTGTAGTGTTGGGCGTCTTAGCGATCAAGGAGGACACGCAAAGTTCTTTCGGGGTTAGACAGAAAATCGTGTGTAACTTGATAGTGCTCTGTGTCCTTGTATTCGACTCTAACAACACCATCCGCAGTGCAGGCGTAAATCCATGAGTCTGGATATGCCATAAGAATTTGCGAGTGTGTGGCAATAACGAACTGCGACTTATCCAGGACTAGGTCATGAAGGCGGGACAAAATTGCTAGTTGTCGCTGCGGCGATAACGCTGCCTCTGGTTCATCAAGCACAAAGAAGCTTTGGCCGCCAAAGCGATTCATCATTAACGCTAGGAATGACTCGCCATGTGATTGCTCGTGAAGTGACTTTCCCCCGAAGTAACTGATAACGGGTGGCCCCATTACATACTCTGCGTTATCTAGGTTTTCGATCTCCGTGGCTACGTTAAAAAAGCTTTCGGCGCGGAGAAAAAATCCGTCCTTCGGCTTCTTTACTCCTCGCGCAACGCGCAGATATTCATGAAGTTCGGAGTGTGATCTGCGAGTATCGAAACGAAAATTCTTTGACCCGCTTTCTGCATTGAAGCCGAGTGACAATGCGATAGCTTCGAGTAGCGTTGATTTTCAGGACCCATTTTCGCCCACAAAAAAAGTGACTTTAGGATGTAGCTCAAGAACATCCAATGATCGTATTGCCGGCAGGGAAAATGGATAGCGCTCGAACGACTCGACTTCGTCTCTTTTCAATGTGATGCGGCTAACGAATTGTGACGAAATCATGACGCCCAACTGGTAGTAGACGGACCCATCGGTCCGTCTACGGTTAATAGTACGGACACGATAGATCCGCATTAAATATATGATTCCATTGAAACATACCTTCAGCCTGTCCGTCTACGCGTGCCAATAGTGCGGACGCGCTGGCTTGCGATACTCTATGGATTTCATCAGAAGGAGTGACAGCTATGGGGTCCCGATAGCCCCGCCCCCAAACGCCTTATTCAGGTCTTCAGCGAGGTGTGCAGGCGCCGACACTTCAGCCCTAGAACCGAAGAGGCGTATTGGTATTGGACGCGCCATTTCATTTTCTTTCACGGCAAGCGCCATCCTCGAGAACTCGGTAGCCGCGAGGTAGCTATGTTCTTGAACCACCTGGCGGCGGATCGTCGTGTGGCTGCAGCCACGCAGACCCAGGCGTTGAATGCCTTGGTATTCCTCTACAAGGAAGTACTGGAGCGTCCCCTGACCCAAATCGAGGGGCTGCAACGTGTACAAGCACGCAAGCGCTTTCCGGTTGTTCTTTCTCAGGCAGAGGTGACTTTGGTATTGAACAGGATGACCGGCGTAACGGGGCTGATGGCACGCTTAATCTACGGAACGGGATTGCGTGTCAATGAGTGCTGTACCTTACGCGTCAAGGATGTGGATTTTGATGCGGGTGCAATCCATGTCCGTGCGGCGAAAGGGAGTAAGGATCGGACATCAATGCTGCCCGAACGATTGCGAGACCTCATGAAAGATCAGTTGATGCGAGTGACAAAGTTGCACACCGACGATCGCCTGCGCGGTGGCGGCCTTGCTCCCCTTCCGAACGCACTCGAGAAAAAATATCCGAGCGCGGCAAGCTCCTTAGCGTGGCAGTTTGTGTTCCCTTCAGCGGTGATGCGACCTTGGGGAAAAAGCGGACAGCAGGTACGCTGGTTTGCTTCTCCCTCTACCATTCAGCGCAGCTTCAAAACCGCTTTGAACGATGCCGGCATCCATAAGCATGCAAGCGTGCATACGCTGCGGCATTCGTTTGCAACCCATCTGTTGGCTAGTGGTACGGACGTCCGGACCATTCAACTGTTGCTGGGTCACAACAATCTGCAGACCACCATGATCTATACCCATGTACTTCAGGAAACGCGCTTTGTGAAGAGCCCGCTCGACACACTTTGAGGCGCCGGCAACCATTGTCGGCGTGCTAGAACCACCGGGCTTCGCTGTAGGAATGGCTGCTTCGCGTCACGTGGCAGTCATTCTGTTTATCAACAACAAAGACCGCTTTAGCCGAGTTGAACTCACTCGCCACGTGTCCTGAACAACCGCTTCACTAAAGTAACTGCCGTTGAGTTGTCGAGATAGCAATTTTTTGTAGTCCGATAGATGCTCCGCTGAGCGACCACCGGGAATTGTGCTTTAGCAAGACTCCACAGCCACCAGCTTAATGCATAGTCCGCCCAAGTCGTCTCTAAGCAGACCTTTGCAGTATTTTCCCTGGTGTCAAATTTGACCAAACAGCTATTGGCATGGGCGTTTCGGTAGCCCTGATCACAGGGTGTTACAGACTTTATTTTCCAGCGAGGAAACTCAATACAAAATATTGGCTGTTGTTACAGCTTGGTCCCTTTTTTTAGGCAGGCCGAGAACCCCATGATTACGTAGTTGTGTGTTACAGGCTTTAATTTTCCCAACAGTAAGACGGCCGAAACATGCCGCGCACTGAACCGGCGGCAGCCCCAGCAGTCCAATCAACCACTTTGCAGCCACACACGGAGAAACTCGTGCAATGCCCCGTCTGTACCGACAAAACCCTGATCATGAGCGAGCGCCAAGGTATAGAAATCGACTATTGCCCTGGCTGCCGTGGGATCTGGCTAGATCGTGGCGAGCTGGACAAGATCATTGAGCGCAATGCCGCCGAGCAGGCGCCCGCCGGCGCTTCACGCCCCGTCGCGCCAGCCTCTGCACCACCTCCTCAGCACACACCGCGCCCACAGCACGACGAGCACTACCGCCACAAGCGCAAGAAGAGCTTCTTCGAGGAGCTGTTCGACTGAGAACCCTCTTTCTTGCCCATCCGGTGCAAACAAAACGGGCCGCAATGCGGCCCGTTTTCACGTCTGATGCTGCCGCATGAAGCGGCACGGCTCAGCGGTACTGGTTGATGTCGTCGCGGGTGGCGATGGCGACTTTGCGGGCCTGCTCGGCGAAGTCTTCACCCTTGCCGGCGTAGAGGATGGCGCGCGAGGAGTTGATCATCAGGCCGAGGCCGGCGGCGGTCTTGCCTGCATTCACTGTGGCCTGCACGTCGCCGCCCTGTGCGCCGACGCCGGGCACCAGCAGAGGCATGTCGCCGATGATGGCGCGCACGTCAGCGAGCTCCTGCGGGAAGGTGGCGCCAACGACCAGCGCGGCCTGGCCGTGCTTGTTCCACTTCTCGGCAACCAGCCCGGCAACGTGTTGGTACAGCCTCTTGCCGCCATCGACCGTGAGGTTCTGCAGGTCGGAGCCGCCGGGGTTGGAGGTGCGGCAGAGCACGATGAGGCCGCAATCCGGGTACTCGAGGTAGGGCTCGACCGAGTCGAAGCCCATGTAGGGATTCACGGTGAGCGCGTCGGCCTGATAGCGCACGAAAGCTTCACGGGCGTACTGGGCCGCCGTGGCGCCGATGTCGCCGCGCTTGGCGTCGAGGATGACGGGAATGTCCGGGTACTCGGCGTGGATGTAGTCGATCAGTGCTTCAAGCTGGGCTTCGGCGGATTCGCCGGCGAAGTAGGCGATCTGCGGCTTGAAGGAGCAGGCGACGTCGGCGGTGGCATCGACGATGGCTTTGCAGAACTCGTAGATCGCGTCCGGCTTGCCTTGCAGATGGGCGGGAAACTTGGCGAGATCCGGGTCCAGACCCACGCACAGCAGGGAGTTGTTCTTTTGCCAGGCGGCGGCGAGGTCGTCGATGAAGGCCATGGTGAGTCCAGCAGAGAGGGGATGACGCGATTTTACCGCAGCAGGCTGCGGGTTATTGCCCACAGGCATAAGGACATTCAAAACAGGGGCTTTCCAGTACCGGCCTCACCGCGCAGAATCCACCTCCTTCATCACGGAGGAATATTCATGCGCTTCGATACGCTGGCCATCCATTCCGGTTACAGCCCGGACCCCACCACCAAGGCAGTGGCGGTACCGATCTACCAGACCACCAGCTATGCCTTCGACGATACCCAGCACGGCGCCGATCTCTTCGACCTGAAGGTCAAGGGCAACATCTACACGCGCATCATGAACCCCACCACCGACGTGCTGGAGCAGCGCGTGGCGGCGCTGGAAGGCGGCATTGGCGCGCTGGCGCTGGCCTCGGGGCAGGCGGCGATCACCTACGCAATCCTCACGATTGCTGAGGCGGGCGACAACATCATCGCTACCAGCGCGCTTTACGGCGGCACCTACAACCTCTTCGCCCACACTCTGCCGCAGTACGGCATCACGGTGAAATTCGTCGATGCGTCTGATCCGCAGGGCGCTGCCGCGCTGATCGACGAGCGCACCAAGGCGATCTACTGCGAATCCATCGGAAACCCGCTTGGCAACGTGGTGGATTTCGCCGCCTTCGCCGAAGTGGCGCATGCCGGTGGCGTGCCGCTGATCGTGGACAACACCGTGCCGTCGCCCTACCTGACTCGCCCGATCGAGCACGGCGCGGACATCGTGGTGCATTCGCTGACCAAGTACATGGGCGGCCATGGCACCAGCATCGGCGGCATCATCGTCGACTCGGGCAAGTTTCCGTGGGCCGAGCACAAGGCGCGCTTCAAGCGCCTGAACGAGCCGGAAGTGAGCTACCACGGCGTGGTCTACACCGAGGCGCTGGGCCCGGCGGCCTTCATCGGCCGTGCCCGCACGGTGCCACTACGCAACATGGGCGCCTGCATCTCGCCCTTCAACGCCTTCCTGATCCTGCAAGGGCTGGAAACACTGGCGCTGCGCATGGACCGCCATGTGGAGAACGCGACCAAGGTGGCCGAATTCCTGCGCACGCATCCCAAGGCTGCATGGGTCAATTACGCCGGACTGGCCGATCACCCCTCGAAGCCGCTGGTCGACAAGTACTTCGGCGGCAAGGCTTCGGGTCTGCTGACCTTCGGCGTGAAGGGCGGCCGCGAAGGCGGCGCGCGCTTCCAGGATGCGCTGAAGCTCATCACGCGACTGGTGAATATCGGCGATGCGAAATCGCTCGCCTGCCACCCGGCCAGCACCACGCACCGCCAGCTCTCGGCCGAGGAGTTGAAGAAGGCCGGCGTGTCGGAAGACATGGTGCGCCTGTCGATCGGCATTGAGCATATCGACGACCTGATCGCCGATCTGGATCAGGCCCTGGCGGCGGTCTGAACGCATCTCACGCAGATCAAAAGAGCCGGCCACGTGCCGGCTCTTTTCATTGCAGGCTCAGCCGCAGGATCTGGCCCTCGGACTCGTCGGTGATGAGATAAAGCCAGCCATCCGGCCCCACGCGGATATCGCGTACCCGTTTGCCGACCGGGATGCGCTCGGCACCGCTGATGCGCGTGCCATCCAGCGTCAGGCGGTGCACCGCCTGATCCTTCAGCGCAGCCACGAACAGGTTGCCGCGCCAGCCCGGGACTTTGTCGCCACTGTAGAAACTCATATTGCCCGGCGCGATGGAAGGATCCCAATAGCATTGCGGCTGGGCCATGCCGGGCTTCGCCTGACCCTCGCCGATCTTGAGCCCGGTGTAGTGGGTGCCGTAGCTGATCACCGGCCAGCCGTAGTTTGTGCCGGCAGCAAGCAGATTGATCTCGTCGCCACCTCGCGCACCATGTTCGACCAGCCACAAACGATCACTCCCGGGCTGGCGGGCGAAGCCCTGCGGATTACGATAGCCCAGCGACCAGATTTCCGGCAACCAGCCGGCCTTGCCCGCGAAGGGATTGTCGGCCGGCACGCTGCCATCCGGATTCAGGCGGATCACCTTGCCGAGGCTTTGTTGCGGGTCTTGAGCCGGCTCGAATTTCTGCCGCTCGCCCAGCGCAGCGTAGAGCTTGCCGTCGGCACCCAACGCGAAACGCACGCCGAAGTGGCCGTTACCGGAAACCTTGGGCGTCTGCCGGTAGATCACGCGCAGCTCGCGCAAGGCCAAGCCCGCCTCATCCAGCCGGGCGCGCGCAATGGCGGTGCCGGCGCCCCCCTCGCCCGCTTCGGCGTAGCCCAGATAGACGAGACGGTTGTGCGCAAAGTCCGGATCCAGCGCCACATCCAGCAGGCCGCCCTGGCCACGCGCCACTACCGCCGGCACCCCGGCCAACGGAGCCGAAAGCTGGCCCTGCGATGTCACGATACGCAGCCGCCCGGGGCGTTCGCTGACCAGCATGCGGCCATCGGGCAGGAAGACCAGCGCCCAGGGGTTCTCCAGCCCGCGTGCCACTTCCGTGAGCTGGATGCGCCCCGGGCTCGGCACCGCTGCCACGGCATCACAGCGCGGAGCTTCAGTGGCCAGGGCAGTCAGGGCGTTCAGGCTGGCAAGACCCGCGCTCAGGTATCGGACTATCCGCATCGTCGTACTCGCTCTTGTCAGGGTCAGGCTTCGACTGAATTGTAAAAGGCGGGTTCCCCCTTCAGAGAGTCGCAGCTACAGGATCTGTGGCCACTTCTGGCGGGACTGCCGCGAGCGCTCCAGGCCCGGGTTGCGCCAGGTCTACTCCCTTGCCGCCGCCCCCACCGTCCCCGCACACGCCGCCATGACGGCGGCGATGGCCAGCCACTGCAGGCCGGTCAGGCGCTCGCCCAGGATCACGAAACCCGCCAGCGCGCCGATAGCCGGCTCCAGGCTCACCAGGGTGCCGAAGGCGCGCGTCGTCAGGCCGCGCAGCGCGATCATCTCCAGCGAGTAAGGCAGCGCGCTCGACAGCAGCGCCACGCCCAGCCCCCACAGCGCCACGCTTGGGCTGAACCATTGTGGGCCCGCACTCCAGGCCCCGAAAGGCACCACCAGCACGGCCGCCGTGAGCATGCCCAGCGACACCGACAAGCCGGCGTGCAGGTGCGACACGCGTTTGCCGGCCAGGATGTAGAGCGCCCAGAACACGGCCGCCAGCACTGCAAAGCCCACCCCCACCGGATCCAGCCGCGCGCCGTGCGCAAAAGGGTTCAGCAACAGCACAATGCCCAGCGCCGCCAGCAGCACCCACACAAAGTGCCCGGCGCGCTGGGCCGAGAGCAGCGCCACCGCCAGCGGGCCGGTGAGCTCTATCGCCACGCACACGCCCAATGGCAAGCTGCGCAAGGCGAGATAGAAGGACAGGTTCATTGCCCCCAGCGCTGCGCCGTACTGCAGAACCCGCCCCAGCTCGGCACGCGCCGGCCAGTGCCGCCAGGGCCGCCACAACAAGGCCAGCAGCAAGGCCGAACCCGTCAGGCGCCAGGCCGTGGTTCCCGCAGCACCAATCAGTGGGAACAAGTGCTTGGCGAAGGACGAACCGATGCATAGCGCAGCCATGCTGCCCAGCAAGGCGAGCACAGACAGCAGCAGACTGGGGCGGGAAGCAGAGGGGTGCATGCGGCGCGAGAGGGAGAAGGCTCAGCCGCCAGGCTTGTCCTGCGGGCAGGCTGGAAACGGGGCGGGAGCCGCATGCTAGCAAAAGGGTCTGCTGTGCGCATGTGCTCGGCACGCCAAGTCGCCATAATGGAGCCTGCATTCCCTGCTGGCTCCGCGACATGCCCTCCGAACACCTGCCCGACGATTACCTGGTGCGCATCCTCGATGCGCGCGTCTATGAAGCCGCCAGCGAAACCCCGCTCGACTTCGCCCCCAAGCTCTCGGCCGGCCTCGGCCATCAGGTGTGGATCAAGCGCGAGGACATGCAGCCGGTGTTCTCCTTCAAGCTGCGCGGGGCCTACAACAAGATGGCGCAGCTCAGCCCTGAGCAGCGCGCGCGTGGCGTGATCTGCGCCTCGGCCGGCAATCACGCCCAGGGCGTAGCCCTGTCCGCACAAAAGCTCGGCTGCCGCGCAGTGATCGTGATGCCGCTGGCAACGCCAGCGATCAAGGTAGATGCGGTCCGCGCCCGCGGTGGCGAGGTGGTGCTGGCCGGCGACTCCTATGACGACGCCTATGCCCATGCGCGCGAACTCGAAGCCCGCGATGGCCTCACCTTCGTGCATCCATTCGACGACCCGGATGTCATTGCCGGGCAAGGCACGATCGGTGTGGAGATATTGCGCCAGCATTCCGGCCCGATCGATGCCGTGTTCTGTGCGGTGGGCGGCGGCGGCCTGCTCGCCGGCGTGGCGGCCTACATCAAACGGATCCGCCCGGGTACGCGCCTGATCGGCGTCGAAGCCGTAGACTCTGATGCCATGGCGCAATCACTGGCCGCCGGCAAGCGCGTGCAACTCGCGCAGGTTGGCCTGTTTGCCGACGGCGCGGCCGTGAAGCTGGTGGGCGAAGAAACGTTCAGGCTATGTCTTCAGTATGTGGATGAAATCGTGCTCGTGGATAACGACGCGATCTGCGCGGCGATCAAGGATGTGTTCGAGGACACCCGTTCGATCCTGGAACCCGCCGGCGCCTTGGCCCTGGCTGGAGCTAAGGCCTGGCTGGCACGCGAAGGCGGCAGCGGGCGCAGCGTGGTGGCAGTGGCCAGCGGCGCCAACATGAATTTCGACCGCCTGCGTTTCGTGGCCGAGCGCGCCGAGCTTGGCGAGCAGCGCGAAGCCGTGCTGGCGGTGACGATTCCCGAGCAGCCCGGCAGCTTCAAGGCTTTCTGTCGCCTGCTCGGCGGGCGCAATGTCACCGAGTTCAACTACCGCCTGAGCGAAGGTGCCGAGGCACACGTTTTCGTCGGCGTCTCGATCGCCCGGCGCGCGGAAGCCAGCGAGCTGGTCGCGCAGCTCGCCACTGCCGGCCTGCCGGCGCTGGACCTGACCGACGACGAGATGGCCAAGACCCACACCCGCTACATGGTGGGCGGCCGTGCGCCGCATGCGCAGAACGAGCGCATCTACCGCTTCATCTTCCCCGAGCGCCCCGGCGCCCTCCTGCGCTTTCTCGATAATCTGCGCTCGGACTGGAACATCAGCCTCTTCCACTACCGCAACCACGGCGCGGACTTCGGCCGGGCACTGGTGGGCATGCAGGTGCCGCCCGAGGATGCGGCCGAGTTCGAAGCCTTCCTCGCCCGCGTCGGCTACGACTGCGTGGAGGAAACTGCCAACCCGGCCTACCGCCTGTTCCTGCGCTGAGCGCGCAGCGCCCCCGCTTCAAACCTCAAGGAGTTCAGCATGATCGGTTACGTCACCCTCGGTACCCAGGACCTCGCCCGCGCCTCGGCTTTCTACGATGCGCTTTTTGCCAGCATCGGCACCAAGCGCCAGTGGGAGTCCGAACGCAGCGCCGCCTGGGGCATGGATGACAGCAGCCCCGCACTGGGCGTGATCAAGCCCTTCGACGGTCAGCCCGCAACGGTAGGCAACGGCACGATGGTGGCGCTGTACATGCCCAGTCGTGAAGCGGCACGCCAAGGCCATCGAACTGGGTGCTCAGGACGAAGGCAAGCCTGGTCCGCGTGGTGATGCGCTCCGTAAACTGATTGATCCGGATGGCAATAAGCTCGCGGCCTTCCACATGTAATTCGCATCAGACAAAGCAAAAGGCCCATCCACATTGGACGGGCCTTTTTGTTTGTGATTGCGGGTGGGTCAGGGGATGTCGGCGACCAGGATGCCGTTCTCGTCGGTGATGTAGAGTTTTTTGCCGATCACGGCAATGTCATAGGGCCGGTTGAGGTGGCCGGGCAGGCTGCCGGTCACGACTACCGAGAGTTCATCCATTTTCCCTAGCACGGTACTGACCGAGCCAGTGGTCGAAATCTTGCGTACCGTGTTGGAGTCCACCACATACAGGTTGCCGCTGGAATCAAAGGTCAGCGCCCGTGGCGCGACGAAGAGGGAGGATCCCAGGTTGCCGTCCACATAACCGGCCGTAGTGGCACTACCCGCGTAGGTGCTGACCAGACCGGCCGGGGTGATCTTGCGGATTGCGTGGTTGCCGGTGTCGGCGACATAGAGGTTGCCACTGCTGTCGGACACAATGGACTCGGGATAGGCGAAGCGCGCTGCAGTGCCGCTGCCGTCGCTGCTGCCGGGGAAATCCGCGCTGCCCGCAAAGGTGGTCACGACGCCCGTCGGGCTAACCTTCCGGATCACGTTTGTGCTGTATTCGGCTACGAAGATGTTGCCTGATGGGTCGAGTGTCAGTGCGTCTGAGTGGCTGAAGCGGGCCGCAGTGCCGGTACCGTCCAGCGTGCTGCAAGTGCTGGCGAGGCCGGCAAGTGTGGTCACGACACCCGCTGCCGTGACCTTGCGCAGGGCGCAGGAGTCCATCAGGTAGAGGTTGCCGGCGCTATCTCTGGCAACGGCACCGATGGAGCCCAGACGCGCCGCACTGCCGCTGCCATCAGTATTGCCCCAGAGGCCGGCAGAGCCCGCGAGGGTACTGACGATGCCGCTGCTGCTGATTTTGCGCAGGAGGTAGTTGCCGGAATCCGCGACGTAGAGGTTGCCCGAAGCGTCCGCCACCATGCCGCGCGGTTGGCGGAAGCGCGCGTTGCTTGTGGCGCCGTCGAGGTAGCCGACGTAGGGGCCTTTACCAGCTAGCGTGGTGACGCTGGCGCTGCTCGTATTGAGGGTACGGACAGCGTAGGCGTCCGCCAGATACAGCGCGCCGCCGGTGGCGTCGATGACCATCCCCTGAGTGTAGACGCTGGCAGCGCTGCCAATGCCATCGATCACGGCAGATTCGCTGTTTCCGGCCAGCAGGCTCGCTGTGCCGCCACTGCTCAGCTTGCAGATCCGTTGGTAGTAGCTGATGTAGAGATTGCTGCCGCTGTCGATGGCGAGCCCGGTGATGGTGCCGCCGCAGCCTGCAGCGGAGAGGGTGGAGTCGGACATGACGGTGGTGACCGCCCCCGCTGCCGTCATTTTTCGCACGCCGTTCGTGTCACCGATATAAACGTTGTTGCTGGCGTCAACGGCGATGGCGGTGGGGTAGCTGAAGCGGGCACTGTTGCCGGAGCCATCGGTGCTGCCGACCAGGCCTGCAGAACCCGCGGGGGTGGACACCAACCCGCCGCTGGAGATTTTGCGGACGGTGTGGTTGCCGAGGTCCGCAACAAACACATTGCCATTGCTGTCTACGGCGAGGCTTCTCGGGGAGTGGAAACGGGCACTGCTGCCGGAGCCGTCTGCGCTGCCACTCACGTTAGTGCTGCCGGCTAGGGTCGATACGACGCCCCCGGAAATCTTGCGGATGGTGTCCGCTCCCTCATCGGCCACATAGAGGATGCCGGTGTTGCTCATGGCTATGCCGCTTGGATAGCCAAAGCTGGCGCTGCTGATGGGGCCATCGGCACCGTTGTGGCTACCAAGCATGCCTGCATAGGTACTGACTGTGCCGGTGGCACTGACCTTGCGGATCAGATTGTTGAATCTGTCGGTCACGAACAGGTCGCCGGTCGTTGCATCGCGCGCAATGCCGGTGGCCTCGTCGAAGCGGGCGCTGGTGCCGACGCCGTTGTAATAGCCATAGCCGCCGAGGCTTCCAGTGAGCAGGCTGAGCTGCCCGCCGCTGGCGTAGTCGTAAATTGGGGCGTAAACACTGTTCGCGCTCGACGATGCGGCAGCGCTGCTGGAGTTGTTGCTCGTCGCGCCACCACCACCACCGCAGGCGGTCAGCGCAATAAGGACCCAGGATGCGATTAGAGAGGGCGCAGGCGTGCGCAGCAGTTTGTAGCGGATCATGATGTCCCCGGATAATCAGGCTTTGGGCGCCCGATCTTGTGGTATGGGCCTCGTCGCGGAGGCCAGCAGGGAGATTGTAAATCGGATTAAATAATTATCAATCTGGGTTCGATCAAGCCCGTGATGCGATTCGCGTGCGCTTCTGGTACGCGAGCATGAAAAAGCCCGCTCATGCGAGCGGGCTTTTTGATTGATGCCGGGCGATTACTCTCCGATCTTGAACAGCAGCGAGTCAGCGCCATCGTTCAATGCCACGGTCATCGGCATCTGCTTGGCCGCCGGCCCCCACAGCTGGCGCGGACCGGGCGAGGCGAAGAGATCATCCGCCGCCCAGGCTTCGCGGCGCGAAACGAAGAATTTCATCGCCGGCGCGCTGGTGCGTACCAGCGCCTTTTCGATCACGTATTCATCCTTGCCGTGGCGGCGCTCGATGTTGAGCAGGCCGGAGAGCGGGATCGCCAGCGGCTCGCCACCGGCGCTGAGGCCGGACACGCTGGCCATGTAACCGGTACGGCCGTCGAGGATCAGGGCACCCACGGTGAGGCCCAGGTTCCAGGTGTAGGCGGCATCGAACAGGGTCGGCGCACCGCAGCGGCCTTCGTAGCCGAAGAAGTGGTGATGGGTGGCAAAGGGCACTTCCGGCGCGACTTGCTGCAGGCGTGCCCGCACCATGTCGCTCAGGAGTTGCTCAGTGGGAATCAACGACACCTGCAGGTTGCCGTGCGAATCACGATCAGCCAGCAGCATGTTGATGATGTAGCCGGGCAGCGAGCTGAACAGCGCGCTGTTGGCGGCCGAAAGCTTGGCGGCCACGAAAGCCGGGCGGGCATCCACCGGCAGCGCGGCAAAGGCCTCGGCGTGATGCGCAAGGCTGTCGTTGAGTTCGGCGATCAGCGCATTCATCTCGGGGATGAATTCGATCAGGCCTTCCGGCACCAGCACCACACCGTGCTTGAGTTTCTTGCTGCGGTAACGATCGATGACCGCGTTGGCAATCTGCTCGACGATGGCGGAGAGCGACAGCTTCTTCTCAGCAACCTCTTCTGAGATCAAGGTCACGGCGGGCTTCACCTGCAGCGCGACTTCGAGGGTCACGTGCGAAGCGGAGCGACCCATCAGTTTGATGAAGTGCCAGTATTTGATCGAGGAGCGGGTGTCTTGCAGGATGTTGCCAGCCAGCTCGGCATAGATGCGCGTAGCGGTGTCGAAGCCGAAGGAAATCGGCAGCAGGCCGGGCACCTGCAGATCGCCGTCGATGGTCTTGGGCGCGCCGATCACCTGCACGCCGGAGCCGTCGGCCTTGATGCCTGAGAACAGGAACTCGGCGAGGATCGCGGCGTTGGTGTTGGAGTCGTCACCGCCGATGATGACGATGGCGTCCAGATTGTGCGTAATGCAGGTCTGCTTGACTTGCTCGAACTGCTCGGGCGTCTTGATCTTGGTGCGATCAGTGCCGAGGAAGTCGAAACCACCGGTATTCAGGATGCTGGCCACATCGGCATCGGTGATCTCGAACAGTTTGCCTTCCAGCAAACCCTTGGGGCCGCCTTTCACCCCGAACAGGGTGTTGTCTGCACCAAGCATCTTTTTGATGCCGCACAGCACGTTGTGCCCGCCCGCGGCGGGGCCGCCCGAGAACAGGGCCGCAACGCGCTTGCCGGAAACGCGTGGGCTCGCCGGGCCGGCCACGCGCAGCACGGCATTGCCCGAGGCCTTCACGCTCTGTGCGAAGTGTTGGGCCACGGTGGCGCTATCCTTGGTCGTCAGCACCTGGCTGCTCGCGGCAAAGGCGATGGCCTGGGGCGCTGCCGCCGTGCCAAAGGCGTTGCAGGTGGGCAGGGGCAGCTGGCGAACTTCGTTTTCGAAGACGGAACGATGGCTTTCCATCTGCTGCAATTGGGCGGCGAGTGTGCTCATGGCAGGGGTCTCTCGTGGTTCTGACGCGGAGGTTCTGGATATGAAACAGCCGGCAAAGCCGGCTGTTTGAATGACGCCATTTTAAACCGGGACGGTTACAAGCGGCGTTCCGGTTTTTCGGGGCCGATCAGCCCTTGAACATCTGGTGCGGAATCAGCTTCCAGTAATCCTCTTGCGAAGCATCGTCCAGACAGGCCTGGATAATCTTGCGGCCCAGCGGGTCCAGATCCGGCGTAAGGAAGGGGGTCAGCTCGCGCTTGAAGAACTCGCGCCACATCTGCGCGCCATGTTCAAACACTTCTGGGCCACCTTCCAGCTGGGTCTGCACATGCAGCAGCACCGGTGGGATCATCGAGCCTTCAACCTTCACCTGACGCGGCACATAGCCCAACAGCGAACACGGCGACTCGACCAGCTCTTCGCGGTGGAAACGCGCCGAGCCACGGCGGGCCAGGTATTCGCGCACGAT
The DNA here is from genome assembly GCF_002855595.1 of Uliginosibacterium sp. TH139. NCBI lineage: Bacteria > Pseudomonadati > Pseudomonadota > Betaproteobacteria > Rhodocyclales > Zoogloeaceae > Uliginosibacterium > Uliginosibacterium sp. TH139. Next base: position 561,457 of record NZ_PKRR01000001.1, on the reverse strand, counting down.
CCACTCGGACATGAAGCCCACGTGCCAGGCGCCGATGTTCTGGTTCGGGATCAGCACATGGCGGGTTTCAGTATTGGCGACGATCTGGCGCAGCAGCAGGTTGGCCTGATCGACACGGCGACCGGTACAGAAGGCCCAGTAGGAGCCCACGCCTTCGCACTGCATTCCACCAGCCGCCGAATCCTGGATCGACGGGTTGGCGTGGCCGCGCGGCGCAGCCAGACGCCACAGCCAGGCCAGTGCCGGGCTCAGCACGTGGAGCATGCCGAGGATGCCGTAGAGCTGACTATCTTTGTGGGTGGGCGGGCAACGCACACCAAAGGAGCGGATGTTCACCGCTACCGGCCCTTCCTGCACGTCATGCACCATATCGCGCGGAATGATCAGGCGCGGGTTCGGGCAGGGCTTGCCCGGAGAGTCTTCAATGTGTTCCCACAAAAGCGCCTGGCCGCCGGGCACGATGTAGTGGTTCAGGAAGATCAGCGGACGCTCGGGGTGCATCACCAGACGCTCAAGGTGCGGATCGGTGCCGTAGCCCTTGATGTGATCGACGCGCACGAACCAGCCGGCTTCCGCATCCTTGATGTTGAGCTTGGTCTGGCCTTCGTTGTAGTGCGGGTGAGCACAGGCCATGTCGTCGGCCATCGGGTTCAGATGGCAGGCTTCCGGCAGGTTCAGGGTGCGCTGCTCACCGGTCACGACGTTCTTGCCCAGCAGCAGGCGGCCGTCTTCCATGCGGTGCACATGCTCGGTCATCTCGCTCTTGCCGCCGCCCGAGGCGCCTTCGTGCATGATGATGGTCTGGTTGTCGTAGGGGGTAACCACGCCCACCGCGGCGCAGTGGTTGGTGGTCCAGCCTTCGCGCTCACCAATGTCCAGCAGCAGCGAGTACACGCCCTTCTTGGCCGAAGGACCGGGATAGAGGTTGTAGGCGAAGATTTCCTGATGCGTCTCGGAGCGTGCGTGCACCACCACCTGCTTGCCATCGAAATGGGTATGGCGGAAGGGCGGAGCGATGAAGATCGCGCCACCGGCAAGCTTGAAGTTGGACGGCACCTGGCTGTTCGGGATCATGCCCTGCAGGTCAGCCAGGGCGCCGGCAAAGAAAGCCGCGCCCTTGGGCACGATAGCCAGCGCGCCATAGCCCAGTTCATCGGGGCCGGCGTAAAACGGAACGACGATCAGTTCCTGGGTCTTGAGCCAGTCGAGCGTCTTCTGGCGCATCTTGTCGAAGCTCTCGCCGAAACGCTCCTGATAGGTCGGCTTGTCGGTCGGCAGCTTGTCGCCGATGACCATCGCATCCGGATCGCGGCGGCGCATCTTGGGATCGATGAAGTTGATGCAGATGCCGTTGCGCGCCTTGGTAACGGTGGCCTCCGCCACATAGCCCTTGCCCGGCACGTCGAAACCGACCTCGACCTCGCCCTTGTCTTCACGGTTAGCGTGGCGCCAGTCCGTCTCACCCGGCTTGCGGTTCAGCGCCCAATTGAGCAGATCTTCGCGACATTCGGCCACGTAGATGGCCGGAGCGGCACTGAGCACTTCGATGACGTGCGCCGGCAAGCCCAGCTTGGGCCAGTCGTTCTTGAAATCGATGGGTTTGATTGTTTGCGTCATGGTCGGTAAGGGCCTGGCGTTGAGAGGCGGCAGCCGGAACAGCGCTACCACTAAGGGAAACCCCGAAGGATACAGGGACTCCCAAGCGAGTTGTTGACCTGACCCGGGTAGAGCGCGAGGGCCGTGCAAGCGCTCCGACGCTTGCCTCAAGGCGCCCGCTCTGCAATGCTTGGCGCCGCTTTTCCTCTGCTTGCCTTCCGCTGTTCGGGCCCTTATGAAACTTCTCCTCCTTTGGGTGCGCCGCCTCTTGCTGGCAACCCTGCTGCTCCTCTTGGTCTGGCACCTGTGGTTGCTGGGCTGGGTTCTGTGGTGGAAGTGGGTCGATCCGGGCTATACCAGCTTCATGCTGATTCGCCTGGCCGAGCTGCAGGTGAAGGATCCGGCGGCCCGCCTCAAGCACCAGTGGGTGCCTTACGGAAAAATTTCGATCCATCTGAAACGAGCCGTGGTCGCAGCCGAAGACGACACTTTCGTGGATCACGATGGCTTCGATCTGGAAGGTATCCAGAAAGCGCTAGAAAAGAATGACAAGAAAGGCCGGGTGGTGGCGGGGGGCTCCACCATCAGCCAGCAGCTGGCCAAGAACCTGTTTCTGTGGTCCGGCAGCACGCGCTTCGAGAAGTATTCGCGCAAGGCGCTGGAAGTACCGGCCACACTGATGATCGAAGCCTTGTGGGACAAGCGCCGGATCCTCGAGGTCTATCTGAACTCGGTGGAATGGGGCAATGGCATCTTCGGCGCAGAAGCGGCTGCACGCCGCTACTTCGGCACCGGTGCGGGCCAGCTCGCGCCGGCCCAGGCCGCACGCCTTGCCGTGATGCTGCCCAACCCGCGCAAATACGAAAAGAACTACTCGCCGCGCCTGGCCGCCCACGCAGCGCGCGTGCAAGCACGCATGGCGGGCTCCGAAGTTCCCTGAGCGGCCTGGCAAAGGCCGCCAGGAAACTGCTGCATCGCGACATTCACGCGTAGAATTCCGCCTTTCCAACGAGGCCTCGCCATGACTGACAACGAAGACCTCCAGCCTGAAATCGACGACAACGAGCTCTTTCAGCAGCATCTGCTGGAAGTGCAGGGCCTGCTCGGCCGTCATCGCCTGGTTGAGGACCTGGTCAGGCGCCAGGAGATGCCCCGCCACGACCTGGTGGACGGCCTCGTGCACCGCCAGAATCTGGTCGAGCTGCAGAAAAAACTCGACACCCTCGACGCCGCCGAGATCGCCCGCATCCTCGAAGCCCTGCCGCACAACGAGAGCGTGGTGGTGTGGGAGCTGGTCAAGGCCGCGCGCGGGGAAGAAATTCTCGACGAACTCTCGTCGGACGATTTCCGCGACACCCTCACCTCGGAACCCGAGCAGCCCGAGCGCAAGCCGCTGATGCTCAACGCCTTCGAGCTGCACAACGGGCGCCTGCGTCAGATCAACATCGAGACGCGCGCCGCGCTGGCTGCCGCCAAGCCGATCTGGGTGGACCTGATCGCGCCGGACAAGGAAGAGCTGGAGTGGGTAAAGCAGGTGTTCGGCCTCTCCCTGCCGGATCCGGAAGACCTCACCGACCTTGAAGAATCGGCGCGCTTCTACATCGAGGATGAGAGCGAGCAGATCCATCTGCACTCGGACTTCCTGCTCGACAAGGCCGATGAATCGCGCAACGTGGCGGTGGCCTTCGTGCTCCATCACGGCATCCTGTTTTCGATCCGCAACGAAGAGCTGCCGGTGTTCCGCCTGCAGCGCCTGCGTGCACGTATCCAGCCGGGCTATGTGTCCGACGGCAAGGACGTGCTGCTCGACCTCTACGCCGCCGATGTGGAGTACTCCGCCGACACCCTCGAAGATGTGTATGCCTCGCTCGAGGCCGTCGGCAAGCAGGTGCTCAGCACCGAGATGACCGACACCCAGGCCGCCAAGATCCTCGCCGCGATTGCCGCCGAGGAAGATCTCAACGGCCGCATCCGACGCAACGTGATGGACACGCGCCGGGCCCTGTCCTTCCTGATCCGCGGCAAGTTCCTATCCAAGGACCAGCAGGAAGATGCACGCCAGATCCTGCGCGACATCGAGTCGCTGGACGGCCACACCGCCTTTCTGTTCGACAAGATCAACTTCCTGATGGATGCCACGGTCGGCTTCATCAACATCAACCAGAACAAGATCATCAAGATCTTCTCGGTGGCCAGCGTGGCCATGCTGCCACCAACCCTGATCGCCAGCCTCTACGGCATGAACTTCAAGTACATGCCCGAGCTGGAGTGGAGCCACGGCTACGCCTTCGCCCTGCTCCTGATGCTGTTCTCGGTGCTCGTCCCCTTCTGGTACTTCAACAAAAAGGGCTGGTTGCGCTGAAAACTCCGCATCAGCCTACTGCGCGGATCAATCTCGAAATTTCGGTGTTCAACGTTCAGGCCAGGGCGCGTGATGCTTGATGGAAAGCTCTTGTTCCAAGCGGCTGGTGAAGTGGATTTGCCTGTTTTTGCCGGCCTCGCAAAAGCAGGTATGGCGGCTTATTTCACCGTCCATCACATGGAATGGAAGCCGGAGCTGTTCGTTGAAGGTTTTCGCACCACGGAAAACTACAAGATTCTGCTCAAGGAGAACACGGTTGGCGTACTGCGAATTGCGCAGGAAGAAGACCACATCTTCGTTTTCGACCTCCACGTTGAGCCAGGCTTCAGAAACAGGGGCGTCGGCTCAGCCGCCCTGGCTTTCATCCGGGAGATTGCGGAGCAGCGCAAGAAAGCGAGCATCAGGATGTGCGCATTCAGAACGAACCCGGCCATAGATCTGTACCTGCGCTCAGGCTTCAAGATCGTTACTCAGGACGAGTGCCTCGTGAAACTCAGGCACGAAGTGTCCGACGCATCATAAATTCGAGCATTGCCATTGCGCCCGCACAGGCGTTTTCTGTGTCACTGAATGCGCTTGGCGTAGAACTCACATCCACCCGCGCAAGGTCTCCCAGGCCAGCTTGGCCAGAAGGCTCACCGCCAGGATCAGAAACAAGCGCCTGATCCATTGATTCCCGCCGCGCATGGCCAGGCGCGAACCGACCACCGAACCGCAGATCGCGGCCACTCCCAGCGGCACGGCCAGCTCATAGGCCACCATGCCCGCCGGCACCAGGAACACCAGGGTGGCGGCATTGGTACCGAAGTTCACGACCTTGGCGCAGGCCGTGGCGCGCAGGAAATCAAAGTGGAAGAAGCGCACGAACAGGAACAGCAGGAAGCTGCCAGTACCGGGGCCGATGAAGCCATCGTAGAAGCCCAGCGCCAGGCCCAGTGCAGCACCCTTGATCAGGTCGGCGCGGGTCGGGGTGCGGCTGGTATCCAGATGCCCCAGCTGTGGCCGGAACCAGGTGTAGACCAGCATGATGGCCAGCACCACGATGATCACCGGCCGCATCCACTGACTGGGCATCAGGTCCAGCATGCGCACACCGAGATAGGAGCCGGCAAAGGCGGTGATCACGGTGGGCAGCATCAGGCGCCAGGGCAGGTCCATCTTCGCCGCGTACTGGCGGATCGACATGGCATGGCCCATCACCGAGGAGAACTTGTCCACGCCCATGATCTGGGCCGGTGAGAAGCTCGTCAGCACGCTGTAGAAAGCGGGAATCCCGATCAGGCCACCGCCACCGATAGCCGCATTGATGGCCCCGGTGATGAAGGAAATGGGCAGCAGGATCAGGAGTTCGTGGGTCACTGTGCGGGAAGTGGGGAGTGGGGTGGTGGTGTAGGGCGAACTTCAGTCCGCCATTCACAGGTGGCGTGCGGCTGAAGCCGCACCTACAAACATCAGGCGTTCCGCAAGGCCGCGATCACGGGCGCGGTATCCGGGCGCTGGCCGCGCCACAAGAAGAAGCACTCGGCGCCCTGCTCCACCACCATGCCCAGGCCATCGGCCGTCTGCCCCACGCCGGCAGCCCGCGCGGCGAGCACGAAAGCGGTCGGCTCTTTCTTGTAGGCCATGTCGTAGGCGAGCGACTCCTTGTCCCACACGCCGGCCGGCAGGGGCGGCACGTCGTTGGTCATGGAAGAGGCCGAGCCGTTGATGATCACGTCGAAGCGGCCGCTGATATCGGCAAACCCTCCCCCTGCGAGCTGGATGCTGCCGGCCTCACGGCCAAACTCGGCAGCCAGTTCGACGGCCTTGCTGGCGGTGCGGTTGGCGATGAAGATCTCGGCCGGCTGCTCGTCAAACAGCGGCAGCAGGGTGCCGCGCACCGCGCCACCGGCGCCGAGCAGCAGCACGCGTACCCCCTTGAGCGAGCGGCCGAGGTTGTGGGTAATGTCGCGCATGATGCCGAAGCCATCGGTGTTGTCGCCGAGGATCGTGCCGTCGTCCCGCAGCGTGAACATGTTGATGGCGCCGGCCGCGCGGCCACGCGGGGTCAGTTCATCCGCCAGTTCGAAGGCTTCGAGCTTGAAGGGCATGGTGATGTTCATGCCTTTGCCGCCGCTCTTCTGGAATTCGCGTACGCCAGCCACGAAGCCATCCAGCTCACCAAGAATCGCGCCGTACGCCATATCCTGCCCGCACTGCTGTGCAAAGGCGGTCTGCAGGGCCGGCGACTTGGCCTGGGCGATGGGGTTGCCGATGATGGCGTAGCGATCAGTCATGGAGCGACTCCTGCAATGTTCGGGGATGGCGGATCTTAGGTTTGGGCTAACCAGCTGTCCAATATATATTTCAGGATGAATTGATCGCCTGGAGATATGAATGGAGCTGCGCCACCTGCGCTACTTCGTGGCCGTTGCCGAGGAGCTGCATTTCACGCGAGCCGCGGCCCGCCTGCACATTGGCCAGCCGCCCCTGTCGCAGCAGATCCAGACCCTTGAGGCGGAGCTGGGCGTGAGCCTGTTTCATCGCACCCGACGCAGCGTGCAACTGACCGAGGCTGGTCGGCATCTGCTCGAGCGGGCGCGCACCATCCTCGCCGCCAGCACGGACGTGGCGGCCGAATTGCAGCGCATCGCACGCGGCGAAAGCGGTGAATTGCGCATTGCCTTCACCTCCAGCGGCCTGCTGATTCCGGAGCTGCGCAGTGCCCTGAAGACCTATCGCCAACGCTACCCGGGCGTGAGCCTGCGCCTCTCCGAAATGTATACCCACGCCCAGTTCGCCGCCCTGATCGCGGGTGAGCTGGATGTGGGCTTCGTACGCTACAACGAACCTGCAGCACCGGCCGGCCTGCGTCTGCAGCTGCTGCGCCGCGACCGGCTGTGCCTGATCCTGCCGGACGATCATCCGCTCGCCTCGCAGCCACGGATCCATCTCGCCGAGTGCCGCAACGAAGCCTTCATCGGCTACCCGGCCGGTGCCGGTGCCAGTCTGGTGGACTACCTGCAGGCGCTCTGCCGCAACGCGGGCTTCGAGCCGCACATCACCCAGGAAGCGCGTGAAGCACAGACCCAGATCGGCCTCGTTGCAGCCGGTATAGGGGTGGCGGTACTGGCCGAACCGCTGGCCCTGATCCGCGTGGAGGGAGTGCGATTCATTCCACTGGCTGACCCTGGCGCAGAAGTGTGCATGGCCCTGGCAACCCGGACCGAAGAGGCATCACCACGCGTACAAGGTTTCATGAACGGCTTGCTTCCGGCTCGCGTCGACTGATGCAACGGGGTTGCATCTGACCGGCACACATGTTCCAATCCGCCCCATGCCTGCCCAAGTCACCGCCAATTCCAGCCAGATCGAGCGCATCCACGCCCTCGGTGCGCGTGCGACGCCGGCGCGCATCGCCGTCCTGAAGCTGCTCGAAGCAGCCGAGCGCGCCCTGAGTCACCGCGAGATCGAAGAAGCGCTGGGCGCCGGCTTCGATCGCGTCACGCTCTACCGTGTGCTCGACTGGGCTGTGGAAGCCGGCCTCGCCCATCGCATCACCGATGTCGAGCGGGTCTTCCGTTTCAGTCTGGCCGCGCCGGATGCCGCCGCCCACGGCGAGCACGCCCATTTTCGCTGCGACTGCTGCGGCAAGGTTTTCTGCCTGGCTGACATCCCCGCCCCGCAACCGACACTGCCTGCCGGTTTTGCCGGCCGCGCCGTCGAGTACTGCATCACCGGGCAATGTGCCCGCTGTGACGAAAAAGAATCCACATGACCCTGCTCTCCATCCTTGCCGCCACCCTTGCCGGTGGCCTCCTCAGCGTCATCGCGGCCGGTCTGCTGATCGCCGGCTTCCCGCAACGCTGGCTACCGCGCCTGGTTGGCTTTGCCACCGGCGTACTGCTGGCCGTGGCGCTGCTTGATGTGTTGCCGGAGGCTTTCGAGTCCGGTGTCGAAGCACACGCCCTGTTCGTCACCCTGCTCGCTGGCCTGCTGGGCTTCTACGGGCTTGAACGCATCGCCCTGTGGCGCCATGCGCATGTGGACGAAGAAGGTCATGACCACCACTGCCCCAACCACGGCCACCATCATCACGCGGTGGGTAGCCACACCGTGGTTTCGGTGCTGATCGGCGATGGCTTTCACAATCTGGTCGACGGCGTACTGCTCGCGGCGGCCTTCCTGACCGACCCGGTGCTCGGCTGGAGCACCGCCTTCGCCGTGATCGCTCACGAAGTGCCGCAGGAAGCCGGTGACTTTGCCATCCTGCGTGCCGCCGGTATGAGCACCCGGCGCGCCCTGCTGTGGAACGGCGTCTCCAGCCTCGCCTCGATTGCCGGTGGCCTGCTCGGCTACTTCGCGCTCTCCGGCATGGAAGGCCTGCTGCCCTACATCCTCACCGTCGCCGCAGCCAGCTTCCTCTACATCGCGATCTCCGATCTGTTGCCGATGCTGCGCCATGAACCGCATCGCCACACCTCGATCTGGCAAACCGTGGCCCTGCTCGCCGGCATCGCCGTGATTGCCCTCGGTTCGCTGGGCCATGGCCACTGACAAACGCATCCCGGTCGTTCTGCTGACCGGCTTTCTGGGAAGCGGCAAGACATCCCTGCTCAACTCCCTGCTGCGGGCACCGGAGATGGCCGGCGCGGCGGTGCTGATCAACGAGGTCGGCGCGGTGGGGCTGGATCACCTGCTGGTCGAGCAGGTTTCCGAAGACATCACCCTGCTCGAATCCGGCTGCCTGTGCTGCACCGTGCGCGGCGATCTGTCGCGCAGCCTGCGTGACCTGTTCATGCGCCGATTGAGGCGCGAAATCGGCCAGCTCGACCGGGTCGTCATCGAGACAACCGGGCTGGCCGACCCCGCTCCGGTGATCCATACCCTGCTCAAGGACTTTTTCCTCGCCGAGCGCTTCCGCCTCGAAGGCGTGATCACCACCGTCGATGTGCGCCACGTGCACTGGCAACTCGGCCAGCACCCGGAAGCCGTCAAGCAGGTGGCGATGGCTGACCGCGTGGTGCTCACCAAGTGCGATCTGGCGGACAGCCTGATGATTGCCGAAGCCGAAGAACGCGTGCGCGAACTCAATCCGGCGGCTGATCTGTGGCACGGCGAGCCCGGCAAACTGCCGTCAGGCCTGCTCGAAGGCATGAGCCTGTATGCGCCGGAAGGCAAGATGCCGGACGTTGCCCACTGGCTGAATGAATCCGCCATCCGCGAGCAGCAGCGCCTGAATGCCCGCCACGGCGTGTTCGGTCAGACCGCTCCGGCCGCAGCACTGCACGACGAAGCCATCAGCACCCATGTGCTGCATTTCAGCGAACCCTTCGCCTGGGGGGACTTCGCCCGCGCCCTGGATACCCTCCAGTCGGTCGTTGGCGAACACATCCTGCGTATCAAGGGCCTCGTGGCTGTCGAGGGCGAAGACCTCCCGCGAGTCATCCATGCCGTGCAGCACGAGCGCTATCCAGACAGCCAGCTGCCTGCCTGGCCGGACGAAGACCGGCGCAGCCGCCTTGTCTTCATCGTGCGCGAGTTGCCCCGCAGCGTGCTGGAGAAAGCCTTCTCCGCCTTCTGCTCAGCCCAGCCGGACGCCTCTATCTAAACGTTTGCGTGGCGCCCTGCCACGTCACCCCGGTATGCAACAGGCGTAATTGCGTGATCCATTTCACGCTTGCAGCCAAACCCCGCCCGAACGCGTCCGACGGGAGTCTATATTCCATTAGGGCTCACCCTTACGGGCAGCGCATCAGGACTCAATCTACGTCCCTTTGCGCCGTCAACCATACTAAGACGGGCGGGTAAACCGAGGCAGCAATGCCAGCGGCTTCAACCCGGATGTTGCGAGGCAGGCAAGCAGCTTTGCCGGCTGGCGTCAGGCAGTTCAATTACCAGGAATCGGCGCATGAACCTCATGCCCTTGAAGGCTCCGGCGAATATCGACTTCAATCAGCCCGCCCAGTGCCAGGCACTGCTGCGGCGGATCAGCGTCACCGATCTGGAAGAGGCCGGCCGCACCCTGATCCAGTTGCTTGAGGGCATGGCAGTAGCCAGCCCGCCCCCACTGGCCCAACTACAGGTACTGGAAGAAGCCCGCCAGACCCTCGATTACGTGCTCGGCGAGGTTTCAAAACGCTACGCTTCACGCCCGCTCCCCCCTTCCAGCCACGAAGAGGAGACGCTGCGTCAGGTCGTACGGCTATGGTCGCTGATGGCCACCAACTACGGCTTCGTGGCCCAGCGCGGCACACTGGCCGGCGATGGCAGTGTGGACGACAAGCGCGCCCTGATCGCCCAGCGCCGCATCCGTTATCACGCCCTGGCCATGACCGAGTACTTCCGTGCCCGCCAGGAAATGCCGGAAAACCTGTGGCTGGATCTGCACCAGCTCTTCGCCTCGGCAGAGCGCAGCGGCGTGGCCAGCACCCGTGTACCGGACGCACTGAACGAAACCTGGGGCGCCCAGAGTCCGCTCGAAGCCTATGTTGCTTTGCTGCTGACCGATGCGGCCAGCCCCTACAGTCGCACCCCGCGTGAGTTCCTGTGGGTCGTGCGCTGGGCCCAGCGCTTTGCGCCCTACTGCACTCTGCACACTGGCGGAGTGGGCACTAACACCAACCTCTACCTGTTGGAACCCGACAGTGACCACGGCCTGCGCCCGGCCGGCACGGTCGATCCCGCCGCAGTCGTCCGCAGCCTCGACACCACCAAGCTCGCAAGCCACATCCAGGCCGTCGTCAGTCAGCTCAAGAGCGGTGTTTCAGCCGCTTCGCTGGGCCTTGGTGACGACTGCGTGCAGCCGGCCTGCGCCCGCCTCATCGTATCGCTCTACCGCCCCTGGGGGCTGGCTTCTTCCGGCCGCAAATTCCCGCGCAAGCTGCTCCATGGCCAAGTCGAGGTGTGTACTGATCCAGTCGGCGTGGCCTATTTCCTTACCGGCAAGGCCTTCGAGCAACCCGAAGACGAGCAGATCCACTACAACGACTTCACCCGCACCGAAGCCATGCTGGCGCTGGGCGAGCGCGTCGAGCAGGCTGAAATGACGGATGCCCAGCTCACCGAACATGCCCTGAAATTGGGCTACGTACTGGAGCCATGGGATGTGCTGGATCAGTCCGTGGCGGGCTTCCGACTGATGCGGGCGCAGGGCGAATCACGCCTTGATCACCGCCAACTGATCGGCGTGCGCACCAACGCGCAAGAGCGGATCCTGCTGGCCGAGATCAGCTGGCTGCAATACTTGCAGAACGGCGCGCTGTGCTGCGGCATCTCGCTGATGCCGGGGCCACCCACGGTACAACCGGTGCGCCTGATCGATCCGCAACGCAAATCCCTGCGCGAACGCTTCAAACTAGGTTTCCTGATCCCGGGCGTCACCGCGCTGAAGACCGAACCGAGCTTGATCGTACCGGCAGGCTGGTATGTGTCGGATCGCCGCGTCGAGGTGCGCGCCGAAACTCCTTGGGTAGCACGCATGATCAAGCTCATCGCGCGTGGCGCGAATTTCGACCGGGTCAGCTTTGTACGGGAAGACGCAGTCGCTTCGCCGGAAAGCGCGCCGTAAAACAGCTCCCCTCACCCGATTGGCTGCGGATCAGCAACAGCCCCTGGTGACGGTTCAGCACATGCTTGACGATGGCCAGACCAAGGCCGGTTCCACCAGTTTCACGCGAGCGGCCATGATCCACGCGGTAAAACCGCTCGGTCAGGCGGCTGATATGCTCCGGGCCGATACCAATGCCGTTGTCGGCCACTGCAAACTCCCCGCAGCCATCGGCCGCCACGCGCCAGCTCAGGCGGATCGTGCCGCCTTCCGGGGTATAGCGCACGGCATTGCTGGCAAGGTTGGAGAAAGCGCTGTGCAGTTCCTTCTGGCAGCCCAGCAGGGTTGCCGGCATTACTGCATCCAGCACGATGGCATGCTTTCCTGCTGACAGCTGTTCGGTCTCGTAGAGCACGCTGCGCACCAGTGCGCCGGCATCTACTGGATCTTCCACGCTGGTCAGCTGATTGGCCTGCAGGGTGGAGAGCTGCAGCAGATCGTCCACCAGACGCTGCATACGCTGCGATTGTTGCAGCGCTAGCCCGAGGTAATGCTCGGATTCACCGGGCGTGATGTCCTCGCCCGCATCCAGCATGGTCTCGATGAAGCCATTGACCACGGTGAGCGGGGTCTTCAGTTCATGCGACACATTGGCCACGAAGTCGCGGCGCATGGTGTCCAGGCGTTCGAGCTGGGTAATGTCGCGCGCCAGCACCATTTCCTGATCATCACCGAAAGGAATCACCTGCACCGCAAGGGTCAGCCCCTCCTGACGACTGCTGTGCAGCACCAGTGGCTCACGCGTGAGCTCGGCCGGCGCGCGCAGGTAATTCACGAAAGTCGGCTCGCGCACCAGGGTGGTGATCGCACGGCCCATGTCGCGTTCGCCATCGAGTCCAAAATAGCCGGCGGCGGCGGCATTGATCCATTCGATGGTGTGCTGGCGGCTCAGATAAATCACGCCATCCGGCAAGGCCTGGCTAGCCTCGCGAAAACGCGCCAGGCTATGCGCCAGGCGTTCGCGCTGCTCGCGTTCGCTGCGCGCACGCCGCGCCAGACTGGCAAAGATGTAGTCCCAAACGCCAAAGGCCACTGGCGTAGGCGTACCAAGCGGCTTCTGGGCCCAGTTCACCAGCCGGGCCATGTGCCGCAGATGGTGCAGCAGGATCAGCAACAGCAGACCGATCAGCAACAGCAGGGCCGTCAGCGGATCGAAGAACAACCACAGCAGACCGCCCGCCCCGAGCACGAGGAGAACCGTTTCGCCCGCTGCCAGCAGGATGTAACGCCCGGCAAGAATCTTCTTTACTCCTGGTCTGCGGTCGCAGGCAACTCGGCCGAGAAACGATAACCACTGCCACGCACGGTCTGGATCAGGCGGTCGTGGCGGCTGGCTTCGAGGGCACTGCGCAGGCGGCGGATATGTACATCCACGGTCCGTTCTTCCACGAACACATGATCACCCCACACCTGATCAAGCAACTGTGCCCGCGAGTGTACCCGCTCGGCGTGAGTCATGAGGAAATGCAGCAGGCGGAATTCAGTCGGGCCGAGATTGGCCGGCTCACCGCCAGCAGTCACGCGGTGGGTGGCCGGGTCGAGGCGCAGGCCACCGATCTCCACGGCATCTTCAGTTACCTGCGGAGCCCGCCGGCGCAGCACAGCCTTGATACGGGCGACCAGCTCGCGCGGCGAGAAAGGCTTGGTCACGTAATCGTCCGCTCCGATTTCCAAACCCATGACCTTGTCCTGCTCTTCGCTGCGCGCGGTCAGCATGATGATCGGGATCGTGCGGGTGCGTTCCTCGTTGCGCAGGCGACGAGCAAACTCCACGCCGCTCATGCCGGGCAGCATCCAGTCCAGCAACACCAGATCCGGCAGGGCTTCGCGCACGATGCGTGAAGCGGTCTCGGCGTCGCTGGCCCGCATCACGGCATGGCCGGCGCGCGTCAGGTTGGCGGCAATCAGTTCCTGGATCGCAGGTTCGTCTTCAACAAGCAGGATGTTCGCAGGCATGGCACTCCCCTTCGTGCGTTCGATTCCTGCAGTCTATTGCCAATGCATGACTGTTTTGTGACAGGTAAGCATTGTGCAACACAAGCGGATCTGCCAACAGCCGGACGAAGCGCGCCCGACCACGGCTTTTGAAGGATAATCGCTGTATCCACTGCTGTTACGGCATCTCCACATGGCTGGCCTGAACCCCGACACTCCTCTGCCCACTGCGCTGACCCTGCATCAGCGCGCCCGTACCCTCGAGATCAGCTTCGAGGATGGCCTCAGCGCCACCCTGAGTCACGAGCTGCTGCGGGTGTATTCACCCTCCGCCGAAGTGCGCGGCCATGGTGCCGGCCAGGAGGTGCTGCAGTTCGGCAAACAGGACGTCGAGCTGATCGACATCCAGCAGATCGGCAATTACGCCGTGAAGCTGGTGTTCTCCGACGGTCACGACAGCGGCCTGTATTCCTGGGATTACCTCCACGAGCTGGCCAGCCGACATGAAGGCCTGTGGGCCGACTATCTGGCCCGCCTCACCGCCGCAGGAGCCAGCCGGGATCCGGCTGCACCGGTCCCCGATCATCTTCGCCCCGCCGCCCCGGCCAAAGCCTGCGGCAAGCACTGAGACTACTGCCATGAACGACAAGACCACCCATTTCGGCTTCGAGCAGGTTCCGGAGAGCGAGAAGGCCGGCCGCGTGCGCGGCGTGTTCTCCTCCGTCGCGCAGAAATACGATGTGATGAACGATCTGATGTCCGCCGGCATGCACCGCCTGTGGAAGGCCTTCACCATTGAACTCGCCAACGTACGCCCGGGCGAAAAAGTGCTGGACGTAGCGGGCGGCACCGCGGACCTGTCACTCGCCTTCGCCAGGCGAGCGGGCCAGACCGGTCAGGTCTGGCTCACCGACATCAATCACGCCATGCTCAGCGTCGGGCGCGACCGCACGACAGACAAGGGATTCCTGCTGCCGGTCGCCCAGTGTGATGCCGAGAAGCTGCCCTTCCCGGACAACCACTTCGATCTCGTCACCGTGGCCTTCGGCCTGCGCAACATGACCCACAAGGATGTAGCCCTGGCTGAAATGCGCCGCGTGCTCAAGCCAGGCGGGCGCCTCCTGGTGCTGGAGTTCTCACAGATCTGGAAGCCACTGGCCAAGGCCTACGACGTGTATTCCTTCAAGGTCCTGCCCTGGCTGGGCCAGAAGATTGCTAACGACGCTGCGAGCTACAAGTACCTCGCTGAATCGATCCGCATGCATCCGGACCAGCCCACTCTGGCGGGAATGCTTACAAGTGCCGGCCTGCAGCGCGTCGAGTTTTTCAATCTGGCCGCTGGCGCCGTCGCCCTGCATCGTGGTTACAAGCTCTGATTTGGCGCAAGGCTTGAAACCTTTCCGGAAGCACTCCATCTAAGTGGAAGCGCGCGTCTTGCGCGCATTCGCTCGCAGAGAGAAAACCCATGTTCAAGAACCTCATGCTTTCCATCGCCTTCGTCTCAGCCCTTGTCGGCGCGAGCATCGAAGTGGCCGAAGCCAAGCGTCTCGGCGGCGGCCGCAATACCGGGATCCAGCGCCAGGTGGCACCCACCCAGCGTCAGGCGACGCCCACGGCCACCCCGCAACAGCAGGCTGCGCCCACTCAAGCTGCGCGTCCAGCCAACCAGCCGGCTCCGGCCGCACAGCCCAGCGGCTGGCGCAAATGGGCCGGCCCGCTCGCCGGACTCGCCGCCGGTATCGGCCTCGCCGCCCTTCTCTCGCATATGGGAGTAGGGGCCGAGTTCGCGGGCATCCTGCTCGCCATTCTCGCCGTCGTCGTTGTCGTAGCCCTGCTGCGCCGCTTCATGGGTGGCGCCCGCCAGCAGCAGGCTGAACCGGCCTTTGCCGGCGCCGGCAACGTCAGCCCGATGCAACGTGAGGCCACCCCTCAAGCCGCTTTTGGCGGCGCAGCTGGAGCGAGCCCTGAAGCTGCAGAAGCTCGTTTCCCAGCAGGCTTTGATGTGGCCGCCTTCGAACGTCAGGCCAAGCTGAACTTCATCCGTCTGCAAGCGGCCAACGATGCCGGCAACCTTGCTGACATTCGCGATTTCACCTCGCCAGAGATTTTCGCCGAGATCAAGCTGGGCATCGACGAGCGCGGTGGCAAGGCTCAGAAGACCGATGTCGTCGTTCTCAACGCCGAAGTGCTCGAGGTGGTGGAAGAAAACAGCCAATACATTGCCAGCGTGCATTACTCGGGCTCGCTACGTGAGGATGATGCGGCGGCCCCGCAAGCCTTCGATGAAATCTGGCATCTCGCCAAGCCAGTCGACGGCAATCGAGGCTGGACCCTCTCCGGCATTCAGCAGCTCAGCTAAACAAGAACGCGCCATCCAGACGGCCACCGGGGTATCCTCCGGTGGCCGTTTTCATTTCTGTCACCGCCATGTTCGACGCCCTGCCGCTATCCCTGATCAATCGTTTGTTAGCTGCCGAGCGCTGGGCTGCCGACCTGCTGCGACCACACGCCGGCCAGACGGCGGCACTGCAACTCGGGGGCCTGTCGCTACGCTTCACCGTCACGGAAAGCGGCATGCTGCATGTCGCGAGCAAGGATGCGCCTGCGGATCTGAGCCTGAGCATTGCCGCCGATGCGCTGACGCAACTCTTCGATGGGCCGGAGGCCTTGCGTCAGGCTGCGCACATCGAGGGCAACGCGCGCTTCGCAGAAAGCGTGGGTCTGCTGCTGCAACATTTGCGCCCCGATCTGGCCGGGCACTTCGCACCGCTGATCGGTGACGTCGCAGCACATCGACTCGGGCAGACTGCTGCCAGCCTGAGCCGCCACACGCTGAAGGCCGGGCAGAGCCTCGCCGGCTCGGCACTCGACGCCTTGCGCGCGCCGGGCGCCCCACTTATCGGCAAACACGAGATGAACGCGTTCAGCAGCAGGCTGGAAGAACTGCTCACTCGCCTGCAGAAACTCGAAAAGCGCCTCTCCTGAAACAACAAAGGCACCCGAAGGTGCCTTTGTCTGCTACAGCGTTCCGCCTGCGCTCAGTGCGTGCGATGACGGAACTTGTCGATCGCAGCCAGCTGAGCAATCGCTTCGGCCAGTTCGGCCTGTGCAGCGGCGTAATTGACTTCGCCCTGGCGAGCCGTCATCAGCTCTTCAGCACGCTTCTTGGCTTCCATTGCCTTGGCTTCGTCCAGATCCTTGCCACGGATGGCGGTATCCGCCAGCACGGTGACCAGGTTCGGCTGAACTTCAAGCATGCCACCCGCCACGAAGATCACTTCCTCTTCGCTCTTGTTCGGGAGCTTGATGCGCACCGTACCCGGACGGATACGGGTTAGCAGCGGAGCATGCCCGGGCAGAATGCCCAGATCGCCCGACTCGCCCGGCAGGGAGACGATTTCGGCCAGCCCGGAGAAGATTTCCTCTTCCGCGCTGACGACATCGACGTGTACGGTCATTGCCATTTTTTACCCCTTGGGAAGGGGGAAGGGTCAGAGGGAAGAATAAGGTCAGGCGCCAAGCCAGCCCTTATCTCTCCCCCTTATCCATCCCTTATTGCAGCGTCTTGGCCTTCTCGATGGCTTCGTCGATGGTGCCGACCATGTAGAACGCCTGCTCCGGCAGGTGGTCGTAATCACCGTTAACGATGCCCTTGAAGCCCTTGATGGTGTCCTTCAGGCTGACGTACTTGCCGGGCGAGCCGGTAAACACTTCGGCCACGTGGAAGGGCTGCGACAGGAAACGCTGGATCTTGCGCGCACGACCCACAGCCAGCTTGTCTTCCGGAGCCAGTTCGTCCATGCCCAGAATCGCGATGATGTCGCGCAGTTCCTTGTAGCGTTGCAGGGTTTGCTGCACGCCACGGGCCACGTTGTAGTGCTCTTCGCCAACGACCAGCGGATCAAGCTGGCGGCTGGTGGAGTCGAGCGGATCAACCGCCGGGTAGATACCCAGGGCAGCGATATCACGCGACAGCACAACGGTGGAGTCGAGGTGGAGGAAGGTGGTGGCAGGCGACGGGTCGGTCAAGTCATCGGCAGGCACATACACGGCCTGGATCGAAGTGATCGAGCCCACCTTGGTGGAGGTGATGCGCTCCTGCAGCTTGCCCATTTCTTCAGCCAGCGTCGGCTGATAGCCCACGGCGGAAGGCATACGGCCGAGCAGTGCGGACACTTCGGTACCGGCCAGGGTGTAGCGGTAGATGTTGTCCACGAAGAACAAAATGTCGCGGCCTTCGTCACGGAACTTCTCGGCCATGGTCAGGCCGGACAGTGCGACGCGCAGACGGTTGCCCGGGGGTTCGTTCATCTGACCGAACACCATCGCAACCTTGGACTCCTTCAGGTTGTCGAGCTTGATGACCCCGGCTTCAGCCATCTCGTGGTAGAAGTCGTTGCCTTCACGGGTACGCTCACCCACACCGGCAAACACCGACAGACCGCTGTGCTGCTTGGCGATGTTGTTGATGAGTTCCAGCATGTTCACCGTCTTGCCCACGCCGGCGCCGCCGAACAGGCCAACCTTGCCGCCCTTGGCGAACGGACACACCAGATCGATCACCTTGATGCCGGTTTCGAGCAGATCCACGGAAGGCGACAGCTCGTCGAACTTAGGCGCCGGCTGGTGAATCTCGCGACGCTCGTCGCACTCCACCGGGCCCACTTCGTCGATCGGACGACCGAGCACATCCATGATGCGGCCCAGGGTGCCGTGACCGACCGGCACCGTGATGCCCTTGCCGGAAGCATTGACCTTCATGCCACGGCGCAAGCCGTCAGAAGAGCCCATGGCGATGGTGCGGACGATGCCGTCACCCAGTTGCTGCTGGACTTCGAAGGTCAGACCCTTCTCCACCAGCGCGTTTTCTTCAGCAGCGTCGAGCACCAGGGCTTCGTACACGCGCGGCATGGCTTCGCGGGGGAACTGGATGTCCACCACGGCGCCGATACACTGAACAACGGATCCTTGACTCATTGTCATATCCTCAATAACTAAATTCAAACCGCTGCGGCGCCGCTGACGATTTCCGAAATTTCTTTCGTGATCGCAGCCTGGCGGGTCTTGTTGTAGACCAGCTGGAGTTCCTTGATGACGTTACCGGCATTGTCGGTTGCAGCCTTCATCGCCACCATGCGGGCACTCTGCTCGGACGCGATATTTTCCGCGACCCCTTGGTACACCAAGGCTTCCAGGTAGCGGAGCAACAGCTCGTCGATGACGGTCTGCGGATCCGGTTCGTAGAAGTAATCCCAGGAGTGTGCAGGCGCCCCCATGCGCTCACCGGTCAGCGGCAGCAGCTGCTCGATCACCGGTTCCTGGCGCATGGTGTTGATGAATCGGGTGTAAGCGATATAGACCGCATCGACCTCACCGGCCAGATACTTATCGACCATCACCTTGACCGGGCCCACCAGCTTGTCCAGATGCGGCGTATCACCGATGTGGACCAGGTGCGAAACCACTTTTGCACCCATGCGCTGCATGAAGCCGTAGCCCCGATTGCCGATTGCCGTGACCTCGATGTTCTTCACACCCTCGGCTTGCCATTCCCGCATGCTGTTCACCGTCATCCGCAGGATGTTGGTGTTCATCGCTCCGCACAAACCCTTGTCAGTCGTGACAAGGATCAGGCCAGCCCCCTTCACCGTCTCGCGCGGAGTCAGGAAGGGGTGCTTGTAATCAGCGATGTTGGCATTCGAGAGGTTAGCCGCCAGACGACGCACCTTCTCGGCATAGGGACGGGCGTGCCGCATCTTTTCCTGCGCCTTGCGCATTTTGGATGCGGCCACCATCTCCATGGCCTTGGTGATCTTCTTGGTGCTCTGAACACTCTTGATCTTGGTCCGGATTTCTTTTCCGCCAGCCATGATGTGTCCTGATCAGTTGTTCCAGCTCTTCTTGAACTCGATGATCGCGGCCTTCAACACGGCTTCAGCGTCAGCGTCCAGATCCTTGCTCGAATCGATTTTGCTCATCAATTCGCCTTGGCTGCCACGCAAATACTGATGCAGGGCCGCTTCGAAGGGCAGGATGTTCTTGACGTCGACATCGTCGGCATAGCCACGGGTGATCGCGTACAGGGTCGCAGACATTTCAGCGGTCTGCAGCGGTGCGTACTGAGCCTGCTTGAGCACCTCCACCACGCGGCGGCCACGCTCGAGTTGCTTGCGGGTTGCATCGTCCAGGTCGGAAGCGAACTGCGCAAAGGCAGCCAGCTCACGATACTGCGCAAGGTCGGTACGAATACCGCCGGAGAGCTTCTTGACGACCTTGGTCTGAGCCGCACCACCCACACGCGATACCGAGATACCGGCGTTGATAGCGGGACGAACACCGGCGTTGAACAAGTCGGTTTCGAGGAAGATCTGGCCGTCGGTAATCGAAATCACGTTGGTCGGCACGAAGGCAGACACGTCACCCGCCTGGGTTTCGATCACAGGCAGAGCGGTCAGCGAACCGGTCTGACCTTTGACTTCGCCGTTGGTGAATTTCTCGACATACTCTTCCGAAACTCGTGCGGCACGCTCCAGCAGACGCGAGTGCAGGTAGAACACGTCGCCAGGATAGGCTTCGCGGCCCGGCGGACGGCGTAGCAGCAGCGAGATCTGGCGATAGGCCCAGGCTTGCTTGGTCAGATCGTCATAAACGATCAGCGCATCCTGGCCACGGTCGCGGAAATACTCGCCCATGGTGCAGCCGGCGTACGGCGCGATGTACTGCATCGCAGCGGAATCCGAAGCCGAGGCAGCGACAATGATGGTGTATTCCATCGCG
This sequence comes from Uliginosibacterium sp. TH139, assembly GCF_002855595.1. NCBI lineage: Bacteria > Pseudomonadati > Pseudomonadota > Betaproteobacteria > Rhodocyclales > Zoogloeaceae > Uliginosibacterium > Uliginosibacterium sp. TH139. The sequence goes on along the minus strand of NZ_PKRR01000001.1, from coordinate 541,199 downwards.
CCGTGTTCCTGCAGCTTGCGCACCACGTTGTTGATGGTGGAAGCCTTCTGGCCGATCGCCACATACACGCAGAAGAGGTTCTTGCCCTTCTGGTTGATGATGGTGTCGACTGCCACGGCGGTCTTGCCCGTTTGGCGATCGCCAATGATCAGCTCGCGCTGGCCACGGCCCACCGGCACCATCGAGTCGATAGCCTTCAGACCGGTCTGCACCGGCTGCGACACCGACTTACGCCAGATCACACCCGGAGCGACCTTTTCGATCTTGTCGGTGAGCTTGGCGTTGATCGGGCCCTTGCCATCGATCGGCTGACCCAGTGCATTGACCACACGGCCAATCAGCTCGGGGCCGACCGGCACTTCCAGAATGCGGCCGGTGCACTTGACCGTGTCGCCTTCGGAAATGTGAGTGTATTCGCCGAGTACCACGGCACCCACGGAATCGCGCTCAAGGTTGAGAGCAAGGCCGAAAGTGTTGTTCGGGAACTCCAGCATTTCGCCCTGCATCACGTCGGCCAGGCCATGCACGCGACAGATCCCGTCAGTCACGGAGACCACGGTGCCTTCGTTGCGTTCAGTCGCGCCGAGTTGCAGGTTCTGAATGCGACTCTTGATGAGATCGCTGATTTCAGAAGGATTGAGTTGCATGAATGTGCTCCTAGTTCTGTAGCGCGGCGGCCATGGCGGCAAGCTTGCCGCGCACGGAGGCATCGATCACTTCGTCGCCCACGGCGATACGCACACCACCGATCAGGTCCGGATCAATCTGCACGGTGACGCGCACTTTCGACTTGAAGTGCGCCTCCACATCGGCAGACAGACGGGCCAGGGCTGCGTCGTCCAAGGGAAAAGCGGAAGTCACGACTGCGTCCTTGACGCCTTGATGGGCATCCCTAAGCTGACCGAACACCTCGCTGATCTCGGACAGGACTTGTGCGCGCTCGGCTTCAACCAAGACACGTACGAAGTTGGCCTGCTCGACCGAGGCCTGCACACCCGAGCTTTCCAGCAACAGCTGGGTCAGCTGGGCAGCAGCAAAACGCGGGTCGCCGAGGCATTCGCTGACCTGCGCATCGGCCGCTACGGCAGCCAGACGCTCAAGCAGTTCGCCCCAGGATGCGAGCGCGCTCGCATCCCGCGCCAGCGCAAAGACGGCCTCGGCGTAAGGACGCGCAAGGGTGACGTTTTCGGCCATGGCTCAGTTAAGTTCCTGTTTCAGGTTGGTCAGCAGCTCGGCATGGACCTGGGCATCGATCTCGCGGCGCAGGATGCGCTCGGCACCCGCAACAGCCAGTGCGGCCACTTCGGCGCGCAATTCTTCGCGGGCGCGTTGGGCAGCAGTGGCAGCTTCGCCTTGGGCGGCTTCACGCGCGGCAGAAACAATACGCGCCGCTTCGGCACGCGCTTCTTCCACGATGACTGCAGCCTGCTTTTCGGCCCCGCCACGTACATCAGCAGCAGATTCGCGCGCTTTGCGCAATTCTTCGCCAACACGCTTCTCGGTCAGAGCCAGATCGTTCTTTGCCTTGTCCGCCGCAGCAAGTCCGTCAGCGATCTTGCTTGCGCGTTCGTCGAGGGCCTTCACGATCGGCGGCCACACGAATTTCATCGTGAACCAAACGAACGTCAAGAACACCACGATCTGCGCAATGAAGGTTGCGTTCAGATTCACGGCAGATTCCTTTCCTGGTGATGAAGAGTGAAACGATCAGGAAAGATCACTTCAGGAACGTGGAGGTCGCGAACCAGAGGGCGATACCGGTACCGATAATGAACGCGGCATCGATCAGGCCAGCCAGCAGGAACATCTTGACCTGCAGGGCGTTCATCAGCTCGGGTTGACGTGCGGATGCCTCGAGGTACTTGCCACCCATCAGGGCGATACCGATACAGGCACCGATAGCGCCCAGACCGATGATCAGACCGCAAGCGAGTGCGACGAGACCGTAAACTTGTTCCATGTTGACTCCTAAGCGTAAGTGATTGATGAAGCGTTGAAAGGGTGGGTAAAACTGGAAATCAGTGGCTTTCGTGCGCCTGGCCGACATACACCAGGGTCAGCATCATGAAGATGAAGGCCTGCAGCACCACGACCAGGATGTGGAATACAGCCCAGGCAAAGCCGGCAACGAAGTGCCCAAAGAACAGCAGAATGCTCGGCAGGTTTGCGCCAGTCCAGGCAGCCCCCATCAGAGCGATCAGCATGAAGATAAGTTCGCCGGCAAACATGTTGCCGAACAGACGCATCCCGTGCGAGATGGTCTTGGCTGCAAATTCGATGAGCTGCATGGCGAAGTTCACCAGACCCAGCACCACGGCCAGAATAGGATTCTTGCTGGTGCCGAAGGGCGCGCTGACCAGCTCGTGGGCCCAGCCGCCAATGCCTTTGATCTTGGCGTTGTAGTAAAGGCAGATCAGCAGCACAGTGACGGACATGCCCATCGTGGCGTTGATGTCTGCAGTCGGCACAACACGCATGTAGGCATGGTGAGGATCATGACCCATACCGGCATAGAGGCCTTCCCAGATGCGCGGAATCAGATCCAGCGGCAGGAAGTCCATGGCATTCATCAGGAACACCCAGACGAAGATGGTGAGTCCGAGCGGCGCCACGAACTTGCGCGATTCGGCGCTGTGAATCAGCCCCTTGGCCTGGTCACCCACCATTTCGACGAGCAGTTCAACGGCGGCCTGGAATCGCCCCGGCACGCCGGAGGACGCGCGACGCGCGGCCAGCCACAAAACGAAGCCGCCAAGTACTGCCAGAAAAACCACCCAGAACACGGTGTCATAATTGATCAGGCCAAAATCGACCAGATTCTTCTGGACAGCACCCGTTCCGTTCAGGAAGGTCAGGTGGTGAGCAATGTATTCGCCCGCAGTTACGGTGTGCTGGGCGACGTCGTGTTCAGCAGCCATGTCAAGGTTTCACCAAAAAAGCCAAAAAATTCGCTTGCAGGGTGATGATCAGACCCATCACCAGTGCGCCCCAATGAACGCCCGGATACAAGGCCGCCACCAGAACCAAAATCACTAACGAGAGCAGTGTCTTGAGGACTTCTCCCGTAAAAAATGCGCTTGTTTGCGCCTGGCCCGTGCGCTTCGTCGCTCGCAGCAACCAGAGCGCGAATACGGCCGTCGGCAACACACAGACCAGAGCTCCGAAACCTGCCGATGCTGCGCCGCGCAAACCAAATAGCAGGGCAGCTGCTACAACGCCGATCAGGGCTGCAAGTGCTTGCAGGGCTACGAGCTTCAACATCCTTGACCAATGCGGCGAGTAGGGCTTTTACAGCCTAGAGCCGCGCCATCTTAGGAGCGTCTTTGGGGCAAGTCAATCATGCGGCACCGCGGCAAACCCCTAACAGTTTTGATGTTTTTTGCTTTATCCAAGCGAAGGTCTTTTAGATCAAGGCTCGGCCCGCCAGAAGAGTCGTTCGACATTTTTTACAAATCCGCCTTGATTGTGCGCAACAGCATTTACTTTTCAGGCAATTCACCACTCCACTTTCGACATAAATCAAGCACAGCCCCGCTGCGACGCAAACGCAGCACCGCAACGGGAACTCGTAAAGCAACAGATAGGCCAGATTTCAAAATGTGCGGGCATCTGTACAGGTGAGGGCGGCTGCCAGAATTGCGGCGATCCGCGCTTGCTGCGGTGCAGCGCAGCCATACGCCGGAGTTTGCGCTAAAGTCGCGCGCTGAAAGTCACGACTGCGTCGCAGTTTGTGCAGTTCCTGACAAGACTGAGGGAGTCCTTCAATGACGCTGGGCAAGCGCATTGGTATCACCATGTTGCGGGCCATCGCCCGCGTGCTGTTCCGCATCGAGGTGCGCGGCAATCCGCGCGTCTCGTCGAGCAAGCTGCTGATCATCGCCAACCACGAGTCTTTCCTGGACGGCCTGTTGCTGGGCATCACGCTTCCGCAACGTCCACTCTTCGTAGTCCATACCGGAGTGGCCCGGACCCTGTTCTTCCGCCTGCTGCTGAAGACCGTTGACCACCTGGCCGTGGACCCGACCAGCCCGATGGCCATGAAAACCGTCATCCGCGTGATCGACAGCGGCCGCCCGGTCGTGATCTTTCCCGAAGGCCGCATCACCACCACCGGCAGTCTGATGAAGACCTACGACGGCCCCGCCTTCGTGGCCGCAAAAACCGGAGCTACCATCCTGCCGGTGCGCATCGATGGCGCAGCGCGCACCTATTTCTCGCGCCTATCCGGCAAGCATCCGCACCAGCTCTTCCCGCGCATCACGATCTCGATCCAGCCGACCACGCGCATCGAGTGGCCCTCCGAAGGCAGCAGCCGTGAGCGCCGGCGCAAGGCCGGTGAGGCCATGCGCCGCCTGATGCAGGAAATGATCTTCGCCAGCCGGCCGAACCAGACCCTGTTCGAGGCAATGCTGTCTGCGATCTCGATCCATGGCCGCTCCTGGCGGCTGGTGGAGGACATCAAGCAGATCGAGTACAGCTATGGCGATCTGCTCAAGATGACGCTCGCACTGGGCCGCCTGGTTGGCCGCAAGTGCGCCGAGGGTGAGCGCGTGGGGGTGCTCCTGCCCAATCTGGCCCCAACCCTTGGCCTGATCCTGGGCCTGTCCGCCTTCCGCCGGGTGCCGGCGCTGATGAATTACACCTCAGGCGCGGAAGGCATGCTGGCAGCCTGCGAGGCGGCCACCATCCGCCGCATCGTGACTTCGCGCGGCTTCATCGAACAGGCCAAGCTGGAAGACAAGATTTCAGTACTCGAACAGCATTACGAGTTGATCTATCTGGAAGACCTCAAAGCCGAGATGACGGCCTGGGACAAGGCCTGGCTGATCCTCTGGGCGCTGCGCTTCCCGGCCCTGGCTGCGCCCGGCGGTAATGCCGAAGATCCGGCCGTGGTGCTGTTCACCTCCGGCTCGGAAGGCAAGCCCAAAGGCGTGGTGTTGTCGCACCGCGCGATCCTCGCCAACATCCAGCAGGCGCGTGCGGTGGTGGACTTCTCCTCGGAAGACAAGCTGCTCAACGCCCTGCCGCTGTTCCACTCCTTCGGCCTCACAGTGGGCGGCCTGCTGCCAGTGATTTCGGGCGCCAGCGTATTTCTGTATACGTCACCGCTCCATTACCGCGTCATCCCCGAGCTGGTGTATGACCGCAACTGCACGATCCTGCTGGGTACCAGCACCTTCCTGTCGAATTACGCCAAGCATGCCCACCCGTATGATTTCTATCGCCTGCGCTACGTGATCGCCGGCGCCGAGAAGCTGACCCAGACGGTGCGCACGAACTGGTTCGAAAAATTCGGCATTCGCATCCTGGAGGGCTATGGCGCGACCGAGTGCGCGCCGGTGCTCGCCGTGAATACCCGTATGGCGTATCGGACCGGCTCGGTGGGCCAGCTTCTGCCGGGCATGCAAGCCAGGCTGATGCCGGTGCCGGGCGTAGAGCTGGGCGGGGCACTGCATGTCAGCGGGCCGAACCTGATGAGCGGCTATCTGCGCGCCGACAATCCAGGTGTGCTGGAACCGCCCTCTTCCGAGCTGGGCAGCGGCTGGTACAACACCGGCGACATTGTGGACATCGATGCCGATGGCTATCTGTTCATCGTTGGCCGCCTCAAGCGCTTCGCCAAGGTGGCCGGCGAGATGATCTCGCTCGAAGTCGTCGAACGCCTGGCCCTGCAGGCATCGGACAAGGGTGTGCATGCTGCCACCAGCCAGCCCGATGCGGCGCGCGGCGAAAACATCCTGCTCTACACCACCGACAAGATGCTGACCCGTGACCTGATTCAGGCCGCCGCACGCAGCGCCGGCTCGCCGGAGATCGCGGTGCCGCGCAAGATTGTCGTGGTCGACGAATTGCCCGTGCTCGGTTCGGGCAAGACCGATTATGTGACCCTCAAACAATGGGCCGAAACGGCCTGAGCAAGTTTCGTAGGGCGAACTTAAGTTCGCCGCCGGCCCCGGTGTGCGACTGAAGTCGCACCTATATCGAGACACCCGTCCGCCCGCCATCGCAGCGTGCGGCTTGAAACAGAATTTGCTGGAGACCCGATGCTGCGTCTGATCCTCAAGGGCCTATTGCGCCCACTGTTCCGCCTCGTGTTCCGGGTGCAGGTACATGGCGAAGCCGATATCCGCGCAGAGCGCCTGCTGATCGTGGCCAACCACGAATCCTTCCTCGACGAGCTGCTGCTGGGTCTGTTCCTGCCGCAACGGCCGGTCGTCGTCGTATACAGCTCGGCGAGCTGCAGCCGTGTGCTCCGCTTCTTCGCGCGCGGCCTGGTCGATTACCTCACCATCGATCCGAACAACCCGATGGAACTCAAAACGGTGATCCGGCTGATCGAAACCGGCCGGCCGGTGCTGATCTTCCCCGAAGGCCGTATCACCACCACCGGCAACCTGATGAAGACTTACGACGGACCCGGCTTCATCGCCGCCAAGTCTGGTGCCACCCTCCTGCCGGTTCGCATCGAGGGCGCTGCGCGCAGCTACTTCTCGCTGCTGCAGGGCCATTATTCGCGCTCGCTGTTCCCGAAGATCCGCCTCTTCGTGCAGGAACCAACACTCATCGAAACCGCCAAGGCGGCCCACGGCGAGCAGCACTATCTGGCTGGCCAGGCCATGCACCGGGTGATGACCGACCTGATGTTCGCCGGCCGCGCTGAGCAGACCCTGCTTGCAGCCCTGCTCGAAGCAGCCCGCATCCAGGGCCGCAACTGGCGCCTCCTGGGAGACGTGGAACATGTCGATTACTCCTATAGCGACATCCTGCGCACCGCACTGGTCCTGGGCCGCAAACTCGCCGCACGTAGCGCCGAGAATGAACGCTTCGGCGTGCTGCTACCAAATGTGGCGGCCCTGCTGGCGCTGGTCTTCGGCCTTGGCGCCTTCCGCCGCCCGCCCGCCATGCTCAATTACACTGCCGGCGTGGACGGCATGCAGGCCGCCTGCAGCGCTGCCTGTATCCGCCAGATCATCACTTCGCGCAAATTCATCGAGCAGTTCAAGCTCGGCGACAAACTCGCCCGCCTGCAGGGCGTGGAATTCATCTACCTTGAAGACCTGCGCCGCGAAGTCAGCCTCGCTGACCGCCTGTGGTGGTTGTGCTTCGCCCGCCACCGGCCGCTTGCCGCGGTGCCTGCCTCGCGCCCGGAAGATCCGGCGGTGGTGATGTTCACCTCCGGCTCGGAAGGCAAGTGCAAAGGCGTGGTGCTCTCGCACCGCGCGATCCTCGCCAATGTGTCGCAGCTGCGCTCGGTGCTGGATTTCTCGGTCAATGACGTGATTGTCAATGCCCTGCCGCTCTTTCACAGCTTCGGCCTCACCTGCGGCGGCATGATCCCGCTGCTATGCGGCGCCAAGGTCTTTCTCTACCCCTCGCCGCTGCACTACCGGGTGATCCCGGAGCTGGCCTACAACGCGTCCTGCACGATTCTCTTCGGCACCAACACCTTCCTGGCCAATTACGCCAAGCACGCCCATCCCTTCGACTTCTACCGCCTGCGCTACGTGGTGGCCGGCGCCGAGAAGATCACCGATAGCGTCCGCCAGGCCTGGTTTGAGAAGTTCGGCACGCGCATCTTCGAAGGCTATGGCGCCACCGAATGTGCGCCGGTGCTCAGCGTGAATACCCAGATGGCCTATCGCTCGGGCAGTGTCGGCAAGTTCCTGCCCAGCATCGAATACCGCATCCAGCCCCTGCCCGGCGTGGAATCGAAGGATGGCCAGCCAAGCGGCCAGCTGCATGTGCGCGGCCCCAACCTCATGAGCGGCTATCTGCGCCATGACGCGCCCGGCATCCTGCAGCCGCCGCACTCCGAAATAGGCCCGGGCTGGTACGACACCGGCGACATCGTGGAGATCGACGCAGAGGGTTTCGTGCATGTGCTGGGCCGCGTCAAACGCTTCGCCAAGGTGGCCGGTGAGATGGTGTCGCTCGGCGCCGTGGAATTGCTGGCTGGCGAGGCTGCACCGGAGGGCCAGCATGCCGCCATCGCGCTCAGCGACGACGAGCGCGGCGAAACCATCCTGCTCTACACCACGGCCACCGGCCTCGCGCGCGAAACACTCCTCGCCACGGCTCGCAGCAAGGGCAGCCCGGAGCTGGCCGTACCGCGTCGTATTGTTTACCTCGACGCCTTGCCGCTGCTGGGTTCGGGCAAGGTGGACTATCCGGAACTGAAGCGCCTCGCGGCCGCCTGAGCGTCCGTTAGCGGGCTCGCGGCGGGGGCGTCCATGCACAGGATGCCCTCGACTACACGCCCTGAGCAGGTTCTGAAAAACGCCCGAAGTGCACACTTCCGTGCAGCCAAGCACCAGGCTTGCGCAAAAACCTCTTTTTTAGAGCGGCTATTTCCGTGAAATAGTTCCGCACTGCACAACACGCCCTTCCGGGCAGCAATCCGGGATTTCCCCAAGCTGGCGCGCGCTGGGGCTTCTCACTCGGCGCATAGATCCCTATGCATCCATGCTGCGTGGCACAACCCGTGCTTGATCTGGAACAAGTTTACCTGCCCTTCCGCCCCTGTGTGATCGTCGCACAAGTGTCATGCGGGCATGGCAAAAACGGTGAATTCCACACGGAGGGCCCACCATGCAAGCTGCCGCGTCGTCCATTTCCTGGTCCGGGGAAACCGACAATCTGCGCTCGCGCTTCCCGCTGGTTGGGCTGATCGAAACCCTGCTCGGCCCGGTGTTGGCGGTGGTCACCCTAATCATCAGCGTGTTGGCACACGAGGGCAGCTTCGACCGCCACTACTTCGCACTCTCCCTGCTGACCTTCCTGCTGCTCTTTCCGGGCATCCTGCGCATTTCGGAGAGCCGCTGGCGCATGGCGCTGAAGGCCAGCCTGGCCTGGCTGGTGCTGTGCGCCACGCTCTACTTCATCGGCTATGTCACGGATTATCTGGACTTCTACGACCGCGACATCATCCTGACCTGGCAACTCGCCACCCTGGCCGCCTTGCTCGCCTCGCACGAAATTGCACGCCAGAGCCTGCTGCGGGTGCTGGCCCATGACCCCTCAAGGGTCGTCATCGTGGGCGCCAACGATACCGGCGTGGAACTGGCCGCCCACTTCGAGCAGGATCGCTACGCCGGCTCACGCTTTCTGGGTTTCTTCGACGACCGCCCGCGCGAACGCATGGGCCATCACATCGGTGATCGCTCGGTACTCGGCGCCATCGACAATCTGGCCAGCTACGTCAAGACAAACGCCGTCAATCAGATCTACATCGCCCTGCCGATGGCCTCCCAGCCCCGCATCCTGGCCCTGCTGCAGAGCCTGCGCGACACCACCGCCTCGGTCTATTTCGTGCCGGACCTGTTCGTGACCGAACTGATCCAGGGCCGCGTCGAGCATGTCAGCGGAATGCCCGCAGTGGCTGTCTGCGAGAGCCCCTTCACAGGCGTGAACGGCATCATCAAGCGCGCCGAGGATCTGGTTCTGGGCAGCCTGATCGTGCTGCTGATCTCGCCACTGCTGCTGGGCGTGGCCCTGGCAGTGAAATTCACTTCGCCCGGCCCGGTGATCTTTGCCCAGCGCCGCTACGGCCTCGATGGCAAGGAAGTGATCGTCTACAAGTTCCGCTCCATGACCGTCACCGAAGACGGCGACAAGGCCTACACCCAGGTCAGCAAGGGCGATGCTCGCGTCACCAAAGTTGGCGCCTTCATCCGCAAGACTTCGCTCGACGAGCTGCCGCAATTCATCAACGTGCTGCAGGGGCGCATGAGCATCGTTGGCCCGCGCCCGCACGCAGTGGCGGTGAACGAGAAATATCGCACCGTGATCTCCGGCTACATGGTGCGCCACAAGGTGCGCCCGGGCATCACCGGCTGGGCCCAGGTGAATGGCTATCGCGGCGGCGACGATCTCGAGCACATGAGCAAGCGCATCTATTACGACCTGCAATACCTGCGCAACTGGTCGCTGAGCCTGGACCTGCGAATCATCCTGCGCACCGTCGGCCTGGTCGCAAAAGACAGCGCCGCTTACTGAACAACACGTCGTCAAGAACAGGCTCTACCCCCCTCGTTTCAAGGAGAACTCTCATGAACATCATCATCCGTTGTCTGGTTGCCTGCGTGGCTTGCTTTGGCTTCATGGTCGCCACCAGCCTGTCGCAATCGCGCGCCCCGCAAGTGCCCAGTGCCGCTGCCGAGCCGGCTCCGGCCAGCCCGGTTGTGGCCGTGATTCCGCACACGCGCTCTGTCGAGTGAGTCGTGCATGAACCAGCGCCGCTCGCGCCCTGCTGGCTGGCTGGCCTGGCTGGGCCTGTGCTGCCTGGTAGCGGCCAGCCCCGCCCATGCCGCGCCGGAGCGCTTCGAGGACACGCTGTGCGTGACTGCCAAGTTCTCGCAGGGGCAGCCGCTCTCCGAGCTGCCGATGCTCACCGATCTGGGCGTGAAGTGGGTGCGCGACACCGTCGCCTGGTTCGACATCGAAAAGCGGCCGGGGCAGTACCAGGCCTTTCCGCCGGAGTTCCAGCAACGCCTGGATTTCTATCGCCAGCACGACATCGGGCTGGTCATGCTGCTGGCCTACGACAATCCGCTGGCCTACCCGAACACCCCGGCCAAGCCCGGCAACTCGGCCGATCCGGTGGCCTACGGACGCTATGCTGCCGAGATGGCGCGACGCCTGCGCACGCAGGGCCTGCGCTTCGTGATCGAGTTGTGGAACGAGCCACACAACGATCTCTTCCACAAATTCGGCGGCAACTGGAATGGCGCACCGCCCTCGCCCTGGGTGGATCACTACCTGCGCATGGTGGACGAGGCTACCCAGCGCATCAAACTCTTTGACCCGAGCATCCGGGTCATCACCGACGATGACATGTGGGTAATCCACTACCACTTCCTGGCGCGCGGGCTGACACGCCAGATCGATGGCTTCGCGATCCACCCCTATACCGGCGGCGACATCCCGGAACTCACCGCCGTGACCTATGACACCGACTGGACCCGCCCCTACCAGGTGGTAGACCCGGACCGCAGCTTCGGCTCGGCGATGCGCCGCCTGCGCGAGTTCGGCAGTCAGAAACTCGGCAAGCGCCCCGAAATCTGGATCACCGAGTGGGGCTGGGGAGTCGGCGAGAAAGCGCCTCTCGGCCCGCTCAGTGAAGAGGCCGTGGCCACCTACCTGCCACGGGCTATGGTCCTGGGGGCCGCCACCGGTGCCGAGGCGACCTGCTGGTTCAGTACCCGTGATTCGGTGGACGGGCCGATGGGCCTGACCGACAACAACAGCCGCCCGCGCCCGGCCTATTACGCCTTCCGCGATCTCCACGCCAAGCTCGGCAAGGCGCGCTATGTCTGCCCGCTCAGCACCCAGAGCGGCAGTGGCGCAGCCATGGCCTATCTGTTCCGCGATGCCAAGGGGCCCCTGGTCGCGCGCTGGGATGCTTACCCGGCGGTGCAGGGTGCCGGCAAGCTCAGCCTCGAGCGCCCCGCCACTGCGCCGGCGTGCGCGCGTTCATGAGGCCGGCGCCATGTCCGGGCACAGCACCAGCCTGCATCACCCCAGCCGCTCCGACGCAGCGGAGCGGCCAGCCATGAACACGCGCGCCCTGCCCTCGCAACACACCGATCTACTCTTCGTGTACCTCGCCTATGCACTGCGCTACCTCTACCTGTTGATCCTCACCCCTTTCTATGGACGGGTGCTCGGCGTGGAGGGCTATGCCCAGGTGCTGGCCGCCATGTCGCTGATGAACATGGTGTGGCTCTTCGTCAGCTGGGGCTTCGTAGCGGCCGGCGGACGCGAGATCGCCACCGCGCCGCGCAGCGGCTATGGCGGCATTTTCTGGCAGCACGTGTCCGCACGCGCCCTGCTGTCGACCCTGGCCCTCGGTGGTGGCATCGTTGCCACCCTGGCCTCGCCGATCCTCGCCAGCCACCCGGTGATCGGCGTCTGTGCGGTGCTGCTGGGCATCGTTTCGGCCTACAACCTGGGCTGGTATTTCACGGCCAGCGAGCGCCCGCGCCACACCGTAAAGCTGGAGGTGCTGGGCTTCGTGCTGAGCCTGATCCCGATCCTCAGCCTGGTGCGCGCGCCCGGCGATGCCTGGGTGGTGCTGGCCTGCCTGCTGGTTTCCGGCGTACTGGCCCTGGCCCTGGCGCACTGGTGGGTACGCCACGAGATCAGCCCGGCGCGTTTCTCGCCGGCAGCCGGGCTGGCGCTGGTGCGCAGCAGCAGCACCCTGTTCGTGTACACCTGCAGCTCGACCCTGCTGGTGGCCTCTTCCACCTACCTGCTGAGCCTGCTCTCGAGCGGCAGCGAAGTGGGCAGTTTCGGCGCCGCCGAACGCCTGGTCAGTGTGGGCCTCAGCGTGATGGGCCCGGCCAGCCAGATCTTCGTACCGCGCATCACGGCCCTGTTCCTGCACGACGAGGGCGCGGCCTTCCGCATGGTGCGCAAGGCCGCCCTGCTGCTGGGCGGTATCGGCCTTGCAGGCCTCGTGGCCAGCCTGCTGCTGGGGCACTGGGTGGTGCGCCTGATCTTCGGCGCCGGTTTCGAGGCCAGCGTCCCGGTGCTGCATCTGCTGGCCATCGTGTTTCCGCTGGCCGCCATCAACCAGATCATCGGCGCCTATGTGCTGGTGCCACAGCACCGCGAAGGTCTGCTGACCCGCGTGACCCTCATCGGCGCCGGCCTCAGCCTGCTCTGCGCCATCCCGGCCGGCCTTGCCTGGGGCGCATTGGGCATGGCTGCCGCGCGTGTCGGCGGCGAGCTGGCGGTGGCCGCCATGCTGCTGCTCACCAGTTGGCGCATGGGCATCCTGCAGCGCCTGCTCGATCCTGAAAGCGAGAAAACCCCATGATCCAGAACCCGCTGCCACAAGCCTTCGTGATCGTCGCCACCAAGGGCCGTCCGGTCGAAACCGCTAACCTGCTCGGCTACATCGCGGCACAGAGCTATCTGCCGCTGCGCACCCTGGTGGTGGGCGCCGACGCGGCCGACGTGGCGGGCCTCGGCAGCCATCCGCTGGTGCATGGCGGGCAGGCAGAAGTTCTCGTGTGCGGGCGCGCCGGCCTGACCCTGCAGCGCAACGCCGGCCTCGATCGCCTTGCCGCGCTGGTCGATGAACTCAAGCCGGCAGACTGGTTCGTGGCGTTCTTCGATGATGACTTCCGCCCGGCCAGCAACTGGCTGGTGTCTTGCGCCCAGCGCTTCGCGCAGTCAGCAGAGGTGGTCGGCCTGTGCGGCAACCTGCTCGCCGATGGCATCCACTCCAGTGGTTACGATGAGCAGACCGCGCGCGATTACCTGCTCGGCAAACGCGCACCGGAATCCCACTGGGCCCATGGCAAGCAGCTGACCGAGCTGGTCGACGGCCTCTATGGCTGCAACATGGCCTATCGTGGCCCCATCGCGATTGCCCAACGCTTCGACGAGAAGCTGCCGCTCTACGGCTGGCAGGAAGACATCGACTTTGCCGGCCGCGCCCGCCGCTACGGCAAGCTGGTGTGCGAGCCGGCTTGCCGCGGGGTGCACATGGGGGTTCAGGGCGCGCGTACCAGCGGCCTGCGCTTTGGCTATTCGCAAATCGCCAATCCGGTCTACCTGATCCGCAAGGGCAGCATGCGGACCAGCTTCGGCGCCCGCCTGGCGGCCCGCAACCTGGCCTCGAACCTGTTCAACTCGCTGCGCCTGAATCGCCGCAAGGATTACGCCGGCCGCCTGCGCGGCAATTTCCAGGCCCTCGTTGATGCTGGCCTCGGTCGCCTGCACCCCGAACGGGTGCTGTCCATCCGCTAGGACACACGATGAGCCTCGAATGGATCGGTGTCGTGTTCCTGCTGCTGGGAGCCGGCCTGCTGTGGTCGGCCCCCGAGCGCCTGCTGAGCCTGCAGATCGTGGCCTGTGTATTCGCCGGCAGTGCGGCCTTCAGCCTGCCGGCGCTGGGCGGCGCCACGGTGGCGCCCGGTTTTGCGGTGCTGCTGCTGCTGGCGCTATGCGTGCTGAAGTTCGGCCACCTGCACAGCATGTTCGAGGCGATGGCACCGCGCCAGCCCGGCTTCCCGTTGTTAATGCTGGTGGTGTGGGGCTTCGTGTCGGCGGCGGTGCTGCCGCGCCTGTTCGGCGGCGAGGTGGACGTGGTGTCGATGAACCGCTCAAGCGTGGTGCTCGGCGCCGTGCCGGTCGAAACACTCGCGCCGGGCTCTGGCAACATCACTCAGAGCGTGTATGCGGCCGGTGAGCTGGTGGTGTTCGCCGTGGCCCTGGTCTTCCTGCGCCTCGAAGGCGGGCTGGAGCGCGCCGGGCGCGCCATGCTGTGGCTGGCCGGGCTCAATCTGATCGCCGCAGTGATCGATCTGGGCGGCTATTACAGCGGCCTTGGCAATCTGCTCGAACCGCTGCAGACGGCGAACTTCGCCTTCATGCCGGAGGCAGCCTTTGGCAATGTGAAACGCATCAACGGCACCTTTCCGGAAGCCTCCGCCTTCGCCGGCTTTACCCTGCCGCTGATGGCCTTCTGCTACGTGCTGTGGCGCGAGCGCTGCTGGCCGCGGCTGAGCGGGCCGCTCGCCCTGGGCAGCCTGCTGGCCCTGCTGCTGGCCACCTCCAGTGCCGGCTACGGCGGCCTCGGCGTGTATGCCGCACTGGTTCTGGTGATCTCTTTCTGCGAGGGCTGGCGCCCGGGCGGGCACACCCATCTGTGGCATTACCTGGGCCTCGGCCTCGCGGCGGCGCTCGTGATCGGCGCCATCCTGGCCCTGCTGCCGGCCGTGCGCGAGCAGGCCTGGGACATCATCGAAAACACCCTGCTCTACAAATCCAGCTCCTCCTCGGCAATCGAACGCGGGGAATGGAACCAGATTTCCTGGCAGGCCTTCCTCGATACCTGGGGACTCGGTGCCGGCATGGGCAGCGCCCGCGCCTCAAGCCTGCCAATGGTACTGGTGTCCAACGTAGGCCTGCCCGGCAGCCTGCTGTTTCTAGCCTTCCTCGCCCGCGTGCTGCTGGCGAAACTGCCGGCCGGCATCGATGCCACCCAGCGTGCGCTGGTCATCGCCGCGCGCCACGGCGTGCTGGCAGCACTGATCATCGCCAGCCTGGTCGCCTCGGTCTTCGATCTGGGCGTGATGTTCTACCTCCTGTGCGCCATCGCCTGCTGCCCAGCTCTGCTGTATGTGCCGCGCCGCACTCCGCAGGCAAGGCCGGTGATGGCCAGTGACGGGGTCTTCGCATGACGGCCTCC
Organism: Uliginosibacterium sp. TH139; assembly: GCF_002855595.1. Lineage (NCBI taxonomy): Bacteria > Pseudomonadati > Pseudomonadota > Betaproteobacteria > Rhodocyclales > Zoogloeaceae > Uliginosibacterium > Uliginosibacterium sp. TH139. Next base: position 525,997 of record NZ_PKRR01000001.1, on the reverse strand, counting down.
GTCCCGCTACCCACGCCCAGCGCCACCCGCCCCGGCCTCGCCTGCGGCCGTTACCTGTTCTTCAACCCGCTGCTGCGCACCGCGATGCGCCTGATCGATGCCCTCACCGGCCTGCGGCACAGCCTCGCCCGGCCCATGCCGGCCAGCCTCGCCCCCGACCGCATCCTGCTCTGCATGCAGGCCCACATCGGCGACCTGATTTATGCCAGCGCCGCCATCCCGGTGCTGCGTGCAGCTTTCCCGGCCGCGCGCATCGATTTCCTGGTCCATCCGGCCGCCGCCCACTTGCTGGCCGAGCACCCCGAGCTGGGCCAGATCCACAGCCTGACCCACTGGAAGCTGGACCGCTCCGGCCAATCACTGTGGCGCCGCCTGCTGCGCTACCTTGGCGCGCGCCGCACGCTCCTGCAGACCCTCCGCGCCAACCACTACGCGCTGGCCGTCGATCTCTACGCCTACTTCCCCAACAGCATCCCGCTGCTCGCCAGTGCCCGCATCCCGCTGCGCCTGGGCTGGGCCAGCGGCGGCTTTGGCGGCCTGCTGAGCCATGCGCGTGAATGGGACTGCGCCGGCCAGCACATCCTCGAGTGGCATCGCCGCCTGCTTGCCCAGATACCGGCCTGCCGTCCGCATCTGGGCCATCTGCAAACCTCCTGCCCACTGCCCGCCACGGCCCTCGCACGCAGCCGCGAGCTGCTGCAGGCGGCCGGCATTCACTCGCCCTTCCTGTGTTTTCACGTTGGCGCTGGTGGCGCGCACAAACAATGGCCGGAACCCGCCTGGCATGAACTGGCCCTGGCCTGTGCCGCGCGTGGCGAGCGCATCGTGCTGCTCGGCTTCGGCCCAGCTGAAGAAGCCTTGGCACAACGCATTGCCGCACGCGTGCCGGCAGCGGCCGTGAGCCTCGCCGGCCAGCTCGATTTCACGCGCCTTGCCGGCTGCATCGCCCAGGCCCGTCTGTTCGTCGGCCTCGACTCGATGGGCACCCATCTTGCCGCCGCGCACGCCATTCCGGTCGTCGGCATCTATCCCGGCATCATGGACGGTAGCTGGCGCCCGGCAGGTCGCCATAGCCGCATCATCACCACCCCCAAGCCCTGTGCTCCGTGCTTCCTGCCCGCCGGCTGCGCAAGCATGGCCTGCCTGCGAGAAACCCCGGCCAACGCGGTGTTCGCAGCCATCGAGGCCAGCCTCGGCGAGCAGGTGGAGGCCGCCCATGCCTGAGGCCCGCGAGATCCTCATCAACGGCCGCTTCCTCGGCCGGCGCCCGACCGGGGTGGACCGCTTCGCGTTCGAACTGCTGCGCGCACTCGATGATTGGCTGGAGGAGCGGCCGCATCCCACGCTGCGTTTTCGCATCCTGGTGCCGCAAGGCGTGAGCGCCCGTTTCCGTCATCTCGCCGTGGAAACCTGCGGTCGGCGCCAGGGTCTGCTGTGGGAGCAGCTTGAGCTGCCGCTGGCCGCCCGCGGCCTGCCACTGCTGAGCTTGTGCAATGCCGCGCCACTGTTCAAGCGCCAGCAGATCGTGACCCTCCACGATGCGGCCCCGGCGCAGGTGCCGGAATCCTATGGCCGCGCCTTCCGCCTCTGGTATCGCCTGCTGATGCCCTGGCTGGGCAGCATCGCACCGCGGGTGCTGACCGTATCGCAGTTCTCGGCTCGCGCCATTGCCACGGCCTACCATGTGCGCGCCGACAAGATCCGGGTGCTGGCCGAGAGCGGTGAGCACATGCTGCGGGTGGCGGCCGATGCCGGCCTGCTGGAGCGCCATGCGCTGCTCAGCCGGCCGTACGTGCTGGCCGTGAGCAGCATGGTGCCGCACAAGGGGTTCGCCACCCTGGTGCGTGCCGTGGAATTACTCGGGGCGGACTGCGGCTTCGATGTGGTGATCGCCGGCGGCACCGATCCGCGCATCTTCGCCGGCGCCAGCCTGCCCGGCTTCGTGCGACATGTCGGCTATGTCACAGATGGCGAGCTGCGCGCGCTCTACGAGCACGCGGCCTGTTTCGTCTTCCCGTCCTATTACGAAGGCTTCGGCCTGCCCGCTGCCGAAGCAATGGCCCTGGGCTGCCCGGTGATTGCGGCCAATGCGGCATCGATCCCGGAAGTGTGCGGCAGTGCCGCGCGCTACTTTCCGGCCGGCGATGCCCAGGCGCTGTCCACCCTGCTGCAGCAGAGTCTGCGCGACGAAGCCTGGCTCCGGGCTGCGCGCGATCGCAGCCTGGCTCAGGCCACGCACTGGCGCTGGCGCGATTCAGCCAGCCAACTGCTGGCAGCCCTGACATGAAGCCGGCACCGCTCTCGCCCAGCGAAGTCGAAATCGTCACCGTGACTTACGGCGAGCGCTGGGGACTGCTGCGCCAAGTGATCAGCGCCGCCCTGAGCGAGGGCGCAGGCGGCGTAACAGTGGTGGATAACGCCGCCGCGCCGGGCCTCGCCGGACGCATCGCCGCCGAGTTCGACAGCCGCGTACAGCTCATCCATCACAGCACCAATCTCGGCTCGGCCGGCGGCTTCGCGGCCGGCATGCGTGCCGCGCTGACCCGCACGAAGCGCTTCATCTGCTTGCTCGATGATGACAACGTGCTGGCACCAGGCTGCCTCGCGAGTCTGCTTGCCACCTACACTGCACAGGACATGCCGAGCGCGCCAGCGCACTCGGCTGTACTGGCCTTCCGCCCCGAGCATTACGTGGCCGGCTCGCTGGCGCAGCAACAGCGCGAGCGCAGCAGCTACCTGGGTTTTCATGTGGCCGATATCGGCCACAAGCTGCTGCGCCATCTGGGCCACTGCTGCGCACCACAGTCACAGGGCGGCGAAGTGCGCTGGGGGCCATGGGGCGGCCTGCTGTTCCACCGCGCCGTGCCCGAGAGCATCGGCCTGCCGCGTGCCGATTACGTGCTCTACAACGACGATATCGAATGGACCCTGCGTCTCACCGACGCCGGTGGCCGCATCGTGCTCGACCGGCAGGCGCGGATCGTGGACGTCGATCAGTCCGGCCATGCCGCCGCCAACTATCCGAACGTGTTCGTGGCCCTGCTGACCGGCAGCAGCGACATGCGTATGTACTACGAATTCCGCAATCGCTCACACCTGGAACAGCTGCGCAACCGCAGACCGGACCTCGTCATGCGCGTCAATCGCCTGCTCTTCTGGCTCATCCTGCAGATCTATGCACTGGCACTGGGGCGCCCGCAACGCCTGCGCCTGCTCAAGGCGGCCCGCCACGATGGCGAAAGCGGTCGTCTCGGCACCTGCCCTGCCTATCCCCTGCCAGCCTGCAACGGGGAGGCCGCATGAGCAGCCGCCCGCGCCAGCAATGGATCGATGTGGCCAAGGGCCTCGGCGTGGTGCTGGTGGTGCTCGGCCACAGCCCGCTGGTCGGCTATGGCGCGCTACGCGGGCTGATCTATTCCTTTCACATGCCGATGTTCTTTGCCATCGCCGGCCTCACCCTGTGCAATCTCAGCCCGCGCCAATGGCTGATCCGGATCGGCTCGCTGGTATGGATCTACGGCATCGTATCGCTGGCCTTCCTTCCCCTGGCGCTGGGCCTGGACAGCAATTTCGTGCCGACCCCGCAGCCACGCCTGCTGCATGTGCTGCTGGGCATCCTGTACGGCACGGCTACCAGCCTGCGTGTTGATACCCTGTGGTTCCTGCCCGCCCTGGCCCTGGGCATGCTGCTGGCCTGGCCGCTGATCCGCCTCTGCGAGCAGCGTCCGGCCGCTCAGCAGGCGGGCTGGCTCAGCGCCTGCGCCCTGCTGCTGATCGGCATCGGCGCCGCCTGCCTGAATGACATCGACAAGAGTCCGCCGCTCAAGCAGATGACCTGGCACGGCGCAGGATCAAACGCCCTGCTGCCCTGGTCGGCTAATGTGGTGCCCTTCATCAGCGGTTTCATTCTGCTCGGGCGCAGCTTCATGGCCTGGCCCGCGCCCAGCGTGCGGGCCCTGTGGTACTTGCTGCCACTGTGGGCGCTGGCCTTCAGCCAGTCCGCACGTCAGCTGCTGCCGTGGACCCTCGAGCTGGCCCACGCTCAAATCGGCCCGACCCCGGCGTGGACGGCCTTGACCGCCCTCGCCGGCACCCTCAGCTTCCTGCTGCTGGCACGCCACGCACTAGGCGGTGCGGCCCCCGCCGCCTGGCTGGGCCGCAGCAGCCTGCCAATCATGGTGCTGCACCCGATGCTCCAGCACGCCATAGCCAGCCGCAGCGACTCTCCCTGGCTGGCGCTGCTGGCCCTGATCCTGGCCATCCTGCTGCCGGCTCTGTTCGACCATGCCGTGCTGAACCGCCACAGCCTTGGCCAGTTTGTTTTCTACCCGCGCAGCTTGATCCGGAAACTCTGCCATGGCGCCCCCTGAAACGCACGCTGCCACGCCCGCACGCCTCGCTTGGCTGGATGCCGCCCGCGGCATCGGCATCGTACTGGTGGTACTAGGCCACATCCTCGGCGGCCTGCGAGACGCCGGCCTCATCGAACGGAGCGGCTTCGGCGCCCACCTGTTCTACGCGATCTACAGCTTTCACATGCCGCTGTTCTTCTGGCTGGCCGGCAGTCTCGTGGACGCACGACTCGCCAAGGGCTGCGGACGCTTCCTCCAGGCCACCCTGATCGGCGTGGTGTGGCCTTATTTCCTGTGGGGCTTCCTGCAAAGCCTCGCCAACCATCTGGGCTCGGCCTACACCAACCATCAGTACCCCTTCGACGCGCAGCGCCTGATTTCCTTTCTGTGGCAGCCGCCGGCCCAGTTCTGGTTCCTCTACGCCCTGTTCCTGCTGCACCTGCTCGCCCTGCTCAGCCGGCACATCCCGCGCGGCCTGTGTCTGGGCGCAGCCAGCGCGCTGTCGCTCGCTGCCCTGTGGGCCTGGCCGGAGAGCTCCAGCATCTTGGTGTGGACTGCCATGCCGGCCTGGGCCTACTTCGCCGGCTGCCTCCTCGGCAATGCCCCGCTGTGGCCCGGCGAGGCCGCCCTGCGTCGCGTCGCGCCCGTGCTGGTGCCGCTGCTGCTGCTGGCCTGCGGCACAGTCTCCATTCTGGTGCAGGACCACGGCGACGCGCCCGGCCTCAATCTCCCGATCCTGCCCGCCACCCTGGCCGGGGTGGGCGCCGTGATCCTCGCCTGCCGCTGCTGGGGCCAGCACCTGAGTGGGTTGCAATGCCTGGGCCAGTTCTCCATGAGCATCTACGTGCTGCATGTACTGATCGTGGCAGGCACCCGGATTGCTTTGGTCAAACTGCTGCACATCGAAGCCCTGTGGCTGATCCTGCCCAGCCAGCTATTACTGGGCATCGGCGTTCCGCTCGCGCTGGCGGCACTGGCACGACGCTGGAATATCAACCGCCTGCTCGGCCTCGGCTGAGCTCAGGAGAGTGTCATGAAGATAGCCATCGTCCATGAATGGCTGGCCACTTACGCCGGCAGCGAGAAAGTTGTCGAACAGCTCCTGGCCCTCTATCCGGAGGCTGACCTGTTCGCGGTAGCGGATTTTCTGCCGGACAATCAGCGCGCCTTTCTCGGCGGGCGCACGCCAGTCACCAGCTTCATCCAAAAGCTGCCGCGCGCGCGCAAGTGGTTCCGCCACTACCTGCCACTGATGCCGCTGGCCATGGAGCAGCTCGATCTGTCAGCCTATGAGCTGATCATCTCCAGCAGCCATGCAGTGGCCAAAGGCGTGCTCACCGGGCCGAACCAAACCCACATCTGCTACTGCCACTCACCGATCCGCTATGCCTGGGATCTGCAGCATCAATACCTGCAGGAATCCGGCCTCACCAGCGGCCTCAAGGCCTGGATCGTGCGCGCGCTGCTGCACTACATGCGCCTGTGGGATGTACGCACCGCCAACGGGGTGGATCACTTCATCGCCAACTCAGCCTTCATCGCCAAGCGCATCCGCAAGGTGTATGGCCGCGAGGCCGCGGTGCTGCATCCACCGGTGGATGTCTCCGGCTTTGCCCTGGGCGGCGACAAGGAGGACTTCTATCTCGCCGCCTCACGCATGGTGCCCTACAAGAAGATGCCGCTGATCGTCGAAGCCTTCGCCAGGATGCCCGGGCGCCGCCTGGTGATGATCGGTGACGGGCCCGAGTTCGAGAAATGCCGCGCCCTCGCCACCCCCAACGTGAGCCTGCTCGGCTACCAGAGCTTCGAGGTGCTGCGCGATCACATGCAGCGCGCGCGCGGCTTCGTCTTCGCAGCCGAGGAGGATTTCGGCATCACGCCGGTCGAAGCCCAGGCCTGTGGCACTCCGGTGATTGCCTTCGGGCGCGGCGGGGCGCTCGAAACAGTGATTGCCACCGGGGACCCAGCCGAGCACACCGGCCTGTTCTTCGCCCGCCAGGATGTAGACGCGATTTGCGCCGCAGTGGAGGCCTTCGAGGCCGGCGCCGGCTTCGATCCACTGGCCTGCCGGCGCAATGCCGAGCGCTTTGGACATGCCCAGTTCCGCCAGCGCTTCCAGCAACTGGCCGAGACATACGCCCCAGCATGATCAACCCGGCGCGCGATCAGCTGGTCGGCCTGCAGCAGCTGCGCTTCATCGCCGCGCTGCTGGTGTTGATCCACCATGTGCTCGAAGAGCTGCACGCCAGCCCGCTGGTGATGCTGCCCAAGTTCATCACCACGGTAGGCGCCTGCGGCGTCGACATCTTCTTCGTGATCAGCGGCTATGTGATGTGGCACAGCACGCGCGGCTTCTCGCCCGAAGTCACGGCCGGGGATTTCATGCGCCGCCGGATCCGCCGCATCTTCCCGATCTACTGGTCCTTCCTGTGCCTGATCCTGCTGCTGTGGAGCAGCGGTCTGGCCTTCCGCTCGCTCGAATACTCCCTGCCGCGCTTTCTGTCCTCGATCTTCCTGCTGCCGGGGATTGCGCGCGAGGAGCCCATGGTCATGGGCGTGGCCTGGACGCTGGTCTACGAGATGTACTTCTATGTCCTGTGCAGCCTGACCCTGCTCTTTCCACGCGTACGCTGGCGGCCCGCCTGCATCGCCATACTCATGCTGGGGGTGCCGGTGCTGGCAGGCCTGGCCGGCCTGCAGCACGCCGAGGCCTGGTACAGCAGCCCGCTGATCATCGAGTTCGGTTTCGGTCTGCTGCTCGGAGCTTCCGGCCTGCGCATCCCACTCGCCTGGCGCCCCGCGCTGCTGAGCCTGGCCGGCCTGTGCGTCCTGTTTGCCACCCACCTGTTCGGCGGCGAATACACCGGCGGCCTGGCAGACACCTACCGCTGGTGGGCCTGGGGCCTGCCGGCCCTGCTGGTGGTGGCCTGCAGCCTCTCTGGCAGCTTCTGCGGAGGTCGTGCCGGCGCCTGGCTGAACCGCATGGGAGACGCCTCCTACACGCTCTACCTGAGCCACACCTTTGTCATGATCGCGCTGGCGCGTCTGCTCAAATCAGGTGGCGGCGATCAGCTAACGATCGTAATCCTCAGCGGCAGCCTCAGCGTGATGGCTGCCTGTCTCTTCGCTGCCCTGCTGTATTTCCGGTTTGAGCAACCCCTCACCCGCCAGTTGCAAGCCCGCAAGTGTTAGCCCACTCCAATGCCGGCATTCGAGCCACGCTACCTTCGCTTTGAAAACAGTCCGCGTGCCCTTCCCGGCAGGCCGGAGCTGCTCGACTACTGGCACAGCATCCGCAGCCGAAAATGGCGGGTGCTGGCAGCTGGCGTCCTGCTGGCGGTACTGGCGGGCCTCGCCAGCCTGCTCATAACGCCCTTGCACGAAGCCGAAGCCCTGCTGCTGATCGGCGACAACCCGGGGCAGCTGCTATCCCTCGACGACCTCAGTGAAGTACAGGGCGGGCGCAGTCATTTCGTAACCCAGGCGGAATACCTCGGCGCGCGCAGCCTGGGCCTGCGCGTGGTGGACAGCCTCAAGCTGTGGGACGAGGCCGAGTTCGATCCGCGCCGTGCCCGCCCCGGCCTGCGCGCCCGCCTGCTGGGGCTCATCGGCAAGACCCCGGAAGCCATCGAATGGACACCTGAATTGCTCACCGAGGTGACCTGGCAGCGCTATGCCAGCCGCCTGCAGGTAGCGCCGGTGGGCAAGAGCCAGCTGCTGGCGATCCGCTTCTATGCAGCCGATCCGGCGCTGGCCGCGCGGGTGGCCAATGGCGTGGTGGATAACTATCTCGGCGCCCTGCTCGAAACCCGTATCCTGAATGCCGAGCAGGCCGGTGAAGTCCTCAGCCAGCACGAAGCCCAGCAACTGCAGAACCTCAAGTCCTCGGAACGCGCCCTGCAAGCCTTTCGCGAACGGCGCGGGCTGGTGGACCTGGGCGGCAACGGCCAGGCCCTCGTCGCCCAGCGCATCACCGATCTGGGCATCCAGCTGGCCAGCGCCCGCAGCCGCCGGATCAGTGCCGAGAGCACCTGGGAGCAGGCCCGCACAGCCGCCCCCGACGAGCGCGCGCGCCTGCCCGGTGTGCTGGGCAATGCCGATGTGCAAAACGCGCGCGGCGTAAGCGATCTGGCCCGCCAGAATCTGGCCCGCCTGCAGGAGCGCTACGGCAGCGAGCATCCACGCCTGCGCGAAGCAGCGGCCGAGCTGGCCTCCGCCGAGGAGCGCCTGAACAGCCTGATCAGCGTGGCCCTGGCCGGACTGGAAGCGGACGCCCAGCGTGCCCGTACCAGCGAACGCATGCTGCAGGCCGAACTCGACAGCGCCCGCGCCGTGGTGCAGCGGCTCAATCGCGATGAAGCCGCGCTGGCCGCGCTGGAGCGTCAGGTCGCCAGCGACCGCAGCTATCACGCTCGCTTCAGCGTGCGGAACAAGGAAGTCAGCGCCCAGCGCGATCTGCGCGGCGATCCGGCCCGCCTGATCCAGTCGGCAAGCCCTCAGCTGCGCCCGGTGAGCCCGAACCGGCCACGCCTGATCCTCACTGGTGGCGTACTGGGCCTGCTGCTCGCGGCGCTGCTCGCCATCCTGCGCGATCGCCTGGCGCTCGGTGTATTCAGCGCCAGCGAGGCGGAGCGACGCTTTGCCCATCCGGTGCTGGCCGAACTGCCCTGGGTGTCGCTGCCCTGGGTCCGCAGCCTGGCCACGGTTCAGGTGGACGCACCGCTGAGCCGCCTCGCCGAGAGCATCCGCAGCCTGCGCTCAAGCATATTGCTGGCCGATCTGGACCTCAGCTGCCGGCGCACCCTGATCACCTCCAGCGTCGCCGGCGAAGGCAAGAGCACCATCAGCGCCAATCTGGCACTCGCCATGGCGCAGACCGGGCCGTGCCTGCTGATCGATGCCGACCTGCGCCGCGCCGGCCTCACTGAACAGCTCGGCGTACAGCGCGAGCTGCCGGGCCTGGGCAATCATCTGCAACTGGGGGTGGAGGTGGAGCGCTGCATCCATCGCCTGATCGGCAGCGATCTGGATGTGATGCCAGCCGGTCTGGCCCTGACGGAGCCGCTCGAAGCGCTGCAATCGCCGCGCATGGTGGAGCTGCTCACGCAGCTGTCCACCCGTTACGCCAACATCATTATTGATTCACCACCGCTGGCACCGGTCAGCGACGCCCTGGCCCTGGCCCCGCTGTGCACCCGCTGCCTGCTGGTAGTGCGGGCCCGCGACACCGTGCACCCGCTCTCCGCGCGTTCGCTGCGCCGCCTGCAACGTGCGCGCGGGCGCATCCTCGGCCTGGTCTTCAACAACGTGACTTCACCGCCCGGCCCCACCGCAAGCGGGCTGGCCATGCAGCCGGCAATCAGCGAGGCCTGAGGGGCTCACCCGCCCAGCATCCTAGAAACGGAAGCTCGCAGCCAGCCCGAAGGACGGCGTGTTGTCCATGTACTGGGTGCTCACAGCGTTGCCATCGCGATCTTCAACCTTGAGGCGGCCGTTGAGCATCATGCCGGCGTAGGCGTCGAGGCTCACGACCGGCACCGGCTTCCAGGACAGGTGCAGGAACACCGGCACATAGCTCAGCTGACCGACGCCGCCGGCCGAGAAGGCATTGTCTTCAGCGAGGCGGAAGCGCGAATTACGCCAGGAGCCGCCCAGACCCAGTTCCACGCCAGGCGTCACGCGATAAGCCAGCTCGAGGCCGGCCGGCCCGGACAGGCCCAGGCCCAACGGGTTGAACAAGCGCCATTGCTCGTTGAAACGCCAGTCGACCATCACGAAGGGGAAGAACTCGGTGTCCTTGTCCAGGGTGCGCGAAGCCGTCAGGCCGAAGCCGATGCGCTGGCCCTGACCGAACTGCTTGTTGGCGCCCGCAATCAGGCCCCAGGCCAGCGAATCGCTGCTCTTGGCATCCTCCTCGCCGGCCCATTCGGCGCGCGGCGTCAGCATCATGCTCCAGCCGTCCGACAGGCTGCGGTTCAGCGGCAGGCCCAGCGACAGACGCTGCACATCCTGCCAGGGCGCGGCACGCGTGCCCTCGAAAGACCAGAATTCGTGATCGCCGCGCAGTTGCAGGCCCAGCGTGGTGCCGGCGCCGATCGCTGCGGTGTGGGAGAAAGACAGCTGAGTGTTTTCCACCGAAGTCGAGCCGCCCCCGGACAGGTTGGCTTCATTCAGATGGACCTGGCCCAGCGACACGCTGGTGCCCGCCATCTGGGCCTGGGCGCAGGCGCCCCACAACAGGCAGGTGGCGGCGAGAATCTTGCGGACGGTCATGAGCAGCTTTCGGGGAAAGAGAGGGAGGACGGCGTTAACCGGGCGTGTGACACAGACCGGAGAACAAAGTTCATTGCCCGATCATGCCCGGGCGAGCCGCTTCAGGCCAGCTCGCCAGAGCAGCGGTCCACCGCGCCAGATGGGGCCGTGCCTGTGAGGGTGCCTGCGACCGAATCCAGCCCGAAAAAAAGAGCTCCGGCGCGAGCTTGTCATGGCGCACCCGTCGGAGTCACGAAGGCGGTTTGGGCCACATAGGCTCCACGCCACCTCGGCCCCCGGCGGAAAAGCCGGCCCTGCAAGAGCAGAGTTTCCAATTTTCAGTAATTCCTGAAACTTGTGATAGGCTTGATCCAGATCAATAAACAACAGAGAGCTGGGCATGACTCCCCTTGTCCGCAGTTTCGTTTCGCACTTCGGCGAGATGGGTTCCCGCTGGGGCATCAACCGCACCGTGGGGCAGATCTACGCGCTGATCTACGTCTCCGCCGAGCCGATCAATGCCGACCAGATCGCCGAGGAACTGGAGTTTTCGCGCTCCAATGTCAGCATGGGCCTCAAGGAACTGCAGGCTTGGCGGCTGGTGCGTCTGCGCCATTTTCCGAACGACCGGCGCGAGTATTTCGAGGCTCCCGGCGACGCCTGGGAGGTGTTCCGCACCCTGGCGGAAGAGCGTCGCCGCCGCGAAATCGAGCCGACCCTGTCGATGCTGCGCGCCGCGCTGATGGACGAAGCTGCCAGCGCTGAGGATCGCCACGCCCAGGAGCGCATGCGCGACATGCACGGCCTGATCGAGCAGCTCACCAACTGGTTCGACGATATCCAGCGCCTCGACAGCGCCACCCTCAGCAAGCTGATGGGCATGGGCTCCACCATCCACAAGCTGCTCGACTTCACCGACAAGATCAAGCGCGCCACAGGCGCCAAGCCACGCACTTAGCCCCGTTTCAGCGCAGCACAGAGAACCGACATGGACGCCCTCGACCCCCTCCTCCTGGCCCGCCTGCAGTTCGCGGCCAACATCAGCTTTCACATCCTGTTTCCCACCATCAGCATCGCCCTGTGCTGGGCATTGCTGTTCTTCCGCTGGCGCTGGATCCGCAGCCGCGACACGGCCTGGCTGGAAGCTTACCGGCTGTGGACCAAGGTCTTCGCGCTGACTTTCGCAATGGGCGTGGTCTCGGGCATCACCATGAGCTTCCAGTTCGGCACCAACTGGCCCGGCTACATGCAGCGGGTCGGCAATATCGCCGGGCCGCTGCTGGGCTACGAAGTGCTCACCGCCTTCTTCCTCGAAGCCACCTTCCTCGGCGTGATGCTGTTCGGCCATGACCGGGTATCCGAGCGGCTGCACCTGGCCGCCACGGCGCTGGTGGCGCTGGGCACCACGGCTTCGGCGTTCTGGATCCTGGCCCTGAATTCCTGGATGCAGACGCCGGCAGGCTTCTATGTCGAGGGCGGCCAGTACCATGTAGCGAGCTGGCTGGCGGTGATCTTCAACCCCTCCTTCCCGTATCGCTTCGGCCATATGCTGCTGGCTTCCGGGCTCACCGCGGCCTTCCTGATCGCCGGCCTGTCGGCCTGGCAGATCCTGCGCGGACGGGCCAGCGCCGCTACCGGCGTAGCGCTGCGCACCGGTCTCTTCGCAGCCGCGCTGCTGATCCCGCTGCAGATCCTGCTGGGCGATCTGCACGGCCTCAACACCCTTAAGCATCAGCCCCAGAAGATCGCCGCGATCGAAGGCGTGTGGCAGACCGAGCGCGGCGCACCGCTGCTGCTCTTCGCCCTGCCGGATGAAAAAACCCGCAGCAATCACTTCGAGATCGGCATCCCGAAGCTCGCCAGCCTGATCCTGACCCATGACACGGCCGGCGAGATCCGCGGGCTCAACGAGTTCGAAGGCCGCCATCCGCCGGTGGCGCCACTGTTCTGGGCCTTCCGGATCATGGTCGGGGTGGGCGTGCTGATGCTGCTCGCCAGCTGGGTCGGAGTCTGGGCGCTGCGCCGCGCCGGGCGTGCCGAGGCCCTGCCACGCCCCTTGCTGCGCCTCCTCACGGCGATGAGTTTCTCCGGCTGGGTCGCGACCCTCGCCGGCTGGTATGTCACCGAGATCGGCCGCCAGCCCTGGCTGGTGTTCGGCGAACTGCTCACCGCCGATCTGGTCGGCCCGGCACCGGCCGCCACCATCGCCGTCTCGCTCACGGCCTATCTGATCACCTATGCGCTGCTTCTGGCCGCCTATGTCAGCGTCCTTTTCTACATGGCCGGCAAGGCCGGCCAAGCCGCAGGAGATGCAGCATGAGTTTCGATCAGTTCCTGCCCGTATTCTTCTTCGCTGTGCTGGGTGTGGCGATGCTGCTGTATGTGCTGCTCGACGGTTTTGATCTCGGCGTGGGCCTGCTCCTGCCACTGGTCGAGCGGGCCGAGAAGGACGCCATGATCGCCGCCATTGGCCCCTTCTGGGACGCTAACGAAACCTGGCTGGTGCTCGGCGTGGGCATCCTGCTGATCGCCTTTCCGCAAGCCCATGGTCTGATCCTCGGAGCGCTCTACCTGCCGGTCACGGCCATGCTGATCGGCCTGATCCTGCGCGGGGTGGCCTTTGATTTCCGCGTCAAGGCACGCGACCAGCACCAGGGCCTGTGGGACCTGGCGTTCTTCGCCGGCTCGCTGACCGCCTCCCTCGCCCAGGGCTGGATGCTTGGCCGCTACATCAGCGGTTTTGCCGAAGGCGCCGGGCCGCTGGCATTTGCCGGGCTGATCGCGCTGGCCCTGCCGGCCGCCTATGTGCTGCTTGGCGCCTGCTGGCTGCTCCTGAAGAGCGAAGGTGCACTGCAGGAAAAGGCGCAGCGCTGGGGTCGCCGCGCCCTGCCGGCGGTGGCGCTGGGGCTGATCCTGATTTCGCTGGCCACCCCCTGGCTCAGCGACACGGTGCGCGCCAAGTGGTTCGCAATGCCGGTCTTCCTCGCTCTGCTGCCGATTCCACTGGCTTGCGGCGCGGCCCTGCTGGGCCTGGGCTGGGTGCTGGGGCGGCCCAGGGTCCGCGAAGAATTTGCCTGGCTACCCTTCGTGCTGAGCATCTTCGTGCTGCTGATGGGTTTCTTCGGCCTCGCCTACAGCCTCTATCCCTACATCATCATGGACCGCCTGAGCCTGTTCGAGGCCGCCGCCTCCACCCCGGCGCTGACGGTGATCTTCATCGGCACAGTGATCACCGTGCCGCTGATCCTGGCCTACACCGCCTTCTCCTACTGGGTGTTCCGCGGCAAGAGCAGCAGCCTCAGCTACGGTTGATACGGTGGCAGACTGCAGGAGTGGCCGACGCCACGCCTGCATATGCCCGCCGAATGCCAGATGCACTCACAGATGGATGCCGCCTGAAGCTTCCAAGCGCTGGCCATTGACCCAGCCGGCTTCGTCCGACAGCAGCAGCGCCATCAGGCTGCCGATGTCGTCGGCCTGGCCAACACGCCCCAGCGCAGTCTGGCCGGCGATCATGGCGTTCAGCTGCGGGTTGTTACGCACGGCTGCACCGCCGAAATCGGTCTCGATGGCACCCGGCGCGATCACATTGGCCGCAATCCGGCGCGGCCCCAGCTCCAGCGCGAGGTAGCGCGTGAAGACTTCAATGGCCCCCTTCATGGCCGCATAGGCTGCATAGCCCGGCAAGGAGAAGCGGGCCAGGCCGGAGGACACATTGAGAATGCGGCCGCCCTCGGCAATCAGCGGCAGCAAGCCCTGGGTCAGGAAGAACACGCCCTTCAGATGCACATTCACAAGCTGGTCGAACTGCGCCTCGCTGGTCTCGGCGATGCTGCCATACACGCCCATGCCGGCATTGTTGAGCAGGTAATCGAACTGACTGCGCTGCCAGCGCGTCTGCAGTGCATTGCGCAGCTCGGCGATGAAAGCCGGGAAGCTGGCGACATCGCCAGCTTCCAGTTGCAGGGCCACGGCCTGCGCGCCCAGCGCCTCGATCTCGGCCACCACGGCCTGCGCTTCGGCCACCTGGCTGCGATAGGTGAGGATCACGTCGACGCCGCGCGCGGCAAGCTTGAGGGCGGCGCTGCGACCAAGGCCACGGCTGCCACCGGTAATGAGGGCGATCTTGCGAGTCATGCTGAGCTCCTTGAGTGGGCTTGGCTCGGGTTGAGCCAGTGAAGCCAGTCTATTGACCAGAACATCAGCGATAAACACCACACAATTGACTAAACTGTTCGCATTCCACGAACAGTGATCCGGAACATGAATCAACTGGACGCCATGCGTATCTATGTGCGCGTTGCCGAGCTGGCCAGCTTCACGAGCACCGCCGAGCAACTGGGCCTGCCCAAGGCCAGCGTTTCGGCCGCCGTGCAGCAGCTCGAGAACCTGCTCGGCACCCGCCTGCTGCACCGGACCACGCGCCGCGTCCAGATGACCCAGGACGGCCAGGTGTTCTACGAGCGCAGCCGCGACATGCTGGCCGACATGGAAGAGCTGCAGGGCCTGTTCCGCGCCGGCCCCACGGAGCTGCGCGGGCGCTTGCGGGTGGACATGCCGCAGGCTGTCGCGCGCGATCTGGTCATCCCGCAGTTGCCGGCCTTCCTCGCCGAGCACCCGGGGCTGGAGATCGAGCTCTCTTCCACCGATCGGCGCGTCGATCTGGTCCGCGAAGGTTTTGATTGCGTACTGCGGGTGGGCACCCTGAGCGACTCCAGCCTGATCGCGCGGCCGCTGGGCCACTACCGCATGGGCAACTTCGCCAGCCCGGCCTACCTCGCCCGCTACGGCACGCCGCACACGCTGGCCGAGCTGGCCGGCCACCAGCTGGTGAATTACGTGCCGACCCTCGGCGCCCGCCCGGACGGTTTCGAGTATGTGGATGCACAGGGCCACACCCAGAGCATTCCCCTGCCCGGCGCGTTGAGCGTCAACGCCACCTTTTCCTACGAAGGCGCCTGCCTTGCCGGGCTGGGCATCATCCAGGTGCCGCGTGCCGGCGTGCGTGGCCACCTTGAGGCCGGTCGCCTGATCGAGATCCTGCCGGCCTTCACGGCGCCGGCCATGCCGGTCTCCCTGCTCTACGCCAATCGCCGCCACCTGCCGCGCCGGGTCCAGGTGTTCATGCACTGGCTGGCCGGCCTGATGGCCGAAAGACTGGCAGTCGACTGATCCAGCGCAAAGCTTGCAGCGCGCCACCAGACTGACACTAAAGTCGTAGCAGGCAGGGTCGATATACCTGCCGGCAGCGGCCAATGAGCGCGCGGCTACAAGCCCCCGCCGGATCGCCAGAGCGGGTGACGACAAGAACGCAGGACGAGTTGCAGACGGGGGGAAAGCGGCGGCCAGGGCCAGCCGCTTTCGGCAGCAATGAAGGAAAGCATCAACTACTGGACGGTGGCTTGCCACAAGCCGCAGCAGGGCAACAAGATGCCTCGCCTGAGCGACTGCCGCTTCATCTCGGTCAGCGGCGAAGTGCGCGACTACTCTGCCCACGCCATGATCGACAACGCCCAGGTCGCGCTGAACTTTGCCGAAGCAATCCGGGCCGAAGGGCTGCCGGCATCAGTGGCGGGGCAGCAACTGGTGGTCGAGCCGGTGCACATCCTGATCTGCCCGCAGGAAAAACGTCGCCTGCTCAAACGCATCGAGGAGCAGTCCAAAGCCGTCGATGGTTTCCTGACCCGCCGCGCCCTGGCGATGCTTTAGAAGCTGTTCACGATCTGTCGCGAGAGGCCGTCAGCAGAGTGAAGCGCCGCACAGGAACCGGAGTTTATGTTGATAAATCAGGATTCCGAGCAGCGCATGAGCCCTGATCACGGCCTCGCAGTAAGATCGTGAAGAGCTTCTTAGGGTCGCCTTCAGCCGGCCGGACGAGGACGGAAAAAGGCCTGCGGCTCAGCCGCTGCGACGCATCCGCCGCTGTGTTCTGCCGCCTCCAGGGCCCGAACGCCTGCTTCAGGATGAGCGCGCCGCCCTGTGGCAGAACGCCCGGCCGCCTCACAAGCGGAACTGGGCGACCAGCGCCTGCAGTTGCTGCGAGAGCTGATGCAGTTGCGCGGCATTGCCCGCGGCCGACTGGACGGCCACATCGGTCTCCGTTGTCATCCGCGTCACCTGCTCCGCCGCCCGCGCCATCTCGTTGGTGGCGGCCGACTGCTCGCGGGTGGCCTCGGCAATGTCACGGATGCCGCGCACCACCTGGTTCATCTGCGCATCGATGCCGCCCATGCGCTGCGCCACCTGGTGCGAGGTGCTGACGCCCTCCACCACCGAGCGCCGCGTGCTGTCCATGTCATCGAGCGCCGAAGCGATCTCGCGGTGATTGGATTCGATGAGCTGGCCGATCTCCACGGTGGCCTTGCCGGTGCGCTCGGCAAGCTTGCGCACTTCATCGGCCACCACGGCAAAGCCCCGCCCCTGTTCGCCCGCGCGTGCCGCCTCGATGGCCGCATTCAGGGCCAGCAGATTGGTCTGCTCGGCGATCTCCTTGATCACGCCGATGATGCTGGTGATCTGGGTGGAGCTGGTGCCAAGGCGGCCGAGCGTGGCCGAGAGCTGTTCGACCGAGCCGGATATGCGGTCGATGCCGGCCGCCAGTTCATCCACAGCGGCGGCCGATTCCTGCGAGATGCGACCCGTGTTGATGGCGGTCTGCTCGGCTTCCTGGGCGTTATCGGCGATGTGGTTGATGCTCACCGTGATTTCTTCGATCGTCGCTGCCGTCGAGGTCGACAGATCTGCTTGCTTCACCGAATCGGTCGACAAGGTGCGGGTCGCCTGCTCAAGGCTGTGAACGGCACTTCCCATCTGGGTGGATTGCTCACGCACGGCGAGGAACATCTCGCGCAAGCTCGCCGTGAAGCGGTTGAAGGCCTCCGCCGTGAGGCCGATTTCATCGCGATGCGCAATCGGCAGGGTGCGCGTCAGGTCGCCGCCGCCGGAGGCGATCTCGATCAGCGCATCGCGCAGGCGGTTGAGGCCTCCCAGCAGACGTGCCAGGGCCAGATTCGCCACGCCTACCGCTACGCCGCCAAGGATCACGCCCAGCGCCAGCAGCAAGACCAGCATGCCCTTGAGCGGCGCGAAGATCTTGTCGCGGTCGATCACCGTTCCCAGCAGCCAGTCCGTACCAGCGACCGGCGTGATGCTGACGAGGCTGGCACGGCCATTGATCTGCATCTCCTCCAGCTTCCGGGCGCCGGCAAGGCGCAGCAGATCCTCGCTCGCCAGCCCTGGCAGAATCTCGCTCACCGGCTTGAGCGTGCTTTCGCCGGCCGGGTGCGCCACGATCTTGCCGTCACGCGTCACGAGGAAGGCATAGCCCTCGCCGTTGAGCTTGATGTCCTGGGTCAGCTTGATGATGTCTTCGAGCGCTATATCGCCGCCCACAACCCCCACCACACTCTGATTCTCAAGCACCGGCGCAGCGAAGGTCACGCCGAGCTTCTTGGTCGACGAGAACACGTAGGGCGCGGTAAGAACGGCCGTTTTCTCCTCACTGGCCTTCTTGTACCAGGCGCGCGAAGTCGGGTCATAGCCTTCGGGAGGCTTCTTCTCCGGGTTGTGATAGTGCATGCGCTTGTCGGCAAAGCCCGCGAAGGTCTGGTCAAAACGCCCGCCCTCCTTGCCGATCTGGAGCGGCAAATAGGGTTCGGTGCTGCTGCTGACATGGCTGGCCGCGGCCTGGATCGCATCGCTGCGCTGCACGGCCCAGCGGCTCAGCGCCTCGCCACTGCCCACCACAGCAGCCTGGATCTCGCGTTCGACCCCGTTGGTGATCTCCTCCTGCATGCGCAGATAGGCCGCGGTGGACAGGATCAGGATGATGGCCGTCACCAGTGCGGTGACGAAGAGGATCAGGCGGGAGCGGAGAGTCATGGCTGTACGCGGTGAATTGAACATACGGGGAAGCATGTATTCACGGCAGCACCTCATCCTGCCTTGAGCAGAATCGTCGCCTTTTTTGGCTGCCGATCCTCCCCCCACAGGCCAGCGCCGCGCAATTGCGGCGCATGAGCGAGAATGCAGCCCGCGACTTCTCCTCCTGGACACCATGAACCAGACCCCACCCCTCCCGCCGGACAGCCTGCAAGCCTGGTCCGCCCGCCCGCTGAGCAGCGCCGAGCGCGAGGGCTATCTCGACTGGGCGCTGGATTTCTTCACTGACGAGACGGTGGCGCAGGACCCCTTCGTCGACATCACCCTGCAGCTGGACGTTACTGAAGCACATGCCGCCTATCGCGCGCAAAGCCTTGCCGGCCTGAGCTTCTTTTCCTTCCTCATCTGGCATCTGGCCCAGGCGATGCAGGGCCAGCCCGATTTCCAGCTACGCCGGTTTCATGCCGAATGGTGGGTGCTGGAGAATGCCCCGATCGTGGTGCCGGTGGCCATCGGCGGCGCCCAGCGCTTCACCGAACTGCTGCTCGAGAACACCACCCGCCTCAGCCTTGCCGACTTTGCCGGGCACTATCGCCAGCAGCTCGATGCAGCCCGGCGTGGCGAACTGCCGCGCCTGCCAGAAACCACCTTTCTCGCGGCCTGCTTCATCGGCAATCTGCCGCAGCTACGCTTCAGCGGGCTGAGCCTGCACTGGCGCCAGAGCCGGATCCAGTGTCAGCCCGGCTTCTACTTCGGCCAGCGCTACGAGCAGGGCGGCCGCCTGCTGATCCCGATGGCCGCCAAGCTGCACCACGCCTGCACCGATCCGCACGTGCTGAATGCACTGATCACGGATTTCCAGCAGCGCTTCGCCTGAGGCCGCAGAATCCGCCTGAAAGGCGGAAAAATTCCGCCTTTCAGGCCTCATTGCGCCGCATGTTGATGGCTTGAAAACGATATATTCACGGCAAACACCGAATCCGTCAGTGTCCGCCGGAAGCTCCTGCGCAGGGCATCTCGACTTTTTGATCCAGACAGGTCTGCACATGCCCCAGGAAAAGACGCTTTACGATTTGCTCGAAGTGAGCCAGAGCGCTTCGGCCGATGCCATCGAATCCGCCTATGACCGCCTGAAAGCCAGGTATCTGGAAGGCAAGCTGAAGTCGGACACACTGGATCCGGACACCCACTTCAATCTGATCAAGGACGCCTGGCAGACCCTCTCCAATCCGCAGCGCCGTGAGCGCTACGACGCCCGCCGCAATCCACCTGCGCAGGAAGTGGCCTACAGCTATGCACCGGTCGAACCAGAAGCAGGCATTGGCAATGGCCTCAAGTGGGCGGCCGTGATTCTGCTAGCCATTGGCGTGGGCAGCTACTTCTACTTCAACCACAAGGTCGAACTTGAGCGGCAACGCGTGGCCGCCGAAGTGCTGAAGCTGGAACAGCAAAGGCTGGAGGACGAAGCCCGGGCACGCGCCGAAGCCGCAGAGCTGGCCGCCCAGCGCGATGCGCGCCGCGCTCAGGAACAGGAAGAGGCGCGCCGCCTCGCCGAGCAGCGCCGCTTCGAATCCGAAGCCCGCAGCATCAGCCGGGAAGTGGACCGCAACCTCGCCAGCCAGGAATCCCAGCAACGCCGCGAAGAACTCGCCGCCCAGCGCTCCCAGCAACGCCTCCAGAGCGAGCAGGAATCCCTGCGCCGGCGGGAGGAAAGCGATGCCAGAAATCGCCTCGCCAAGGAGCAGGCCTATCTGCGCCAGCTCGAGCGGGATAACCGGCGCACCTCGGGCGGCATCCCGAGCAGCCAGTCCTCATCCTCGCCCTACGGCTATTACCCGCGCTGAGTGAAGGCCAGACGGGCGCGCGAGCGCGCCCCTTGCCTGCCTCCTATACCCCGATATCCTCGTTCCACAGCTCCGGGCACGCCGCGATGAACTCGCGCATCAGATGCACGCAGCGTGCGTCCTGGCGCACGTCCACCTCGACCCCACGCGCGCGCAGCCAGCCTTCCTCGCCCATGAAGGTCTCGTTCTCACCCACGATCACCTTCGGAATGCCATACAAGGCAATCGCGCCGCTGCACATCGGACAGGGTGAAAGCGTGGTGTAGAGCACAGCCTCGCGATAGACACGGGCCGGCAAGCGGCCGGCATTTTCCAGCGCATCCATCTCGCCGTGCAGGATCGCACTGCCCTGCTGCACTCGGCGGTTGTGCCCGCGGCCGATGATGCGGCCCTCATGCACCAGGACCGAACCGATCGGAATGCCGCCCTCGGCACGCCCCTTCTCGGCCTCTTCGATGGCGGCCTGCATATAGATATCCATGGCAATTCCTTTCACGCTGCGGGGCTGAAAAACCTGCTCACGGAATGATTGTGCCGCAGCCTGCTCCAGCTGTGCAGCAGATCGACGCCCGCGCTTCCTGCGCTGCACGCAGAGCTCACTCATCCGCGCCGGGCAACAGGTCGTAGCATGATCTGGAAAAGCTCACTCAGCGGGCGGCGTCTTCGCTCGTGCAAAGCAGAATGATCCTCGCCACCTGCGCGCTGGAGGGCAGGAAGGTGTGGACGACCGGCATCAGGACGGTTTCGTTGATCCAGGGCGCTGAAGTTTCTGCACACGCCACCACGCCATCGTTGGGCTCGCCGCCAAAGCACCGTGAAGTCAGCGCGATCCCGCGATCTCCGCAGATGCGGGTGGTGGGCGCCGCCACCGGCGACAGGGCGCCCATCCGATCATCTGAAGCCAGCAGCTGGCCGCAATCACCGGTCGCGATCCGGAAGACGACATTGCGTTCAAGCATCCGGGCCAAACGCGCAGCCCGGGTGGGAGAGCCAAGCAGAAAGACCCTCAGAGGCTGGCGCGTGGCGGCCGGGAGCGAAGCCAGTGCCGAACGGAGCAACACGCCTCCCAGTGAATGGCCGATCAGGATGTAATCGCCCCTGGCGGCGAGCATCTGAATGCGTTCGGAGAGCCGGCGGGAGATCTGTTCAAAATCCTGCAGCGCAGTCGAGTAAGCAAATGTGCCGGTTGCGATTCCGTTCGCCTGAAGCGTGCGCAGCATCCGCCATCCCGACAAGGGGGTGCGCCCCATGCCGTGGATGAACAATGCCTGCAGGGCGTCCGCTGGCGCCCTCGCGGCGGGGCGAATAGCCTGCGACGGCGCGCAGCGTTCATCGCTCACTGACGGTCCTCAGCAGCGGAGATTCGAAGATGGCTGCCGGCGCGATGACGGGCTCGGCAAGCGGCAGTCTGTTTCCATAGCGCTCCTTCAGTTTGGTTTGAACCGAAGGGTGGCTGAGATCAAAGTCGCCCAGTTTCGACAGCGGCGCCAGTTCAATTCCGGCCGCCGATTTGTAGAGTTTCCACACCAGTTCGGAACAATAGATCCGGTTGTCAGACCATTCGAAAGCGAGGTCATAAGGCTTGCCTTCATAACGCCTGCTGTCCTGCTGCAGCCTCTTGATGGCCGCCTCCGACCAGGGGGTCTTGAGCCGTTTGATGACATAGCGGCGGTCCTTTCCTCGATCCAGCCACTGCTGTAAGGGGGTGTATCTGACCGGCTGTACCGCCTCCAGGACAAACGCTTGTCCATTGCGGAACAGCACAATCCCCATATGGCTGTAGCGGGATTTTGTCGCCAGCTGCACCGCTCTGCTCTGACTCGACAGGGAGGTGTGAAAAACGATGTCGCCTGCTTGTGGCGAATAGCCCTGGACAGATTGCCCCATCAGCAGAGCGAACAAAACGAAGGCTGTGCGACCCATCTGATACTCCTGATTCAAGGGCAGACAGGCCGACTTCTCCCTCTGCACGGGCTGCCTCATGTGGCAAGTGCCGGATGCTCGGCCACAACACATGACGCGTCAAACCTCCGCTCGCCTGGACGCAGGCTGCGGCCAATACGTCCGCCACCTCAGGCGGGGTGCTCCAGCCGCCGGCTCCAGCGCAAGCACACCACCAGGCTCCGCCACCACAGCAGCAACAGTCCGCCCAGAGCACCTGCCAGATGCATCAACGGCACGCTGGGCCAGGCGGTGCTAACGACGAGGGACTGACCGGCGCTGATCTCCAGCAGCAGCTTCACGACCAGCCCGCAGCCTGCGAGCACGAACACCGGATGCCGGTGCGTCCACCACAGGTCGGCCAGAGCCACCACGAACAATCCATTCAGCATGCCGGAGAGGCCGCAGTAGCGCGCCAGCTCGGGCATGCCGAACCACAGGCCGAGATCCACTGCGAGCAGGCCGAGCACGGCGGCGACCAGCATGCGGCAGCGGCCGTGCGTTTCCATCAGGCTGCCGATGATCGCCAGCGCACTGATATCCCAAAGCGCGTGGCCGCCATCGCTATGCACGAAGTGCGCGGTGAGGAGGCGCCACCACTCGCCATCGGCGATGGCGCCCCGGTCATACACCAGGGCCGCCGGGGCCGGGCCGAAGCCCAGCCACAGCAGAATGGCCAGCGCCACCCCGAGGGCACTGAGCCAGGGCCAGCCACGCCAGCCCGGCTCTGCTTGCGAAAGGGATGACTCGCTCATGCCGCGCGGCGCAGACGCAGGCTCAGGACCAGCAGGCCCAACAGCGCAGCCACGCTCCAGCCATCCAGCGCACCGCCGCCACTCCCCCCACCGCTGTGACTGGCACGCGGAGCCTGGCTGATCGGCTGCTGGGTATCGACCCGGCGCGACACCGGGCCACCCTGTGCGCGTTGCTGGCGCGCCGCGTCCTCCGCCGCCACGCGCGCCTGATTGCGGCGCTCGATCTTGTTGGCGGCGAACTGGTCTTCGCGCAGCACCAGCATCGAGGTGTAGTCGGTCACCAGCGAGTACTCCAGGGCCAGATCGGTGGCCGCACGCTTGAGGTCGGCCTTCTCGCCGAAGTCCGCCATCTCGGCTTGCAGCGCTTCGATCGAAGCATAGGCCCACAGGCGTTCCAGCTCCGGGTGCTGAGCCGTTTTCGCCGGGAAGGCGAATTCGGTGCGATAGGTTTTCGGGTTGCCGGAAACGCGCCCAGTGAGCTCCACCTTGGCCGGCCCGTCGCCCCAGTAGTGGCCGATCAGCACCAGTTGCTGGCCACGGTAGAGGCTGCCGATCTGGGCCGGGGTGAGGTCGTCCGTCTTCACGCCGTTGATCTTCACCTGCACGCCGTGCAGGGCTTCGTGGCTCACCTTGCTCACCGCCGTCAGCAACTGGCCGACGATGTCGTCGCTGTTCGAGATGCTGATCGCAAAGCCGTTGGAGGCACGGGTCAGTGCTTCGAGCAACGGGCGATTGGCGCTGTTGCCCATGATGAAGGTGAACAGGCGCACATCCTTCTTCTGGATCAGCTCGATGAACTTGCGCTGCGCGGTTTCACCCACGTTGGCTACGCCATCGGTGACCAGCACGATGGCGCTGGTGCGGTCGGCTTCCAGCGCGTCCATCCCGACTTGCAGACCCGCAAAGAGATTGGTGCCGCTGCTCGGGCGCACCGCGGCCACTTCGGCGCTGTAGCGCTTGACCATCTCCGGCGTGGCATTCACGTAGCCCCCGGTCAGCTCGGTGGCGCGGTCGTTGAACAGCACGATGCGGAAGCGATCATTCGGGCGCAGCTTGCCCAGCGAGCGCTGCACGCCATCAGCCAGGGTGGCGTACTTGCCCGTCATGGAGCCGGACACATCCAGCACGAAAATCCAGTCACTGCCCTCGGTGATCGGCTTGAGGTCGTCACCCGGCGTCACGGTCAGCATGAAAGTGCCACGCTTAGCCGCATCCGGCTTGTAGGTGACCAGATCGACACTGCCCGGCAGGCCAGCCTTGTGGCGCCAGTACACCACCAGGTCCTTGTCCAGCGAAAAGGCCGCACCGCCGCTCTGCGGGTTGAAAGCCGCTGGCGCCGAGGCGCTGGCCGGCTTGCCGCTCTCACTGGCGGCCGGGCCGGTAGCGCCCTGGCTGCTGAGGCTCACCTTCCATTCGCCGGGGCCGATCTGGCTCACCTGCGCCGCGCCCTGGTTCGGCACGCGGATGCCATCCACCGGATAGCTGGATTTGAGGTGCAGGTTGAAACTGAAGCTGCTGCTCACCTTCGGATTGGCGGTCCAGAAAGCCAGCTTCTGCTCATCCACACCGCCCTCTTCGAGCGGATACACATAGCGGCCGATGCCGGTATCCACGGCGGCGGTCTGCAGATAGACGAGGCGGATGCGCGTGTCCTGGCCGGCGCGCACCGGCGCCACGCTGATGTCGAAGGTCTTGTAGCTGTCCTTCTCGGTCAGGCCGGCATCACGCCCGGCCTTTTTTTCCTGCTCGTAGAGCTGGCGGGCCTGCTGCTTCTCCAGCACTTCGCCGGTGACCGGCTTGCCGTCGATCCACAGCGTGAATTCGCCCACCGCGCCATGCTCCGGCACCGGGAAGGAGTAGATCGCTTCCAGATCCTTGTCATGCGGGTTATGGAACACCTGCTCCACCGTGGTGACTGCAAAGCCATCCTCGATCACCACCTTCACATGCTGCTCGCGCAGATCAAGCGGCGGCTTGCTGCCATCAACAGGGGTCAGCAAACCCGCCGCCTGCGCCGCCGCCCCTGTCAGCATGCCGAGCAGCAGGATCAGCATCCGCCACATTCCCAAGCGACTCTTCCGGATCATGTTCATCTTCGCCTCGCGTAATAAACACCGTTCAATTAACGGTCTGAAAAAAGAACCTGTTCATTTGCGGGGCGCACCAGCCAACGCACCCAAGCTCAATTGAACATCGTTCAAATGCGTTTGTAACACACAAATGAACGTCGTTCAATAAACAGGTAAAATCTTCTCCAACGACATCAGCACCCACGCGGAGACAGCCAGGATGGCCAGGCGCAACGATCACAGCAGGGAAGAAATCCACCAGATGGTGCTGGATGCAGCCGAGCGCATCGTCGTCGCCGAGGGCTACAAGGGCCTCTCGGCACGCAAGCTGGCCGCTGCCATCGACTACACCGTGGGCACCCTCTACCTCGTCTTTGAGAACCTCGATGACATCGTTCGCCAGGTGAACGAGCGCACGCTGGACAAGCTCTACGCCTGGTTGCAGGCGCGCAGCGGCGCCTCCACCCGCCCCGAGGACGCGGTGTTCGCGCTGGCGCGCGCCTACATCGCCTATGCCGAAAACGACGCACCGCGCTGGAACATGCTTTTTGAATACATCGCGGCACAAGGCGGCGCCCTGCCGGCGAGCCACCTGCAGAAAGTCGGCAAGGTGTTCGGGCTGGTCGAAACCGCGCTCGCCCCGCTGGCGGACCGGGCCAGTGCCACCGAAGTAGAGCAGGCCGCGCGCGTGCTGTGGGCCAGCGTGCACGGCATCTGCCTGCTCAAGATCAGCCAGCGCATGGAGCTCGCTGGCGGGCAGGATGCCGAAGCCATGAGCCACATGCTGATCGAGAACTTCCTGCGCGGTTTCCGCAGCACCCACCAGGCCGTCTGAATACCAGGCGGCTTGGCCCGGGAAGGCAGCCCACTCAGCGCTCGAAGGCGCCCAGAGCCGGCGCGGAGCCGGTGTAGCTGAGGCCTACATCGCCCCCCTTTTGTTGATGAGGTCGCTGCTACTGGCCAGGCTCAACTTGCTCAACACCGGCAGGCAGCCCATGCCTGCCAGCGTCGCCTCGATGGCCTCGTCCAGCGGGGTATGCGGCTCCTCGCCCAGCACTTCCAGCAGACGCGCGTTCGTCATGCGCACTTCGGTCTGCCACAGGTAGCGCATCTCCAGCAGCTCGCGCAGCGTCGTCACGAAGGGCGCGGCGAGCCGCATCAGCCACCACGGAAAGGCTTTCAGCCGCGGAACGGCCAGCCCCCGGCGCTGCAACACGCGGCACACCGCCTGCGCCAGGGCACGGCCATCCGGATCCCAGTGACCGGCCATGTTGAAGCGGCTGAAGGCCGGCAAGCGCTCGCGCACTTCGAGCAGACGCCGCATCGTGCGTGCCACATCCGGCAGATAGGCGAACTGGTGGCCCACACCGGGGCGGCCCGGCCATTGCACGACACTGGGCACCCGCCCCGGCTTCAGCATGCCTTGCGAAAACCAGCTGTTGCGCGCCTGCGGCCCGAAGAAGTCGCCGGCCCGCACGATGATCACCCGCAGCTCGCCGGCCTCCGCCGCCGCCTGCAGACGACGCTCAAGCTCGACCCGGATCGCCCCCTTGCGGGTGATCGGCGCCTGCGGCGCATCCTCCGCAATCAGCGGGAAAGTGTCCGGGCCATAGTTGTACACCGTGCCCGGCAAGAGGATCGTGGCGCCCTGCTGACGCGCCGCCGCCAGCGTATTGGCCAGCATCGGCAAGACCAGCTCGCCCCAGTTGCGGTAACCCGGTGGATTCACCGCATGCGCAATCACCGCGCAACCCTCAGCGGCAGACAACACATCGGCCTCCTTCAGCGCATCGCCGTCCAGCCATTCAATTCCGTCACGCAACAGGCGTGGCACGCCCAGCCCGCGCTTGAGGCCACGCACCTGCCACCCCGCCCGCAGCAGCTCGCGCGCCAGCTCACCGCCCACCCCGCCCGAAGCCCCCAGCACCAGCGCCCGCTGGGGCATCTCGCCTTTCCCTGCCGTTTCGTTCTTGTCCATCACGCCGCTCCTGTTCGCCTCGCAGACTTGCGATGCGCTGCATTCTGGGCGCCACCCGATCAAACGGAAATTGCCTTAATGCGTAGCGCAGCTATACATTTATGCATGACTACCGCCATCCCCTGGGATCTCTACCGCAGCTTCCTCGCCGTATTGCAGGAAGGCTCACTCTCCGGCGCCGCCCGCGCGCTGGGCCTGACCCAGCCCACCCTCGGGCGACAGGTCGCGGCACTGGAGCAGCAACTGGGCGTGGCGCTGTTCACCCGCTCGCAGACCGGCCTTGCCGCCACCGATGCCGCCACCGCCCTGCGCGGCCACATCGAAGCCATGCACAGCATTGCCGCCTCACTGGAGCGCGTGGCCGGCGGCCTGGGCGAAAACGTCCGCGGCGCGGTGCGCGTCTCGGCCAGCGAAGTAATGGGCATCGAATGGCTGCCACCGATCCTCGCCCGCCTGCGCCAGACCCATCCCGAACTCGAGATCGAACTGGTGCTCAGCAACCGGGTGCAGGATCTCGTCCAGCGCGAGGTGGACATCGCCGTACGCATGACCCCGCCGCGCCAGGATGTACTCCTCGCCACCCGCGTCGGCAGTGTGACCGTGGGCCTGCACGCCCACCGCGACTACCTCGCGCGCAAGGGCGAGCCGGCGAGCGTGGCCGAGCTGGCGCAGCACGACCTGATCGGCTTCGATCTCGAAATCCCTTTCATCCGGGCCGCCGGCAAAGGCTTCGCGCAATGGCGGCGTGAAGCCTTTGCCCTGCGCTGCGACAGCGATCTTGGTCAGCTCGCCCTGCTCCGTGCCGCGGCCGGCATCGGCTTCTGCCAGCACGGCGTGGCACGCCGCGATGCCCAGCTGCAGGCGTTGCTGCCCCAGATCAGCATAGCGCTGCCGACCTGGGTCGCCATGCACACCGATCTGCGCAACAGCCCGCGCTGCAAGGTGG
The DNA here is from genome assembly GCF_002855595.1 of Uliginosibacterium sp. TH139. Lineage (NCBI taxonomy): Bacteria > Pseudomonadati > Pseudomonadota > Betaproteobacteria > Rhodocyclales > Zoogloeaceae > Uliginosibacterium > Uliginosibacterium sp. TH139. The sequence goes on along the minus strand of NZ_PKRR01000001.1, from coordinate 497,979 downwards.
TGTTCGACGCGCTAGCAAGCGGCCTGCGCGCACTCATAGGCTGAGGCGCGTGCCCCTTGCGTAAGGCCAAACGCGGCTGAAGGCGCCGCTACGGCGTCTGCGCCATCATCTCGTCGAGCAGGCCCTGCATCGCATCGGCCCAGATCGCATAGCCGCGCGCGCCGGGATGGAGCTGATCCGGCATCAGCTCGGCCGGGATACGGCCCTCCACCAGAAAGCGCTCGCCGATATCCAGATAGCGCAGGCGCTGGCCATCATCAAGCTGCGCGAGGCGCGCATTCACGGCGCGGATCACGTCCATCCGCCGCAGCCCGTCATCCATGCTGCCATCGGCATTGCGACGCGGCCCGCGCGGCAGCACGCCGAGCAGCAGCACCCGGCTCTGCGGCGAGCCCGCCTGCAGCGTGGCGAGAATCTCCTGGATGCCGGCCACAATGTAATCCGCGCCCTGCGAAGCGCTGTTGTTGGTGCCGATCATCAGCACCACCACACGCGGCCGGGTCTGTGCCAGCAAGCCATGGTCGAGGCGCCACAGCACATGCTCGACGCGATCGCCGCCCACCCCGCAGTTGGCCGTGCGCCAGGCGCCGTAATGCTTTTGCCATAGCGCCGGCTGCTTCGCCCAGCCTTCAGTGATCGAATCGCCAAGGAAGAGCAGCTCCACATCGCCACGCTGCGTCTGCTGCAAACAGGCCGCATGTTTGCGCAGGAACACGCCGCCATCCTTCTTCTCCAGCGCCGGCACGCTGCGCGCCACGCCCGGCAAGCTCGGCGGCGATTGCGGCGGCAGTGCCGCACAGCCCAGCAGCAGCCCGGCCAGTACCACGCCCACCAGGCCGTGCCGGAAGAAACCACTGCGCACCGCCCGCCTCATGGCAGCAAGGGCGCCGGCCCGAAGCCTGGCAGCAACAGCTCGCCCGCCTCGCCCGACCCGTCGGCACGCTCCCGCGCCAGGTGCTTGGTGGCCGCTTCCGCCACCAGCGGGCGCGCAAACAGATAACCCTGGAAGATCGGGCAGCCCAGCGCGCGCAACCACTCGGCCTGGGCCTGGGTCTCGACGCCCTCGGCGATGATTTCGAGGTTCAGGTTCTGCGCCAGGCGAATCGCGCTGGCGCAGATTTCAAGGCTGGTCTCATCCTTGCCGAGCCCGTCCACAAAGCTGCGATCCAGTTTGAAGGCCTGCACCGGCAGCACCCGCAGATAGCTCAGCGAGGAGTAACCGGTACCGAAATCATCAATGGACAGGCGCAGGCCCAGCTGGCGCAGGGCGTTGAAGCGCGCCACGGTCTGCTCCGGATCCTGGATCAGCACCGATTCGGTGATCTCCAGCTCCAGATCCGCCGGCACCAGACCATGGCCGGCGATGGCGCCGAGCAGCGTGTCTTCCAGATAGGGATCAAGCAACTGGGTGGCCGAAAGGTTCACCGCCATGCGCAGATCGGCATGCCCCGCCTGCCGCCAGGCCGCGAGCTGAGCGCAGGCGGTGTCGATCACCCAGGCGCCGATATGGCCGATCAAGCCGTTGGCCTCGGCCAGCGGAATGAAATGCAGCGGGGAGACGAGGCCCAGCTCCGGGTGTTGCCAGCGGATCAGAGCCTCCATGCCCAGGGTGCGGCCCGTGCTGGCGCTCACCTGCGGCTGATAGCAGAGGAAGAACTGCTTCCGCTCCAGCGCTTCGCGCAGCGCCGATTCGAGGCCAATGCGCTGACGGAAATTCTCTTTCAGCGCCGGATGGAAGCTGCGGATCTGGCTCACCCCGGCATTCTTCGCCTCATGCAGGGCGAGCTCGGCGGCGGACAGCAGCTCGCCGGCGTTTGTCGCGTCATCCGGATAGATCGCCAGCCCGATGCTGGCGCTGAGCTTGAAGTGCTGGCCCTCTACCGCCACCGCCTCGGTCAGCGTGCCGCGGAGCTTCTCGCAGAACACCCCGACGCCCGAGGCCGTCTTGATCTGGCTGGCAATCAGCGCGAAGCCATCGCTGCGCGAGCGGGCCAGCACATCGCTGTCACGGATCCGGCCGCGCAGGCGCTGGCTCACCTGCAGCAACAGCTCATCACTGGTGGCGAGGCCGTGGGTACCCTTGAGCGCGCCGAGGCGGTCGATATCAAACAGCAGCACTGCGATCTTCGTCTCAGGGCTGTGCTGCGCGATCATGTTTTCGAGGCACAGGATGAAGCCAGCCCGGTTCGGCAGGCCGGTCAACGCATCGTGATGCAGGATCTGATCGGCCCGCGCATCGGCCAGCCGCCGCCCCTGCACCTCCTTGGCCAGGGCCCGCGCAATGCGCTTCTCCTGCAGCTCGCGGACCCGCATTTCCTTGCGCACCACCAGCGAGAACGAACCGGCCAGAAACACGAAACCGAAGCCGCCGAGGTAGGGCACGCTGATCACCCCCGAATCGGACATGCTCGAAAGTGCCAGCGTCACCAGCATGATCGCCAGCCCGATCCAGATCAGCGTGCTCGAGAGCCGATCCTTCATGCGCATCAGCGCGAAAGTCACCCCCAGCGTGTAGACCATCACGATCAGCGATACCAGACGCGCTGCCCGGTACACCAGATTCGCCTGGCCCTGAATCATCCGGATGCTCTCGCCCCAGGGCAGGGTCAGCAGCTTGTCCGGGTCCAGCGCATAGAAACGGTAGCCATAAGGCATGAAGAAGTTGTAGCCGATCACCAGCAGCACGAAGCCCATCAGCCACACAAACGGCTGCCGCGAACGCTTCTTCGGATCCAGCGCCGCAGCCGCCAGCGCAATCGGCGGAATCACCAGCACCGAAAAGAAATTCACCCACAGATGCGCCGCCAGTGCGCGCTCGTGATCCGGTGCCGAATACTGCAGCGCATTGCAGAACTGGAAACCGGCAAAACCCACGCAGATCGCCGCGAAGGACCAGTTCACGCGCGCATGCCCGCTGCCCCGCGCCAGGATCGCCGCATGTGCAGCGGCCATCAGCAGGATGCCAACGGAAATCAGATAAGCACTGATCAGTGGGGAGCTCATCGTTAGGGCCTTGAAAAGGCGGGATCTATCTGCCCCGCTCAGGAAGTGAAGAATACTTCCAGATCCGTACGAAAAGGCGAACGACGCAACATCGCCGGCCAGACGGGCGAGCTCCCGGCGCAGTGCAAGCCAGGCAGAACGCAGCCCCGGCGGCTCCAGCGCCTGAGCGGTCTTGATCGGGTTTTAACTGTACGGGATAGGCCCTCGAGCCGATCCGGAAGCCATCGCGCAAGGGGCGCGTCCAATGCCGATGGCAAGAAAATTGTTGGCGGATTTGATATTTCTCACACTTTTAGAGGAAATGGAATTGACGCCGGAATGCGCTGGGCATGATGCTGATTGGGTTGTTGGCTCAGGATGCTCTGATGGTGGCTCAAAGGCCGGGTGGATTGGCTTTGATGTGTGAAGGGGCAGACCTGATCCATTTTCAAAGCTGGTTGTTCTAACTAATATTCCCTCGTTTTGAGGGGTATTTCACGTTATGCGTAAGGTGTTTTCATGAAGCTCTGCTACTGCGATGAAACAGGCACGGGAGAAGAACCATATGCAGTTCTCCTCGGAGTCGTTGTTGACGCAACGCGAATGCACGTTACAAAAGACGACTGGGCTGATTTCCTTAGGCAACTCTCTGAAATTGTTGGCCAAGAGTTTCACGAACTTCATACACGAAATTTCTATTCAGGCTCCGGGATTTGGAAAAACTTAACAGGACCTCAACGATCCGAAGTAATTGATTTTTTTATTAATTGGTTTGCTGATCGAAAACATCACGTTGTATTTAGCGCTATAGACAAGGCGGCACACAAAGACAAGCTTGAGTCTGGAGAGCTGCCCGAAGAAATTAACACCGTCTGGAAGGCAATGGGCTTCCACGTCGCGCTAGCGATACAGAAGTACTTTCAGGGCGAACAGAAAAACAAAGGAAACACCATCTTCATCTTTGACGAAGAAGTAAAAGAAGAAACTCGATTCCAAAAGCTAATACTCAACCCTCCTGAATGGAGCGACAACTATTACGGAAAGACAAAAAAGCAAAAAAGACTTTGCCAAATTGTCGACGCCCCATATTTTGCCGACTCAAAGAATGTAGGGCTTCTTCAAGTAGCGGATTTTCTTGCTTATTTTGTACGCCGATACATAGAAATCGCAGAAGGTGACATCCCCGAGAAATACAAAGGCGAGGGAGAAAAAATCAAAGGGTGGTTTAGTAAGATCAAAGCCAGAAGCATTCCTTACCAAAGCATGTATCCAAAGAAGCAAAGAAGCGAGGCCGCTGATGTTTTTTAGGAAATCGCTCCAAATAGCATACGAAACGCATAACAATTCCGTCGAGATGGACCGCCCACAAGCTGCGCTTGGGGGCTCCCTTCGCGGCTTCGCCGCTATGGCGGCCCCTCACGCCAAACGTTAGCTTTCACATCATGACCATCATTACGCCGAAGAATGCCATCGAATTGGTCCTCGCTAAGAAGACTAAGGAGGCAAAGTTTCAGCCATACGAGACGGCAACTCAAAAGTGGTGCCTTAGAATTTCACTTGGAAGCTTTTGCATAGGTATTGTTCTCGCGCTGAGTACGCACATATGGGAAAACAAGTATTTCTTGCTTGGAGCCTTGCTTTCTGTGCTTGCTTCATCGCTGTTTGCCATGGCGTATCAGATCGCATCCATCGTGCCGGAGCTTGAGAAGCTTCGAAACGTTGAGCGGGAAATATCTAAGCCGTTCTTAGCCGTGTTCAACGATGATATCGATCTCATAAGCGAACTCTCACAGACCTACGAGGTTCACCATTTAAGTTTTGCGAAGGCAAATTTCACTCTGATGGCGAAACAACTTCGCGAGAGAATCGGAATTTTGGTTGGTGCACTTGAGAAAGTTGGACTTATACCAATCGCGACTTCCGCTTACTTTGCCTTTATTAAATTTAGAAAAGATGGATTGGAACCATTCAACGGAATTGACTGGGTATTCGCCGCCTTTGCGTTCTTATACATTCTTGCGGTCAGGATGACGGGAGCCGCTCAGTGGATGGAAAAAATTTCTGAAATCTACGAGCAAGCGATTGCGCTCAAATCGAAACGTGAAAGCTAATCCTACGGCCAAGCAGACAGCAAACAGCTGTGCTGTTGGCTCCCTCCGCGCTCCGGCAGCCGGCTACCTCTACGTTAGGAGTTAATACATTCTGTCTGGAGTAAAACTCCACCGCATGCCTGAATATAAATGGCGGAGTTGGCACTCCGCCCTACGCCACACGACTCACGGTTTTTCACGCTGCTCGCCATTCAATCCATGAGAAAAGATTCCGCACGGGTGTGGGCGATTGTCGGGGCCATTGCAGTGCCACTGGCGGCGCTGCTGGGGCTGGAATATCTGGGGCGCATGCCTGCATCGCCGGAAATCTCCACGCCGCCTGCTGCAACGGCGATGGCAAATCCGCGCAGCCCCCTGCCCGAACCCGCCTTGCTTGCACCGCCGCCCGCACCGGCAACACCGCGCTATGCGCCCGGTACCTACCGCTGCATGAGCCAGGGGCACGCCGTATATACCGACAAGCCGGAGCGCGATTGCGCCGCCAGCGCTGAAGTGAGGCCGGTGAATGCGGCGCCGGCGGCTGCCGGCATCGCGCCCGCTAAGCCTTATCAGCAGCAGCTGGCCGAACTGGAGCAGGCCCAGGCTGCGGAAGCGGCGCGCACCGCCGTGGCCGCCCCGTCGCCGCCCCCTGCGTCGCAGCCGCCGCGTGCGGAGCGGTGTCAGGCGCTATGGGCCGATATCCAGCGCCTCGATTCGCTGCTGCGCTTGCCACATTCCGCCGCCATGGGCGATCACTGGACGACTGAGCGCCGCAGGCTCTCGGACCTGCGCTACGCAGAGCACTGCTGAGCAGCCTGCAGCGCCAAAGCGGACACCCCCGGTACCCGTTGCGATATGCGTCAGAGGCGAGCCCTGTAGGCAGACAAGCCGGAGTGGGATTGCGCTGCCAACACTGAAGGCAGGCGGGGAAGTTCCGTGCCGGCCGCCTCCGCCGTGATGCCCCCGGCACGCTCCTGCGCCAGATGCGCGGTGGCCGCTTCCGCCATCAGCGGGCGTGCAAACAGGAAGCCCTGGAAGATCGGGCAACCCAGCGTGCGCAGCCACTCGGCCTGGGCGGAGGTCTCGACGCCTTCGGCCACGATATCGAGGTTCAGGTTCTGCGCCAGACGGATCGCGCTGGCGCAGATTTCGAGGCTGGTTTCGTCCTTGCCGAGCCCTTCCACAAAGCTGCGATCCAGTTTGAAGGCCTGCACCGGCAGCACGCGCAAGTAGCTCAGCGAGGAGTAGCCGGTACCGAAGTCGTCGATGGAGAGGCGCAGACCCAGCTTGCGCAGGGCGTTGAAGCGCAGCACCGTCTGATCCGGATCCTGGATCAGCACGGATTCGGTGATTTCCAGCTCCAGATCGGCCGGCACCAGGCCATGACTGGCGATGGCGCCGAGCAAGGTGTCTTCCAGATAAGGGTTGAGCAACTGGGTGGCCGAGAGGTTCACCGCCATGCGCAGATCGGCGTGCCCGGCCTGCCGCCAGGCTGCGAGCTGGGCGCAGGCGGTGTCGACCACCCAGGCGCCGATGTGGCTGATCAAGCCGTTGGCCTCGGCGAGCGGAATGAAATGCAGCGGGGAGACGAGCCCAAGCTCCGGGTGCTGCCAGCGAAGCAGCGCTTCCATGCCCAGGGTGCGGCCCGTGCTGGCGCTCACCTGCGGCTGATAGCAAAGGAAGAACTGCTTCCGATCCAGCGCTTCGCGCAGCGCCGATTCGAGGCCGATACGCTGGCGGAAATTCTCTTTCAACGCCGGGTGGAAACTGCGGATCTGGCTCACCCCGGCGCTCTTCGCCTCGTGCAGGGCCAGCTCGGCGGCAGACAGCAGCTCGCCAGCGCTGCTTGCGTCATCCGGATAGATCGCCAGGCCAATGCTGGCGCTGAGCTTGAAGTGCTGGCCTTCTAGTTCCACCGCTTCGGCCAGCATGCCGCTGAGCTTTTCGCACAAGACGCTGACGCCCGTTTTGGCCTTGATCCGGCTCGCTATCAGCGCAAAGCCATCGCTGCGGGAGCGGGCCAATACATCGCGGTCGCGGATCCGGGCACGCAGGCGCTGGCTCACCTGCAGCAACAGCTCATCGCCGGTGGCAAGGCCATGAGTGCCCTTCACCGCACCGAGGTGGTCGATATCAAACAGCAGCACGGCAATCTTCGTTTCAGCAGATCCGTGCTGCTCAATGGCGTGTTCGAGGCGCTGGATGAAACCGGCCCGGTTCGGCAGGCCAGTCAGCGCGTCGTGATGCAGGATCTGATCCGCCCGTGCATCGGCCAGCAGCCTCTCCTGCACCTCCCTGGCCAAGGCCAGGGCATTGTGTTTTTCCTGCAACTCGCGCACGCGCATTTCCTTGCGCACCACGAGCGAAAACGTCCCCGCCAGAAACACGAAACCGAAGCCGCCAAGATGGGGCAGGCTGATCACCCCGAAATCGGACAGACTCGAGAGCGCCAGCGCCACCAGCATGATCGCCAGCCCGACCCAGATCAGCCTGCTCGAGAGCCGGTCCTTCATGCGCATCCGATCGAAAGCCACTCTCAGCACGTAGGCCAATACGATGAGCCAAACTAGGCGTGTCGCCTGGTACACCAGGCTCGCCGGGCCCTGGATCACCCGGATGCTTTCGCCCCAAGGCAGACTCGCCAGTGCGTCCTGCTTCAGCGCAAGGAAACGGTAGCCGTAAGGGGTGAGGAAGTTGTAGGCGATCACTAGCAGTGCAAAGCCTGTGAGCCAGAGAAAGGGCTTCCGGGAACGCTTCTTCGGGTCCAGCGCTGCAGCGGCCAGCGCAGTGGGCGGGATCACCAGTACCGAGAAGAAATTCACCCACAGATGCGCCGCCAGCGCACGCTCGTGATCCAGCGCTGAATACTGCAACGCGTTGCAGAACTGGAAGCCGGCAAAGCCCACGCAGACCACAGCGAAGGACCAATTCACGCGCGCATGCCCGATGCCTCGCGCCAGAATCGACGCATGTGCAGCGGCCATCAGCAGGATGCCTACGGAAATCAGGTAGGCGCTGATCAGTGGGGAACTCATTGTTGGGGCCTTCAGAAGGCGGGATCTATTTGCCCCGCTCAGGGGGTGAAGAATACTTCCAGATCTGTACGAAAGGGCAAACGACGCAATATCTCGGGCGGGCAACTTCGGATTCCGCCCAGCCACATGCGATACGCGGCTGGGTGCCTGTGGCTTGCCGCAAGCGGGCTGGAGTCCAGTATTGGCAGGGCTGCCGTGGGTGGATGCCGACAATTCCTTTCGTTGCCCAGGTGGCTTTGCCACAAGCCTGTCGGCTTGGCGACAGGCTTGTGGCGCCTGACGTCGAAGCCTGAGGGGCTGCCCGGCCCGCTCTTGTCGCTGCAGAGGCCCGAAACGGTCTCGTTGCACGCCACCATCATCCCCGCAAGCCTTGTGCCGTGGCCGTTTCCGGCTCATGCGGATTCCCGCAGCCGGGGTATAAGCCATCGGGCATGGCCTCTGGCATGGTGGCTGCGTGGTGTAGGGCGGTGCTGTTCACCATGCATGCATGGCAATCACCGTGGTTCCCGGCCAGGAGTTGGTACTGCCAGTCGTAGCGAATCAGGTGGAATTGCGTGCCGGCCGGTTCTGCCTGAACCCGCTGCGCAGGATGACAGGCCGCCGGCGCCCTCCCCAGCCGTTGTAGCAATCAGGAGCTTCCTGCTCCTGAAGGGAATGAGCGCCGCCCATTCCCGTTTTCTCATGCCTTTTTTCGGGGGCCTCATTCCGCTTTGAGGCCCCGGTGTGTCTGTAGCTTCTGCGATTCCTTCCGTGTGTGACGGCTCCGACTTTGAACCATTCAGACGAGGAAGAAGAATCATGGAAGCAGTACGACATCATTTGGTCATCCGGGTCCTGCACTGGGCCGTGGCACTCATGGTCACCGCCGCGCTGGTGATGAGCACTTTCATCATGTCGCAGATTCCGGACGATGATCCGGAGAAGATGGCCTCGGCCCTGCGCCACATGAGCGTGGGGGTGCTGATCTGCGGCGGAACCCTGCTGCGCCTGTTCTGGCGGCGGCGCAGCAAGCGCCTGCCGGGGCTTTCGTCCGGCATGGGTTGGGCCGATGTGCTGGCCGGGATCGTGCACCGCGGGCTGGATCTGCTGGTGCTGACGATGATCGTGAGCGGCGCAGCGATGGCACTGCAGACCGGCCTGCCGCTGATGGCCCTGCGCGGGGAGGCGTTCCCGGCGGAGATCGTGTCGCTGTTTGCGTTCACGGTGCATGTGGTGGGGGCCTGTGTGCTGAGCGGGGCGCTGGTGCTGCACATCGGCGGCGCGCTGTTTCACCAGTTCATCCTGAAGGATGGCCTGCTCTCGCGGATGGGCTTCGATCTGCCGCAGCCGCAGCGCCGTAGCGTGCCGCAGACCGAGGGGCGGGACGCCTGAGGGCTGTCAGGGGATGGCTCTGGGTGGGGTTGCCGTAGGTGCGGCTTCAGCCGCATGTGCCCCACGCCACCCCGGGCCCCGCCGGCTGAAGCCGGCCCTACGGGGCACTGATCGGAGACGAGTGGGTTTTCGTAGGTGCGGCTTCAGCCGCATCTGCCCCACGCCACCTCGGGCCCCGCCGGCTGAAGCCAGCCCTACGGGGCATTGATCAGAGACGGGTGGCGTTTTTGTAGGTGCGGCTTCAGCCGCATGCGCCCCACGCCACCTCGGGCTCCGCCGGCTGAAGCCGGCCCTACGGGGCACTGATCGGAGACGGATGGGTTTTCGTAGGTGCGGCTTCAGCCGCATGTGCCCCACGCCACCTCGGGCTCCGCTGGCTGAAGCCGGCCCGACGAGGGACTGATCGGAGACGGGTGGGTTTTTTGTAGGTGCGGCTTCAGCCGCATATGCCCCACGCCACCCCCGGCCCCGCCGGCTGAAGCCGGCCCTACGGGGCATTGATCGGAGATGGGTGGGTTGTCGTAGGTGCGGCTTCAGCCGCATGTGCCCCACGCCACCTCGAACCACGCCGGCTGAAGCCGGCCCGACGAGGCACTGATCGGAGACGAGTGGGTTTTCGTAGGTGCGGCTTCAGCCGCATGTGCCCCACGCCACCTCGGGCCCCGCCGGCTGTAGCCGGCCGGGATGGCGGACAAAGGCGTAAGCTTTCGGCTGTTTTTCTGCTCCAGGAGTGAGGCATGTTTTACGGTGTGACGGATATCTGGACCTATGCGCTGGGCGCGCTGTTCATCGTGCTGCTGCCCGGCCCGAATTCGCTGTACGTGATGGCGGTGGCCTCGCGCGAGGGCGTGGCGGCGGGTTATCGCGGCGCCTGCGGGGTATTCCTGGGCGATACCGTGCTGATGATCCTGTCGGCAGCCGGCGCGGCCTCCTTGCTGAAGACGCATCCGGCGCTGTTCATGCTGGTGAAGTATGCGGGGGCGGCTTATCTGGGCTGGGTGGGGCTGAGCCTGTTGCGCCAGGCGCTGGCGAACTGGCGTGGCGACGCGCCGGCCGGGAGCGAAGCGCAGGCGGAGGCCTCGAAACCCTTTCAGCGTGCGCTGGTGATCAGCCTGATGAATCCGAAGGCGATCCTGTTCTTCATTTCCTTCTTCATCCAGTTCGTGGATCCGCAGGCGGCGCAGCCGGCGGTGGCTTTCCTGATCCTGGGCGTGATCCTGCAGATCCTGAGCGCGCTGTATCTCTCGGCGCTGATCTTCGGCGGGGCTTATCTGGCGGCCCAGTTCCGCAGCCGTCAGCGCCTCGCCGCCGCCGGCACGGCGAGCGTGGGCGGGGTGTTTCTGGGCTTCGGGGTGAAGCTGGCCACGGCCAGCCTGAGCTGATCGGCAGCAGACAGAAAAAGGCCCCGCACTGGCGGGGCCTTTTTCATGCGCTTGCAGTGGCTCAGTAGCCGACCGATGTGGCGTAACTCAGCAGGCTGGAGGCGTAGGCGCCGCCCCAGGAGTAGCCGTAGCGACGCTCGGCTTCGATGGCCATGATGTCGTACTGCTTGCCGGTGCAGGTAGCGAAGGGAGCCGGGGTGCTGCAATCGCTGCCGTTCGGGGTGCGGCCGCTGAAGAAGCCGACATCCTTGTCCAGATCATAGAAGCGGTACCACATCACGCTGCCCGCCTGAGTCTGGATCGGGTTGTAGGTGATGTCGGTGCTGCCGGAGGCACGATTGACGTAGGCGGTATTGGCCACCTGCACGGCGCTGCTGCGAAACCAGGCCAGGCCCGCCTGCACGGCTGCCTTGATCTCGGCGGTTTGCGGCCGGCTCATCAGATAACCGATCACGCCGACCGACTCCTTGCCGCTCTTGGAGGGCCATTCATAGGCGCGACCCTCGCGTGCCACGTAGCTCACCGGGTCGTGCTGGGCGCACCACACCGTTTTCACCCCGTTCTGCACGATCTGGGATTTGAGGATGTAGTCCACGCCCTTGTCGATGGCGGTGGCCAGCTTGGCGTACTGCTCGGCGGTGAACAGGTCGGTGGCATCCAGCGGGGCCGTCTTCTTGGCGACCTGATCGAGCACCAGCATCACCCGGGCCATGGCGTCGTCATTGAAGGTGACGTAGTTGGAATAGGGCGTGTCGCCTGAGCGTGCCGGGTACACCTGTGGAAAGCCACCCGTGGGGTATTGCATCAGGAGCAGGAAATCGAGCGTTCTGCGGGCCGCATCGCGGTATTTGGTATCGCCGCTGCGCTTGTACACGTCGGCCAGGAAGAAGAGCTCAGAGGTAGTGGCGTCGTTGTCGATGGTGCCCAGATCTTCGCCATTCACGCCCAGCCAGGTGGAGGATTTGCTGCCGGCGACCCATTTGGTGACGTACAAGGCGGTCTTGCTGGTGCTGGCGGTGTTCTTGTAGTCAGTGAGGTGCTTGTAGAAGCCACCCTCGGTGGTCTGCCAGGTCAGCATGACGTCGGCCTTGGCCATGTCTGCGGCGAGCTTGGCCGCTGCATCGCCGGTGGTGCTGAGCAGGATCTGGTAAGTCGTCATCTCGCCGCTGGCGGGGTTGCCGCTCTGGCTGAGGATCGGAGCAGCACTGCTGACCGCGGCACTGCTGCTGGAGCTACTGGTGGTGGATCGGTTCGCGCTGCTGCTGGCAGCCGAGCTCGAAACCGCTGCGCTGCTGGCGGCACTGCTGCTCGCCGGGTTGCTGGATGTGCTGGCGGATGTGCTGCCGCCGCCCCCGCAGGCACTGAGGCCGGCGCAAAGCAGCAGGGCAAGCACGCTGTGGCGTGTGGTGATCATGGTTCTCCTCCCAAGGATGTTTCTTGTTTGATCGGGCCGTGCCGGATTGCGGCCAGCCCAGCCGCATTCTGACCATGCGGAGGGCTTCGGGGGCTTCTTTTTTCTGCCGGCCCCGCTTGCGATCTTGAACTGCCGCGCAGCAAAAAGGCCTCGCTTGCGCGAGGCCTTCCGGGTGATGCGGACAGCGCGTCAGGCGGTGAGGCCGCCTGTCATGTGATTACAGGGTGTAGCCGAGCACCTTGGCAAAACCCGAATCCTTGGCCGGACGGGTGAAGGCTTCGCGGGTGAGGCGCGACATCGGCACTTGCAGGCTGGAAGTGTTGAACCACTTGTCGTAGATGCGGTTGATCTCGCCGCTGGCGTAGAGCTCGACGAGGGTCTTGTCGATGGCGCTGCGCAGTTCGTTGTCGTCCTTTCGCACCATGATGGCGTAGGGCTCGATCGAGAGGTAGTCACCGGCCAGGGCGTATTGATCGCGATCCGGCAGGGTGGACAGCAGGCCAGAGAGGAGCACATCGTCCTGCGGGAAGGCGACGGCCTTGCCGGCTTGCAGGGCCTTGAGGGCTTCGGTGTTGCTGGGGTAGCTCTTGAGCTCGGTGGTGCGCAGCTCCTGATCACGCAGCTGGCTGAAGAGCTTCTCGGAGGTGGTGCCCTTGCTCAGTGCGATGCTGCCATTGGTAATGGTGCGCAGATCGGTGATGCCGGAATTCTTGCGAGTGAGGATCTTCATGCCGGCCACGAAGATCGTGTAGGAGAAGGAGACCTGCTCCTGACGTGCCTTGGTGTTGGTGGTGGAGCCGCATTCCATGTCGGCTTCGCCGCTCTTGATCTTGGGAATGCGCTCGGCGCCGCTCACGGTGATGTACTGGGCCTTGAGGTTGGGCAGCTTGAGATCCTTGCGCAGGCGCTCGACCACGCGCTGGCACAGCTCGACGGAGTAGCCGCTGGCCTGACCCTTTTCATCGACGAAGGAGAAGGGGCGCGAGGCTTCGCGATTGGCAATGGTGATGGTCTGGGTCTGGCGGATGCGGGCCAGCGAATCAGCGGGGGTCTGGGCATACGCAACGGAACTGGCAACGAGCAGGCCGGCAATCGCCAGGCCGGAAGAAAGACGGGAAAGGATGTACAGCATCGGGAACCTTGATCTTCAAAAATACAGGAGATGGCCTGGTGCAGACGGATCAATCCGCCCGACAGGCAAACGCACATGCTCAACCGGGGCGGTGAGCAACTGCGAACTGGTTCGATTCTAAAACATACCCTTTCGTACGGCTTGTATATCTTCTTTCTGTGAAACCTTATTTTTCACAAGCCTGCCCGGCTCAAGGGCCATTGCTGCGGCGCGCCCAAGTCCGTCATCCTGTGCTTTGACGCTGTGCCGGCTGCAGCGGGGCGCCCCGGCGGGCGCCCTGCCCCACTGCGTTCAGCGCCAGCCTTCGAGCACGATCTTGCCGCGGGCCTTGCCCGATTCGAGCAGAGCATGGGCGCGCTTGAGGTTGGCCGCATTGATCGGGCCGAAGTGCTCGCCGAGGGTGCTGCGGATCTGGCCGGCGTCGACCAGGGCGGCAAGCCGGTCGAGGATCTGGTGCTGGGCGACCATGTCCGGCGTGTTGAACAGGGCGCGGGTGAACATCAGCTCCCAGTGCAGGGACACGGACTTGCGCTTGAGCAGCTTGATGTCGAAGGGCGCCGGATCGTCGATGAGGCCGAAACGGCCTTGCGGTGCGAGGCATTCGGCAATCTGGGCGATGTGCTGGTCGGTCTGGGTGAGGCTCACCACGTAGCGCACCTGGGGGATGCCGATGCGCTTGAGTTCCTCGCTGAGCGGCTGGCTATGGTCGATCACATGATGGGCGCCGAGCTCGCGCACCCAGGCCTGGGTTTCAGGCCGCGAAGCGCTGCCGATCACGGTGAGGCCGGTGAGCTGGCGTGCCAGCTGGGTCATGATCGAGCCGACGCCGCCGGCTGCACCGATGATCAGGATGGCGTCGTCGCTCGTGCCGCCCTGCTTCACTTCGAGGCGGTCAAACAGCATTTCCCAGGCGGTCAGGCCGGTCAGCGGCAGCGCCGCGGCCTGTGCATCCGGGAGAGACTGCGGGGCATGGCCGACGATGCGTGCGTCCACCACATGGCGCTGGCTGTTGGCACCCGCGCGGGCGATGGAGCCGGCGTACCAGACTCGATCGCCGGCCTTGAACAGCGTCACCTCGGCGCCCACGGCGAGCACCCGGCCGACGGCGTCCCAGCCCAGTACCTTGAACTCGCCCGCCGCCGGGGTCGCACTCTTGCGCACCTTGGTATCGACCGGATTGACGGCGATGGCACTCACTTCAACCAGCAGATCGTGCGGGCCGGGCTGCGGCTCGGGCAGTTCAAGGTCCAGCAAGGCATCGCTGTGCTCGATGGGGAGGATGTTCTGGTAGGCAACGGCTTTCATGGGCGGTTCTCCTGCTTGTGGTGGGAATGTTGCGAAGCGTGTGTCAGCTTCGGGCGGGGCGTCTGGGGGGCTGCGTGGCCAGCCGGGTGGGCACTGCGGCTGCATAGGGGCGGGCCTGCAGGACGACGATCTGCTCGCCCTCGGTGGTGGCCCATTCGATGTCCTGATCGCGACCCCGGAACAATTGGCGGATGGCGCTGCCAACGCGCGCGAGCCGCCGGGCGCTGGCTTCGTCGAGCACGGTTTGCTGCTGATGGGCCTCATCGATGGCGCGCTCGCGCACGCCACCGGATTCATCGAGGGTCAGCTCGCTCTGTTCGTCGGCATGGCTGAGCAACTGCACAGCGCCGCTGCGCGCGTCGACCATGACTTGCTCGGCGATCCGGCGGCCCTCGACGACCTTGATGCCAATGCCGCGCTTGGCGGCGATGTAGCTGGCGCCGCGATGCGCCGGATCGAAAGGATCGCGGGTGATCATGACACCGGAGCGGCGCGCATCGATGGCGGTCTGGACGAGCACGCCCATGGCCACCGCCTCCAGCGGGATGGCGCCGGCGCGGCGGGCTTCGAAGGCTTCACTGTTGAAGACCGAAGCCCAGACGGTCTTGACGGCCTCGGGCAAGGCCTCGGCGAGGCGCACATTGGGCACGGTGGTGTAGAGGCCGGCGCCACTGAAACCAGGCAGGTCTTCCGAGTTGGAGGAGCTGCGCACGAAGACGCCCGTGCCGCCCAGCTGCTGTTGCCACTGCGCCTGCCACTCAGCCAGCCAGGCAGCCGGCAGCGGCAGGGCGATGAGCTGGCTGCGCAGGGTCTCCAGCGCGGCATGGCGCACGCGGGCATCGTCGTCAAAGTGCGGTGTGGCCAGCGCGGCCTGGATCAGGGCCTGGGCATCGGCACGCTTGATGAACGCGGCGTAGCGCGCAAAAGGGATGCAGAAACCATCCGGCACCTGCACCGAGGGAATCTTTGCTGCGCGGATTTCACCCAGATTGGCGGCCTTGGCGCCGCAATGCGCACGATCCCGGGCGTGCAGCTGGCTCAGCGGCGTCAGGCTCTGGTGGCTGAGATCGGGCCGCGGCAGCGTGCGGGCCTTGTGCGCGACGACCAGCGTCTGCGGCGGAATCGGCTGGATCGTATAGCCGGTGCGCGTCACCCGCAGTTCCACCCACTGACGGTCGTAGCCGGACAGCTCCGAGAGCGCGTTGCGCAGCCAGGCATTCGGAATGCCCCAGCCCTTGGCGAGCAGATTGACATGCGAGATGGCCGTCGAGGGACGACTGGTGATGACGCCCGCCACCGGCGGCAGGCTGATCGGCACTTCGTCGAGCACCAGGATGTCCTGTGGATCTGCATCGGCCACGATGCCGCCCGCCGGCACCACACGCACCCGGCCCCTTGCCACGCCCTCGTTGAGGGGCAGAAAAGCCTGCTCGCGGATTAGCTGCTCCTGCGACACGAAAGCCACGCCGGCGGCTGTCGCCACCCGCTCATGGGCCTGCGCGTTGGCCTTGAACAGCAAGGGCGCGAAGAAGGCTGCCTGCAGGCTTTGCTGCACGGTGCGCAGCAGGTTCGTA
Organism: Uliginosibacterium sp. TH139; assembly: GCF_002855595.1. Classification (NCBI taxonomy): domain Bacteria; kingdom Pseudomonadati; phylum Pseudomonadota; class Betaproteobacteria; order Rhodocyclales; family Zoogloeaceae; genus Uliginosibacterium; species Uliginosibacterium sp. TH139. The sequence continues at coordinate 481,694 of NZ_PKRR01000001.1, read as the reverse complement.
TCGAGCTGGTCGCCCTCCCAGCATTCGAAGGTCCATTGCTGCGTGCTGTTCTGCCAGCTCAGGGTGCCGAGGATGAAGCGCCGGTCCGGCGCACGGTAGTTGGCGGCCATGGCGGCGCGCCCGAGCTGCAGGTGGAGTGGCCCGCGGGTCAGGAATTGCTCATGCAGCCCATAGCGTCGGGTGTTGATGAAGTAGGGCTGGTCGCCGTGCTGGCGGTCAATCAGGAACAGCAGGTGCGGCAGCTCCAGCGGTGTGCCGAGGTTGTAGCGCCGCGCCAGGCGATCGAAGTCGGCACGCTGGCTGATGTGATGGCGATAGGCCTCGCTCGCCGGCGGCAGGGGATCGACTTCTCCTGCCGCGCGGAAGGCCGAGGGCTTGGCTGCCAGCTGGGCCTGGGCGGGCAGCGTGCCAAGGGAGAGCAGGCACAGCGCCGCTAGGACGATTCGGCGGAGGCGGCAAGCCAGGGAGGAAACGGACGCAGTGCAGCTCATGCGGGATGAAGATGCCAGGGTAATGTCAGGGCCCCCATCATGCCACCGGCCTTGGGCCACAGGTCTGCCAACCGGAGCACCTGCGGGCCACTGATCCGGCCATCTCGCGCCTTCATTTGGGCGTTGCCAGCGCCGGGCGCAGGATTGAAGAAGGCTTGGCCCCGGCCTGCCCGCCCAGCTGGTTGAGCACCAGACTCACCAGCACCAGTGCCGCCCCGATCAGTTCGCCATTGCCCAGCGCGTGGCCACGCAACACACCGATCAGCAGCGCGGTGAGCGGCACCACATTGATGAAGAGCAGGCCACGCTGAGCGCCGATCTGGCGCATGCCCTGATTCCAGCACAGCACCGCCAGCACGGCAGCCAGCAGCACCAGAAACAGCAGGGCCGGGGCCAACGCGGGCAAGGCTGCGGCGGAGGGCAGACGCAGCGCACCGAAGGCGCCCGCCAGCAGCCAGAAAGCCACCAGCCCGAGCGCCCCCCCGCTGCTGCTGAGTGCGGTGTAACGCAGCGGCGACCAGTGCGGGAAGGCTGCCGCGCCCATCGAATACAGCACCCAGCACATTCCGCCGGCAATCATCATCAGGGTGGGCAGCAGCGCCGCATGTTCGGTGAGCCGCGCCGGGTGGCCGTCGGTGGTCAGCAGGAGCACGCCCACCACCGCCAGGGCCAGGGCCACGAAACTGCGCGCCGCCGGGCGCTGGCCACTGCGGACCCACTGGATCAGCACCGCGATCAGGGGCTGGAGGGCCATCACGATGGCACCGAACTCCGGCCGCGACATGCCCACGGCGTAGAACATGAGCAGGTTGAAGCCCGCAAACCCCAGGGTGCCGAGGCCCAGCAACTTCCAGCCCTGGCCTTCGAGGCGCAAGGCAGCCGCACCTTCGCGCCAGGCCAGCAGGGCCATGAAGACCGGCGCAGCGATGCCATAGCGCCACAGGCTCATGCTGATCGGGTCCATGTCAGCCAGCACGGCTTTCGAGACCGGGAAGGCGGCGCCCCACATGACGGTGGCGGTCAGCAGGGCGAGCCCGCCCCAGGCAGCGGGACTCAAACGGGGCGGGAAGGCGAACATGGCGTGATCTCGGTTGCAGCGGGGGATGGCTGCAGTTTAGGGTGAGTCGATCTGTCAAAAAAGCGCTACAGTCGAACATGATTGTTTCTCAATAAACGCAAATCATGGAACGCCTGATCAATATGGCCAGCTTTGCCGAAGTGGTTGAAGCGGGTGGCTTTTCGGCTGCGGCAGACCGCCTCGGCTGCTCGCGCGCCGTGGTGAGCAAGCGCATCAGCGCACTGGAGAAGGATTTCGGCCTCACCCTGCTGCATCGCACGACCCGCCGCCAGAGCCTCACCGAGGCCGGCGAGGCGCTGTATGCCTACTGCCGCCGCGTGCTTGACGAGATGAACAGCGCCGAGGCGCATCTGCAGGAGCTCTCCAGCACGCCGCGCGGCACCTTGCGGATCACGGCGCCGCATTCCTGGGGCAACCACGTGCTGGGTCCGCAGATCGGGCGCTTCCTGCTGCGTTACCCGGAAATCCGGGTCGAGCTGCAGCTGAGCGATCAGCTCGCTGATCTGGCGGCCAGTGCGGTCGACATCGCCATCCGCCTCACCAACACCCCGGCACCCGGGCTGGTGGCGCGCCACCTGGCCGAGCTGCCCTATGTGATCTGCGCTGCACCGGCCTACCTGAAGACGCATGGCACACCGCTCCAGGCGCAGGAGCTGGCGCGCCACAACTGCATCTTCTATGCCGGCGAAGCCCGCCTCAACAACTGGCAGCTGCGCACCCCGCAAGGCGAACTGCTGACGCTGGAAGTGGCTGGTTCGCTGGCTGCCAACAGCGTTGAAGTGATGCGCAGTGCGGCCCTCGAAGGCCTCGGCATCGTCGCCCTGTCGCGCTACCTGGTGGATGCGGAGTTGCAGCGCGGCGAACTGATCGAGATCCTGGCCGACTGCCAGATGCCACCACGCCAGATCCACCTCGTGACCCTGCCGGATCGCCTGCTGCCCGCCAAGACCCGCGCCTTCATCGACTTCCTGCTGCCGGGGCGGCTGGCCTGAGTAAGCCCGCGGCTTTGGCCGCAGAACCATGCTCCACCCGGGCCCCGCCGGCTGAAGCCGGCCCTACAACAACCCCGACAAGCTCCCCCGTGCCCAGCACCTGCCATAACCCGGCCACGACCGTAGGTGCGGCTTCAGCCGCAAAACCACATTCCACCCGGGCCCCGCCGGCTAAAGCCGGCCCTACAACGGCCCTACAACAACCCCGACAAGCGCCCCGGTGTCCGGCGCCTGGCACAACAGGCACGAGCGTAGGTGCGGCTTCAGCCGCAGAACCACACGCCACCCGGGCCCCGCCGGCTGAAGCCGGCCCTACAACGGCCCTACAACAACCCCGACAAGCGCCCCGGTGCCCAGCGCCTGGCACAACAGGCACGAGCGTAGGTGCGGCTTCAGCCGCAAAACCACACGCCACCCGGGCCCCGCCGGCTAAAGCCGGCCCTACAACGGCCCCAACAGCCAGCCCCATCACAGCGCCAACGCGCTCAGCCTCGGCCACAAGGTGAGGGCGCCCAGCACTGCGGCGGTCAGCGCGCAGACCAGCACCGCGCCGGCAGCCAGATCCTTGGCGCGCCGGACGCGTTCATCATGCGCAGGCGAAACCAGATCGCAGACGAACTCGATGGCGGTGTTGATCAGCTCGGCCAGCCACACCAGCGCCATTGCCACGAGCAGCCAGCGCCAATCCGCCGCGCTGATTCGCAAGGCCAGCCCCAGCGCACCCACCACCAGGGTGCAGGCGAGATGGATCCAGGCGTTGTGCTGGGTGCGCAACATGAAGGCGATGCCGCTGCCGGCGTAACGGAAACTTTGCAGGCGCTGCCGCAGCGAGAAGCGGCCATCCGCCCGGCCCTCAGCGCGGCGCATGCGGAGGCCTCCGTGCGGGCTGCCAGCGCAGCGGATCCGGCGCTGTACGCCGAGCCCGCCCCGGCAAGGCGCGCAAGGCAGCCAGCACGAGGCCGCAGGCAGCGGCAATCAATACGCAACAAGCCATTTCTGTCTCCTCAGGTGTGGGGCTGGATCAGGATCTCGCGGCGCGCGTCGAGCGGCACCGTCACGCGCGCCGCACCCTGCGCATCGGCACGCACCCGGGTTTCGACGCAGCCGCTACAGAGATAGATCTGCCCCGGCCGCAACCCGGCCAGATCGAGCGTCTGCAGGCCGGGGCGCAGGCCCGGATAGAGGGTGGCCATGAGCACACCGGCGTGCTGCACGGCACGCGCCACCCGCACTTCGGGATAGGCGGCGCGGCTGATATGCGGCTGGCTGGCGGGCAGGTTCGGCTGAGTGACCAAGCGCCGGAAAGCACCTGCCTCACCACTGCGCGCCATCAGCTCCACGGCATGCGCCCACACCGAGGCGCGCGGGCGCCAGAATGGGCCGCCCTGCGCAGACTCGTCCCGTGCCGGGCACGTTTGCTCAAGGGCGTCGAGACACACGCCCGCAACTTCACGATCGCCCATCTCCACCGCTGCGAGCGCCGTGGCCGCCAGGGCCGCAGCCGGCGAGTAACCGTAGTTGCCGGTATCGATCGGCCAGAAGCGCGTCAGGCGCAGGGCGCCGCGCGCATCGAGCAGGCTGCGGCGCAGCAGCAGCCACTGACGCAGGGCGATGTCCGGCAGGCTGGCGTTCAGGAATAAGCTCGGCAAGGCCTGCGGCATGGCGCCGCCGATGCCCGGCAAGGCCAGCCCGGTATGACTCGAACGACACGGCACGAAGGCTCCGCCAAGGGTGATGAATTCGGTTTCAAGCGCGGAGCGAAAGCGCGCGGCAAGGCCGGCCCAGTGCCGCTCCCCACGCTGGGCATCGCAGGCCCGGATGCCGGCTACGCCAATGGCATTGCAGAGCGGATAGATCCAGTTCGGCTCGCAAGCCATCAGGGTGAAGGGAGAATCGCCGAAGCCGCGCTGCAGCGCAGCCGTCAGCGCCGGCAGATCGGCCTGGTAAATCCTGCCGTCGGGATGCCTGAGCGGCAGGCTGCCGGGTCGGGAAAACTCGCGGCGCCCGGAGGACGCCTGGTAGAGCGCCATCTGGGTGGCCAGAAAACCGGTGTACATGATGTTTTCGCGCGCAATGGGGTCCGGATCACAGCGCAGGTTGCCCCACAGGTTCTCGAGTGCCCAGTAGCGCCAGACGCGGTGATCGGCCTGCTTGTGGATCAGGTTCTGCTGGGCCTCATCAAGGTAGCCGCTGAAGGCCGACAGGCGGGTGCTGCGCGCCATCGCCAGAGCGTAGCCCATGAAGTGCAGCTGGTAGCGCACGGCCGCGGTCTGAAACTGGTCGCGCCATTCGATGCCCTCGAACTCCGCCACCGGCTGCAGGGCTCGGTCGAGCACAAAGCCCATCAGCTTGAGCTCCTGCGGGCTCAGCTCGGCAGGCAAGACTTCGGCGGGCCGCTCGAACCGGCAAGCAAGTGCTGCGGCCTCATGAATCAGATAGTGATTGGCCTGTGCCCGCCGCCGGCGGCCACGCCAGGCATGCAGCACGCTCAGCAGGAGCGCGCTCAGCAACCCGCACAGCGCCAGCAGGCACAGCTCGCGCAGCGAATCCGCGCTGGCCCCGCCGGGCTGCATCCACGCGGCCATCAGTGCGGCCAGCAGCCAGGCCGCCGGGGGCGCCAGCAGATTGCCGGTGGCGAACCACAGCAGGCACGCCGCAGCAAAAATCAGCAGGCTGGCAACGAACAGCCCAGCCTGCAGCAGCCCCACTGCGGAGGCGCAATCGGCGCGTGCAAAGAAACCACCGCCAGGCAGGATCAGGCCGAGGCCGGAGACCTGCCAGAAACGCTCGCCAGCGCCCCAGGCGAGGGCCGCACCGCTCAGGCACAGCAGGCCATAGATCGCGCCCAGGCGCAGCAGGCGTGACAGGCTCAGCGGGCCACAGGGCAGACGACGATCAGGCAACAGGCAGGGGCTCACACGTACTCCGGACAGGCATCAGGACAGGCGCCCAGTCTGGCCGGCCTGTGTGAGGCGCGTGTGAGCCCGGTGTGAAGTCAGCCCGGCCGCGCGAACCAGCTCGCCAGAAAGTCCAGCATCGTGCGCAGGGTGGCGGACTGGTGCTGGCGCGAGCTGTAGATGCCGTAAATGCCCAACTGCTGTGGCACTTCCTGCGGCAGCAGGGCGACCAGTTTGCCACTGGCAATCAGGGGCGCGGCCGAATACACCGGCTGCATGCTGATGCCCGCGCCTTCCACGGCGGCCTGCAGCAACACGACCGAATCATTGGCGCTGAGATTGCCACTCACCGGCACACTCAGCTGCTCGCTGCCGCGCTCGAAATTCCACAGGCTCTTGCCGAAATAGGCGTAGGTCAGGCAGTTGTGCAGGGCCAGGTCCTCAGCACGCTGCGGCGTACCCCGCGCCTGCAGATAGGCCGGTGCGGCGCAGATCACCGAAGGGCACTGGCCAAGCGGGCGGGCGATGAGGTTCGGATCCAGCTGATTGGTGATGCGGATCGCCAGATCGATGCGCTCCTCGACCAGATTCACCGCCTTGTTGCCGATCTGCAGATCGATCGCGGTGCGCGGATAGCGCGCAAGATAGGCCGCCACCGCCGCCGCCAGACTCGCCAGGGCCAGTGAGGGCGCGCAGGCGATGCGCAGCATGCCGGCCGGCTCATCCGCCAGCGCATCGGCCGCGCGCGGCATCTGCCCGGCCAGCGCCAGCATCTCGCGGCAGCGCACCAGGGTGGCCTCTCCCGCAGAAGTGAGGCCGAGGCGGCGTGTGGTGCGATGCAGGAGGCGAGCGCCGGCCCAATGCTCCATCTCGGCGAGGTAGCGCGTGACCATGGCGCGCGACATCTGCAGCGCCTCGGCCGCCGCGATCAGGCTGCCTCGCTCGGTGATGGTGACAAACACTTCGGCGGCGATGATGCGATCCACAATTCGTCCGATTCAAGCAATCAATCATTGCAATATAACGGGTTTTTCGTGCGATCCAAGCAACCTATTCTTCACTCACTCCAACCGCACAGGAAGCCCGACATGCTCCGCAAGCCTCTCCTCATCGCCCTCGCCACCCTCGGTTTCACGGCGGCCGCCCAGGCTGCGCCGCTCACGCTGGAGGTCTACAACCCCGGCGAGAACGCCATTTTCCCGGTCAGCTCCAGCATTCTGAGTGGTGAACACGAAGCCATCCTGATCGACGCCCAGTTCCAGCGTAACGATGCCGAAGCCCTGGTGCAGAAGCTCAAGGCCAACGGCAAGACCCTCAGCACCATCTACATCAGCCACAGCGATCCGGACTACTACTTCGGGCTGGACGTGATTCAGGCCGCTTTCCCGGCCGCGAAGATCCTTGCCACCGCGCAGACCGTGGCACACATCAAGGCCAGCATGGACGGCAAGCTCGCCTACTGGGGCCCGATCCTCAAGGACAATGCGCCGCAGAAGTTGGTGCTGCCCGAGGTGCTGGCCGGCGATACGCTCAAGCTCGAAAGCCAGCGCATCCAGATCAAGGGCCTCAAAGGCCCCAGCCCGGAGCGCAGCTATCTGTGGATTCCCTCGCTCAAGACCGTAGCCGGGGGCGTCGTCGTCTCCAGTGGCATCCATGTGTGGGTGGCCGACACGCAGAGCGCCAAGTCACGCCAGGACTGGCAGGCCACCCTCAAGGCCATCGCCGCGCTGAAGCCCTCCGCAGTGGTGCCCGGACACTATCTGGGCGCTGCGCCCAAAGGCCTCGGTGCGGTGAGCTACACCGGCGATTACCTCAAGGCCTTCGAAAAGGAAGCCGCCCGGGCCAAGGACTCCACCACACTCATCAAGGCCATGAGCGCGAGCTACCCGCAGGCGGGCGAAGCGGCCTCGCTGGAAATTTCGTCCAAGGTCATCAAGGGCGAAATGAAGTGGCCGCAGTGAGCGCAACGCGCAATACTTGATGACCCGGCTCCGCCATTCCCGCGCAAGCGGGAATGGCGTGTCATGAATACCAAAAACAGACGCAGGAAATCCCCATGAGCACGCTCCACTACATCTTTGATCCCCTTTGCGGCTGGTGCTATGCCGTCGCCCCGCTGCTCCGCGCGGCGCGTGAAGTGCCTGGCCTCAGCATCGCCCTGCATGGCGGCGGCATGATGACCGGCGCCAACCGGCGCAGCATCACTCCGCAATGGCGCGACTACGTGCTGCCGCACGACCGCCGCATCGCCCAGCTCACCGGCCAGCCCTTCGGCGAAGCCTATTTCGAAGGTTTGCTGCGTGACACCACGGCCGTGATGGACTCCGCTCCGCCGACCACCGCCATCCTCGCTGCCGAGGAGCTCGCCGGCCGTGGGCTGGACATGGCACACCGCCTGCAACACGCCCATTACGCTGAAGGTCGCCGTATCGCCGATCAGGCCGTGCTGCAGGCGCTGGCTGCCGAACTCGGGCTGGAGGTCGCTTCGTTCACTGCCGCGTTCGAGCGACTCGCGGGTGAAGCCACCGAGCAGCACTTCCGCGACAGCCGCCACTGGCTCGCCCGCGTCGGCGGCCAAGGCTTCCCGACCCTGGTGCTGGAACAGGCCGATGGCGCACTCACGCGCATCGATGTCAGCCCCTTCCTCGGCCAGCCGGACGCCTTCGCCGCGGCACTACGCCAGCAAGTGCCGGCAGCAGATGCGGCTGAAATGATTCCGCATTGCGGGCTGGATGGCTGTACGGACGCCTGAAGCAAGCGCGTCCCTATTGTTCAACCAACCAGGATCCCGCGCCGCTCGGCCAGGCTGATGGTGGCGCGGGTGCCGGCATTGAACTGCAGGTAGTCGCTCTCGATGCCGTCACTGAAAATGACGCCGTTCTCCGCCATCTGCGAAACCAGAATTAGCGGCGCCTCGCGTGAGACTTGTCCGAAGCTGATGCTGCTGGCCGAAGTCTTGCTGGGCCAGGGCTCGCGCACCGAAAAGTACAGATAGTCCGACTCCCAGCGAAAGTCTTCGAGTACGCCAGCATTCGCATCCCCACCAAGCGCAGTGGCGATGCCGCTGGCACCGGCCAGCACGCTGCGCAACCAGCCACTGCCGCCCATCCCGGTCGACACGATGATGCCGCTGGAGGACTGGCGCTCGGTCACCCCGCCGCAGCTGATTTCGTAGCGTGCCGAAGTGTGCGTGCGTGGCCCGATGAACAGGTCATTCACCGCACACAGGGTCTCTCCGGTATTGAGGCTGGCCTGCGCCATGCTCACCTCATGCAGCGGGCGCCGGGCAGCGAATACCTCGGGCAAGAGGCGATCCAGATCACGCACAACGAAAGGCAGAAGCACACCTTCCCAACGCGCCGGATCCGGATTCACACCAATCAGCGGCTGACCCTCGAGATACTTCAGCACATTGGCCACCAACCCGTCCTGCCCCAGCGCGACAACCGTATCGTGCGGGCCAAACACGAAGTTCGGCACGAAGGCTCGGTCCAGCACCTGCAGGCGTCCGTGGCGGGCCAGGGCCTGACTGGTTGCCGTCACCGCTTCACGGTAATGACGATGCTCCAGCTGATAGTCGGAAAAGTCCGCACCGAGATGTTCGACGTAGAAGCGCGCCTGCCCCTCGGTATTGAAGCGCTGGATCAGCTCTTCAAGCCGGGTGCGCCGCGTCACCAGCACGATCTTGTTCTCGCTGCTGCGCTCCATGCTCAGTTGCGCTCGCGCTCAAGCAGGCCCTGCAACAACTCGGAGGAGATATTGAGCTCACCGATCTTGCCGGCGTTCTCGGCCAGCTCCTTGAACGACAGGGCAACCAGTTGCGCCGCATCGAGGCGGGCACTGGTGAGTGCCTGCAAGACCTTCGGATCGGTTTCGGAGAGCGCACGCATCATGGCCGAAATGCCATAGGCCTTGGCATCGGCTTCCTCGCGGGTGTTGGCCGTGGAGAGTGCCAGCAGATCCTTGTTCTGCTCTTCCAGCGCGATCTTGGTGGCCATCTCCGCTTCGCGCAGCTCGCGCTTTTTCTGCTGCACGGATTTCTCCGCGTCCATCTGCGCTTCCTTGATCTGGCGCTTCTTGTTCTCCACCGCAATCTCGGTATTCAGCTCGTTCTCCTTGATCGAGCGCTCCTGCTCCACGGCAGCATTGCGCCGCGCAAACACTGCCTCGTCGGCCTGGCGCAGGATCGCCTCACGCGCCTCGGCTTCGAGCGCCCGCGAGGTCTCCGGCGTTGGCTTGATGGCCAGGATGGAGAGCCCAAGCACCTCGATGCCCAGCGAGGTAATCACATCGGCAGCCTGCATGCCGACCCGCACGCTGCCCACCAGGCGGTCTGCCCCGCCCAGCGCCTCACGCAGGGACATCACGCGCAAGGACGAACTGGTCAGCACCTGGGCGTGGTTGATGAGGCGCTGCGGTAGCTTCTGCGGATCCTCCGAGGCGTAATCACGACCATTCGCCGCCAGGGTGAAATTCATCAACTGGGCCAGCTTGCGCGGGTCTGTGACGCGATAGGAAAGCTGGCCCTGCACAGTGACCGACTGAAAATCTGCCGTGGCCTCTTCGAAGATGAAGGGCACATCGACACTGCCCACCGGCACGCGCACCAGCGAGCTGGTGGGCCCGTAATAGAAGAAGGACAAGCCCACGCCCTCGCGTACGACCTTGCCGCTTTTGTACTGCAACAGGAAGTCGGTCGGGCCGACCTTGATGAAGCGGATACCGAACATATGTGTGTTCCTCCTTTGGTCGCAGAGTCAAACCTGCAGGTTTTTCAGGTAATGCTCCTGTACTGCTGTTTAGATGGCCCCCCGCCGCACGGCCCTGATCGCGGTCATCGCCTCGGCGACGCCCATGCCACGTTCCATCAGGATCTGCGCAGCGATCGTGCCGGTCCGTCCGATACCGCCCATGCAATGGATGAGGATTTTCCCACCCCGCAGCAGGCAGGCGTGCAACAGCGGCCCGGCAATTTGCCATTGCGGCGCAAAACTGGCGGTCGGCGAATGTTTATCGGGGATAGGCAGATGTAGCCAGTGCATGCCCAGCTTCTCGACTTGCGACCCGAGTTCCTCCACGCCGACCTGCGTAAACTCGAAGTCCTCCAGCAAGGTCAGCACTATTTCGGCGCCCCAGTCCTTAACGACCTGAAGGTCGAGGCCGAGGTCACGATCCCAGTCCCCAGAGATCGAGCCGGGTCGCTTCTTGCCGGGGCAGATCGTCATGCCGATCTGGCCGCCAGTGTCCGGCAATATATGGCTGTCAATTCGCAGAGGAGCGTTCTGGCTGGTCAAGATTTTCACGGTTTCATTCATGGTGAGCAATTGTGGAAAGCGACAAGAGCCATTGTTACGGCAACGCAATCGGCAAGTCATGTTCTATCAGACGCTCTGCCAACGACCACCGCTCCCCCCGGCATCTGTCGCAAAACATCTCAACTTCACGACGGCTTTGTGTGCCACCCCCAATACGAATCAGGCAATCGATGTAGCTGGTAAAGCATCGGGACTCGTCACCAAAATCAAGGCCTTCGATTATCTGAAGATCAACCGGCCACAAGCCTGACGGATGCAACAAAGCACGCTCAGCCGCAATGCCCACCGTCCCGATCCCGTGCTCCGTTGCGTAAAGATAAGCAATGCGCGGCATTCCAACATTGGTCAGGCCGCTGACCATCACCACTTGATCGAGTGGCGTGTGGAAGCGATCAAGGCACGTTTGCACAGCAAACAGCAGTAGCTGCGTGGCATGCGTCTGGTCGAATTCCGGGCGACTGAACCCGACCACCCCTATACGGAATTCAGTACACTCCGCTGCTGAAGTTCGCGGAATGTCGAACATGAGACTCAAGCGAATTTGTCGAACAGCTGTGTGCAGTGGCAGTCAGCACAAAAGCGCGACCTTTTGTCACGCCTCATCTGCCGGAAGCTTTGCTCCACGGCATCGAGCTCTTCCGGAGAGCTGATCGCATCTACATCGATGGCATATTCATAGCTGGTGTAACTGCAGGGGCTGATCAACCCGTTTTCATTCACAAACCAGAACCAGGCTCCCGGCGCACAATCTTCGACCGGAATTTTCTCGTCGCGACAGGAATACTGGAACCGTTTGAGATACGCATCGTTGCCATGAATGCGCAGACCTGCTTCTGAAAAATCGTTTTTCCAGCCAGGAAGGGCATCTATAAAACGGGCAACCTGCGTCACGAGAAGCCTGTTGTCCGGGAAAAACTCCGGTCGGTCATAGCCTCCCAGCTGATTGAAGGTCAGCTCATTCACGCCCCAGTCCCGCATCAGCTCGCAAAACGTGCCGAACTCATCAATGTTATTGCGCATCAGGATCGTGTTCACTTTCACGATTAGCGCCGATCCCCGCTTTTCTTTCAGCTCGCACAAAGCCGAGACATTCCGCTTCAGTTCCTCAAACAAGCCCGGTTTCTGGCGCACACGGTCGTTCTCGCCCCCGAACCCATCAATGCTGATCACGATCTCCGCAAAGTCATCGACAATGCGCTCGATGACTTTTTCAGAGCGCAGGGGCACGCCGTTGGTTGTCGCGCTGACGCTGAGCCCGAAGTCATGCACGAACCGACTGGAGACGTCCAATAACGAGGGCCACAGCAAAGGCTCGCCGCCGATCCAGCTGACCAGCACTTCCCGCCCTGTCTGCCTTGAATACTCGTTCAATATCCGGCCAAGACGGAGGACCTTGGCCGGATCCGCATTCTGACGAATTCGCTCGAGCGACTGACTGTATGAACAGAACTGGCAATCCAGATTGCAATCCTGCGTCACTCTCCAGACAATCACACGACGCGCCTGATTCATCATGCCCCCTCAGTCGGTGCCTGGATGTCCTGGTGTGACAAGGCGAGGAAGTGATCAAGGATGTTGAAGTGATCCTCAAAGAACTCGCCTTCCATGCCGGCGAGTTGGGCGACCGGGAACCACTTCGCCTCGGCCGCATCATCGGCACCTTCCACTTCGGGCGGGCGGGTGTGCTTCAGGTCGAAGAAGTGGGCATGGGTGATGGTGCGGGCGCGGGTGCTGCGATCCGGATGATCGAACACAGCCGTCCCCGCCAGCGCCTCTTCCAGCGTGGCATCGAGCAGGCCAAAACCGGTTTCCTCGCGCAGTTCGCGGATCGCGCCCTGCAGCACACGCTCACGCCCGTCCAGAAAACCTCCGGGCAGCGCCCAGGTGCCTTTGCCCGGTGCCCGGCCGCGCTTGACCAGCAGGATCTGTTCCGACGCCTTGACCACCGCGTCGACGGTGATGAAAGGCCCGTTGCCCCAGACCCTGCGGCTCTCCTCGACAGCGAAGTGCTCGTCGCGCAGATGGGCGAACATCGGCAAGGCCGCCCAGCCGCGCATGTAGTGCAGCGCGGCGGCGGGCAGCAGCGGCGCGAGCAGGGCGCGGGTCACCTCCGGGTCTTCGCCTTCAAACCAGATGCGGCGCAGGGCGGTAGCATCGATCTCGCCCTGCCGTGGCATGCCGATGAATTCCCAGTCCGGAAAGCGGTTCAGGTACTGGCTGGAGGCATCTTTCAGGTAACCAATCAGGGCCACGCGGGCCTTGCGCCCAAGCGCCTGCTCGACCAATGCCGCGGCAGCCGATGCCCAGCGCGTATCGTCGTAGTAATCACGCATCGGCAGGAAGCTGACGCGGGCATGCTGCGCCTCGCTCAAGGTGCAGCCAATCATTGCGGCACGCTCTTCCCAGCTGAAGGGATTCTTGGCGTTGCGGGCGGAGAAAGCCGAGCCGAGCAGGACGATCACGCGCGGCGCGGTTTCCAGCGCCTGGGCGAGCAAGGCGGCATGGCCGTTGTGAAAGGGCTGAAAACGGCCGATCAGGACGGCGGCATCGAATTGACTCATCTGTTTCTCCTCAGAAATCGTATTTCGCCGCAATCGGCATCTGCCGCCCGCTACCGAAAGCGCGCCCGCGCAGGCGCAGGATCGGCGGAGCCTGACGGCGCTTGTATTCGTTGCGGGCGATCATGCGCTTGATGCGTGAAATCAGCGCCCTCCCCTCCTCGCTGGCCTGCTGCCGGGCGAAAGCAGCGGCTACCGCAGCGCGCTCATCCTCGCCAAGGCGTTCGCCCTCGATGAGCTGCTTGAGGATCGCGTCCAGCACCGGATAAGGCGGCAGGCTGTCGGTATCGCGCTGGTCCGGTGCGAGCTCGGCGGAGGGTTCCTTGTCGATGATCGCAAATGGAATCAGCTCGCGGCCGGCGGCGGCGTTGAGATGGCGGCACAAATCGAAGACTTCGGTCTTGTAGAGATCGCCAATCAGCCCGAGGCCACCGTTGGTGTCGCCATACAGCGTGCAGTAACCCACCGAGATCTCGCTCTTGTTGCCAGTAGTGAGCAGGAGGTGACCGAAGGCGTTGGAATATTCCATCAGGATGGTGCCGCGCACGCGCGCCTGCAGGTTCTCCAGCGGGAGGCCCTGCAGTGGCGCCGAGAAGGCTGCGGAGAAACCCGCGCCGTAAGTTGCCACGAGATCGCGGATCGGATGCTCGATCAGGCGCACACCGAGATTGCGGCACAGGGTCACCGAGTCGTCGACGCTACCGGCACTGGAGAACTTCGAGGGCATGGTGATGCCGACGACGTTCTCCGCGCCCAGCGCCTCGGCCGCCAGCGCCAGGGTCAGGGCGCTGTCGATCCCGCCGGAAGAGCCAACCACCGCTCGCGTGAAACCGCAGCGGCGGGCGTAGTCGCGCAGGCCCAGCACGATCTGGCGACGATAGAACTCCATCGCCGGCAGGCCTTCATCGCTGCTGGGTGGCAGGCAGGCGCCACTGGCCTCGCAGAAATGGCCATCGTTGAAAATCAGGGTCCGGATCGCCTCGCTGAAGCGCTCCGCCTCGAAGACCACCCCGGCCTGCGGCTCCACGGCAAAGGACGATCCATCGTAGATGATCTGGTCATGCCCGCCGACCTGATTCACGTACACCAGCGGCAGCTGATGACGAGCGCTCGCCGCCGCGAACAACTTGCGGCGCAGGGCATGCTTGCCGATGCTGGAGGGTGAAGCATTGATCGACACGACCAGATCCGGCGCGGCATCGGCAAGGCGCTCAAAGGGGTTCACTGCATAGTCGCGCCCTTCATCGTTCCAGCCATCCTCACAGATCAGGAAGCCGACCTGCTGACCGCCCACGCGCAACACGCGGGCCAGGTCCGGTCCCGGTTCAAAGTGGCGGCGTTCATCGAAGATGTTGTAAGTCGGCAGGAGCTGTTTGGCATACCGCAGGCGCACCGCGCCATCGGCCAGCACCAGCAGGCAGTTCTGCAGTGCCTTGCCCGGCCCCTCGCGACGCTGCGGCGCCCCCACCACCCAATGCAGACCCGGTGTGCTGCGGGTAGCGCTCAGCAGGTCCGCCAAGCCTTGCTCGATGCGGGCGAGGAAGTCCGGCTCGTCGAGCAGGTCACCGGGGTAGTAACCGGTCAGCGAGAGTTCAGGGAAGACCACCAGGCTGGCGCCTGCGGCCTGGGCCCGGGTGGCCGCAGCCTGCATCAGGGCGCAGTTGCCGGTAATGTCCCCAACGGTCGGGTTGATCTGTGCGAGGGTGAGTTTGAAGCCGGATGTCATGAACGGGATCTGCCTGAAAATTGTTGCAAACGGGTGCGCACCTGCATCAGCACCTTGCCGAGGCGGTTCTCACCCTGCCACTGGGTGGGATCGAGCGCGCGCGGGTCTTCCTCTTCCAGCCCGATGCCCCAAATCGGATCGTCCGGGCTGGCTTCGACGAGCAGGCGCTCGCCGGTAGCGAGCAAGGCTTCGCCGAGCACCGGGTTCTGACGGAATTTCTCGAGCAGCCCGATGGCCACCAGGGCCTCGCACTCATCAGACCAGCGCACGCTGTCGAAACCGCGGATCTTGCGACCCAGCAGCTTCTGCCGCCGCGGATGGACTTCGGCCAGGATCGCCGCAGCCATCTCTGCATCGCCGAACAGGCGGGCCTTGGCAAACATCATCCATTGCTCGCCGCAATTGAAGCGCTGCCCATCGATCTCGAACACGCTGGGATACCAGTTCGAGTAAATCTCGTTGGCTCGCCAGAACAGCAGCATCTGCGGAGTAAGGCGCATCGGGCTACGGCCTCAGAGCGAATGATCGAAAACCTGACGCAGGTAGGCGAGGAAGGTTTCGTCCTCGCACAGCGTCTTGCCCGGTGCATCGGAGAGCTTGGCCACCGGCTGGCCATTGCAGGCGGTGATCTTCATGACGATGTTGAGCGCCTTGTGCGGCGTATCGTTGGAGAGATCGGTACCGATGCCGAAACTGGTCTGGATGCGGCCGTGGAAGTGCTGATATAGCTCCAGCGCGCGTGGAATGTTGAGACCGTCGGAAAACACCAGACGCTTGCTGGCCGGATCGATGCGCAGCTTGTGGTAGTGGGCGATGGCCTTCTCACCCCACACGACGGGATCGCCGGAATCGTGGCGCAAACCATCGAAGAGCTTGGCGAAATACAGATCGAAATCGCGCAGGAAGGCATCCATGCCAACGACATCGGTCAGTGCCACGCCGAGATCCCCCCGGAACTCCTGCACCCAGCCCTCCAGAGCGGCCTTCTGGAAGTCCCGCAGACGGAAGCCGAAGGACTGGTAGGCCTGCAGATATTCATGGGCCATGGTGCCGATCGGGGTCAGGCCAAACTTCTTCGCCAGGTAGACGTTGGAGGTGCCCCGGAAGTGCTGGGGCGCCACCTCGGCAAAGCGCTGCACCACCTCCTCCTGCCAGGCACCCGAGTAGCGGCGGCGCAGGCCGAAGTCGAAGAGCACGAAGGGAGAGGCCGTGTTCGCCGGAATGCTCTGCAAACCGGCCTGCAACACGCCGATCTTGGCCTGCAGACGTTCGCGGGCCACGGTCATCACCCCTTCATGCGGCAGCCGGCGGAAGTACAACTCGTTCACGATATAGAGCACGAAGATCTCGAAGCCCATCACGTGCACCAGGGGGCCGCGTGCCACGATCTCCAGCGTTTCGCCCACCGCGCGCACTTCGATGAAGCGGCGCTGGAAACGGAACAGGGAAAGGAAATCGACGAAATCGCTCTTGATGAAGCGCAGACTGGCGAGGTAATCCAGCTCATCCTGGGTGAAGTACAGGCTGCACAGGTGATCGAGCTCGCGCTCCACGTCATCCTTCAGCTCGGCGAGCGGAAAGGCCGGCCGGTTGCGGCAGACAAACCGGTACTCCGCCTGAGCGCCCGGGTTGCTGTGCAGCAAGGCCTGCCACATCGTGAATTTGTAGAGGTCGTTCTCCAGCAGGCTGCGTACGACTGGTGTCTGATTGGCTTGCATGTGTGTGGCTCCGCCGAGGGTCTTGCCTGTCATTTCAACGCGCATTGTCCAGCAGTTCTGCACGCACTTCGCTGGCGTTCATCAACTGCACGCCGCGCTCGCGCATCGCGGCGAGGAATTCCGCATACGCGGTCTCGAAACCGCTTACCGGGCTGATGCAATCCTCGATCAGCACCAGCTTGCCCAGCTCGGCGGCCGGCCAGTGCGCCACGATATGCTCGGTAGTGGCCCTGACGCAGTGACTGCCCGCCTCGCCAGCGATGAAGACGCGCTCTGCACCGCGCAGCCGGGCCAGCAGCGCCTGATTGAGCTGGGTGGCGGCATCCGCCGGATCCGGCACCTCGGCCTGCATCGCGCTGTAGTGTTCGGTCAGCGGGTTTTCGCCCTTGCTGACTTTGGCGACGATGGCCGTCCGGGCCTCTTCCCAGCGATTGAGCGCCAGGCGCAGAGCATGGTGAATGTTGTGACCCCAGCTGCCGATCTCGCAATGCACCGGCCAGATCATGTGGGTATAACGCCCCGCGGCCTCCAGTGCATCGAGATAGCTTTGCGCGCGCGCCTGCCACTGCGGCGCGCGCGGCAGGTAGCGGCCTGCACGCAGCTCGGCGGCCGTAATCTGGGTGAAGGGTGCGACGCCCTGGCCATCGGCATCCTGCCAGAAGGTCGGGTGAGCGATGTCGAGGTGCTGGTGCGAATCGAGCGTGACCGTGATGGCTTCTAGCCCCGCGCGGCCGGCATCGACCAAGGCAGCAAGGGCCTGCATGTCAGCGTGTGCGCCGGGCACCGGCAGGCTCGGTGCAAAACGGCCGCCGAGCGGATCGAGCGGGCAATAGTCGGCGGGCAGATCACAGAAATCGTTCTGCGGGTCGATGATGAGCAGATGAAGATTGCGCTGAGCCATGAATTTCTCCTGGATCACCCGCGTTTTCCGGCGGGTATGGATCCACTCTAAACAACTTAGATGCGTTTTGCAACTAACACTCTATCGGAGTCGTAAAAATCATGGATAGTCGCTAGACTGTTCGTGTCTTTTTGCAACTAAGCAGGGATTCCTGATGCCTCAGAAGGCCATCATCTGCACTGTCGACGTCGTACTGTTGTGCCTGCGCGGGGCGGTCTTGAACGTAGCGCTGTGGCGGCGCGAGCGCGCGCCCTTCGAAGGCAGTCCGGCGCTCCCCGGCGGCTATATCCACCCCGAGGAAGACGTGGATACGCTGGACGCCGCAAGCCGCATGCTGCGCGAGAAAACTGGCATTGCCAGCCCTTACCTGGAGCAGCTCGGCACTTTTTCCGGCACCAGTCGCGATCCGCGTGGCTGGTCCATCTCGATCGCCTACTACGCCCTGCTTCCGGCCGAACTGATCGAACAGGAGCCGGCGCCGGGCCTGGTGCTGCAAGCCGTCGAGCAGCTCAAGGGCCTGCCCTTCGACCACAAAGACATCGTGCAGGCTGCAGTGCAGCGGGTGCGCAACAAGAGCAGCTACTCCTCGCTGCCGGTCTATCTGTGTGGCGAGCAATTCACCCTGCCACGCCTGCAGGCCGTCTATGAAGCAGTGCTCGGTGAGCCGATCAACAAGGTCAGTTTCCGCCGCAAGATGGAAGAGCTGGACATGCTGGAAGCGGTAGAGGGCGCCATGGAAACCGGCCGCGCCAACCGGCCGGCCCAGCTCTATCGCCTCAAGCACGAGTTCCAGCAATGTCTGTCCGTTTCGCCCCGCTCCCTGACGGCTGCCGCAGGCTAAGTCCTGCGTCTGCCGGGTTTTCACTCCCGGATATCTCATGCCCGAAGCACGCACCCAGACCCGCGTCATCCGCAGCCTTTCTGCACTCCTGACGAGCTGCCTTGGATTTACCAGCGCTCATGCGCAGGACGCCCAGCCGCTGTTTGACCAGCCCATCCAGGAACAACACCTGCGCCTGCCTCCCGACCCGCTGAATCCACACACGAAGCCGGAAGTGGCGTGCTTCCATTACCCCGGCCTGATGATCAAGCAGGTCGATCTGGGCGAGAAAGGCGCGGCGCGTCTGGCCATCATTCCAGTCCCGCCCGACAAGAAAGCCCCGCCTTGCACGCGCCAGAAAGCGCGCGGGGAGCGGGTCGTCGATAGCACTGACTGGGCTGGCTATTTCGAGGGCGTGAAAGCCCCCTTCGTGTTCTTCACCAGTGACGATGGCCGCAATGATGGGCAAGGCTTTGCCGTCTTCACCCAGGAGGGCCGGAAAATATTTGCGGACCTGAGCAGCGGGCTGCACCGCATCGAGCTGCTGAGCCCCCCGCAACGACCGGAGGACAGGCCCTGGCATAGCAGCCTGTTGAAGCTGCGCTACGAGCGTATCCACCTGGCCAGCTGCTCGCTGCGTGCCGCTCCAGAAGCTTGCTGGCAGACCATTCGCCAGGCCACCGGCCTGAGTGCCTCGCAGCCGCCGGATTGCAGCGCCTCCTACGAAGCGGAGGAAAAGCGCGTACCCGCAGGGCTCCGCGAGCAAGTGGCCGCCGATCCCAGCGTGATTGCCTACGAAGTGGAAGTCGTGCTCGATGACGGCGGCACGGTACAGCGGGTCACGCCTGTGTCCGACGCCAGGGGCTGCTGGGCAGCACAATAGACGGGCACAAAGCCACCAGCCTGAAGCGCCGCTCTGAGCGGGAATCCAGCGCCGTCGAACGACGCTGGATTCCCGCTTTCGCAGAGACGACTAAAACGTAACGCCAAACGCCTAACTAAACGCTATCGCGCGCCGATCGGGTTCCTTCAAACCGACGGGTGCGAGGCTGTGTCAGGAGTCGGACGACGCATGCGTCTCGTCCACGCCAGGTTTTCTTCTGCGCATCAGCAGATACGCCGCCGGCACCAGAAACATCGACAGCAGCGGCGCGGTGATCATGCCGCCGACCATCGGTGCCGCAATACGCTGCATCACTTCCGAACCGGTGCCGCCGCCCCACATGATGGGCAAGAGGCCGGCAAGGATCACCGCCACGGTCATGGCCTTGGGGCGCACGCGCAGCACCGCACCTTCGCGGATTGCGTCGAGCAGGGCTTCGCGATCTGACAGGCCTTTTTCCAGACGTTCCTCCCACGCATGCTTCAAGTACAGCAGCATGATCACGCCGAATTCGGCCGACACGCCGGCCAGCGCGATGAAGCCGACCGCGCCGGCCACCGAGAGGTTGTAGCCCAAGAGCCACAGCAGCCAGATGCCGCCGACCAGCGCGAAGGGCAGAGTGGCCATGATCAGCAGGGCTTCGTCGACGCGGCGGAAGGTGAGGTAGAGCAGCAGGAAGATGATCATCAGGGTGAAGGGCACGACGATCTTCATCTTCGCGGCGGCGCGCTCCATGTACTCGAACTGGCCGGACCAGGCCAGGGAGTAGCCCGCCGGCATTTTCACCTGCGCGCTCACGGCCTGCTGCATGTCATGCACCGTGCGCGCCAGATCGCGACCGCGGATGTCCACATAGACCCAGCCGGACAGGCGCGCGTTCTCGCTTTTCAACATGGGCGGGCCGTCGCTGATGCGGATCTGTGCCACATCACCGAGCGACAGGCGCTGGGCGCGCGGGCCAACGATGGGCAGCTCGCGCAGCTTCTGCACCGAGTCGCGCAGCTCGCGCGGATAGCGCACATTGATCGGGTAGCGGGCGAGTCCCTCGATGGTCTCGCCGACGTTCTCGCCGCCAATCGCCGCGCTGACCACGCTCTGCACATCGGCGATGTTCATGCCGAAGCGTGCAGCGGCGTCGCGATCAATATTCACGTCGATGTAGCGCCCGCCGGTGAGGCGCTCGGCCAGCGCCGAGCTGACACCGGGCACCTCCTTCACCACGCGTTCGATCTGCGTGGTGAGGCGTTCGATCTCGGCCAGCGAGGCTCCGCCGACCTTGATGCCCACCGGGCTCTTGATGCCGGTGGCGAGCATGTCGATGCGGTTGCGGATTGGCGGTACCCAGATGTTGGCGAGGCCCGGCACCTTGACGATGCGATCCAGCTCCTCGATCAGCTTCTCGGTCGTCATGCCCGGCCGCCATTCGCTCTTCGGTTTGAACTGAATGGTGGTCTCGAACATCTCGATCGGCGCGGGATCGGTCGCCGTTTCGGCACGGCCCGCTTTGCCGAAGACACGCGCGACTTCAGGCACGGTGCGGATCAATCGGTCGGTCTGCTGCAGCAATTCGCTGGCCTTGCCGGCGGAGAGCATCGGCAAGGCGGTCGGCATGTAGAGCAGATCGCCTTCATCCATCGGCGGCATGAACTCGCCGCCGATGTGCTGTAGCGGCCACAGGCTGAGCGCCAGCAGCACGAGTGCCCCGGCCAGCGTGGCTTTGGGCCAGGCCAGCACGCCATCGAGCAGCGGGCGGTAGAGCGCGATCAGGAGGCGGTTGAGCGGGTTGCTGTGCTCGTCCGGAATCTTGCCGCGAATCAGGTAACCCATCAGCACCGGGATCAGCGTTACCGCCAGCAGGGCGGCAGAGCCCATGGCATAGGTCTTGGTAAAGGCCAGCGGCGAGAACAGCCGTCCTTCCTGCGCCTCCAGCGTGAACACCGGAATGAAGGAGAGGGTGATGATCAGCAGCGAGAAGAACAGCGCCGGGCCGACTTCGGCGGCGGCTTCCGCGATGATCTGCCAGTGCGCCTCGCCGCGCGGCTCCGCGCCGGGATGCGCATGCTTCCATTTTTCCAGATGCTTGTGGGCATTCTCGATCATCACGACTGCTGCATCCACCATGGCCCCGATGGCAATCGCAATGCCACCCAGTGACATGATGTTTGCATTAACCCCCTGCCAGCGCATCACGATGAAAGCCATCAGGATTCCCAACGGCAGCGAGATGATCGCCACCAGCGAGGAGCGCAGGTGGAACAGGAAGATGAAGCACACCAGCGCGACGACGATGAACTCCTCCAGCAGTTTGTGGCTCAGGTTGTCCACCGCGCGCTCGATCAGGTCGCCGCGATCATAGGTCGGCACGATCTCCACGCCCTCGGGCAGGCTGGATTTGAGGGACTCCAGCTTGGCCTTCACCGCGTGGATGGCTTCCAGCGCATTCTTGCCGGAGCGCAACACCACCACGCCACCCGCGACTTCGCCCTCGCCATCGAGCTCGGCGATGCCGCGCCGCATCTCGGGGCCGATCTGCACAGTGGCCACGTCGCCGAGGCGCACCGACACGCCGGAGGCCTCGGCCAGCAGCGGGATCTTGCGGAAGTCGTCGAGGGTCTGCAGATAGCCGGAGGCGCGCACCATGTATTCGGCCTCACCCAGCTCCAGCACCGAGCCGCCGGTTTCCTGATTGGCGCGGCCGATGGCGTCGATCACCATCTGGTGGCTCAGCCCGTAGGCGCGCAGCCGGTCGGGATTCAATACGATCTGATACTGCTTGACCATGCCGCCCACCGAGGCCACCTCTGCCACGTTCGGCACGGTCTTCAGCTCGTACTTGAGGAACCAGTCCTGCAGGCTGCGCAGCTGCGCCAGATCGTGCTTGCCGCTCTTGTCGACCAGCGCATAGCTGTAGATCCAGCCCACGCCAGTGGCGTCCGGGCCCAGCGCGGTCTTGGCGGACGGCGGCAGGCGCGACTGCACCTGATTCAGATACTCCAGCACGCGCGAACGCGCCCAGTACAGGTCGGTGCCATCCTCGAACAGCACGTAGACAAAGGAGTCGCCGAAGAAAGAAAAGCCGCGCACCGTCTTTGCGCCCGGCACCGAGAGCATGGTGGTGGTGAGCGGATAGGTGACCTGGTTCTCGACGATCTGCGGCGCCTGCCCCGGGTAGCTGGTGCGGATGATCACCTGCACGTCGGACAGATCCGGCAGCGCATCCAGCGGGGTGCGCAGCGCAGCGTAGAGGCCCCATGCGGTGAGCATCACGGTGGCGAGCAGGACGAGGAAGCGGTTGCTGATCGACCAGCGGATGAGTTTGGCGATCATGACTCAGCCCTCACGCGTAGCCCGGATGCAGCGCAGCGGAATCCGGGGCTGGCCTGTATGGCGCCACTTGTCCCGAATTCCGGCCTTTGGCCTGCATCCGGGCTACGAAAATGGAGGTGCGCGTTCATTTCCCACCCCCGATCACCATCACATGGGTGAGCTGCGGCTCGCCGCTGGCGGGCGTGGTGAAGGCGATGTGCACTTTCTGGCCGGGCTTCAGATCCTTGGGCAGGCCGTCCTTGGGCAGCTTGAAGCCCATGGTCATCGCGCCCCACTTCAGCTCGGGAATAGCCGGGTGCGAGAGCATGATCATGTCATCGACGACAGATTCGAATACCGCTTCGACCTGATACTCCTTGGCGCTCAGCGCTACCGGCTCGGTGACGCGAGTACCGACCGCACGCACGCTGGCCTCCGAATCGAGCAGGAACTGGCCAGAGACGACGACCTTTTGCCCTGCGGCGAGGCCACTGCTGATCTCGATCTGGCCGTTGGCTTCCTGCCCGGTCTGCACGTCCACCGGGCGATACTTGCCCTCACCCTCGGCGAGCATCACCACGCTGCGGGTGCCGGTGCGGATCAAGGCTTCGCTCGGGATCACCAGTCCCGACTTCGCCGTGCTGCCCAGCGCAATCCGTACAAACATGCCCGGCGACAGACGCCCGCCGGGGTTGGCGAGCTCGATGCGCGCCTTCAGCGTGCGCGTGCTGGCTTCCACCTCGGGCAGGATGGCCTGCACTGTGCCTTTGAACATCTGCCCGGAGAAGCCCGCCAGGCTTGCCTCTACAGGCATGCCAACTTGCAGCAAAGCGGCCTGGCTTTCGGGGATTTCGGCATTCACCCACACGCTGTCCAGCGCGTTGATGCGGAACAGCGTGGCACCGGCCATCACCGTCATGCCTTCGCGCGCGGCGAGTTCGATGACGCTGCCCGCAGCGGGCGCCGTGATCGTGATGCGCGCCTGCACCGCGCCGGATTTCTCGACCTGTGCAATCAGAGCCTCGCTCATGCCGGCCTGACGCATGCGCTGGCGTGCAGCATCAAGCAGTGCGGCCATGCCTTCGCCCTGCATCTTCTTCACGGCGAGGAACTCTTCCTGCGCGGCAACCCAGTCCGGCACATACAGCTCGGCCAGTGGCTGACCCTTGGCCACGCGATCCAGGGTGGCACGTACGAAGAGCTTTTCGACGAAGCCGGTATTGCGTGCCTGTACAACCGTGAGGCCGCGCTCGTTCCAGGCTACGCTGCCGCTCACTTCGATCTGCGGACTGAGGCTGCCCTGTGCGACTTCAACCGTGCGCAGGCCGAGGTTCTGGGTCTGGCGTGGGCTCACGCTGATGCCGCCGGCATCGGCCGCCTCATCAGCGAAAACCGGCACCAGCTGCATGTCCATGAAGGGCGACTTGCCCGGCTTGTCGAACTTCTGGCCGGGCACCATCGGGTCGTGCCAGTACAGCACGCGGCGGCCCGTACCCGGGTCAATCTTCGCGTCGTGGCTTTCTGCTACAGCCGGTGCGGCGTGGCGACTGCCGAGTTGGTAAGCGCCGTAGCCGACCGCGCCCAAGGCGAGCAGGACGGCAAGGACGATGAGTTTCTGACGGTGATTGTTCATGGTTGTACTCCATGCGCGGCGGAGACAGACGCCTCCTGCGGATTCAGGAAATTAAGCTGGGCCCAGGCGCGGGCGGCTTCCAGCGCCACGCGCTGGTGCTCCATGCGGGTGTCGAGCGCCATGCGGCGGGCTTCGAGCACGCGGGTCAGCGAACCGCTGCCGGCACGGTAGGCAGCGAGCGCCGCTTCGACCTGCTGCTGGGCCAACGGCAGCAGTTGCTGGTCGTAGCGTTGCAGGCGTTCGCGCGCGTTATCGAGCACGGCCAGATTGCCGCGCAGCTCGGCGCGGTAGGCGCGTTGCATGTCGGCCTGCTGGGCACGCGCCTGATCGAGCTGAGCCAGGCGCGCCCCATGCTCGCGATCCTGCCGGCTGGCTCGATCCCAGGGCAGCGGCATGGACAGGTTCACAGAGACGAGGTTGGAAAAGCCCGGGCCGCGCTGGCCATACATCAACTCGACGGCGATATCCGGGGTGCGATTTTCACGCGCCATGCGGGCATCCGCTTCCGCCAGAGCGACCAGGGCCTGCTGGCTCGCCAGCAAGGGATGTTGCTCGGCAGACTCGGCCAGTGCCGGATGCACTTGCAGCTGGCTCTTCAGCTCAGGTGGCGGCGCCAGCGGGCGCTCCGCGTCCTCGCCGATCCAGCGCGCCAGTCGTGAGCGGGCCATGAGGATGTCGCGCTTCATCTGAGCCAACTGATCCTGGCTGCGGGCAATCGCCAGCTGGTTGGCAAACACATCGGCCTGCTCGCCACGGCCGGCGCGAAAGGCCGCGTCAGCCGCCTGCTGCTGCAGATGCAGTTCGGCGATCTGGCTCTCCAGCAAGGCCTGCATGCTGCCCTGATAAGCAAGATCGAGCCAGGCCAGAGTAGTGTCGCGACGTGTGTCAGCCAGGCTCTGGCGCTGGCTCACATGCGCCAGTTCAGCCTCCCGCAGGGCCTTGTCAGCGCGCGCCTGGCGCTTGTCGCCACGCGTGAACTCCTGCATCACACCGATCTGGCGCATGGTCATGCTCTCCTGAGTCAGGCTCCAGGCCATCTCGCCATCGGTGGGCACGTTGCTGAGGCCCAGCTTGAGCACCGGATCCGGCAACTGACCAGCCGCCACGGCCATCTCGCGCGCCGCCATCTCCTGTGCACGCAGGGCTTCGATCTGCGGCGCCCGCGTCTCGGCGATCCGGCGCGCCTCCTCCAGGCTGAGTGGCTCGGCCGCCAGCAGCGGAGCGGCCAGCAGCAAGGCCAGCCAGGGCAGGACTCTTTTCATGGCGTCACCTCGACCATGCCGCGCATGCCTTGTGCGTAGTGATTGCCGACCAGACAGGCAAACTCGAAGCTGCCAGGGCGATTGAAATGCCATAGCAGCTCGCCGCGCTGACGCGGCAGCACATGTGCCATCCAGGCGTCGGCATGCTCCATCTTCGGGAATTTCTTCATCAATGCAGCGTGCTCGGCAATTGCGCCGGGTGTGCCGATCACCATTTCGTGCAGCTTGCGGCCGGCGTTGCTGATGACGAAGCGGATCGTTTCGCCCTGCTTCACGCGAATGCTGGCAGGGGTGAAACGCATGTCATCGGTCATGCGGATTTCAATGCTGCGCACGGAGGCATCGGTGCTGCCGGCGATGCCCCAGGCAGTCTGCTCGGCGGGCTGAGTCGCTGCCTGCGCCGGGGTATGGGTATGGGCGAGTACTGGCGGTGCCACCCCGGCAAGGGCGGCACTCAGCCAGACCATCTGGAATGGTCTGCGGATCATGGCGGTGACCTCAGCGCTTGAGGGTGGTGACGGTCAGGACGCCGCCGAGGTCTTCGACCCGGACCTCGACCTTGTCGCCGGCCTTCAGATCGGCAGGCAGGACAAGCTTCTTGTCGAGCGTGAAAACCATGGTCATGCCGGGCATACCGAGGTTCTTCAGGTCCCCATGCTTGAGGGTGATCTTGCGTGCTTTCAGATCGAGGGCGCGTACTTCGGCGGGTACCAGTTCCTGACCCATGGCATGACCAGCATGCATGTCATGGCTCATGCCCTGGGCCAGAGCGGGTTGCGAAAGAGAGGCAAGGGCGAGCAGGACGCTCGCGAAGGCGATACGGATGTTCATGGCAATTTCCTGAATTGAGTACAACGACAATGGCGGGCAGAAGGCTGCCAGCGCTTGAGGCGGAGTTCAGGAAAGGCGTCTGGGCGGACGCTCGAGGCCGTCCGGAATATGGCTCGGCGGAATGCCTGCCGGCAACAGCAGGTAGCTGCTGCCAGCCTGCGTCGGCAGAGCGGACAGCACGGCACTGGCGTCAAGCATGGCTCCGCAGCAACTGCCGCAGGCCTTGAGCTTGAGGGGGGCATGGTGCTGGCCGCGCTCTTGCTGCGCGCTGCCGCCATCCGCCGCGGTACTGGCGCCATGGCAGCTGGCGTGCAGGTTTTCGGCCACCGGCTGATCCTGCCCAGCCACCGGCAAGAGCAGGCTCATCTGTACGGCCGCCAGGCCCTGAACGGGAACGCTCAGAGCCAGCAGGCAGATGCAGAGGAAGCGGAACAGGGCACGCATGGCCGGAGTTTAGTACGAAATTGCGCGCCAGGCGCCAGCCCTGTTCAGCGCGCGGCCGCCCCCGGCCCGTAATTGTTGTACTCCCACAGGCGGTTGAAGCCCGGGTCATCCAGATCGCGCGCCGGATCGGCATTGCCGCGGTGCGGCCGGCGCGTGGTGGCGGCGTGGTCCCAGGGGCTGTCGGCGCAACAGGCGACGTCTATGAAACTGTCGCGGATCACGAGCTGGCCGTTGGCCGTCTTGCCCGGCAGGTAGCCGGTATTGCCGGCGCCCTGATCCCAGCTGCGGCCAAGGAAGCTGCGGCCATCCTGTTGTAGCCAGGCGTCTGCGGTGAAGCGGCAGTCCAGCGCGAGGAAGCCGAAGCGCTTGCCCGGATGTGTGTCCGGCGCAAACACGATAGTCGGTGCACGGCGCCGGCTCGAAACGGAATGAAACTCACAGCGCTGGAACACGGCGCTGGCACTGCCGAACACATAGTCGGTATCGCCTTCGATGTAGCACTCGGTCGCCAGCAGGCGGGCATCGCGATCACGGGCGTAAGCGCCCATCGCATTGGCGGCACGCGGGGCCTCGCCGGCATTGCAGAAGAAGGTGTCCTGCCGGCTGATCAGGCGCAGGCCTTCGAGCTGGCAGCGATCGCCATCGCTGCGCAGGGCCACGGCCTGGTGAGTGCTGCCATCCACCGTGTCGAGCTGGCTGTTCACGATGCTGAAATTCTTCAGCTGCAGATCGCTGGCCTGGCTCCAGAACACGGCCGCGCTAGGCGTGTCGATGCTCTTGCCGTCCGGACGCCCGGCGCAGGCCTGATACATATGCCAGGCCGGATCTCCGGGCTGGAATTCAGCGGCCGGATTCACGCGCTGAATGTACTCCGCCACCGTCATACGCGAATCGAGGCATAGCTCGATGCGCACGTCGGAGCCATGGCAGCCGCAGCCGACGAGGCTCAGTGGCGGTGCAAAGGCCGGGATGTAGACCGCTCCGCAATACACGCCGGGCAGGATGTGGATGTACTGACGCTCGATGCGGCCACTGCGGATCGCCGCATTCACTGCGGCCTGCACACTGGCATGACTGCCGCCGGGGCCGACGACGAAATCGGCACGCGAATCGGCAATGGCGGCGGGCCGCCAGGGGCCGTCCGGCGCGGCGTGCAGGCCGCCCTCGGCGAAATACGCCGTCGGCACGAACGCCGCCGCTTCCGCCGCACTGAGCTGAGGACGCTGCGCCGTGTTGGGCGGGCTCAATCGCCCGGCAATTCCGGGCAAGGCATCCCGGTGCGCGAGTTCGGGAGAGGCAAGGTGATTCATGAGGGGAAATACTCCAGCGTCAGGCCACGCCGGAAGTGAAGGCATGATACCGGTCGCAACCCTAGCATCGGCAGTGGTATTGCTCAAGGCTTCGAACCAACACTTTTGATCCGCGTCTGCAAATTGATGTAGCAGCGCCAACGCCCGGCCGCTGCGGCTGTGCACCATGCGGGCAGCAGCGCCTACAGCCGATTCGCTTATCATGGAACACTCGTCCATTGCCATCCAGCCGGAGCGCCCCCATGCCTGCCTTTCCGCCCCGCCGTGATCTCGCCCAGATGCTCCTGAGCGTTACCCTCACGAGCGGCCTGCTGCTCGCTTCGCTGTGGGTGCTGTCGCCCTTTCTGCTGGCCCTGACATGGGCGACGATGATCGTCGTGGCATCCTGGCCACTGATGCTGCGCCTCGAACAATGCCTGTGGGGGCGCCGCAGCCTGGCCGTACTGACCATGATCGGCGGACTGCTGCTGGTGCTGTTCCTGCCCTTCATGGCTGCCATCACCACCCTGCTCGATAATTCAGACCGTCTGATTGCCCTGCTCAGCAACTTCGATGGCGAGCACATTCCCAGCGCCCCAGGCTGGCTCGGCAGCATTCCTCTGGTGGGCGAACGCCTCGCCGAGCTGTGGGCACAGATCGCTGCGCTGGGCGTGAAGGGCCTCACCTCCAAGCTGGTGCCGCACCTGGGCAGCCTCAGCAAATGGTTCGCCGCCAAGATCGGCGGCCTGGGCCTGATCCTGCTGCAGATCCTGCTCGCCATCGTGCTGGCCGCCATTCTCTACATGAACGGCGAAGCCACGGCCAGCGCCCTGCGCCGCTTCGCCCACAAGCTCGGCGGCAGCCGCGGCGAAAGCATGCTGGAGCTGGGGGCCGGTGCCATCCGCGGAGTGGCGCTGGGCGTTGGCGTCACCGCCGTGGTGCAGGCCCTGCTCGGGGGCATCGGTCTGCTGATCGCGGGCATCCCGCTGGCTCCGGTGCTCACCGCCCTGATGCTGATCCTGTGCATTGCCCAGCTGGGCGTGCTGCCGGTGCTGGCGCCGGCCGTGATCTGGCTCTACAGCAGTGATCAGAGCGGCATGGGCACTTTCCTGCTGGTGTGGATGCTGATCGTGGTCAATCTCGACAATGTGCTGCGCCCCTGGCTGATCCGACGCGGTGCGGATCTGCCCTTGCTGCTGATTCTCGCCGGCGTCATTGGCGGCTTGATGAGCTTCGGGCTGCTCGGCATCTTCCTTGGTCCATTGCTGCTGGCAATCAGTTACACCCTGGCCGGCTCCTGGCTGACCGAAGACACTGCGCCGACGTCGGACGCCCCGCTGCTGCCCGAGCCCCCCGCTCCGCCGGTCACGGACTGAACCCGGCCGCGCATGATCTTCCCGCCGCACCCGACATGCCGCCTGCTCGCCGGCCTGCTCGCCCTGTGCTGGGCCGGCGCGGCCGGCGCGGCGCTACAGATCGAAGCCGATGCTGAGCTGCTGCCGCTGCTGCAAACCCATCTCGAATATGACGCAGACGAGATCGCGCGCGGCGGCGAATGGCGTGAGGCGCAGCAGCACAGCCTGCTGCGCCAGGCGCGCGACCTGCTGGCCACGGCCGGCTACTTCAGCCCGCAGCTGAGCGGCGAAGACCAGGGCTCAGATTTGCTGCTGAAGGTGGACAGTGGACCGCGCAGCCGCGTCAGTGCAGTGGACATCCGCGTAGAAGGCAACCTCAGCCCGGAAGAGCTCGAGCAGATCCGCGCGAGCTGGCTGCTGCCGGTCGGCGCCGCCTTCACGCAGAACGACTGGGATCGCGCCAAAACGGCTCTGCTGGCCCGCCTCGGCAGCGAGGCCTTCCCCGACGCCCGCCTCGCCAGCAGTGATGCCGAGGTGGACCCGGCCAGCGCCAGCGTACAGCTGAGCCTCGTGTTGCGCAGTCAGGCGCGCGTGCTCTTCGGCGCCATCCACTACAGCGGCCTGCAACGCTATTCCGAGAATCTTGCCGCACGCTATGCCATTGGCGTGAAACAGGGTGATCCCTTCAGCACCGACGCGATGCTGGAGCTGCAGCAATCCCTGCAGCGCACACCCTATTTCTCGACCGTGCAGCTGGAGCTGCAGCCCCCCGCGGCCGACAGCCCCGAGCCCCAGGTACGCGACGTGCTGGTGCGCCTCACCGAGCGCGAAGCGCATGCGCTGAGCAGCAGCGTCGGCTACAGCTCCAACACCGGCGCCCGCGTCGGCCTGGCCTTCGATACCGCCGACCTGTTCGGGCGCGGCTGGGAAATGCACACCGGCGCGGACATCGAGCAGCGCCGCCAGGCCGCCTTCGTGGACGTGTTCATGCCGCGTACCCGCTTCGGCGCCAACTACGGCGTCGGCGGTGGCATGGAGCGCTCGGACATCGAGAACCTCTACACCGAGTCCACCGCCTTCGGCCTGATCCGCACCCACTCGCGCGGCGCGCTGGAAATGCGTGACACCCTCAACTGGCAGGCCGAGACCCAGTCCAGCCCGGACCGCGACACCCAGGACAACCGAGCCATCACGCTCAACCGCATGTGGTCCTGGCGCCATCTCGATTCCGCCACCGCCCCGCGTCGCGGCGTGGCCCTGATGGGCCAGCTCGGTGGCGGCATACGCCCCACCCGGCCCGATGAAGGCTTCTTCCGTCTCCACGGTCGCGGTCACTACTACCTGCCCGTCGGCAGTGTCGACACCCTGGCCCTGCGCACCGAGCTCGGCGCCACCCTCACCCACGAAACCGAGGGCATCCCGAGCGACTGGCTGTTCCGCACTGGCGGCTCGCAATCGGTGCGCGGCTACCGCTACCAGAGCCTCGGCATCCAGGAAGGCAGCACCGTGTACGGTGCGCGCTACCTCGCCGTAGCCAGCGTCG
This sequence comes from Uliginosibacterium sp. TH139, assembly GCF_002855595.1. Lineage (NCBI taxonomy): Bacteria > Pseudomonadati > Pseudomonadota > Betaproteobacteria > Rhodocyclales > Zoogloeaceae > Uliginosibacterium > Uliginosibacterium sp. TH139. The sequence continues at coordinate 450,652 of NZ_PKRR01000001.1, read as the reverse complement.
AATACACCCACTGGTTCGGCCCCAGCTGGGGCGCGGCGAGCTTCATCGACCTTGGTGACGCGCGTGATGCCCTCGGCGACTTCCGCCTCGCCCGCGGCATCGGTTTCGGCCCGCGCTGGCGCAGCCCGGTCGGCCCGCTGGCGCTGGACCTGGCCTGGGGCGAACGCGAGCACGAATGGCGCGCCCACTTCTCGCTGGCGATTCCGTTCTGATGTCCAGACGCCCACAGCCCCGCCTCTTCGCTGCCGCGCTGCGCCATGTGCTGTGGACCAGCGTCGCCAGCGCCTGCGTGCTGGCCGGCACCGTGGCCTGGCTGGTGGCCAGCGACAACGGCCTGCAGACCCTCGCCCGCGCGGCGCAAGGCCTCGTCCCCGGCCTGCAGCTGCAAGGCCTGCACGGCCGCGTGCTGGGCCCGCTGCAGCTGGCCAGCCTGCGCTGGCGGGGTGCCGGCGGCAGCCGCCTCGAAATCGACGCCCTGAACCTCGCCTGGCAACCTGCAGCCCTGCTGCGCGGCCAGGTCGAGATCGAACTGCTGCAGGCCGCCCGCCTGCACTTCACTCCGGGCACCGGCGACGACAGCCCGCTGCAGGCACCGCAGATCCCTGCCTCGCCCGTAGTCGTGACGATCCAGCGCCTGGCCCTCGGCACGCTCGAAGTCGCCGGCCTACCCGCCGCCCTGCAGGGCCTTGAAGCCCAACTCGCAGCCGACAAGGCCGGCTATCACCTGCAACTCGCCAATCTGCGCAGCCAGCGCCTCAAACTCAGCGGCGAAGCCCGCCTCGCCGCGCCCGCCCCGCACACCCTCACGGCGCGCCTGCAACTTGAACAGCAGGGCGAACAGGCCTTCGTGCTGCACGCCAGCGCCACCGGCGAACTGAGCGCCCTGCAATTGCAGCTCAAGGCCAGCGGCAGCGTTGCCGGCGCCGGCCAGCTCCAGCTCGAGCCCTTCAAGCCCCAGCCTCTGCGGGCCGCCGAACTGCAACTGCAGGGCCTTGATCCACACAGCTGGTTCGCAGCCGCCCCCGAAGCCCGCATCGACATTGAAGCCCACAGCGATGCACAGGATTTCCGCCTCGACGCCCGCAACCAGCGCCCGGGCCTGCCCGAACGCGGCCTGCTGCCACTGCAGCGCCTGAGCCTCGCCGGCCGCTGGCAGAACGAACGCCTGAGCCTCAGCCACTGGCTGCTCGATCTGGGCCGCGCCGGCCAGCTCGCGGGCACCGGTGAATGGCAGGCGGGCCTGCTCGACCTGGCCGGCCGCATCAGCGCCCTGAACCCCGCCGCACTGCACTCGAAGGCCTTGCCGGCGAGCCTCGGCGGACACTTCAGCAGCCGCCTTGCGGCCGGCGAGCAAGCCCTCGATCTGCAACTTGCCGACGCGCGTCTGCAGCTCAACGCCCGCGCGCGCCGCGATGCCCGCGCCATCCGCCTCGAAACGCTGGCGCTCTCCAGCGGCCCGGCCCGCCTGCACGCCAGCGGCCAGCTCGACCAGGCCTCAGGTGAATTCAGCCTGCAGGGGCACATGGAGCAACTCAATCTGGCCCGCTTCGCCGCCCTGCCAGTCACCCACCTGAACGCCCAGCTCAGCGCGCACGGCCGCCTCGGCCCCGCGCTACGCGCCGAAGCCAGCTTCAGCCTGCAGGATTCCAGCGTGGCAAACCACGCCCTGAGTGGCGAAGGCCAGCTCATCTTGGCGGGCGAGCAACTGGAAATCCGCCGCCTGCAGCTCCTGGCCGGCGACAACCGCCTCGATCTGCATGGCCGCCTCGGCCAGCGCGGCGACCTGCTCGAATTTGCCCTGAACGCACCGAGCCTGGAGCAGCTCGGGCTCACCGGCAGCCTCACGGCCCAGGCGCGCCTGCATGGCACGCTGGCCGCCCCGGCGCTGGAGCTGCAGGCCAGCAGCCCGCAGCTCGGCGTGCCGGGCTACGTCCAGCTGGAACAGCTCACGGCCGTGCTGAATTTCTCGCCACAGCCAACCGCCCCGCTGCGCCTGAAGCTGGATCTGAGCCGCCTGCAGTTGCCCGGCCAGAGCGCCATCGAAGCGCTCAGTGCCCGCATTGACGGCAGCCTGCAGCAGCATCGCGCCAGCCTCGGCGCGCGCCAAGGGCCGATGGCCGTGCAGATCGCGGCGGAAGGCTCAGCCGACCGCCCGGCACAGGTCTGGCAAGGCCAGCTGAGCCAGCTCAGCCTGGACGGCGCGCCGCTGCCGCTGCAACTCGTCAGCAACGAGGCCCTGCGCGTCTCCGCCCAAGGTCTGCAACTGGGCCGCAGCAGCTTCCGGCTCGGTGAAGCGAGCCTCGATCTCGCCGCGCTGGACTGGCTGGCCGGCCAGCTGCACAGCCGCGGCAGCCTGCAGAACCTGGCCCTGGGCCCGCTCCTGAAACTGCCGGGCGACTTGCGCATCGGCGGCGACTGGGATCTCCACTACCCGCCGGTGCAGCCCGGCCGCCTGAGCCTCGCGCGCAGCAGTGGCGATCTGCAGCTGGCCGACGGCCGTAAGCTGGGGCTCGACACGCTGGAAGCAAGCGCCCGCATCGACAGCCCGCGCAGCAGCCTGCAACTGAGCGCTCACAGCCAGCTGGCCGGCCAGCTCAAGGCCAGCCTGAGCGTGCCCAGCGGGCCGGACGCCGCAGCGCTGGCGCAGCGTCCGCTGCAAGGCCAGGCCGAGCTGAGCCTGCCAGACCTCAGCGTGCTCTCAGCCCTGTTCGGCCGCACGCTGCGCGCCAGCGGCAGCCTGCACGGCCAGGCCAGCCTCGCCGGCAGCCTGCAGGACCCGCAATGGCAGGCCCGCCTGCAGGGCACGGCACTTGGCCTGCAATGGCCGGACACCGGTCTGTGGCTGGACAAGGGCGCGCTCGACCTTGAACTCGCCGGCGAGCAGCTCAAGGTAAGCCAGCTCCACTTCGAAGCCCCCCATCGCGCCCTGCCACGCGATCCCCGCCTGCCGCTGGAGCGCCTCACCGCACAGCCCGGCAGCCTTGAGGCCAGCGGCACGCTGAACCTCGCCAACGGTCGCGGTGACCTGGCCCTGAGCGCCGAACGCGTCGGTGTGATGCAGAAGCCGGGCAGCTGGCTGCTGCTCTCGGGCCAGGCCGAAGCCCGCGTCGAGGAAGAGCGCTTGACCCTCAGCGGCCAGCTCAAGGCCGATGCCGCGCGTTTCGAAATGCCGCCGGCCAGCCGACCTCAGCTTTCGGACGACGTACGCATCCGCGGCAAGGAAGTGCGCAAGCCCTCCAGCTACGGAGTCCGTATTGACCTCAGCGCCGATCTGGGGCCTGCCTTCTACTTCAAAGGCGCCGGCCTCAACACACGGCTGGCCGGCGAGCTGCGCCTCAGGAGCAACGAGACCGACCCACTGCGCGTGAATGGCTCGGTGGACGCCAGTGGTGGCCTCTTCGAAGCCTACGGCGCACGCCTGAACATCCGCCGCGGCCTGCTCAATTTCGTCGGTCCAGTCGGCAACCCGGGCCTCAACATCCTCGCCCTGCGCAGCAGCCCCACGGTGGACGCCGGCGTCGAAGTCACCGGCAGCCTGCAGAAGCCGAGACTGCGACTGGTCTCCGAACCAGATCTGCCGGACCAGGAAAAACTCAGCTGGATGCTCTTCGGGCGCGGCCCCGACCAGGGCTACACCGGCACCGACGCCAGCCTGCTGGTTTCGGCCGCCGCAGGCCTGCTCGGCGACACTCAGCTCGTGCGCACCCTCGGCATCGACCAGTTCGAGATGCGCTCGGGTTCGCTCAGCGGCAGCAGCAACGGGCGTGGCAGCCGCATCGCCAGTACCGGCGGCTTCAGCACCAACAGCACGGAGACAAATGACCAGATCCTCAGCGTCGGCAAGACCCTCTTCAACCGCTTCTCCATCGCCTACGAAGAATCCATGCTCGACGCCGGCAGCGTCGTGAAGCTCAGCTACCGCCTGTCACGCGCCCTGACCCTGGTCGGCCGCACCGGCAGCGACAACTCACTGGACCTACACTACGCCCTGCGCTTCGGGCGCAGCAAGTAGACGCGGCGCCCTCTGCCTGCCTGCGTGCAACACCACTTGTTGATACGCCACATTTGCTGCGCAAAAAGTAAGCAATCCTCACCGCGCTTCGGGTAGAATCGCGCCCCTTCCCTGCTCCATTTCTGCGCAGCGCCGCGCCTGCCCGTCGCCATGCAATTCGCTGGATTCCAGTTACAAAACAACCTCTTCCTCGCGCCCATGGCTGGCGTGACGGATCGCCCCTTCCGCCAGCTGTGCAGGCAGCTCGGTGCGGGCCTGGCCGTGTCTGAGATGGTCACCTCCAACGCACTCCTCTACGCCAGTAACAAGACCCGCCGGCGCACCGACCACGCCGGCGAAACCGGGCCGATCTCGGTACAGATCGCAGGCTCGGACCCGGCTATGATGGCTGCCGCCGCCCGCCACAACCGCGATCACGGCGCGCAGATCATCGACATCAACATGGGCTGCCCGGCCAAGAAGGTCTGCAATGTGGCCGCCGGCTCGGCCCTGATGCGCGACGAGGCGCTCGTCGCGCGCATCCTCGAAGCCGTGGTGGCGGCCGTGCCGGAGTTGCCGGTCACGCTCAAATTCCGCACTGGCTGGGACCGCGAGCATCGCAACGCGCCGACCATCGCGCGCATCGCCGAGGAGTCCGGCATCCGCCTGATCGCCATCCATGGCCGCACCCGCGCCGATCTCTACATGGGCGAAGCCGAGTACGACACCATCGCCGCGGTGAAATCACGCGCCGGCATCCCGGTGATCGCCAACGGCGACATCGATTCGCCGCAGAAGGCGAAACTCGTGCTCGATCACACCGGTGCCGACGGCGTAATGATCGGCCGCGCCGCGCAAGGTCGACCGTGGATCTTCCGCGAGATCGCCCACTACCTCGCCACCGGCGAAACCCTCGCCGCCCCTGCGCTGGCCGAGATCCACGCCATCTGCCGCAGCCATCTGGCTGAGCTGCATGCCTTCTACGGCGAACTCGGCGGCGTACGCGTGGGCCGCAAGCACATCGGCTGGTATACCAAGGGCATCGCCGGCGCGCAGGTCTTCCGCCAGCACCTGAACCAGCTCGAAACGCCGCAGGAGCAGTTCGACGCCATCGACGAATTTTTCATCCAGCAGGCACCCAGCCTGCAAGACGACAACAATCAGCCTGAGGCATTGGCCGCATGAACAAGAAAAACGATATCGCTCTGTGTGTGACACAGGCACTCGATCGCTACTTTGCCGATCTGGACGGTGAGAAACCCGTCGACATTTACGACATGGTCATCCGCCAGGTGGAACGCCCGCTGCTCGAATCGATCATGGGGCGGGTCAGCAACAACCAGACCCAGGCGGCCGAACTTCTTGGCATTACCCGCAACACCCTGCGCCGCAAGCTGACCGATCACGGTCTGCTCTGAATCTGCTACGCATCCACGTCCGAATCTCCACTCTTACGCTCTACAGGCCCACACCATGAAAGTCACCCAAGCCCTCCTCAGCGTCTCCGACAAGACCGGCGTAGTCGAGTTCGCGCGCGAACTCGCCGCCCTCGGCGTCGAACTCCTGTCCACCGGCGGCACCGCCAAGAGCCTGCGCGATGCAGGGCTGGACGTGACCGACGTGGGTGACTACACCGGCTTCCCCGAAATGCTCGACGGCCGCGTCAAGACCCTGCATCCGAAGGTGCATGGCGGCATCCTCGCCCGCCGCGATCTGAAGGAGCACCTCGACACCATCGACGCGCACAACATCCCGCGCATCGATCTGGTGGTGGTGAACCTCTACCCTTTCCAGGCCACGGTGGCCAAGGAAGGCTGCACCCTGGCCGACGCCATTGAAAACATCGACATCGGTGGCCCGACCATGGTCCGCGCCGCAGCTAAGAACCACGGCAACGCCTGCGGTGGTTGCGGCATCGTGACCGAGCCGAGCGACTACGCTGCGATTCTTGCCGAGCTGAAGTCCAACGCCTGCACCCTTTCGCACAAGACCCGCTTCGAGCTGGCGCGCAAGGCCTTCACCCACACCGCGCGTTACGACTCGATGATCGCCAACTGGCTGACCGCCGTCGATGCCGATCAGCTCAACGAAGCCGCCGCCCCGGTGCGCGCCGAGTACCCGACCCGCCTGCAACTGGCTTTCGACAAGGTGCAGGACCTGCGCTACGGCGAAAACCCGCACCAGACCGCCGCCTTCTACCGCGATCTGGCCTCGCCCGCCGGCGGCATCGGCAGCTACACCCAGCTGCAGGGCAAGGAACTCTCCTACAACAACATCGCCGACTCTGATGCGGCCTGGGAATGCGTCAAGGCCTTCGATACCTCGGCTGTTGCCTGCGTGATCGTCAAGCACGCCAACCCCTGTGGCGTGGCGCTCGGCGCCAGCGCCGAAGAAGCCTATCGCAAGGCCTTCTCGACCGACCCGACCTCGGCCTTCGGCGGCATCATCGCCTTCAACGCCGAAGTCGACAAAGCCACGGCCGAAGCCATCTCCGGTCAGTTCATGGAAGTCTGTATCGCCCCGTCCTACACCGCCGAAGCGCTCGAACTGCTGGCCGTGAAGAAGAACGTGCGCGTGTTGACCTGCCCGCTCGGCAAGATCAGCCAGACCGACTACAAGCGCGTCGCCGGCGGTCTGCTGGTACAAACCTACGACGACGCAGTGCTGACCGAAGCCGACCTGAAGGTCGTCACCCAGCGTGCCCCAACACCGAAGGAAGTCAGCGACCTGCTCTTCGCCTGGCGCGTGGCCAAGTACGTGAAGTCCAACGCCATCGTGTATTGCAAGGACGGCATGACCGTCGGCGTCGGCGCCGGCCAGATGAGCCGCGTGGATTCGGCCCGCATCGCCAAAATCAAGGCCGAGAACGCCGGTCTGGTGATCCCGGGCTGCGTGGTGGCATCCGACGCCTTCTTCCCGTTCCGTGATGGTCTGGACGTGCTGGCCCAGGCCGGCGCCACCGCCGTGATCCAGCCGGGTGGTTCGATGCGTGATGCGGAAGTGATTGCTGCGGCCGACGAGCAGAACGTCGCCATGGTGTTCACCGGCTTCCGTCACTTCCGCCACTAAGAAGCCGTAACAAAATGGTTCTGGCGTTGTTGCGCTGCCTTGCCGTACTGAATGTACTGTCTGCGGCAGCGCGTCTAGCCAGAACCGCGTTGCTCCATTTTGTTCCAGCTTCCCGCCGCGTCAGGGCTCAAGTCCTTCTATTTCATAAATCAAAGTCACCATGAAAATTCTCGTTATCGGTTCCGGCGGTCGTGAGCACGCCCTGGCCTGGAAGCTGGCCCAGTCGCAGCGCATCCAGAAGGTCTATGTAGCGCCGGGCAACGCCGGCACCGCTACCGAGCCCGGTCTGGAGAACGTTGCCGCTAACAGCATCCCGGAATGGATCGCCCTGGTTCGCCAGGAAGGCATCGGCCTCACCGTGGTGGGCCCCGAAGCACCGCTGGCCGCCGGTGTGGTGGACGCCTTCCGCGCCGAGGGTCTGCCGATCTTCGGGCCGACCAAGGCCTGCGCCCAGCTCGAATCCTCCAAGGATTTCGCTAAGCAGTTCCTGATCCGTCACGGCATCCCCACCGCCAAGTACCAGACCTTCTCCGACGCCGCACTAGCCCACGCCTACGTGGATCGCGAAGGTGCACCGATCGTCATCAAGGCCGATGGCCTCGCCGCCGGCAAGGGCGTGGTCGTCGCCATGTCGCTGCAGGAAGCGCATGAAGCCATCGACATGATGTTGCTCGGCAACAAGATGGGCGACGCCGGTGCGCGCGTGGTGATCGAGGAATTCATGGCCGGCGAGGAAGCCAGCTTCATCGTGATGGCCGACGGCAAGCACGCGCTGGCCATGGCCACCAGCCAGGATCACAAGCGCCTGAAAGACGGCGACGAAGGCCCCAATACCGGCGGCATGGGCGCCTACTCGCCAGCGCCGGTGGTGACGCCGCAGATCCACGCCCGCGTGATGCGCGAAATCATCAACCCGACGCTGGCCGGCATGACCGCCGACGGCCTGCCCTACAGCGGCTTTCTGTATGCCGGCCTGATGATCGACGAAGCCGGCGCGCCGCGCGTGGTGGAGTTCAATTGCCGTTTCGGCGACCCCGAAACCCAGCCGATCATGATGCGTCTGAAAACCGACCTAGTCGAACTGATCGAGGCCGGTATTGCCGGCAAGCTCGATACCGCCGAAGCCGACTGGGACCGCCGTGTGGCGCTGGGCGTGGTGCTTGCCGCCGGTGGCTACCCGGATGATCCGAAGAAGGGTGACGTGATCTCAGGGCTGGATGCCAAGGTGGAGGATGCCCATGTGTTCCATGCTGGCACCACCCTGCGAGACGGCAAGGTAGTCTCCAGTGGCGGTCGCGTGCTGTGTGTGACCGCACTTGGCGACTCAGTGAAGGAAGCGCAGACCCGCGCTTACGAGCTGACCAGCCAGATCCAGTTCGACGGCATGCAGTACCGCCGCGACATCGGGCACCGCGCCATCAAGCGCTGAAGCCAGGATCAGACCTGCAGTGCGCCCACCGCGCACTGCGCCGCATATTCACGACGGGGGTTGGAAGATGCACAAGAAGGTGAAGGTATTGGGCGCAACGGTTTTCGGCCTGCTCCTGCTGGCCGCCTGTGCCACGCTGGATCAGAGCGACTTTCTGCGTAGCGGCGGCAGCAAGGATGCCGGTTTCGTCGAAATCTCCTGGGATCAGACCCGCATCGACAATGGCAAGGGCGCCAGCACTGGCAGTCTTAATGAAGCCAGCGCCGCATGTCGCGAATGGGGCTTCACTGGCGGGGCAGAACAACCCATGAGCCAGCCCGAAGAGCGCTGCGTGTCGCTGCGCGGAATGGGCTGCGGGCGCTTCGTGATGAGCCAGAAGTTCCGCTGCCTGCGCTGAGCGCTTGTGCGTGAGAACGGCTGACCCGCCCGGGTCAGCCCTGGCTCACGCCGGCCAGCCGTTCAGCCGCGTACCGGCATGGCGCCGGGCAAGCCACTGTCGAGGATTGCCGCGCGCAAGAGGTCGATGACCTTGGTGCGCGGGTAAGTCACCCGCCAGGCAATCGCCACCCTCCGCGTCGGCTCCGGCGCGGCAAAGGGCCGGATAGCCACCAGCTTCTGGCTATCCACCAGCGGGTCAGCTGCCGAGCTCGGCAGCACCGTCACCCCCAGTCCAGTCGCCACCATGTGGCGGATGGTCTCCAGCGAACTGCCTTCCATGGTCTTTTGCAGACCCGTGCCATGAGCACAGCGCGGGCAGGCTTCCAGCACCTGATCGCGAAAACAGTTGCCGGCCCCCAGCAATAACAGCGGCTCTTCCTGCAGCTTGGCAGTCGTCAGGGCTTCTTCCTTCACCCAGGGATGCGCTGCGGGCATCACCACGCGGAAGGGTTCGTCATACACGGCCTGGGTCACGATGCCTTGCTCGGCAAAAGGCAAGGCCAGGATGGCCACGTCGATTTCCCCCTTCTTGAGCTGATCAGCGAGACGATGGGTGTAGTTCTCCTGGATCATCAGCGGCATGCGCGGCGCGCGCTCAGCCAGCAGCGGAATCAGCGAAGGCAGCAGGTAAGGCGCGATGGTGTAGATCACGCCTATGCGCAAGGGGCCGGACAAGGCATCGCGCCCGGCCTCGGCCAGATCGCGGATCTGGCTCGCCTCGCGCAACACGCGCTCGGCCTGCTCGACGATGTGGCGGCCAATCTCGGTAACTTTCACGTCCACCGCGCTGCGCTCGAAGAGCAGCACACCGAGCTGTTCCTCAAGTTTCTTGACGGCCACCGACAGGGTCGGTTGGGAGACATGGCATTTCTCGGCAGCACGCCCGAAATGGCGTTCCTGCGCGAGCGCGACGATGTAACGCAGATCTGTGAGGGTCATGGGAATGCCCGGCTCCGGAATCCGGCTAAAGCGCATGAATAGGATTTTCCAATTATATGCACTCCGCTAGATAGCTTGCTTGATCGATGTCGACCGGACTTGAAGTTTCTGCAGGCCACCCCACTTTTTGTAAGCGGATGTAATCGGTGGAACCTCTCCCGACCCGCACAGTCCGACACTTCGCGCTACAACAAAGCGCTCGTCATCCCACAAACCCTCATTCCCGGAGGACCCGATGCGTCGTTCCTTCTTCCGCGCAAGTCTCGTGGCCAGCGTCGCCACCGTTGCGTTTACCGGCTGCCTGCAAGAGTCCGGCATGCCCTCGTCCCACGCCAGCACGCCGGCCGTCAGCCCGGCCGCCGTGAGCGCAGCCCGCGCCGGCCTGCCCGACTTCAGCGGGCTGGTCGAAGCCATTGGCCCGGCTGTGGTCAACATCAGTGTTACCAGCATCGAAAAGCCCAGCCGCGGCGGCTTTCCGATCGATGAGAACGATCCCTTCTTCGAATTCTTCCGCCGCTTCGGCATTCCTGGTCAGGGCCAGGGTCAGCAAGCGCAACCACGCGTGCAGCAAGGCGTCGGTTCGGGCTTTATTCTGAGCGCAGATGGTTACATTCTGACCAACGCCCATGTGGTGGACGGTGCCAGTGAAGTCACGGTCAAGCTCACCGACAAGCGCGAATTCAAGGCCAAGGTGATCGGTGCGGACAAGCGTACCGACGTGGCCCTGATCAAGATCGATGGCAAAAACCTGCCTACGGTGAAGACCGGCAATCCCGATGCCAGCAAGCCCGGCCAGTGGGTGATCGCCATGGGTTCGCCCTTCGGCCTGGAGAACACGGTGACGGCCGGCATCATCTCGGCCAAGGCACGCCGCCTGGATGGCGACAGCTATGTCAATTTCATCCAGACCGACGTGGCCATCAACCCCGGCAATTCCGGCGGCCCGCTGATCAATCTGGATGGCGAAGTGATCGGCATCAATTCGCAGATCTACTCGCGCTCCGGCGGCTACATGGGAATCTCGTTCTCAATTCCGATCGATACCGCCTTGAAGGTGAAGGAGCAGTTGCAGAAGCACGGTAAGGTTTCGCGCGGCCGCCTCGGGGTGGTGATTCAGGGAATGGACAAGGATCTGGCCCAGTCTTTCGGTCTCGACAAGCCTAGCGGTGCGCTGGTGAACTCGGTCGAGCCCGGTGGCCCGGCGGACAAGGCCGGCCTGCAGGCGGGTGACATCATTCAGCAGGTGGATGGTGCAAAGGTGGAAGACTCCACGGATCTGCCGCGCATCATTGGTGAGCGCAATCCGGGTGACTCGGTGAAGCTCAAGGTATGGCGCGACAAGACCAGTCGCGACCTCAGCGTGAAGCTCGGCGAACAGGCCAGCGAGCGCGTTGCGGTGAACAACGATGATGCGGCCACACCGGGCGGCAAGCTGGGTCTGGTGGTACGCCAGCTCAATGCTCAGGAAGCACGCCGCAGTGGTGTGACGGCCGGGCTGCTGGTCGAGGAAGTTTCGGGTGCGGCGGCCAAGGCCGGTATCCGTCAGGGCGATCTGATCCTCGGCGTGAGCAACCAGAAGGTCACCAGCGCTGAACAACTGCGCAAGGCTGTTGAAGCAGCAGGCAAGAACGTACCACTGCTGATCCAGCGCGGCGAAAACCAGCAATATGTAGTGGTTCGCCTGAACTGATTTTGTCTCCTCCCCGGCAGAGTGCAGGACGGGCTCTGTGTTGCAACGGCCGCCGCAAAGCGGCCGTTTTTTTCACCCCTCCAACGGCTTCTTGCGCGGACGCCCCTTGGGCAAGGGGCTCAGGCGCCGGTTGGGGCTCAGCTCCCCACCCGCCAGCGGCAACTCACCCAGCATCCAGCCCCGGTTGGCGGTATAGCGGATAGCATCCAGCTCATCCAGCGGCGTACCGGCCTCCAGCAAAGCACGATAGGCCGCCTGGCGTTCAAAGGGCGTATTGCCTAAGGCCCAGTAGCGCGCATGGTCGGTAATGAGTGGATCCGGCTCAAGACCGAGGTGATGGCGGCAGCTGGACCAAGGGTAATGCTCGGCGCTGGCCGCATGTCCCGCCCGCAGCGGATTCAGTTCGATATAACGGCTGGCCGCCAGCAACCAGTGCATGGGTTCAATCACGGTGGAACGGTAACGCCCCTCCCACAAGGTACCGCTGCGCAGATGGCGATCATTAAACCAGCGTACATAGCGCCGGCCAAGACGCTGCATCATGTTGCCCGCAGCGCCCTCGTCGGGCGGGGTGATCAGCAGGTGAGCATGATCGGGCATCAGTACATAGGCATGCAACGCGACACCAGCCTCGCGGGCAGCCTCGCGCAGGTGCAGGCGATACTGCTGGAAGTCCGTCTCGTCGAGAAAGACAGGGGCTCGATTATTGCCACGCTGCAGCACCAGCTGTGGCATGCCTGGAATGTAGAGGCGCGGCAGGCGGCTCATGGGTGTTCTATTTGCCGTCGGCCAGCGAGAAGAGACGGCGGTGTTCTTTCATTGCGTAGCGATCAGTCATGCCCGCGATATAGTCAGCAATTGAGCGCGCCTTGTCGTCCCGAGCCATGGCCTGATACTGCGGCGGCAACAAACGGGTGTCCGCCATGAAAAGCTCGAACAAATCGGCAATGATCCGCCTCGCCTTGCTCATCTCGCGCAGCACCTGATAGTGCCAGTAAAGGTTATCACGCAGAAACTGCTGCAATTGTTGCAACTCACGGCCCATCGCTGGCGAGAAAGCCACCAGCGCGGAGGCACTCCGTACATCGTCGAGCGTGGAGATGCCATTAGCATCAATATTGGCGCGAGTCTGTTCGATCAGGTCGACGGCTTGCGCATTGATCATGCGCCGCACTGTTTCGTGGATCAGGCGTCGGCCGGCCAGTGCGGGATAACGCGCCCTCACTGCTGCACTATGCCGTGCAAAGGCCTCGACATGCTCCAGTTGCTCAAGCGTCAGCAGACCAGCGCGCAAACCGTCATCCACGTCGTGGTTGTTATAGGCAATGGAGTCGGCCAAATTGCACAGTTGCGCTTCCAGCGAAGGCTGCTGCTTCTCTATAAAGCGCTGCCCCAGCTCACCAAGCTTGTGAGCGTTGGGCAGAGAGCAGTGCTTGAGGATGCCTTCGCGGGTCTCATACATCAGGTTGAGGCCGTCGAACTCCGCATAGCGCTCCTCAAGCTGATCAACGATGCGTAGGGACTGCAGGTTGTGCTCGAAACCGCCATGGGGCTTCATGCAATCGTTGAGTGCGTCCTGCCCCGCATGGCCGAAAGGCGTGTGGCCCAGATCGTGTGAGAGCGCGATGGCTTCGACCAGATCTTCGTTGAGCGCCAGCGATCGTGCCAGCGAACGGCCAATCTGCGCCACTTCGATGCTGTGGGTCAGGCGGGTCCGGAAGAGGTCGCCTTCGTGATTCACGAAAACCTGAGTCTTGTACTCCAAGCGTCGAAATGCGGAGCAATGGATGATGCGATCACGATCGCGCTGGAATTCACTGCGCGCGCTCGGTGCCGCCTCGCACACCTGGCGTCCGCGGCTGTTGGCCTCGCCGACGGCATAGGGCGCAAGTGGGATCTGCATCGTCAAGCGCAGCAGCTGTCGATGGCTGCGGCGATATCCTCGAGTGAGGCGGAGTCGTGAATGACGCCTTTCCCGACCTGCTGCAACAGGATCAGACGCAAACGCCCCGCTTCAACTTTCTTGTCATGACGCATCAGCTCGATGTAGCGCTCGGCGCCGAGCTTTGGCCCCACGGAGGGCAGACCGGCGCGTTCCAGAATGCGCCGCACGCGCGCCACATCAGCTGAATTCAACATCCCCAGGCGTGCAGAAAGCTCTGCCGCCATCACGGTGCCCGCCGCCACGGCTTCACCGTGCAGCCACACGCCAAAGCCCAGACCGGCTTCGATGGCGTGGCCGAAGGTATGGCCCAGATTCAGCAGGGCGCGCTCGCCTTGCTCGGTCTCGTCTGCCGCCACAACCTCGGCCTTGTTGATGCAACTGCGCTCGACGGCGTAGGCCAGCGCAGCCGGATCCCGTGCCAGCAAGGCATCCAGATTGGCTTCCAGCCACTCCAGGAAAGGCAGGTCGCGAATGAAACCGTACTTAACGACCTCGGCCAGGCCAGCTTTGAGCTCCTGTTCAGGCAGAGTCTGCAGGGTGTCGATATCTGCCAGTACCAGTTTCGGCTGGTAGAAGGCGCCGATCATGTTCTTGCCTAGCGGATGGTTGATGGCCGTCTTGCCCCCCACCGAAGAGTCGACCAAGGACAACAGGGTGGTCGGAATCTGGATGAAAGGCACCCCACGCTGGTAGGTTGCAGCCGCAAAGCCGGTCATGTCACCAATCACGCCGCCGCCGAGGGCGATCAGGGTGGTCGAGCGCTCACAGCGCGCGCCCAACAGACCATCAAAGATCAAGTTCAGGGTCGGCCAGTCCTTGTGCGCCTCGCCATCCGGCAGCACGATTTCGGTCAGGCTTACGCCGGCGGCCTTCAGGCTGTTGCGCAGAGTGGCCAGATGCAGAGGCGCAACCACTTCGTTGGTCACAATGGCCGCACGCGAAGTCTTCAGATAAGGCACAAGCAGATCAGCCGAGGCCAGCAGGCCACGTCCGATCCGGATCGGATAGCTACGCTCAGCCAGCGCTACGTTGACAGTTCGCATCGTTTTTCCCATTCAGCAAGGATCTTGCTCACCGCAGTCTGTGAGTTCAGGCGCGAGCCATCAATCACCAAGCCGGCGATTTCCCGGTACAGCGGATCACGTTCAGTACGCAAGGCATTCAGTTTGGCCGCCGGATCCGCAACCTGCAGCAGCGGACGATTGGTGTCGTGGCGGGTACGCTCAAGCAGGATATGGGTCGGCACATCCAGATAGATCACCCAGCCAGACTCCTTCATGCAACTGCGGTTGACCGGGTCAAGCACAGCACCACCGCCAGTGGCCACCACCACGCCACCTTCTTGCGCCAACTCGGCAATCACCTGCGTCTCACGGCGACGAAAACCCGCCTCACCCTCGAGTTCGAAAATGATCGGGATCCTTACGCCAGTGCGGTGGACGATTTCATGGTCGGAATCATAGAAGGCACGCCCCATGCGACGCGCCAACTGGCGCCCGATGGTGGTCTTGCCCGAGCCCATCAGTCCGACCAGATAAATGTTGGCTTGAGTGGTATTCACGCACCGATTTTAACAGCGCCGCGATTGCTACCGGCAAGAAAAAACCCGCCGGACCATCAGGTGCGGCGGGTTTGTGCGAAGCCTAAAGACTCAGCGCGAAACGACTTGATCGGTCAGAACCTTCGGCGTGATGAAAACCATCAACTCGACCTTCTTGTCGCTCTTTTCGTCATTGCGGAACAGATAACCCAGCACAGGGATATCGCCCAACAGCGGCACCTTGGTCACTACACCGCTGGTGGTCTGCTGGAAGATACCGCCGATTACCACAGTGCCGCCGTTCTCAACCAGAACCTCGGTCTTGACGTGCTTGGTATCGATCGCCACGCCAGCACCCGTAGCGATAGAGGTGTTCGGGGTGTCCTTGTTGATATCCAGCGACATCGCCACGCGCCCATCAGGCGTGATCTGCGGCTTAACCTTTAATGACAGGTTGGCCTTACGGAATTGCACCGAGGTAGCACCGGAACTGGTGGCGTTTTGGTACGGAATTTCCACACCCTGTTCGATCAAGGCTTCGATTTGATCGGCCGTCATGACTCGCGGACGAGACACCACACGACCACGGCCATCAGCCTCCAGTGCCGAAATTTCAAGATTCAGGAATCGGGTAGCGGCGCTGTTCCAAAGAGTCAG
The DNA here is from genome assembly GCF_002855595.1 of Uliginosibacterium sp. TH139. Classification (NCBI taxonomy): domain Bacteria; kingdom Pseudomonadati; phylum Pseudomonadota; class Betaproteobacteria; order Rhodocyclales; family Zoogloeaceae; genus Uliginosibacterium; species Uliginosibacterium sp. TH139. The sequence goes on along the minus strand of NZ_PKRR01000001.1, from coordinate 434,954 downwards.
GGCGAACTGACCGGCTGACTTGCCAGCAATTGAAGATGCTGGGTTGTTGAAGCTAAGTGAATCCGTTAAGAAATCTGGAGTGTCCGCCACTTGACCAGTTTGATATCCCGTTGCGACGGAGCTCCCACCCAAGTTATAGCGGCCAGCAGCGCTACTGGTTGTATTGACACCGAATCGTGCCCCCAAATTGCGGCTGAAACCATCTTCTGCCTCAATGATCTGTGCCTCGATCAGCACCTGGCGCGCAGGAAGATCGATATCTCCCAGCATCCGACGCACATCATCCAGACGCTGAGCCGTATCTGTCACGATCAGCTTGTTGCTGCGCTCATCCATGATCACGGCGCCACGCTTGGACAGGATGGTCTTTTCCTTGTCCTTCAGGATTCCATCAAAAATGGCCTTAGCGCTGTGGTAATTGATCTGGAAGGTCTCGGTGCGCAGCGGCTCAAGATCGTTAATCTGCATCTTGGATTCGAGCTCAAGTTTCTCGCGCGCAGCAAGCTCTTCACGTGGCGCAATCCAGATCACATTGCCGTTCTTGCGCAGGTCCAAACCCTTGGCCTGAAGGATGATTTCCAGCGCCTGATCCCAAGGCACGTCCTTCAAACGCAGGGTCAGGGAACCAGTCACTGAGTCACTGGTAATGATGTTGAAATTGGTGAAGTCAGAGATAACCTGCAGCACCGAACGCACATCGATATTCTGGAAATTCAGAGAGAGCTTCTCACCCGCATATTTCACGGCACGGGAACTGCCCTGTACCAGTTTGCGCGGATCCTCCTGACTGGGCTTCACCTCCAGCACGAACTGGTTATCAGTCTGGTAAGCGTTGTGCTCCCACATACCAGTCGGGGTGATGGTCATGCGCACCGCTCCGCCCTGCTGGATCGTCGTGACATTGGTGATCGGCGTGCCGAAATCAGTCACGTCAAGGCTCTTGCGCAAACGATCTGGCGCCGAAGTCTTGAGAAAATCAACAATCAGCTTAGTGCCGGACTGACGAATATCAATCCCGGTATTGGCGTCTGACAGATCAATGACAACACGACCTTCGCCATCCTTGCCGCGGCGGAAATTAATGTCTCGAATCGAATGCGTGTCGGGACCACCCTTTTGCTCAGCAAAACGAGCGGTTGTCGTTGCCTCCGGCGATTTGGCCGTGGCCACAGCCAGATTGATCAGCAACTCGCGGCCCTCGATTTTCGTGTCGTAAGCCAGAGGGCGCAGCAAGTTGATAACCAAACGGGTGCGATCGGCGACCTGAACGATATTCACGCTGCGAACATCTCCCTCACCGATAGTCTGGGCGGTCTTGCCCGTACCATTCGAAGTCGAGGGCAGATCGATTGCTACGCGTGCAGGATTCGACACACTGAAACTGCCAAGCTGACCTTCCAGTGGCTGCTTGAGGGTCACCTTGAGAGTGATGCCCGTGGCAGACTGGACTGCTTGAATAGACTCAATACTGTTTTTGGCTTCGGCAGCAGCGGCGGCCGGCGAGCCCTGCGCGCTGGCAGTGCCACTCGCAACGATGCCAACGAGCACACACAATACCGGCGCAATCAGACGCGTTACGGTTTTCATTTCTTCGTCTCCTGCTCTTGCAGCTGCATGGTGCTGAAACGCTCGATCCAGTCGCCGTTGGCGTCCTCGATCAGCTCTTTCAACGTGAGGTCGTTTTCGGTGATTTTGGTCACCACTCCAAAGTTCTGGCCCAGATAATTACCCGCACGAACCTGATGAATGGTCTTGTCCGCCTTCACCAGCGCAACCGGCTTACCATTCATCAACATCATGCCGACCATGTTGAGCGTCTCGAGAGGATAGGATTCCAGCGGTTCGCGGCGGCGCGTGTCATTGCGCGGACTGGCCTTCCCGCCCCGCTTCTCGGGCTCCAAACGACTCGCCTGAAAGGGGTCAACCTGGCCCACCACCTCGTATTCCACTACTGGGAACTGAGTCAGTTTGGGCAAAGGCTGTATCTTGCCCTGCATGCCCTGAGTCTCGTTTGCCATCCAGGCACGCAGATCCTGATGCTCATCGCTGCTGCAAGCACTCAGCAAAAGAGCAAAAGACAGAATCAGCCAGACAGGTTTCATGATTTTCTTCATCCCTGGCCTCAATTCTTCTTCTCGCCAGCCTTGGAACGCTTCTGTTTGGCCACTTCCTCGTCATCAAGATAACGATAGGTAACGGCAAAAGCATCCATCTTCAGCTGCCCATCCTTACCAGGCGCCACGTTAAGGTCGCGCAAGGTCACGATCCGCGGCAGCTTGGCCACATCACTCACGAACTGTCCAAGGTCATGATATGACCCGGTAATCGCAAGAGCGATCGGCAGCTCGGCGTAAAAGTCTTTGATGGCCTCCTGGCCCGGCTTCCACAATTCGAATTGCAAACCTCGACCGCGACCAGCCTGGTTAATGTCGATCAACAAGGTTTCCATCTCAGACTTGTTCGGCAACTGCTTGAGCAACGCACCAAACTGACGGTCCATCTCGGCCAATTGCTTGCGGTATTCATCAAGGTTAACCGCCTGACGCTTCTTGCCGAGCCACTCATCCTTGAGCTTGACCTCTTCCTGCTGAGCCTGCTCCAGCTGCTCCAGCTTGCCCTTCCAGTCAAACCACCAACCAGCAGCAATCACGGCAGCAAGAATCAGTACCAGAGCTAGAACCTTGGGCGCCAGCGGCCAGACACCAGGGTCGTTCGGGTCAAGCTGACGGAAATCGCTGATGATGCGATCGAGGCGAATATCTTTCATGACTTGCCCCCCGCAGCAGGCGCTTTTGCTGCATCCACACCCTCAATTGGCGCACGTTCGATGCTGACCCCCAGGATGAACTCGCCCACCTGACGCCCCTTGTAACTAACAGCCTTGATCTCCTGCAGCATCGGCCGCTCAAAGATCGGTGAAGCGTCAAGGTTGCGCATCAACTGGGAGACACGGGCATTAGATTGCGACAAGCCGACAAACACGATCCCGTTGCCGGTCTGCTTGACGGACTTGAGGAATACCCCTTCCGGCATCTGCTTGACCAATTCGTTGAATACCGTAACCGTCTCGGTCCGGTTTCCTTGCAGGGATTCGATTACCTGCTTGCGTGCCAGCAGCGATTGGGTCTGCTCCTTTAGGCGCGCAATTTCAGCGATTTCCTTGTCGAGAGAAGCAATCTCGCGCTTGAGGAAGTCATTGGAGGAGTTCTGTGCGTCGATCTGGCTGCCGATCAGGGTGCTGCCGACAAACCATACCGCGGCGCCCGCCAGAACCATCAGCACAGCGAGACTAATAAACTGCTGACGACGGTCTTTGCGCGCCTCTTCACGGTGCGGTAACAGGTTGATGCGAATCATGCGTCAAACCTCCGCAAAGCCAAACCGCATGCGACAAGCAAGGCGGGCGCCTCGGCAGCCAGATTTTTGGGGCGTACGCGCTGCGAAAGCGCCATCCCTACAAAAGGATTGGCCACTTCGGTCGTGACCTGAGTCCGCCCGGCCACAATCTGGTCAATACCCGGAATCACGGCACAGCCTCCGGAAAGAATGATGTGGTCAACCTGATTGAACTGGGTCGAAGTGAAGAAAAACTGCAAGGCACGCGAGATCTCAAGCGCCACGCTTTCACTGAACGGCCGCAACAGATCGTGCTCGTAGTTTTCCGGCAAGCTGTTAGAACGCTTGGCAGATTCAGCTTCCTCTGTACTCATGCCGTAACTGCGGGAAATATCCTGAGTCAGCTGATTGCCGCCGAATGCCTGCTCACGCGAATACAGAACATTCTCATCGCGCAGGATGGTGACCTTCATCATCTGCGCGCCGATATCCACCAAGGCAACAACCTTACCCCTACCCGCCTCAGGCAGACGACGCTTGATCAGATCGAAAGCAGCTTGCGAAGCGAAAGACTCGACGTCCATCACCGTAGCCTTGAGACCTGCGGCCTCAGCAGCAGCCACACGATCCTCAACCTTCTCCTTGCGAGAGGCTGCGATCAACACTTCGACTTCATCCGCGCCTGTATTGGCGGAACCAAGCACCTGGTAATCAAGATTGACTTCTTCGATCGCAAATGGAATGTACTGGTTAGCCTCAGACTCAACCTGAACCTCCATTTCCAACTCACGCAGGCCCGCGGGCAAAGTAATCTTCTTGGTGATCACGGCCGCAGCCGGCAAGGCCAACGCGACCTGGCGAGTAGAGGAGCCCAGGCGTTTCCAGGCGCGCCGGATGGACTCTGCCACCGCTTCAAGGCTGGCAATATTGCCATCCGTGACGGCATCGCGCGGAAGCGGCTCAATCGCATAGCGCTCGAGCCTGTACTGGTTCGAGCCCGCTTCGGCCAATTCCACCAATTTGACTGCGGAAGAGGAAATGTCCAGCCCTATCAAGGCTTTCGATTTTCCTCCCAGCAAGGTTTTGATATCCATAACGTCTGGCTGTCCTCTAAATATCGTTAAGAATCAGATACTTGGGCGCATTTACAATAAATTACTTTAAATCCTAACAGTAACTCGCGATACAAGTAAAGCATATGGACGCCGAACGGTAGGCAGCCTGGCGCGAAAGACAACTCCGTCCGTCCTGCGCTTCAAGCCCGCTCCGACAGGGCCGCATATAATCGCCCTTCAAACAATCGGGGCCACCATGCGAAACCGCCTGCTCATCCTTTGTCTTGCTGTAATGCTCGGACTGCCTTTGCTGGCAGCCGCAGGGATTGCTGTTGCAGCTGCCTTTGCCTGGCCGCAACTGCCGTCGCTTGAGGCTCTGGCTGATTACAAGCCACGTATTCCTTTGCGCATCTATACCTCGGATGGCGCACTGATTGGGGAATTCGGCGAGGAACGTCGTACATTCGTCGCCATACGGGATGTGCCAGAGGGTCTCAAGCACGCCATCCTAGCAGCGGAAGATGATCGTTTCTTTGAACACGGTGGTGTCGATATTGCCGGTCTGATGCGCGCAACCCTGTTGAATCTGGTCGGAAGCAGCAAGCAGGGCGGTAGTACGATCACCATGCAGGTCGCACGCAATTTTTATCTGAGCCGCGAGAAAACAGTCAGTCGCAAGCTGTATGAAATCCTGCTCTCTTTCAAGATAGAGCAAAGTCTGAGCAAGGATCAGATTCTTGAGGTCTATATCAACCAGATCTATCTGGGCCAGCGTGCCTATGGCTTTGCTGCAGCGGCACAAACCTATTTTGGCAAGGATCTGCAAGCGCTCAGCAACGCCGAATTCGCAATGCTCGCTGGATTGCCCAAAGCACCATCCCGCTACAATCCGGTAGTAAACCTATCACGCGCGACAGAGCGCCAGCACTATGTACTTCGCCGCATGCGCGAACTGGGCTTCATTGATGAAAAAGCACTTGAGCAAGCACGTGGCGAGCCCCTACGTCTGGCTCAGGGCCGCCATGCAGTTCAGGCCGCAGCACCTGCCCTACATGCCGAGTTCGTCGCCGAAATGGCCCGCCAGCTAGCCTACGAGCAGTTCAAGGATGACGTTTACAGTAGCGGTATCAAGGTCATCACCACCATCAGCAAACTCGACCAGCAGGCCGCCTACGAGGGGCTACGGCGCGGCTTGATCGACTACGAACGCCGGCATGGCTACAGAGGCGCCGAAGGCAGGGTCGATCTGGCGCAACTCAAGGCCGAAGGATCGGAGGAAACACTGGAAGATCTGATCGAGCCATTCCCGGACCTGGACGAGATGCGTGCAGCCATCGTGCTGGAAGCTTCGCGCCAGAAACTGGTGGCCTATCTGCGGGGCGGCGAGCAGATCGAGATCAGCGGCGATGCGCTCAAATACCCGACGCCCATGATGGCGGAGAATGCGGCTCAGGCAAAACGCGTGTCCCCCGGGGCAGTTATCCGGGTGGCGAAATACGCCAAGGGCTGGCAGGTTGTACAGCCGCCACAGGTTGAAGGTGCCTTCGTGTCACTAGATCCACGCGACGGCGCCATCAAATCGCTGGTGGGCGGCTTCGATTTCAATCGCAACAAGTTCAACCACGCCACCCTGGCCTGGCGTCAGCCTGGCTCCAGCTTCAAACCCTTCATTTTCTCGGCGGCTATCGACAAGGGCTTTACGCCTGGCAGCGTATTCGATGATGCACCCTTGAGTTTCTCCGCGGAGCAGACGGGCAGCCAAGCATGGAATCCAGGCAACTACGATGGTAAGTACGAAGGCCCGATGAGCCTGCGTACTGCCCTAGCGAAGTCCAAGAACATGGTTGCCATCCGAGTGCTGCAAGCGATCACGCCGGCCTACGGGCAGGATTACGTAACCAGTCGTTTCGGTTTCGACCCGGTCAAGAATCCTCCCTACCTGACCCTGGCTCTGGGCTCCGGCGCCGTCACCCCCTGGCAGATGGGAGCTGCTTACTCGATCTTCGCCAATGGGGGTTATCGCATCCGCCCCTATATCGTGAAGGAAATGCTCGACAGTGAAGGGCGGGTGCTGGCGAAGGTTGAACCGCAGCGCGCGGGTAGCGACGAATCCGAACGCGTACTGGATCCGCGCAATGTTTACCTTTCGGACCTGATGATGAAGGACGTGGTCCGTCGCGGCACGGCCGGCAAGGCGATGGCACTGGGCCGGGGCGATCTTGCAGGCAAGACCGGCACGACCAACGAGTATGTCGACGCCTGGTTCTGTGGCTACCAACCCAGTCTGGTCGGCATTGCCTGGGTGGGTTTCGACCAGCCCAAGAAGCTTGGCTCAGGTGAAACTGGTGGTGCGCTGGCACTCCCGATCTGGGTCGACTACATGCGTCGCGCTCTCAAGGACAAGCCGGAGCAGTATCTCGCGGCGCCGGAGGGCCTCGTCGAGGTCAAGCCGAGCTTCGAGCGCGAAGGACCGGACTACATCTACGCTGAACATTTGCCGCAGGCAGCGACACCTGAGGCGTCAGCCCCGGCAGCTGCCCCGGAGTAAGTCACGACAGGAGCTGAACCCGCTCTCCCGCCTGTTCGCTGATCAGGCGGGAGAGCATGGCGTACAGCTCGGCACCATCACGCGTTCCAACCCACTGTTCGCCCTCACTACGGAAATGAAAACCACCGGAGCGTGCGGCCACCCAGATCTCACGCGCCGCGGCATGGCGATTGATGATGATCTGGCTACGGTTGTCGAACTCCAGCTTGAGAATGCCGCCTTCCTGAGGCTCCAGATCGATATCCACACCCGCCGCCTCGGCGGCCTGCTCAATGCTGGCCTCCAGCCTTGCCAGCACCGCCTCGGCCAATGCCAGGAATTCCGCTTCGTCCATACTGCTGCACTCCTTGTTAAGATGGGCGCCCATCTCCCTGTCTGTGTCCGGATACCATGCGCCCGATGATTCTTCTCGCCTTCCTGAGCCTGAGCTTGGCTGCCTGTGGCATCAAGGGCCCGCTTGAGCACCCCCCGGCGCAACGCCCTGCCCCGACTCAGTTCGCGCCTGCCTGAAGCATTCTAGCGACTTCTGCCCTTGCGGGCAGATGCATACCAGGACGGCGCGCAGCCAGTCCTGCACCAGGTGCTCAGTGGTAGAAAGCAGCTCAGACCCTGCCTGAGGCTTCAAGTCCGGCCTAGCGTGGGCCGATAAGCATTGATAGCCCCGGAAGTCTGGTCTTCCGCGCGCTACAAGCAAGCTACGGGAGACGATCGTGGTAGACAAGGCTGCTGACGACGAGCTGGTATTTGCCGGAGACCCCGGGCCGGAGCGGGCTGCCCCGAGAATCCCTGCCAACAATACCCCCTGGCGCATCCTGATCGTTGACGACGATCCGGATGTGCACACCACCACCACGTTTGCACTGCGCGGCACCGATATCCTCGGCTGCCCACTGACCTTTCTGCATGCTGATTCCGCCGCCCAGGCGCGTGACCTGCTGGCGCGCGACCGCGACATCGCGGTGATCCTGCTCGACGTGGTGATGGAGGAGGAAGACTCCGGCCTGAAGCTCGTACGCACCATCCGCGATGAATTCGGCATGGGCGAGACCCGCATCATCCTGCGCACCGGCCAGCCCGGCTACGCACCAGAAATGGATGCGATCCGCGACTACGACATCAACGATTACAAAACCAAGTCTGAACTCACCCGCAACAAGCTGTTTACCGCCCTCACCTCAGCTGTTCGCTCGTATCGCCAGATCCGCACCATCAATGCCAATCGGCGTGGGCTGGACATGATCGTGCGCGCAAGCGGCGAGTTGCTGGCCTTGTCCGGCATCCGCAACTTTGCCGCCGGTGTGATTACCCAAATGTCAGCCCTGCTCGGCGTACAACCCGAAGGCCTGATCTGCGTGCAGCGCCCACCCGAACTCGAAAGCGGTGAGGACAGTACCGTAGTGATCGCAGCAGCCGGGCGCTATGCCTCGCTGATCAATCTGCCACTCGACGAAATCGGGGACGAGCGCGTACACCGCGCCCTGGATCGCTGCCTCGACGCAGGCCATCACATTTTCGCCGAAGACTGCACCACCCTCTTCTTCGGCAGCCGCACCCAGCGCAACATGGCGGCCTATCTGGACGCACCACTGGCCGTGGATGACAGTTGCCGTCAGCTCCTCGAGGTGTTCTGCGCCAATATCTCGATCGGGCTGGAAAACACCCTGCTGTTCTCTCAGTTGCACGACTACGCCTATTTCGATTCGCTGACCGGCCTGCCCAACCGCCGCAGCCTCATCAACAAACTCGACGAACGCCTGCTTGGCGGCGAGCGTGGCCGCTACACCCTGGCACTGCTTGATCTCGACGGTTTCGCCGAAAGCAACGATGCTCTCGGTCACCAGTATGGCGACGAGTTGCTCAAGGCTGTCGCCGAGCGCCTGCATGGCGCCCTTGGTTCCCAGTGCGTACTGGCCCGTCTGTCGGCCGACACCTTCGCCATTCTTGGCCAGATCGAGCAATTGCTGCCGGCCAACCTGCAGGGGCTGTTCCGCGAGGCCTTCCTGATCCAGCAGCAGGAACTGATGATTTCCGCCACGATGGGTATCGCACATCTGGCCGATATCGATGGCAATGGCGCAGAAGCGCTCAAGAGCGCCTACCTCGCCCTGCGTCGCGCCAAGGTACAGGCACGCGGCGAATATGTATTCTTCACGCGCGACATGGCGCTGGAAATCCGAGAACGCTCCAAGCTGATGCAGGCCCTGCGCGTAGCGATCGAGCGCCAGCGCCTGTTCTTGTGCTATCAACCACAGATTTCGCTGCACAGTGGTCAGGTCTGCGGCATCGAGGCGCTGCTGCGCTGGCGTGCAGAGGATGGTCGCCTGATCGAACCCGCCCGCTTCATCCCGATTGCCGAGCACTCAGGCATGATCGTCGGCATTGGAGAATGGGTCCTGCGCATGTCCTGCTTCCAGCAAGCGGAGCTCGCGCGCCACGGCTACCCGCAGTTGTCGATGGCCATCAACGTTTCAGTCAGCCAGCTCCGCCACCCGCGCTTCCTTGCCACCCTGCAGTCGGCGCTGCATGACAGCGGAGCCAGTCCGCAGTTGATTGAACTCGAGATCACCGAGTCGATGGCCATGGAGGAAGCTGATTTTCTCGCCCGTACGCTGGAGAGCATCAAGGCCCTGGGGGTGAAGATCGCAGTGGACGACTTCGGCACGGGCTTCTCCTCGCTCTCCTATCTGCAACGGCTGCAGGTGGACCGGCTCAAGATTGATCGCACCTTCGTCGGCGAGATCGGTAGCAACGAGCGTTCGCGGCGAATTCCCGAACTGGTCATCCAGCTCGGACACAAGCTGGATCTCTCAGTGCTTGCCGAAGGCGTCGAAACAGCCGAGCAGGCCAACATCCTGCGCGAACTGGGTTGTGACGATGCTCAGGGCTACCTGTATGCCCGCCCGATGGAGCCTCAGCATCTGGTCGAATGGCTACGCAATCACGGAGCCCGCAATGACGCAGCGGACTGAGCCCGCTGCGTCCGACCGCTGGAGGGTTCCGGTTTGAACATGACCGTCCGCCGCGCTGTCGTCACGGCCGTCCTGCTGGGCATGCTGCTTCCTGCACTGGTGGTCGGTTTCTACCTGGCCCGCGTCTCATACGCCGACAAGCTTCGCAGCGAGGTAGCTCTGACTTTGCAACACGATGCCGACGTCATTGCACTGGGTGTGCGCGAAAGCCTGTGGGCGCTCGACAGCGAGTCCGCTGCAGCGCTGGTCGAAGCCGTGATGAAGGAGTCAGCGCTAGTCACCGTCGAGATTCTCGACCCCCACCTCGGCCGCTTCGTATTCCGCGAATTTCCGGAGCGCCGCGAGGGCGTGGTGCACGTTCTCGAGCGTCAGGTCATGCACCGTGGTGAAACTATCGGCCGGGTGCGCATCGAACTCTCCGAAGCGCCTCTGCGCAGCGCCCTGCTCAACCAGATCCTCGGTTTTGCCAGCCTGCTGGCGCTGCAGGTGATCATCAGCGTCATACTGATCCTGGTCGTGCTGCAACGCCGTGTCGGCCGCCCGCTGCTGAGGCTCGGTGAGGAAGCGGTATCGCTGGCGCGGGGCGAACTCGACAAGCCGATCATTCCCTCACGCCGCGACGAAATCGGCGATGTAGAAGCCCAGCTCGAGGTCACTCGCCAGGCACTGCAGGGCTTGTTCCACACACTGGAGCAGAAGAACCGGGCGCTGGAGGTCGACCTGCGCGAACGCATGCGGGTCGAGGCGGCCCTGCGTGATCGCGAACAGCGTCTGCGCACCCTGGTCGAACAGAGTCCATTGGCAGTAATCGAGTTCGATCTTGGCTGGCACATCCTGGACTGGAACGAAGCTGCCGTGCGCATCTTCGGTTGGCGCCGGGAGGAGGTGCTCGGACGCCATGCCGGCATGCTGGTGGCCAACAGCAAGGACGCACGCGATAATCTGAGCGTTAACCAGCTGCTCGAACGCAGCGTGGCCAGCCCACACATCAAACTCGCCTGCAAGCGTTCGGATGCAGCCGGCGTAACCTGCCAGTGGTACAACAGCCTGATCCGCGACAGCGCCGGCACCGGTCAGCGCATCGTCGCAATGGTTGAAGACATCACCGAGCGTCAACGCTCGGACGACGAAATCCGCCGACTCGCCACTGTGGTACGCCTGACCAGCAACCTTGTGGCCCTCACCGACGCCAGCGGACGCATCGAATGGATCAACCATGCCTTCGCCGAACGCTGCTCCGGCCACGCTAGCGAGGTACGCGGACAGGCGCTGGTCGACGTGCTGCAGGCCCAGGAGCTGACAGGCGAAACTTCGCGGGCCTCGGCCATCGAAGCGGCAATGAACAACGGGCGCCATCTGACCGAACTGGAGATGCCCTGCCGCGGGCAGGACGGGCAGAGCTTCTGGGTATCCCTGGAGTTGCAGCCGCTGCGCGACGACAACGAACAGATCATCCAGTGGGTTGCCCTGATGACCGACGTCACCGAGCGCCGTCACACCACTGATGCGCTGCGGGCCATTGCCCGCCTTGGTGGCGAACTGAGTCCGGGCATGTTTCTCGAGCAACTGCTTGGCGTGATCGCACGCGGCTGCGGGGCCCAGGCCGCCTATTTGGCTACCCATACCCGCGACGGCGTGGACATCAGTGCCAGCCTCTGCGCACCGGGCTGGTCGCTAGTGGGGGGGCATCACCCGGGCCGTACCACGCTGGCCGCCTATGCCGAGCGCACCGGCGCCCTGCTCCTAAATACGGGGGCCTATGAAGCGATATCACGCGACGCCGTGAGCTGGGGCTGCAGCCTCACCCAGGCCCTGATTCTCGAGCCCGTGGTGGACAGCCAGCAGCAGGTCAGCGGCCATCTGGCCCTGCTTTTCGACTCCCCTCTGGTTGCCACCGAAGCAGCCCAATCCCTCGCCGCACTCGGAGCGGCACGCGCCAGCACCGAGTTCCAGCGCCTGCTGACGCTTGAAGCGCTGCGTCACAGTGAGCAGAAATTCTCATCGATCTTCCAGTACTCGCCGATCCCGATCGGGGTCCTGCGCCGCAGCGACAGCGTCTGCCTCGACGTGAATCCGAGCTTCCTGCAGAACTTCGGCTACCCGCGCAATGAGGTCGTCGGTCAACCTGTTCTGGCCACCCCGATCTATACCGATCAGCGCGAGCGTGAATGGGTATTGCAGTTGCTGAACGAGGCAGGCGAAGTATCGGGTGCGGACATGCGCCTGCGCACCTGCGACGGAGAGATCCGTGACTGCCAGATCTATGTACGCCAGATCAGCATGGATGAAGAGCCCTGCCTGCTGGTGGCCACCGTGGATGTCACCTCCCTGCTCGAAGCACAGCGTCAGGTGGAAGAGCTCAATCAATCGCTTGAGAAGCGCGTCACCGAGCGCACCCATGACCTGGCCACTACCAATGCCGAACTGGAAAAAACCCTTGAACGCCTCAAACGCACCCTGGACGAACTCGTGCGCTCCGAGAAGCTTGCCGCGCTGGGCTCGTTGGTAGCCGGAATCGCCCACGAACTCAACACCCCCATCGGCAACAGCCTGATGGTAGCCAGCACGTTGCACGACGTGAACCAGAGTTTCCGCGAACAGATGGAGGCCGGCCTGCGCCGCTCCACGCTGGATAACTACGTCGCCGAGTCCGAATCCGCTGCCGACATCCTGTTGCGCAACCTGCAGCGTGCTGCCGAGCTGATCAGCAGCTTCAAGCAGGTAGCCGTAGATCAGACCAGCTCACAGCGTCGCCGCTTCGAACTGGCGGAGGTCGTCAGTGAAATCGTCGTCACCATGCAGCCGGTATTCCGCAAGACCAGCCACAGCATCGAAACCGAGATCCCGGCCGGCATCAGCCTCGACAGCTATCCGGGCCCGCTCGGCCAGGTCATCGCCAACCTGCTCAACAACACCATCCTGCACGCCTTCGAAGGCCAGGAGCGTGGCACGGTACGGCTGCGCGCCGAACTCGATGGCGCCGGGGGGGTCATCTTCACCTGTCAGGATGATGGCATCGGGATTCACGCCAACAACCTGCGGCGCATTTTCGATCCCTTCTTCACCACCAAGCTTGGACGCGACGGCACCGGGCTGGGCCTGAACATCGTGCATAACATCGTCACCGGCATTCTCGGTGGCGAAATCACGGTGGACAGCAGCCCTGGACAAGGCAGTTGTTTCCGTATCTGCATCCCACTCAAGGCCCCCGCACAGGAGGACACGCTAGTGCCTCCCAAAGCCAGCGCAGCCTGATCAGGTGTGCGCGGCCCGGTTCACCCACATCACCCCGGCCACCACCAGCAGGCCACCTCCCAGGCTTGACCAGACCAGGCTTTCGCCCAGCAGCATCACCGACAACAGCACGCCGAACACCGGCACCAGATTGGTGAACTGCGTAGCGCGCGCTGCGCCGATCACGGCCACGGCTTGCGAATACCACACGAAGGCTAGTGAAGTCCCCAGCAGCCCCATGTAAGCCAGCGCCAGCCAGGCCTGCCAGCCCAATGCGGGCCAACCCGTCGCCACCAGCTCCCCACTGGCTGGCACGGCCAGCAGCAGGGTGCCGCACAGGATGGCAAAGAAAGTCATCGACAACGCCTCGAAGCCGCGCGCGTAGTAACGCATCACAAGGGTGTAGACCACCCAGGCCACCACCGCCCCGAAGATGAACAGCTCGCCCTGCCCCACCGCACCATGCAGCAAGCCCGCCAGATCACCGTGCGACACCACCAGCACCGCCCCGCAGAAGGACAGCAACACCCCGCTGATCTGCCGAGCTGACCAAACAGCGCGATTGAGCCATTGCACCGTGCACAGGGTTATCACTGGGCTGGCGGCCACCAGCAAGGCCGCGCGGCTGGCTGCTACCTGAGCGAGCCCGGCAAAGAAACCGGCGTTGTAAGCAAAGATGCCACTCGCACCCAGCGCCAGCGCGACACCCCACTGGCGCCGATCCGGCCAGTACAGGCGCTGACCTGTGCTAAGTGCATACAGCAGCAGGCCGAGCAGGGCAAAACAGAAACGCAGGGTCGCCGCCAGAAAGTGCGGCATGCTCTGGGCCAGGAAACGTCCCGCAATAAAAGTACCGCCCCAGAAAAAAGTGGTCAGCACCAAGCGAAGGTAAAGACCACCGGGCACAGCCTGCTTCATCTGCTCAGAGCTTGAGGCCACGTGGTTTGCGCCCGGCGCGGGCTGCAAAACGGTCATACAGAAAACTCGGCAACGCGGCCAGCAGGCGCGCCACGATGGCCATCTGCCAGGGAATCGTGGCCCGCGCGGGTGCGCGCTCAATGGCCCGGATGAAGCGTCGGGCGGCCTCGTCCGCATCAATGATGAAGGGCATACGATACGTATTCACATCGGTCATCGGCGTCCGGATATAGCCGGGGCGGATTTCGCTCACCTTGACTCCCGTGCCCCGCAACTCGACCCTCAAGCTCTCCAAATAGCGGCTGGCGGCCGCCTTGGAAGCACTGTAGGCCCCGGCACCAGGCAGACCACGCACCCCCGCCACCGAGGAGATACCGACCAGCTGACCGCGCCGCTCACGCCGCATCGGCACAATAAAAGGCTGAAAGGTAGCCACCATGCCCAGCAGATTGGTGCGCAGGATACCGTCGAACACAGCCAGATCGCCCTGCTCCTCGCTGAGCGTGCCAGCAGACACGCCCGCGTTGGCAATCACGACATCCGGCACACCAAACCGCGCCATGAAACTGCGTGCGGCAGCAGCCAGCTCCTCAGGACGGGCCACGTCAGCCACCAGCACCAGATGTTCGCCCGGCAGGCTGGCGCACAAGGCTTCGAGCGCCTCGCCACGGCGCCCAAGCAAGCCCAGGCTCGCCCCCCTTGCGGCATAAGCGCGCGCCAGTGCGGCGCCGATGCCACTGGAGGCGCCGGTGATGAAGACCTTCAGACTCACTTGCCGGCGCGGACCTTGGCGATCAGGCCATCCACAGTGCTCAGGCCAGCAGGATCACCGCCTTCAACCAGATACTTGCCGGCCACCACCAGATTCGGCACCGACATGACCTTGTAGCTCACCGACATCTGTTCAGCACGCTTGTACTGAGCATCCACGCTGAACGAGCGCCAGGTGTCATTGAATTTCTTGACGTCCACGCCCTTCTTGGCGAGCCAGTCATTGCGCACCTTTTCATCTTCCAGACGGATGCGATCCTTGTGTACCGCCTCGAATACTGCCGGAGTCAGATTGTCAGCTTGTCCCAGGGCACTCAGGGTGATGTACAGACGCCCCAGTGCGGCCCATTCGGCACGCCCGAAAGAAACCGGCACCTTCTTGACCACCACGTCCGGCTTCTGCTGGGCACGCCACTTAACCAGCAGGGGCTCAAAATTGCTGCAGTGCGGGCAGCCGTAGGAAAAGAACTCGATCACTTCGATCTGGCCGGCCGGTAGGGTTGGCTGCGGCGGGCTGAGTTCCTTCACGCCCTCGGCATGAGCAATCAGGCTGGCACCGGCGAGAAGGCCGGCGAGAAGGACTTTGAGGGTGCTACGACGTTGCATGCTGGGTCTCCGGATAGGCTGGGATGAGTGCGGTTCAGGGCTTGGCCTTGACTACACTGGCTTCGATTCCTTCTGTGAGCAAACGGGCGCGCATCGCGTCCGTTGCATCAGGCGTGGCGAAAGCGCCAAGCCTCACGCGATAGAAAATGCCCTTCTCGGACAGATCTACGCGCTGAACGTTCGATTCGATGCCGAGCAAAGCCAATCTGGCCTTCAGATTGTCGGCGTCAGAGGGATTCTGGAAGGCGCCAGCCTGCAGGAAAATCTTGTCCGCAGCAGGCGCCTCCGCCGGCTTGTTGCTGACCGGAGCCGAAGCCGCCTCGCCACCAGGCAGAATCTTGTAGAAATCGTACTTGGGCTTTTCAACCGGTGCATCGCCCGGTTTTCCCGGCAGCGCGATCGGCGCGCTCTGGGCTGCCGGCGCACTGGCGGCAGGACGCGGCGCCTGCTCGACCTTGGTCACAAAAGGCTTGGGGCCGAAATTGATGTAGAGCGCCACGCCGGCAGCAATCAGCACGCCGATCAGCAAGCCAACCAGCAGCCCTGAAGCCGTACTGCCGCGCTGCGCGTGACGGAAACTGATTTGACTGGACATTCAGGAACCCCTGGGAAAATTTCGCCGAGTATAACCGCAGCTCATGCCCGGCTTGCGCCACGGGGCCGGGCGGCACCGCCACCCGGCACGAAAGCCACATTCAGCTGCGCTGCATGATCTGAGCGACGGTGGCCTCATACACATCATGGGCATCATCTTCTCGCAACAGATTGCTGCCCAGTTCGCTGACGATACCGTCGGCGAGCCCGTAGATCCAGCCATGCACGGCCACATCTTGACCCCGCGCCCAAGCGTCCCGCAGCACCGTGGTTTCACTCACATTGAGCACCTGCTCGGCCACATTGAGTTCGCACAGGCGCTCGCAACGCTGCAGCGGGTCGTCGATCCCAGCCAGCCAGCTGCGGTACTTGTCACGCACGTCCTGAACATGACGCAACCAGTTGTCCGCCAAGCCCACGCGAACGTTATCCATCGCCGCACGCACCCCACCACAACCATAGTGCCCCACCACCAGAATGTGCTTTACCTTCAGCACGTCGACTGAATACTGGATCACGGACAGGCAGTTCAAGTCGGTGTGCACCACCACATTGGCGATATTCCGGTGCACGAAAACTTCACCCGGGGCCAGACCGATGATCTCATTGGCCGGCACGCGGCTGTCCGAACAGCCGATCCACAAAAACTCCGGGCTCTGCTGCTGAACCAGACGGGAGAAATACTCCGGATCGTTATCGCGCTCCTTCTGTGACCAGGTGCGGTTGCGTTCGAAGAGTTCGCTCGGTGAAATGCTCATGGGCAGATTCAAAAAAATAGACCGGGTTCGGATTCTAACGCGGCCCGAAAGTTCAGGCCGCGACAGCGGCCTTCTGGAGCTCGACCAACTGCGCAATACCCGCACCCGCCAAGGCCAGCAGACTGTCCAGCTCGGCACGCGCAAAAGGCGCGCCTTCTGCCGTACCCTGCACTTCGACGAAGCCGCCACTGCCCGTCATCACCACATTCATGTCGGTATCGCAGGCAGAATCTTCCGGGTAATCCAGATCCAGCACCGCTTCGCCCTCGAACACGCCCACCGAGATCGCTGCCACCCAGTCCTTCAGTGGGCTGTGCGCCAGCTTGCCGGCAGCCACCAGTCCCTGCAAGGCATCGTACAGCGCCACACAGGCGCCGGTGATAGAGGCCGTGCGCGTCCCGCCGTCAGCCTGCAGTACATCGCAGTCGATGGTGATCTGACGCTCGCCGAGCGCCTTCAGATCAACCACCGCACGCAGACTGCGGCCAATCAGACGCTGGATTTCCTGGGTGCGGCCACTCTGCTTGCCCTTCGCCGCTTCGCGGGCCATGCGGGTGTGCGTGGAGCGCGGCAGCATGCCGTATTCCGCAGTAACCCACCCTTCACCCTTGCCACGCAGGAAGGGCGGCACGCTCTCTTCAACGCTGGCGGTGCACAGCACCTTGGTGTTGCCGAACTCGATCAGCACCGAGCCTTCGGCGTGGCAGGTGTAATTCCGGGTGATGCGCACATCGCGCAGCTGGTCGGGGAGGCGGTTGGAGGGGCGCATGATGGAATATCAGAATTGTTGAAAGGTAGAAAACAGGCGGCGCAAAGCGTTTCGCTTCGATTGCGCCCTACGAAAACGCCAAGGCTGTAAATGAGGCAGCCGGCGTAGCGAGCGGACGGCGACTGAAAGGAGAAGCGCAGCCGTACTAGAGTACGGCGAGCATCGCAGTTTCAGGCCCCGTTCGCGCAGTAGCCGGACGCCTTATTTACCCGGGTCGAACTTGGAATACTTCTGGATCGCGAGGTTGATCTCGTCGATCGCCTTCTCGATATCCGAGTCGCTCAGGCTGCCAGCTTCATGATGGCGGCCCCGGGCGAAACCTTCCATCTTGGTGGTGATGCCATCGGCCGGCATGGTCTCGGTGGAGATCGTCGAAGCCTGCTCATCGGCGTAATCATCATGCCAGCGCATGGACAGCATCGACAGGTTGTCACAGGTCAGCCCGCCCTGGCTCTCGGCCAGATCCAGCAGGCGGGGCGAGGTATCGAGGATATTGCTGTCGCCGAGACGGTCGATGAAATCCTCATTGGTGAGATTGCCCCACACTCCGTCGGTACACATTACGAGCAGGTCGTTAGCAAACAGCGGCACCGGCGAGGAAAACTCGATCTGCGGTGAGTGGGTGCCGCCCAGGCAGCTGAAGATACGGTTGCGCGCCGGATGGCGGGCAGCGGCCTCTTCGTCGATCAGGCCCTGATCAAGCATCATCTGCAGACGCGAGTGATCCTTGGTCTGCTGGGCAATCCGGCCACGGCGGATCAGATAAAGGCGCGAATCACCGGCGTGCGCCCAATACGCCACGCTGTTCTGGATCAGGCAGGCAACGATGGTGGTGCGTGGCGCTTCCGGCAGGCTTTTGTCGAAGGCGTAGTCCTGGATTGCGGCATGGGCATTCCCGAGGCAACGCGAGAGGAACATCAGTTCGTCCTGCACCAGCGGCTTGGCCGCACGCTGGAAGGACTCGATGATGTACTGCACAGCGATCTGGGCAGCAATCTCGCCGTGCAGATGCCCCCCCATGCCATCAGCCACCACCAGCAGCAAGGATTCGCGTGTATAGCTGTAGGCCACCCGATCCTGATTGTTGGGGCGGGCACCGGGGCGGCTTTCCTGGTAGATCGTGAACTTCATGCTTTACCTGTAAGGGCTCGCAGGCGGTGCATCACCTTGCCGAGCACGGTCGTAGGTGCCTCATGGGCGATGAAGCGGGTACGGGTGAGGAGTTCCTTCTGCAGTGCATACACGCTTTGCGGGCGTTGCAGCGGATCGAGATTGAGGCACCAGTCGATCGTCTGCAGCAGATGAGGGGAGTACTGACCGGGCCAGCGTTTGACGGCCGGCTCCATCAGGTCTTTCTTGAGGCGTTCATCCGAGCGCTGGGGTGCGACACCCGCCAGGCAGGCATACATCGCCGCACCAGTGCTATAGATGTCACTCCAAGGACCGAGGTGTTCGCGATCATTGAACTGCTCGGGCGGCGCAAAACCCGGGGTATACATCGGTTTCAACATCGGCTGGTCCTGCGCCAGGGTCTGGCGGGCAGCGCCGAAATCGAGGAGCACCGGCGTGCCATCGTTACGCAGGTAAATGTTGGAAGGCTTGATGTCGAGGTGCAGCAGCTTGTGCGAGTGCACTTCACGCAGGCCATTGAGCATGCGGGTGAACACGCCGCGAATGAAACGCTCCTTGATATGCCCCTTGTTGCGCTGGATGAAGTCCTGCAGGGTACGGCCGCGCTCGAACTGCATGACCATGTACACAGTGCCGTTGGCGCGGAAGAAGTTCAGCACCCGCACCACATTCGGATGCATCAGCTTGGCGAGCGAGCGCCCTTCCTCGAAGAAGCACTTCATGCCGTAACGGAAGGCGGCCTGATGCTCCTCATCAATCTGCGGCTCAATCTCGCCGCCCTTGCGCAGCGCCAGCGAGTTCGGCAGGTATTCCTTGATCGCGACCGGCTTGCCGTCCTGATCCGTCGCCAGATAGACGATCGAAAACCCGCCCAAGCTGAGCTGTTGCTCGATACGGTATTGCTCCAGCTGAAAGCCGGGCGGCAGGGCGCTATTAACTTGAGACGGCATGTATCCGGGCGTTATGATCCGCGTTCAATCAATTCTCAGGCTTTGGCTGCGGCAAGTAAAGGCGGTCGCCTGTCCAGGAAAGTTCCCATGGTATTCAGCATGACCGGCTACGCCGCGCTTTCGCGCGACGTGGGCAAAGCTTCTCTTCAGATCGAACTGCGTAGCGTGAATTCCCGCTACCTGGATCTGGCGTTCCGCATCGTCGAAGATCTGCGCTTTGCGGAGCCTATCGTCCGCGAACAGATCAACGCCAGCGTATCACGCGGCAAGATCGAATGCCGCATGAGCTTACAGGCGGTGGCAAGCGGAAACAGCGGGCTTTCCATCAACGGCGACATGCTGGAACAATTGCGCGTCGCACAAAACCGGGTCCGTGAAAGCTTCCCGGATGCCAGTCCGCTGTCCACTGCAGAGATCCTCCGCTACCCTGGCGTGCTCGCCGAGGAAGGCCTGGATCATGAGCGCCTCACCGCTGCCGTGCATGAGATTGCCCGCGCTGCACTGGGCGAACTGCGCGCTTCGCGGGCCCGCGAAGGCGAGAAGCTGGTGGCCATGCTGCGCGAGCGTGTCGGCCTGATCCGCGAGCGCGTGGCCGTAGCCGCCCCAATCGTGCCAGCCGCCGTAAGCGAATACCGCGAGAAGCTCACCACGCGCCTGCGCGAAGCAGTGGCCTCGCTGGACGAGGACCGTATCCGCCAGGAAGTGACCCTGTTTGCGCAACGCGCTGACGTGGCCGAAGAAATCACCCGCCTGAACGCCCACCTTGACGAAGTCGAACGCGTACTCGGCAAGGGCGGTGCCGTCGGCAAGCGCCTGGACTTCCTCATGCAGGAGCTCAATCGCGAAGCCAACACCCTCGGCTCGAAGGCCGTCTCGCCTCAACTTACGGAGATTGCGGTCGATCTCAAGGTCTACATCGAGCAGATGCGCGAACAAGTGCAGAATCTGGAGTAAGCCATGTCCGGTAGCCTCTTCATCGTCGCCGCGCCTTCCGGTGCCGGCAAGACCACCCTGGTGCGCGCCCTCCTTTCGCGCGATGCGGCCGTGCGCCTGTCTGTCTCCTTCACCACCCGTGCACCGCGCGAAGGCGAGGTGAATGGCGTGCATTACAACTTCACCAGCTCGGCCGACTTTCTTGCCCGCCGCGATCGGGGTGAATTCCTGGAGTGGGCCGAAGTTCATGGCAATTTCTACGCCAGCTCGCGCCCCTGGCTGGAGGAACAGCTCGCCGCCGGGCATGATGTGTTGCTGGAAATCGACTGCCAGGGTGCGGCCCAGGTGCGCAACATTTTCCCGGACGCGGTGAGCATTTTCATTCAACCACCGAGCTTCGACGTGCTCGGCAAACGCCTGCGCGGGCGTGGTACGGACAGCGAAGAAGTCATCGCGCAGCGCCTTGCGGCGGCCGAGGACGAAATGCGTCAGGTAGATCACTTCGACTACGTTATAATTAACAATGACTTGCAGGTCGCGCTCGACGAGCTGTGCTGTGTCGTGCGCTGTGCACGGTTGCGCACCGCAGTTGTCCGAGCGCGCCACCCGCTGAGTTTTCTCCCCGCTGTTTGACGAAAAAGGATTCCGCCATGGCCCGCATCACGGTCGACGACTGTCTGCACATGATCTCCAACCGCTTTGAACTGACCCTGGCTGCAACCTACCGCGCCCGCCAGCTCACCGCCGGCAACACCCCACTGGTGGAAGCCGGACGCGACAAACCCACCGTCGTGGCCCTGCGTGAAATCGCTGCCGGCAAACTCGGCCGCGAACTGCTCACCCGCAGTCAGTCCTGAGCCCCACAGGGGCCTGTCGCCAGCACCCGGAGAGCAATCGATGGAGCCCAGGCCTCTTGCCCCACTCAGCCCGCCGCAGCCGGCCCTGCCCACCTCGGGCATGTTCGGCGCAGCGGCTGACAACGGCTTCGACGAAGCCGTAGAGTTCGCCCGCCTGCGTACCCAGGCTGCACGCTATCTCAAACCCGAAGATGTCGAACGTCTCGAAGCTGCCTTTGAGCTGGCTTCGCATGCTCACGCCGGGCAGTTCCGCATCAGCGGAGAGCCTTATGTCTTCCATCCGCTGGCTGTAGCGGAAACCCTAGCCCAGTGGCACCTCGATGCCCAGGCCCTGATCGCCGGCCTGCTGCACGACGTGATGGAAGATTCGCACGTCACCAAGTCCGACATCGAAGGACAGTTTGGCAAGACGGCCGCGGAGCTGGTCGATGGTGTCTCCAAACTCGACCGCATCGAATCCCAGACTTATCAGCAGGCCCAGGCCGAGAACTATCGCAAGATGTTCCTCGCCATGGCCCGCGACGTACGCGTGATCCTGATCAAGCTGGCCGACCGCCTGCACAACATGCGCACGCTGGACGCCGTGCGGCCGGACAAGCGCCGCCGGATTGCACGCGAAACGCTGGAAATCTTCGCTCCAATCGCCAATCGCCTGGGCCTCAACACGCTCTACCGTGAGCTACAGGAACTGGCCTTCAAGAACACCCACCCGATGCGCTATCGCGTGCTGGGCAAGGCTCTGCGGGCCGTGCGTGGGGATCAGCGCGAGCTGATCATGCGCCTGATGACCAGCATCCGTGAACGCATGCCGGTCTGGGGCGTGGATGCCGAGGTGTATGGGCGCGAGAAGCATCTGTTCGGCATCTATCGCAAGATGCTCGAGAAACGCCTCAGTTTCGAGCAGGTGCTGGATATCTACGGCTTCCGCATCCTGGTCAAGGACATCCCCGGCTGCTACCTCGCCTTGGGCGCCCTGCATGAGCTTTACAAGCCGGTGCCGGGCAAGATGAAGGACTACATTGCCCTACCCAAAGCTAATGGCTACCAGTCCCTGCATACCACGGTGATCGGCCCCAACGGCCTGCCGGTGGAAGTACAGATCCGTACCAACGAGATGCACGCCGTAGCCGAATCCGGCGTGGCTTCGCACTGGCTGTACAAGGATGGCACGGCGCAATCCCTGTCCGATCTGCAGCACAAAACGCACAACTGGCTGCAATCCCTGCTCGAGCTGCAATCCACCTCGGGCGACTCTTCCGAATTCCTCGAGCACGTGAAAATCGACCTGTTTCCGGGCGAAGTCTTCGTGTTCACCCCGGCCGGGCAAATCCGCAACCTGCCGCGCGGCGCCACCGCCGTCGATTTCGCCTACTCGGTTCATACCGATGTGGGCAACCGCTGCGTGGCCTGCCGCATCAACGGCGAGCTGCGCCCTCTGCGCAGCGAGCTCAAGAATGGCGACCAGGTCGAAATCACCACTGCCCAGCATGCCCACCCGAATCCGGCTTGGCTCTCGTATGTACGCACTGGCAAGGCACGGGCCGAGATCCGCCACTTCCTGAAGACCGTGCATCAGGAAGAGGCCACTCATCTAGGTGAGCGCCTGCTCTCGCAATCTCTGCGGCACATCGGCCTGCACCTGTCGGATATCGGCACCACGGCCTGGGATCGCTTCCTGAAGGAGTTCTCGTGCAAGCTGCGCGAGGAGATCTTCACCGACATTGGCCTTGGCAAGCGCCTGGCCGCGATGGTGGCGCGGCGCCTGGCCGACCTGCAGGAGGAGAAGGCCATCAGTGACGGCGAAACACCGGCCCGCCCGCGCACCCCCACTCCGGTGCTGATCCAGGGTGGCGAGGGCATGGCGATACAGATGGCGCGCTGCTGCCGGCCAATCCCGGGCGACCCGATCGTGGGCCTGCTGCGCAAGGATCAGGGGCTAGAAGTACACCTCAACGATTGCCCGGTGCTGACCCGCAATCACTCCTCCGAGCGCGACCGCTGGGTGGACGTGGAGTGGGAGGCTGGCGGCGATCGCCTGTTCGATGTCGGCATCCGCGTGCTGATCCACCATCGCCGTGGCGTGCTGGCCCGCGTGGCCTCGGCGATCGCCGATCAGGAAGCCAACATCCAGAATGTGAACATGGAAAGCGAGCATGGTGGCGATACCATCATCCACTTCACCATCCAGGTAAAGAACCGCCCGCATCTCGCACGCATCATGCGCGCGGTGCGCCACATCCCGGATGTGGTGCGCATCGTGCGCGACCGCAACGGCGACAAAGCCGCCGAAAAACGCTGACCCCCAAGAAACAGAGAGAGAAGACCATGCCCTACGTTTCCGAATTCACCCAGTTCATGAACAGCTGGCTCGAGCAGCATCCGGAAGAGCTGCAGGAAAAGCAGAAAGGCCGCGCCCTGTGGTGGGACAAGCCGCAAGCGCCCGCTGAGCAGCAGGCCAATGCCGAATCGAAAGTGGCGCAAAAAGCCTATCCGTATTTCTCTCAGGAATGATGTTTGCGGGAGTGGCAAGTCGGGCCTCATACGCTCCGATCCACTGCTCCCCATGCCCGACACCGCATGCATTTCCCCCGCCTCGCCATCGTCGACCTCGAAACCACCGGCGCCGACCCCAGCCGTGACCGCATCACCGAGATCGCAATCCTTGTCGTTGAGGACGGAGAACTCATCGAGCAGTGGAGCAGCCTGGTCAATCCAGGCATGCCGATCCCGGAACGCATCCAGGAACTGATCGGCATCACTGACGCGATGGTGGCCGATGCGCCGGGCTTCTCGGCGCTAGCCGAGAGCGTGCGCGAGAAGCTCGCGAATGCCGTTTTCGTCGCCCACAACGCACGCTTCGACTACAACTTCCTGCGTGCCGCCTTCGAGCAACTGGGTCTCGCCTGGGATGCACCGGTGATGTGCTCAGTGAAGTTCTCGCGGGCCCTCGACCCGGAGTTCGCCAAACACGGGCTGGATGCCATCATCGCGCGCCATGGCTACACCATCGATGCCCGCCACCGCGCACTGGATGACGCGCGCATCGTCTGGCAATTCCTGCAGGACGCACGCGGGCGCGCCGACAGCGAACGCCTGCAGCGCGCCTGGGACAAGGCCTTTGCCACCAGCAGCGTGCCACGCCTGCCGATCGGCGATCTCGAAGCCCTGCCGGACAGCCCCGGCGCTTACGTCTTCCGCTCCACCACCGGGCAGGTGCTGGAGATTGGTCGCGCTCGCGATCTGCGCTCACAGGTGCTGGGTTTCTTCACCGCCGGGCGCGCCAGCGCCAAGAACAAGAAGATCGCGGCAGCAGTGCATGACGTGGCAAGCTTCCCCTGCGCTGGCGAATTCGGCGCCCAGCTCAAAGAGTTGCAGCTAGCCCGCGAATTGCGCGAGCAGCCGGCCACTGCCGCGTTTGGCTGGCGCTGGCTGCGCCACAGCCTGAAAGCGCCGGTACTGGAACTGGCCGATCTGAGCGGCACGGACCCGGCCGGCTGGACCGACATCTCCGGCTGCTTCCGTGGCGAACGCGAAGCACGCACCGCGCTGCAGGAGCTGGCCCGCCAACACAAGCTGTGCGCCAGCCGGATCGGTCTGGAAGTGGGTGGTGGCCCTTGTCAGGCAGTACATCTGGGGCGTTGCCACGGCGTCTGCGTGGGCCGCGAAGACACCCGCGTACACGATCTGCGCCTGGCGACCGTGATGGCAGCCCTGCGCCTCACGGCCTGGCCCTGGCGTGGTGCTGTACTGCTGGCGGAAACCCATGAAGGCACTCAGCGCAGTGAAGTCCAGGTCTTCGATCACTGGTGCCGCCTCGGCAGTGCCTGCGACGAGACCACTCTGGCCGAACTGCTGGCCAGCCCACCGCCCCGCCGCTTCGATGCCGACGTCTACCGCATGTTGACGCGTTGGCTCAATGTGCCCGGCAATCAGGCGCGCATCCAGCCGCTCTGAGACTCAGCTGGCGCGGGCGCGCCACACCCCGAACGCGCCCAGCGCCATGCCCAGCAGGGCCAAGGCTCCGAGGCGTTCGTCAAACAGTAGCCAGGCGCACAAGGCCGTCACGCCCGGGGTGAGATAGAACAGGCTCGTCACCTTCACCACCGAGCCGCGCCGGATCAAAAGATTCAGCACGCTGATCGACGCCACCGACAGCATCAGCACCAGCCACAGCAGCGCGAACCAGAAACTACTCGTCCACTCGATGCTGCGCGGTTCAAAGCTGAGGGCCAACGGCAGGGTCACCAGCAGGCTGGCGGCAAACTGGATCACCGCCCCGCTGCGCAGATCGAAATGCGGGCAGAAACGCTTCTGGTACAGCGTGCCCAAGGTGATGCCCAGCAACGCAATCACCGCCGGCCACAATGCTGACCATTGCCAGGCCTGATTGAGGCCGGGGTTGCGGCTATTGCTCACCACCAGCAGCACACCGATGAAACCCAAAGCCAGGCCTTGCCACTGGCGGCCAGTGACCCGTTCGCCCAGCAGAATGCCAGCCGCCAGCGCGGTGAGGATGGGTTGCAAGCCCACGATCAGGCTGGTCAGCGCTGCTGGCAGACCTTGCTGGATGGCCACGAAAACCCCGCCCAGATAGGTCGCCTGGATCAGCACACCCGCCACCGCAATGTGCAGCACCCGGCGCGGATCGCGCGGCCAGGGCGCCCGGAAGATCAACGCCGCCAGCCCCATGAAGACGATCACCAGCACATAGCGGGCGCTCAGGAAATGCAGAGCATCGGCATAAGGCAGACCAAATTTCGCACCGATGAAACCGGTACTCCAGAGCAGGACGAAGACGGGGGCCAGCAAACGTTCAAGCATGATGATTCCGGTTCAGGATTGGGTCAGCAGCAGCACGCCCAGCGCAATGCAACTTGCGCCGAGCAGGCGGATGGGGGCATCGCGCTCGCCCAGCAGATGGCCGCCCAGCAAGGCAGCAAAGAGCATCGACAACTCACGCGCCGGTGCGACCTGCGACAGCGGCGCCATGGTCGCTGCGTACAGGACCATGACATACGACACCGGAGAAATCGCGCCGACCAGCAAAGCCGGCTTCCACATCTGGCGCCAGTACGCCGGCAGGCTCATCACGGCTTCACGCTGCGTCAGCAGCATCAAGCCCAGCAAGAGTGGCAAGCGCGCCAGGTTCCCCAGGTAGTCGAGCAGGATCGGCGACACCGCTGCATGCTTGACGGCATAGCCATCCAGCAAGGAATAGGCGCCAATGAAAATGCCCGTCAATACGCCGTACGCGAGACCGGCGCGCAGCCGTGCCTGCTCGGACACCGAATCGGTTTGGGCGCGCAGCCTGCTCAACAGGGCGGGGCCCCCCGCAATCAGCAAAGTGCCGCCAACAATTCCCGCCACCCCGAACCAGCCCAGCGCACGCAGGCTCTCGCCCATGAAACTCGTTGCAACGAGTGCCGTGATCAGCGGCCCGGTGCCGCGCGCCAGGGGGTACACCACCGACAGATCACCCAGCCGATAGCCCCGCAGCAGGCACAGGTAATAGACGATGTGAAGCACGCCACTGGCGACGATCAGGGCCCACTGCAGCGCTCCGTAAGCACCGGCATCGCGCCAGGCCATGAAGCCCCCCAGCGGTGCCCACACCACGGCCAGCGTCAGGCAGGTCAGCACGGCAAAGCGGGCGTCGCCGCCGGATTTCTTGGCAATCAGATTCCAGCTGGCATGAATCAGAGCGGCCAGCAGAACGAGCAGCAACGGGGTCAGGGGCATTCGGCTTCCAAACAAAAGGCGGCGCAGAATGCGCCGCCTTCCGGGCAAAGCATGAACGAGGGATCAGGCTTCGTCCATCACTGCGGACGTATACACATCCTGCACGTCGTCGAGGGATTCCAGCGCATCGAGCAGCTTCTGCATGCGCACGCTCTCCTCCGCCCCCAGTTCGGTTTCGTTCAGCGCCTTCATGGTGACTTCGCCGAATTCAGCCTTGAAGCCTGCAGCCTCAAGCGCCTCCTTCACCGCCGTGAATTCCCAGGGCCCGGTGATGACTTCGATCGAACCGTCGTCATTGGTCACCACATCTTCGGCACCGGCTTCGAGGCCGGCCTCCATCAGCGCATCTTCATTCGTGCCCGGGGCAAACAGCAAGGTGCCGCAGTGCTTGAACTGGAAGGCCACGCAGCCATCGGTGCCCATGTTGCCACCGTACTTGGAAAAGGCATGGCGTACATCCGCCACGGTGCGCACCTTGTTGTCGGTGAGGCAGTCCACGATCACTGCGGCGCCAGCAATGCCGTAACCTTCGTAGCGCGCTTCTTCATACACCACGCCTTCGAGCTGCCCAGTACCGCGCTTGATGGCGTTTTCGATGTTGTCCTTGGGCAAGGACTCGGCCTTACCCTTTTCCACGGCCAGGCGCAGGCGCGGATTGCTGCCCAGGTCGCCGCCGCCCAGTTTGGCGGCAACAGTGATTTCCTTGATCAGCTTGGTGAATACCTTACCCCGCTTGGCATCCTGACGCCCCTTGCGGTGCTGGATATTGGCCCATTTGGAATGACCGGCCATGGTGCTCCCCTGTTAAATTAGGCTGGATTTGCAAAGGTCCGGATTATACAGCCGCCTATCAGTCAGCCAGCCGAAGGAGCAGGGGTTCCCTGCTAGATTCAGTTCATCCGCCGGAGAAAGTCATGAAAACCCTGTTCCACCTGTTCGCCAGCCTGCTGCTGTGTCTGGGCAGCGCCCAAGCGCTGGCCGCCCCCACCGTTAACTTCAGCTTCGCCGGCTGCACCGACGGCATGAATCGCCCGGTCGCCAGCAAAGCAGATCCGGCCCTGCCCCAACTGGTCGACGTCCTGCTGCTGGAAGGCAACCGGGTGATCGCCTACAACCCGAGCCTGATGCCGCAATTACTGCCCGAAACCCGCGCCTTCTTTTATGCCCACGCCTGCGCGATCACCCGCCTGGGCCAGCCGATTGATCGCGAGCGCAGTACTGAGCAGGTCAAGCGCGCCGACTGCTGGGCCTTCGACACCCTGCAACGCTCCGGCCTGCTCAAAGGCAACGCCGGTGTCGAAGCCATCCAGAGCGATCTGGAGCTCTCGCCGGAAGTCTGGCCGCTGGTGCCGGGCCCGGCACGCAGCCTGGAACTCGCCGGCTGCTCCGGCGCCCAGCCCGCCAAGGCCAAGGCAAAAACAAGCGGTAACGCACTCAAGCTCGATGCGCCGAATGCCACGCCACAGTGGAACAACTGCACCCTGGCGTGCGGCAACAAGCTCTACAGCTGTGGCCGCGCCGCAAACTGCCAGAGCGCCTTCGAACAATGCACGGCGAGCTGCAAGGAATAGCCGCTCGTATCCTCCCGGTTTCCCCCCTTCTGGGCGCGTTCATCGCGCCCGTTTTTTTTGCAGTCTGCAACAGCGGGGATTACATTCCGCAGGTATCAGTACGCTCACTCTTTCCGAGGCCAGAATCCATGTCCAAGCCCCTCGTCATTGCCCGCAGCGGAGAACTTGATCTTGCCCTGCTGCCCCAGTTTGCCAACCGCCACGGCCTGATCACCGGCGCCACCGGCACCGGCAAGACAGTCACCCTGCAGAAGCTGGCCGAGTCCTTCGCTGGCATCGGCGTGCCAGTCTTTTTAGCCGACGTGAAGGGCGATCTTTCCGGCATCGGCGCAGCGGGCGAACTCAAACCCAAGCTCAAGGAGCGCCTGGATGCGCTGGGCGTGACGGACTGGGAGCCCGCAAAATTCACCACCACACTGTGGGACGTGTTCGGTGAGCAAGGCCACCCGGTGCGCGCCACCATTTCGGACATGGGTCCGCTGCTGCTGGCCCGCCTGCTGTCACTGAACGAGACCCAGGCCGGTGTGCTCCAGATCGTGTTCAAGGTCGCCGATGACAACGGCCTGCTCCTGCTGGACCTCAAGGATCTGCGCGCCATGGTGCAGTGGGTCGGCGAGCACGGTCGCGAGTTGACCACCGACTACGGCAACGTCTCCGCCGCTAGCGTCGGCGCGATCCAGCGCGGCCTGCTCACGCTGGAAGAGCAAGGTGGCGACAAGTTCTTCGGCGAGCCAATGCTCAACATCGCGGACCTAATGCAGACCGACCAGCAGGGCCGCGGCGTGATCAACATCCTCGCCGCCGACAAGCTCTACAACTCGCCCAAGCTATACGGCAGCTTCCTGCTGTGGCTGCTCGCCGAGCTGTTTGAAAACCTGCCCGAGGCGGGGGATCTGGAAAAACCAAAGCTGGTGTTCTTCTTCGACGAGGCCCATCTGCTGTTCTCGGATGCGCCGGAGGCCTTGGTCGACAAGATCGAGCAGGTCGTGCGCCTGATCCGCTCCAAGGGCGTGGGCGTGTACTTCGTGACCCAGAACCCGCTCGATGTGCCCGAGAAAGTCCTCGGCCAGCTTGGCAACCGGGTGCAGCACGCGCTGCGCGCCTTCACCCCGCGCGACCAGAAAGCCGTCAAAGTCGCCGCCGAGACCATGCGCGCGAATGCGAAGTTCAGCACCGAAACCGCGATCATGGAGCTTGGCGTGGGCGAAGCCCTGCTCTCCTTCCTTGACGCAAAGGGCACACCCGCCATCGTCGAGCGAGCCTTCGTGCTGCCACCGGCTTCGCGCATCGGTCCGCTGACGCCGGACGAGCGCAACGCCGCCATCAACGGATCGTTGGTGTATGGCGCCTATGAAGAAGCACTGGATCGCGAATCGGCTTATGAAAAGCTGCGCGCCGGTGCCGGCGCAGCCCCCGCGACAGGCGCTGCCCCCGCCGGCAGCCCGGCGCCCGGCGCCCCAGCCGGGCAAGCGGGCGGAGGTCTGCTTGATGGCGCGCTCGGCGAGATCCTCTTTGGCAAGACCGGCCCACGCGGCGGTCAGCACGACGGCCTCGTACAGACCGCCGCCAAGACCCTGACCCGCACCATCAGCAGCTCCATCGGCCGCGAGATCGTACGCGGCGTGCTGGGCTCCATTCTGGGCGGCAAGCGTCGCTGAGCTCAGTCCGGGGGGCCAGAGCCTCTGGGCAAGGCATCAAAAGCCCCTGCCGAAATCATGGCCGGGGCGTGAAATTTGCAGCATCTCGCACCGGAATGCCCCTAAGCCAAGTGGGCAGGGTGGCATCTGCTAGGCATAATCCGGGGTTTACCGGATTCGCGCGGAGCGCACAGCATGGTTAGCAGCACCTCTTCCCTGATTGCGCCGTTCTGGACCCGCGTGCCGCGCTTTTTCCTGTTCCCGCTGCAACCCTCCGCCCTGTGGCGTGTGCTGGTATTCGCGGCCATCCCGGCACTGGGTGCCTTCGGCACCAGCCCCGGCGCACTGGTCGTGCTGATCGGCGGCCTGTCCCTGCTGGCCTGGGTCTTCCTGCTGCGCTTCGGCAGCCGCGTGCTGCACGAAACCTCGGTCGGGCGCCTGTCGGTGTCGGATTACTCGCCCCTGCCGGACGATTCGCTGGCCCACATGCCCTACAAGATCATGGCCCTGTTCGTGATCCCGGCCTTCTTCGTCGGCCTGATCGCGGCGCTGCTGGGCGAAACCATGGGCATGTTCGCCAACTTCGCAGTCACCGTGGTGACCCCGGCCGCGCTGATGGCCATGGTGGTCAGCCGCAGTCTCGGCACCGGTCTGAATCCGGCCGCCAGCTGGGATGTCATGAGCGGCGTCGGCAAGCCCTATGCGCTGCTATGCGTGTTCCTGTTCTTCCTGTCAGCCGGACAGATGTTCCTCGTCATGCAGATGGGCGAAGCCAAGCTGCTGCCGCTATTCATGAAATGGCAGGCTCTCCAGGCGGCTGCCCAGCAGGCCTTCCAGGCGCAGGATGAAGTGGCTTTCGAGGCTGCCATGGAAGGCATCCGCAACTTCTTCCCGGCCATCAAGCCAACCCTGGCGGGCGTGATCTGGCTGATCACGGCAGTCGCCATGCACTTCACCCTGATCGCCTTCAACATGCTGGGCTATGTGCTCTACCAGTATCACGAGGCGCTGGGGCTGGAAGTGGAAGTGCTGCCGGGCCGGCGCGGCAAGGCCCCGGTGAAGTCGCAAAGCGATGAGGAATCCGAGCGCATCGCGGCCTTCATTGCAGAGGGACAGATCGATCAGGCGCTCGAAGTCGCTTACGAGGCGCAGCGCCTTGATCCGCAGAATATCGCCGCGCAGGAGCGCTACAACAAATTACTGCACCTGGCAGGCAAGGATGATCGCCTGATCAACCACTCACTGCGCCTGATCCCGCTGATGTTGCGCAACGCCCAGGGCAAGGGCGCGCTGGAGGCCTGGCAGCGCTGCCGCGAGCGCCAGCCCGAGTTCCGGCTGGAAGAGGCCAGCCACGTGCTGCAGCTGGCCGAAGCCGCCCGTGCCAATCGTGAGCCGAAGCGTGCGATGGACATCCTCAACGGCTTCGACAAGCAGTTCCGCAATCATCCTCTGCTACCCGAAGTGTATTTCCTCGGGGGCAGCATCCTCTGCGACGATCTGCACAAGGACGAGCTGGCCGACAAGTTCCTGCTGACCCTGTGCAACCGCTATCCGCAACACCCGCGCGTGGAAGAGGCGCTGCGCCTGCGCGACATCATTCGCCGCATGCGCAAGAACGCGGCTTCAGCCCCCGCAGCTTGAGAAGTCGGGCCGGCTTCGGCCGGCGTAGCCCGGCGAGGTAACAGGAGCTGCGGCTGCAGCCCCACCTACATGGGCTTTGCGCTGCGTAGCTGAGCAATCTCCATCGCGGGCTGCAAGGCCCCACCTGCACGCAAGACCTGCACGCAGCGAGCCAGGATCACATCCAGCCCCGGATGCGCCGGTGCACTCGCCTGCAGCAGGCGGGCGCAACGTTCCAGCTCCGGCAGGCTGCGACTTTCAGCAAAGCGCTCGATCAGCACGGCGATCAGCTCGGGCGCCAGTTGCGGCCGCGGCTTGGCCTGCTTGAGGTATTCCGTGAAGCATTCGCGCACCAGGGTCTGGCTGGCTGCATCCTGACCCTTGCTGGCCAAGGCGCTGGACACGATGGCGTGGTACTCGGCACTGGCAGGCGCCAGCCGTGCCACATTGAGGCTCTCGCGCAACAAGTCGACGCGACTGCCAGCTTCCCGCGCCACCCGCGCGTAGGCACGCCGGGCATCGTCGAAACGCTGCGCAGCCATCAGGCGGCGCGCTTCGAGCACGGCCAGTTCGGCCGCCGGGCGTGGCGCCGGCTTGCCGTCCGCCGTTTCCTCATCGCTCCCCTCCTCGTCTACCGCCTGCAGCCGGGCCAGAGCGGCGCGGCGTAGCGGCAGCACCAGCAAAGCCCCCGCCAGCAGGCCACCGAAGTGCGCGCCATAGGCCACGTTGGAGCTGCCGGAGAACCACACGAACTGGATCGCCTCATTGGCCAGCCAGAGCGGCAAAGCCAGCAAGGCGGGCGCACGCACCACGTCGAAGTAGAAGAAGACGAAGTAGAAGAAGGGAATCCGGCGCATGCCCAGCAGCACCGCAAAAGCGCCCATCACGGCCGATATCGCGCCCGAAGCGCCGACCAGCGAACCGGCCGCGCCAGACATCAGCAGCCAGTGCATGCCCACCGCGCCGAGCCCGCCAAGCAGGTAGACGACGAGGAAGGGCACGGTACCAAGCAGTGCTTCCACCGCCGGTGCGATCAGGATCAGCACCACCAGATTGCCGGTAATGTGGCCCAGATCGCCGTGCAGGAACTGGTGGGTAATGGCGGTGTACCACTTCGGATGCTCACCGTCGAAAGAGAAACGTTCGGTGAACAGGCGCGCCTGCATGGCCTCGAACTGGTGACGGGCACGCAGCCAGTCCTCGTACTGCAGATGGGCATCGGTGACCACCTCCCCGGCATGCAACGCACGCATGAACTTGTCGTCGGCTTCCATCATGCGCAGGGCGGGGAACAAGGCCTTGGCCTGCTTCATGGCCTCGAGGCGCTTGAGCTTCTTGCTCTCGCCCTCCTTGCGCAGATGGGCTTCAAAGGCCGGCAACTCGATGTTCGGCAGTACGCTGCCGGCGTAGTAGTCGACCATCAGCTCGTAGCGCTTCTCGTCCCGCGATTGCAGGGCGAAGAACACGAAGAGATTGATCAGCACCAGCAGGATCACCCCC
Organism: Uliginosibacterium sp. TH139; assembly: GCF_002855595.1. Taxonomy (NCBI): domain Bacteria; kingdom Pseudomonadati; phylum Pseudomonadota; class Betaproteobacteria; order Rhodocyclales; family Zoogloeaceae; genus Uliginosibacterium; species Uliginosibacterium sp. TH139. The sequence goes on along the minus strand of NZ_PKRR01000001.1, from coordinate 401,458 downwards.
AGCGGCAGGCGCGAGCGGGTGAGGCGGGCTATCCAGGGCATCATGAACATGGTGACGGCATTCTACCGGCTGGCGCGCCGGGGGGCTCGCCCACGCGAGTAGAATGCGCGCTTTGCTTCGCGCACCACCGCCGTGCCCTTCCACCCCGTCGAACATTTTGGTCAGGTCTTCACGCCACCCGCCGTGGTGACGCAGATGCTGGCCTTGCGGCGCAATCGCGGTCGGGTGCTGGAGCCTTCCTGTGGCGACGGCGCCTTTGCAAACGCATTGCCGGGCTGCGTAGCGATCGAGCTGGATGGCCGGGTGGCCCCAGCCGGCGCCCTGCAGATGGATTTCTTCGCCTACCCGCCAAGCGAGAAGTTCGACACCATCATCGGCAACCCGCCCTATGTGCGCTATCAGGACATCCTGCCCGAGACTCGCGCCCGGCTGGACATGGCGCTGTTTGATTCGCGCAGCAACCTCTACCTGTTCTTCATCGAGAAGTGCATCCGCCATCTGGCACCCGGCGGCGAGCTGATCTTCATCGTGCCGCGCGACTTCATCAAGCTCACCGCGGCGCGCAAGCTCAACGCCTGGATTTTCGAACAGGGCACGATCACCGATTTCATCGAGACTGGCGACAGCGGCATCTTCGGTGCCTACGTGCCGAACTGCGCGATCTTCCGTTTCGAGAAGGATCGCTTCGACCGCCGCCTGCACGACGGCCGCCGTTTCGCGCTGGTCGACGGCCAGCTGATGTTCCTGCGCGGCGAATATGCCCTGCCACTGGCCAGCCTGTTTGACGTGAAGGTGGGTGCGGTCTCCGGCGCGGATGCGATCTTCACGCACCCGGAAGGCAATCTCGATTTCGTCTGCTCGCGCAGCATCGAAACCGGCGAAACCCGGCGCATGTTCTACGAGATCCAGCACCCCCACCTCGAGGCTCACAAAGCGGCGCTGCTAGCCCGCCGCATCAAGCCCTTCGACGAAAGCAACTGGTGGCGCTGGGGCCGGCGTCATCCGGTAAGCGATGCACCACGCATCTATGTGAACGGCAAGACGCGCCGCGCCCAACCCTTCTTCACGCATCCCTGCCGGAATTTCGATGGCTCCATCCTGGCCCTGTTCCCGCACCATGCCGGGCTGGACCTCGACCGCGCCATCGCGCTGCTCAATACCGCCGTCGACTGGCAAGAGCTGGGCTTCGTCTGCGACGGGCGTTTCCTGTTCACCCAGCGTAGCCTGCAGACCTGCCTGCTGCCGGAGGCCTTCAGCGAACTGCTGCCGGCTTGATGCATGGCACAATACGTGCCGGTATGTCTTTCCCCCGCCGGCCATGACCCGCATCTACCGCCATCGCTTCACGGTTCCGCCCGAATCCATCGACATGCTCAAGCATGTCAATAACATCGAATACCTGCGCTGGATGCAGGATGTGGCGATTGCTCACTCCACCGATCTGGGCTGGCCGATGGAGCGCTACTTCAAGGAGCGCTGCAGCTGGGTGATCCGCTCGCACTTCATCGAATACCTGCGCTCTGCCGTGCTGCATGACCCGATCACGCTGCTGACCTGGGTGGCTGGCGTAGGCGAGCGCAGCAGCACGCGCAAATACCTGTTCTGGCGTGAGAGTGACCGGCAGGTGCTGGCCCGCGCCGAAACCGCCTGGGTCTTCATCGACCTCAAGAGCGGTCTGCCGATGCCCATCCTCGACTCGGTACGCGCCAGCTTCCCGGTGGTCGAGGAAGACGGCGAGGCCGCAGAGATCGACGCCTTGCTGGGCAGCAGCTGAGGATGTTCACGCGACGCCTGAATCGCCCAGCCGCGATCGCGGTGATGCTGCTCTGCACCCTGCTGTGGAGCATTGCCGGCGTGCTCACGCGCCATCTGGATGCGGCCCGCAGCTTCGAGGTGACCTTCTGGCGCAGCGCCTTCTGCGCGCCCTTCGTGATCGCCGCGCTGGCCGCCACCAACGGCCATGCCGCCCTGGCCAGCCTGCGCCGGCCGAGCCGCTCGCTGCTCGCCTCGGGGCTGATGTGGGGCATCACCTTTTCCTGCTTCATGCTCGCCCTGACCCTCACCAGCACCAGCAACACCCTGGTCGTGAGCAGCGCCACCCCGCTAGTGACCGCCCTGCTGGCCTGGCTGGTGCTACGCGAGCGAGTGGCGCTGGCGACCTGGCTGGCCATTGCTTTGGCCGTTGGTGGAATGGCCTGGATTTTCGCCGGCGGGGTCGCCGCCGGTAGTGCACGCGATCTGCTCGGCATGGGCGTGGCTTTCGTGGTGCCGCTGGCGGCCTCGACCAACGTGATCCTCTTCAAGCGTTCCGGGCATGCCGTGGATCTGGTGCCGGCGGTATGCCTCGGCGCCTGTTTCTCGGCGCTGGCCATGCTCCCATTTGCCTGGCCGCTAGAGGCTACGGCGCACGATCTGCTGATCCTCGCCAGCCTCGGCTTCTTCCAGTTGGGTCTGCCCTGCATGCTGATGGTGGTCGCCGCGCGCAGCCTCGCGGCACCACAGATTGCCTTGCTGGGGCTGCTCGAAGCCCTGTTCGGACCGCTATGGGCCTGGCTCGGTGCCGGCGAAGTGCCCTCGATGGCGACCCTGCAGGGCGGCAGCGTGGTCATCGGCGCACTGCTGCTCAACGAGCTGCAGGCCTGGCTGCGTACGAAAAACCGCTGACATGCTGCGTCTGACCCAGGCTTCCGGTTTCGCCTTCGCCGTACTCGGTGCGGTGTGCTTTTCCTTCAAGGCAATCTTCGTCAAGCTGGCCTACCGCTACGGCGTGGATGCCGAAACCCTTCTGGCGCTGCGCATGGGTTATGCCCTGCCCTTCTTCATTGCGATGGGCATCTCGGTATCACGGCGCGAACCACGCCCGCTCTCGCGTCGTGATCTGGGCATGCTGGGGGTGCTGGGCCTCACCGGCTACTACCTCGCCAGCTATCTGGATTTCCTCGGCCTGCACTACATCACGGCTGCGCTGGAACGCCTGATCCTGTTCATCTACCCGACCCTGGTCGTGATCCTCTCGGCAGTGTTCCTGAAAAAACCGATGGCCCGTGCGCTGTATCTGCCGATGGGCCTGTGTTATCTGGGCATCGCGCTGGCCGTGGGCCATGATCTGGATCCGGCCCACGCTGGCAGCAATGTGCTGCTTGGCTGCGCGCTGGTCTTCGGCAGCACACTTTCGTATGCGCTATACCTGATGCTCAGCGGCGAGGAGGTGAAGACCCTCGGAGCAACGCGTGTCGCGGCCTTCGCCTCGACCATCGCTTGCCTCCTGAGCCTCGCCCAGTTCGCCGTGATGCGGCCCTTGGCGAATCTCATCCAGCCCTGGCAGGTACATGCGCTGGGCCTCGCCATGGCACTGGTGTCGACGGTGCTGCCGATCTGGCTAATCGCGGTGGCCATGCGCCGCATTGGCGCCGGCCCCACCTCGATGATCGGCACCCTCGGCCCGGTGCTGACCATCCTGTTCGGCTGGATCTTCCTTGGTGAGTCGCTGGGTACGATTCAGCTCGTCGGCGCAACGCTGGTCATTGCCGGCGTGCTGCTGATCGGGCGCAAGAAGGCCTGATCGCTACAGGCACAACCGGGCTTGCAGGGATCGGCATGGATCAGCACCTTGGCGTGCTCGACGCTACGCACGATCTCTGACTCCAGGCGGTCGCACAGGACATGCACATTCTCCAGCGTGGTGTGGCGGTGCAGGCGCACATGCAGGTCAACATGGCGGATCTTGCCGGACTGGCGCGTACGCAGCTCGTGGTAATCGATGAAATCCTGCGCATGGCGAGACAGTGCCGCGTGGATCGCCTCGATCTCTTCTTTCGGCAGGCTGGCATCGATCAGCGGCGCGAAGGCCTTGGCGATCAGCTCGACCGCTTCTTTCAGGATGAACAGCGCCACGGCGATCGCCACCAGCGGATCAAGCTGATGCCAGCCGGTCGCCCAGATCGCGGCCAGGCCGAACCCCACGCCGAGTGAGGTGTACACGTCGGCCTTGAGGTGCAGGGCGTCCGCTTCCAGCGCCATCGACTGCTCTTCACGCGCCACCTTGTAGAGCTGGTGCGCCACCAGGGTGTTGACCAGGGCCGACACGAACATCACTGCCACGCCCCAGCCCACCGCCTGCATCGGCTCGGGGCTGCCCAGCTTGTGCACCGCTTCAATGATGATCCACAGCGCGGCCACCACGATCAGCACGCCTTCAATCACGCCCGACACGTTTTCGAACTTCTCGTGACCGTAAGGATGATCCTCATCAGGCGGTACATCGGCCAAGCGCACGGCGAAGAAGGCAATCACCGCCGCAACCAGATCCATCATCGAATGGATGGCTTCGGAAATAATCGACACCGAGCCGGACAACACCCCTGCCGCCAGCTTGAGAACGATCAGCAGGGTATTGGAAGCAACGGAAAGGAGGGCGACGTTCTTCTTGCGACTCATGGGGCACACGCTTGAATTTGAGCGGCGGCGATTATCCCACCGCTTGACTCAAAAAACCCGGCCACCATCAAAATTAATCAATAAAATCAACGCTGTATTGAGAATCAGACTCATCTTCAGGGCAAAACAAAGGCCGCCCGCGGGCGGCCCTGAGTGGCGGATGACGAAACTCACATGCCAGGCGCGATATCCCCCGAGATGTAGCCGGCCAACTGCTTGATGGTTTGCTGCTGCTGATCGATCACGGCCTTCACCGCATCGCCGATGGTGACGATGCCGATCAACTGGCCACGCTCCACGACCGGCAAGTGGCGGAAGCGGTTCTCGGTCATGATTGCCATCACGTCATCCACTGTCTGCGAGGGCGAGATGGTCAGCAGGTTCTGGGTCATCAGGTCGCCAATCCGCGTGTCCTTGGAGCTGCGGCCCTGCAGGATCAGTTTGCGAGCGTAGTCGCGCTCGGTGAAGATCCCCACCAGGCGCTCGTTCTCGAGCACCAGCACGGCACTGACATCCTTGCTGGACATCAGCGTCAGGGCATCAAAAACCGTAGAGGCCGGGCTCACGGAAATGATCTGGGCGGACTTCTTGCTGTCGAGAATCTGGCGGACTGTGGTCATGGTCGGGCTCTCTGGACGGTTTTTTGGGGCCGCACACTGCGGTGCGTATGGCTACTTTAGCGCGGAACGCCGCACATTGCTCAACCTGCCCGAATCGTCCGCGCTGACTGGCGCTGGCGACTTCAGGCGCGCCGCGTAGAGATGAAAATCCCGCCGATGATCAGGCTCATACCCGCCAGATGGTAGAGCCGGGGCGCCTCGCCGAGGAACAGCGCTGACAGCAGTGGCGTAGCCACCGGCATCAGGTGGATGAAGAGGCCGGCCGTAGCCGCGCCCACCTGGGCCACGGCACGATTCCAGAAGACATAGCCGAGAAAGGCCGGAAAGATGCCGGTATAGGCCATGCCAGCCAGCGCTCCGGCCGAAAAATGAATGTTGCGCCCTTGCGCCAGCTCCCACAGGTAGAAGGGCGCCAGCCCCAGCACGCCGATGGCGGTGAGCAAGGCCAGCAGCAGCATCGGCTCCAGCCCGGCCGGGCGGCGCGTCAGCAGCAGAGTGTAAGCCGCCCACACGAAGACCGAGACCATGATCCACAGGTCGCCCGGATTGAAGCTCAGGCCCAGCAGGCGGGCGAACTCGCCATGCGCCACGATCACCAGCACACCTAGCAGCGAGGCGCCAAGGCCTAGCAGCGCACGCCCATGCACCGGTTTGCCGAGAAAACCCCAGCCGAGCACCAGGATCACCACCGGGATGAAGGAGTTAAGCAGCACGCCATTGGTGGCCGTGGTGTATTGCAGGCCCAGATAGGCCAGGGTGTTGTAAGCGGTAATGCCCAGCAGGGCCAGGATCAGAAGGATCGGCCAGTGCTCACGCAGCGCGGGCCAGGCCTGAGCGCGACAGGGCCAGGCAAATGGCAGGGTGCAGGCAAAAGCGATCACCCAGCGCCAGAAGGCCAGTGCCACCGGCGGCACATCGGCCCGCAAGCCACGCCCGACCACCCAGTTGCCGGACCAGAACAGAACCGTCAGGACCAGCAGGAGCAGCGGTTGATCGAGGCGACGCAGCAGCGCAGGCATGATGGCGGACGGACAGTCAGGGGCCGTGATTGTTGCACAGGCGCGCGCCGCCTCAACCGAGCAGACGCACCGTGTCGCGCATAGCCTCGACGAAAGCGCGCAGCTTGGCGGGATAAAACGCGGCATAGGGATAGGTGACATATACCGGCAGCGGTGCGCCATGCCACTCCGGCAACAGCTGGATCAGCTCGCCACTGGCGAAGGAGTCGCGCAACAGCCATTCCGAGGCCAGCACCACGCCGACCCCCAGCAGCGCGGCATTGCGCATGGCGTAGAGGCTGTCGGTGGTGACGCGGGGCTCAATCGCCAGCAGATGAGTCTCACTGCCACGCTGCAGGCGCACCTCCTTGCGGTAGAAGGGCAGCAGTGCGAGCCAGGGCAGTTCGGCCAGGGCTTCCGGCGTTTGCGGCAGGGCACGTCCGGCCAGCAGGGCCGGCGCGGCGGCCAGCACCCGCGGCACTTCGCCGATGCGGATAGCCACCGCAGCAGGATCGCTGACTTCGCCAACGCGGACCGCGCAATCGATCCCTTCGGCAACAAAGTCCGGCGGCGTGTCATGCAGCAGCCATTCAACCGACACGCGCGGATGGCGCGCCAGGAAAGCGGCCATTGGCCCGATCAGGTGATTCTGGCCGAAGGCATGCGGCACCACTACGCGGAGCAGGCCTTGCGGCTCATCCACCGCGCCACGCAGATCGGATTCGAATTCGCTCCAGGCCAGGGCCAGTTCCCTGGCTCGGGTGTAATAGCGCGCGCCGGCCTCAGTCAGGCGCAAAGCATGGGTAGAACGCAAGATCAGGCTCAGGCCCAGCGAGCGCTCGAGCGCCTGTAGCCGACGGCTGATGGTCGGTTGGCTGGTATTCATCTGCGCAGCCGCCGCGGACAGGCTGCCGGCTTCAACGATGCGGATGAAGGTCTGGGTCAGCAGCAAACGGTCGGGCGAAGTGCTCATGCACGAAATGTATAACAGTTCTGCACAACATACGTCTTCCGTGCTTTACGGCTACACGACACACTCTGCCCACCCCTTCCCCACCCCAAACGCATCATGACCCCCCCTGCTTCCTCCACCACCGCCGATGGCCTGGTTCTCCCGCGCGGACTCGACAACATGCTGGTCGTGCTGCTCGCCTGTGCGGCGGGCCTGACCTGCGCCGCCCTGTATTACAACCAGCCCATCCTTGGCCTGCTGGCCAGCGAGCTGGGCGCCTCGCCCGCCGCTATCGGCCGCATCCCGACCCTGACCCAGATCGGCTACACGATCGGCATCCTGCTGCTGGCACCACTGGGTGACCGTTATGACCGCCGCCGGGTGATCCTGGTGAAACTGGTGGTCCTGGCCGCCGGCCTGTTCGCCATGGCCATGACCCAGTCCCTGCTCCAGCTCTGCGCCGCCAGTCTGGCCATCGGGATCGCGGCTTCGGTGGCACAGGACTGCGTACCCGCCGCGGCCACGCTGGCCCCCGAAGCGAAGCGCGGCAAGATCGTCGGCCATGTGATGATGGGCCTGCTGCTGGGCATCCTGCTCTCGCGCGTGGTCTCCGGCACGGTCGCTGCGGCCTTTGGCTGGCGCAGCATGTTCATTGCCGCGGCCCTCACGGTGCTGGGCCTTGCCGTAATCATGCAGCGCCGCCTGCCGGCCTTCGCGCCCACCACCCGCGAACCCTATCTGCGCCTGCTCGGTTCGCTGGTGACGCTCTGGCAGCGCCATCCCGCGCTGCGCCGCGCGGCACTGGCCCAGCTGTGCCTGTCCGCCGCCTTCAGCGCCTTCTGGTCAACGCTGGCCGTGATGCTGTTACAGCCACCCTTCGGATTCGGCAGCGCCATCGCCGGCGCCTTCGGCCTGGCGGGTGCCGTGGGTGCCCTGGCGGCCCCCCTGGCCGGGCATTTTGCCGACCGCCGCGGACCCGAGCCGGTCACCCGCGCGGGCGCCGTGCTGGTCATCGCAAGCTTTGCCGCCTTTGCCACCGCCCCGCATAACCTTGGACTGCTGATCGCCGGCACCCTGCTCTTCGATCTGGGCGTCCAGGCCGCGCTGATCGCGCACCAGAGCATCATCTACGGGCTGGAGCCGGCAGCCCGCAGCCGCCTCAACGCGGTGCTGATCGGCGGCATGTTCGTGGGCATGTCAGCCGGTTCGGCCATCGGCAGCCTGGCACTGGCACACGCCGGCTGGCGCGGGGTTGCGCTCGTCGGCCTGATCTGTGGCGTCGCTGCGCTGATCACCCGACTGTGGCCGGCACGCCACGCCTGATGGGCGACTTGTCCGGCAAGAAAATCACAGATGGCTACTCAAGCGTGCTCGACGCGGACAACTCGCGCTGGGTCGGAACCGGCGGTCAGGATACCTACCGCGAGAATGGCTACAGCATCATCGCCCGGCACGCCTACGATGCCACGACGGCCAATGACGCGCCGAAGCTGCTGATCAGCGATCTGAAATTCTCGGGTGGCTGGCCAAGCTACTGAGGCCACAGGCCTGGAGACACGCCGTGCCGGCCGCGCGGCGTTTTCACACTCAGAACTGTTCGGCCGGAATCGGCTTGCCGGTGAGAAAGCCCTGGATCAGCTGGAAGCCCATTTCGCGGCAGATCTCGGCCTCGGCCTGCATTTCGATGCCTTCAGCCAGCGGCACCGAACCCAGATCCAGCACCAGCTTGACGAGATCACTGACCACGCGGCGCTTGCGCGGGCTGGCGAGATGGATGTCGTGTACCAGGCCCATGTCGAACTTCACGAAGTGCGCCGGCGCATCACCCAATTCGTTGAGGCGGGCCTGACCGGCCCCGAAATCGTCATACGCAAAACGCACGCCGATATCCTTGAACTGAGCCGTCAGCTCGCGCAGGCGATTGAGATCCGTCACCGCGGTTTCATGGATCTCCACCACCAGATCCAGCTCGGGCATGCTCTGGCGCAACTCGATCAGCGAGGCGAAAAACTCCGCGCTGAAGGTTTCCTTGGGATGGGTGTTGGCAAACAGGGGAAAACCCAGCAGGCGCGGTGCGATGCTGGCAATGCCGAAGCGGCGGAAAGCCCGCGACAGCTCCACTTCACGATCAAGCGAACTGGCCAGTTCGAACAGGCGGATCGGCGAGGGCGGCAGCAGGGGATGATTGGCACGCCCGAGTAGTTCGTAGGCGAAGATCGAGTTGTCGATCGCACTGACGATGGGCTGGGCGGCGCCGGAGAGACCGTGACCATCGAGCAGCTCCATGAACTCGGCCTCGTTCGGCACGAAGTACTCGGACAGCAGCATGCCATTGGGCACCAGCATGGTCCGCATGTCATTGGCGGTGATGACCTGAGCCTGCTCCGATTCGAGCTCGCGCTGACGCAGGCGGAATTCGGCCGTGCCGAAGTGGATGATGTCATGCTCCTTAAGCAGGCGAGAGCCTTCCACCCGTTCACGGTTCACGAAGCTGCCATTGGTGCTGTTCAGATCCGTGAGGCGCAACAGACCGCTGATATCGCGGGTCAGCATGGCGTGATGGCGCGACAGGCCCAGGGTGGTCACCACCAGCTCGTTCTCGGAGTCGCGGCCAACACGGAAGGGCAGCGCATTCACGGTATACGTGATGTGCGAGCCATCCGCGGCGATCGACTCCAGAAACCACTGCTTTTCCACGCATCTCTCCATTCGGGGCGGGCAGGCTTAGGTCCGCCTCATTCAGTGTGTGCAGCAGCCTTCAGGCAACCGCAGCTTTCACCCGTAAGGGTAGCGCCATCAGGCCTTCCGGCAACGACCGTTCAGCCTGTTGACACAGATGCAGGTAAGCAAGCTTGAAGCCCGGCTGATCTCCCTTCGTCGCCCCGCACTCAGGCCGCCAGACGCCGCCCGCGCCAGCGCCCGCTACCAAGACGCCATAGGTATAGCGCGCTGCGCAGCAGCCAGTCGGTGAACATGCCCAGCCACACCCCGACGATGCCCCACCCCAGCAGCAGGCCGAACACATAGCCCAGCAGGATGCGGAACAGCAGCATGCCGATGATGGTGGTGATCATCGCGAAGCGCGCGTCACCCGCACCGCGCAGGCCGTTGGGCAGGATGAAGGTGGTCGGAAAGGCGATCAGGAAGGCGCAGTTGAGCCACACCAGCACACTGGTCTGGTGCTGCACGGCCGCTTCGGTGGCGTAGAGACTGACCACCGTCGGCACCAGCGGGCTGAAAACCAGCGCGATGGCGGCCGTCACGCACCAACCCAGGCGCAGCATGTAGCGCATGCTGGCGGCAGCCGCATCCTCGTCGCCGCGGCCAACAGCCTGCCCGACCAGGGTGGTGCTGGCCACCGACAGGGAATTGCCGGGGATATTCATGATCCCGGCGATCGAGAACGCGATGTAGTTGGCCGCCACGGCCACCGGCCCAAGGCTCATCACCACCACCTGCACCAGCAGCTTGCCGCCGTTGAAGGCCAGCGACTCGACGCTCGCCGGAATCCCGATGGAATACAGCGAGCGGAGCAGACGCGTATCGAAGCGGAAGCTGAGCCAGCCCTGCTGCGGAAACAGCGGCCCGCTGCGACGCCAGGCCCAGATCAGGAAGATCACTCCGCCCAGGCGCGCCAACCACTGGGCAAGCCCCGCCCCGAGCACTTCGAGGCGTGGCACACCAAGCGTGAACCAGCCGGTGTGCAGCTCGAAACCATAGATCAGCGCATAACCGAGCAACACATTGAGCAGGGTGACCAGCGAATTGACCTGCATCACCAGACGCGTATCGCCCGCGCCGCGCAGCACGCCACAGGCCAGCAGGGTCAGTGCAGTCAGCGGATAGGTAGCCGCGGCGCACAGCAGGTATTGGTGCATGTGCTCCACCATCACGCTGCTCGCCCCCGGATACAGCAAGGCCAGCAGCTCGCGCGCCCACAGCCCGGCCGCCGCTGCGACCAGCAGTGCCATCAGCAGGCCCGAGGCCAGCGCCTGCTGGGCAGCGCCCGCAGCCCGCTCGCGCTGCCCACCACCGATGCACTGCGCCACAACCACCGTCGCCCCGATGGCCAGCGCCGAGAACAAGGAGCTGACCACCAGCGTGAAGGCTTCAACGTTACCGATCGACGACACCGGCTCACTGCCCAGGCGCGCCGCCATGATTGCGCCGAGGCTGCCCAGCAGATTCACGAACAGCTGCTCGACCAGCACCGGGGCGGCGAGCTTCCAGACTTCAGGACGAATCAGCCGCGACATGCCCGCGCCACCCAAAAAAACGAAAGTCCAGACCTTAGCGCAAAGCAGCCTGACGGGTGCTGCCTGATGTCAGACAAACTCGCGGGAAAACGCCCTCGCCTCGCCCTGTCATTCCTGTTCCAATGGCGCATCCCATCCTGTTCCCGGTTACATCATGTTGCTCAAGCCGATTGTTACCGTACTTCTCGCCGCCATCCTGATCCCTGCCGCCCAGGCCCTGCCGGCCTTTCCCGGCGCCGAAGGCTTTGGCGCCAACGCCTCGGGCGGGCGCGGCGGCAAGGTGATCTACGTCACCAACCTCAAGGATTCGGGCAGCGGCAGCCTGCGCTGGGCGCTGCTCGGCTGGGGCGCGCGCACCATCGTGTTCAAGGTGGGGGGCGAGATCCAGCTGGAGTCGCCGCTCAAGATTGATGGCAGCAACGTCACCATCGCCGGCCAGACAGCCCCGGGCGACGGCATCACCCTGCGCGGCGCACCGCTGATCATCAGCGGCAGCAACATCATCGTGCGCTACCTGCGGGTGCGCATGGGCTCCACCGCGCGCGGTGAACATGACGCGGTATCGATCACTGACGGCCACGACATCATCCTCGATCACCTGTCGGCAAGCTGGTCGATCGACGAAACCCTCTCGCCCTCCGGCCCGATCCGCGACATCACGATCCAGTGGAGCATCATCAGCGAGAGCCTCAATTACAGTCACCACAAGAAAGGCGCCCACGGCTACGGCAGCCTGCTGCGCGCTACTGGCGGAGTGAGCCTGCACCACAATCTGTGGGCCCATCACCGTGGCCGCAACCCGCGCTTCGGCGACAACTACGGCGGAATGTTCAATCCCACCCCGACCTTCGACTTCCGCAACAACGTGATCTACGACTGGGGTGACTACGCCAGCGGGATGGTCGATGGCGACATCCGCGTCAACTACGTGGCCAACTACCTCAAGCCGGGGCCGGACACCAAGCTGCTGCAGGCCGTGACCTTTACCGACGGCGTCGGCCCGAAGACCCGTTTCCACGTCACCGACAACCTCTTCGAAGGCCACCCCGAACTCTCCGACCCCGAAGGCGGGCGCTTCTTCGGCTTGTCCACCGGCGAAGCCGTCAACCGCCACACCCTCAGCAAGGACGCCTTCGCCGCGCCGCCGCTCACCACCCAGAGCGCCTCCGAGGCCTATGCCCTGGTCCTTTCCAAGGCCGGCGCCAGCCTCGCCCGCGATGGTGTGGACCAGCGTGTCATACAACAGGTACGCAGCGGCACCGGACGCCTCATCAATGATCAGGAAGATGTCGGTGGCTGGCCGGCCTTGGCGGGTGGCCCGGCCCCGCTGGACAGTGACGAAGACGGCCTGCCGGATGAATGGGAAAACGCTCATGGCCTTGACCCACAGAACCCGAAGGACAGTGCCGCCCCGCACGCCAGCGGCTACACCTGGCTGGAGGTCTACCTGAGCGAGCTGGCAGCGCGCTGAGCCGACCCGCTGAAGCAACGACGGCGGCGGGGCGACGGCTCAAGAAAGCGGCCGTCCTGCCGGTAAGTTCTGATGCGCCGGATTTCCTACGCCCTCTTTCTCAGCCTTGTAAGCCTGCGCCTTGCTGCGGCCGAAAGCGTGAGCTGGTGCCAGTTCGATCTGCCGCCGATGTATATCGCCAGCGGCCCGGAAGCCGGCAGCGGCATCGTGGACGGGCATGCCGCTTTCCTGATGAGCAAGATGCCGGAGTTCGAGCATAAGTGGCAATACTCCAACATTGCCCGCGCCCAGGCCGACATCAAGGCCGGCCACCCACTCATCTGCGGCGGTTTGCAGCGCAACGCCGAGCGCGAAAGCTACATGCTCTTCGCCGAACCCTTCTACGCCAGCACCGCGCCGCAGCTGATCCTGCCGAGCAGCCGGCGCGCCAGCCTCAAGCCCTGGCTCAACGCCGCAGGTGAGGTGAAACTGAGTCAGGCCGTGAGCGCCAGTGGCCTGACCCTCGGCATCAGCAGCGGTCGCTCCTACGGCCAGGCCATTGACGAGCAACTCGGCGCCCTGCGCAATCACCCCGCCATCATCAGCCGCCCCGCAGCCGACGACGTGGGCGAAGGCCTGATCCGCATGATGCAACTGGGCCGGCTCGACATGGCCATCGCCTTTGGCAGCGAACTGCGCATCTACCGCCAGCATTACCCCAACCCGGCGGACCCGCTGGTCACGCTGCCTATCGCCGGCATGCCGCGCCTGATCCCGGCCTACTTTGTCGCTCCGCAAACCGACTGGGGCCGCCAGATGATCGCCCGCATCAACGCCTTGCAACGCCAGTACTGGAACGATCCGGATTTCCGCCGCAGCGCCTTCCTGCGCCAGGATGCCGAAGGCCGCAAACGCACCGAGGCCTATCTGCGCGAGCTCGATCCCAGGCGCAAACGCTGAACCCGGTGTCTTGGCGGTCGAGCCGCTCAGCGCCAGCGTGAAGGCAGGGGCGCGGCTTCGTAACGGGTAGCAGGCAAGGCGTCGAACTCGATCTGCAGCGCCTGCATCGTGGCCGGCTCACCAACTGGGCAGGTTGATGCGGCCTCTGCACCACAACGGCCGGCATGGCTGCGCTGACCCTGAAGAAGGATGTAGGCCGTGAAGTAGTAGCGCTCGCCGGCCTGGTACTGGCGAGCCTGGCCAAGACTGAAAGGCAGACGGGCTTCCGCGCCCCGGACATGGGCTGGGAGCGGCAAGCTGCGGCGCTCGATGAGCTCAGCCGCCCGATCCGGCGGGCCGATGCGGTAAAGGCTCAGCTCCAGCTCACTGACCGGGAAATCTTCCAGCGCCGTCGCGATGCGAGCCTCGCCCTGCAGCCAGGGCAAAGCATCCGGCGCGGCATTGAGACAGGCCGACATGCTCAGGCACACCGCCGGGAGAAGGATCCTGCGCAGAAAGCTGACCATGGGTGCATTCAATCCATTCTTCATTCAAGAGCCGGAACTGCAGTGTTGCCGTAATCGCGGCCAGGCTCAAGCGCCCGGCCGCATACGGCGTTCAGCGCACCGTGAGCGTCACGGCAAAACTACTCATCCGTCCACTGGCCGCTGTCGCGTAGAGGCGGATGGTCGAAGTGCCGCGGCGCACTGGCGTCACCGTCAGCCACTTGTTGCTGGCGCTGCTGCCGTTGGCGAGACGCAGGCCACTGATGCCCACCACCGTCGTATTGCTGATGCTGGCCGCATAGCGGATGCTGCCGCTGAGCTCAGCCGGCGTGCCTGCCAGGGTAAAGGCAAAGGCACCGGTCTGGCCCAGATTCACGGTCAGCGCAGAATTGGCCGGGGTAATCACGAAGGCCTGGCTGGCAGTGCTCGACGCGCTGGAAGCACTACGCGACGAACTGCTGGCACGGCTGGAAGACACGCTCGAAGCGCTGCTCGCACTCGACGCACGGCTGCTCGCTGCCGAGGATGCCGCAGCAGCAGATGAAGCGCGTGACGAAGAGGACGCAGCGCGGGACGAAGCGGCGCTCGACGAGACACTGCTTGAAGAGCTGCTGGAAGAACTGCTGCCCGGATAGTAGTGGTTCAGCGCAGCGATGTCGCCCGTACTCAGGTTGGTCGAATTGCCAAAGGAATTCAGGCCAACGCTGCTGGAGACCGGCACCATGGTGGGTTGGCCGTTGCTGGAGAAGGCATAGGCGTCGTAATGCATGATCGAGGCGAAATCATAGGCCCCGAAGGCATCGGCGCTGGTGGCGGGCAACTTGTCGAAGTTGTACTCCATGCCACTGCTGATGTTGGCGACGTTGATGGTGAGGTGCTGATCCCGGTCCGAACGCTGATGCTCATGTTGCCAACCCAAAGCGTGCATGACTTCGTGGGCAACAACGAATGAATACTCGCAGCCCGAACCCAGCGAAATATCCTGCTTTCCGCCAATCATGCCCACATAAGACCAGCAGCCACTGCCGGCGGTGAAGTTCACATAGTTGCTCTCCGCCGTCCGGGGCACGAAACGGATTGCGCTGCGCCCGCTGATCATGGCCAGACCATCCGTGATGGCCTGACGGCCCTTGGCATTCATCGAAGCATCGATGACGTAGTAAAGAACATTGTTCGGCCAGCGGCTGACTGCACGGGTCACGCCATTCGAAGCCGAGCCGGTGGGCGCGGCAAGCGAAACATTGCTGGCGGCAATCTGGGCTTCACGCGCCTTGAGTGCCTCGCGCGAGCGGTGATTGAGCAGATGGCGGAAATCCGGCATGCCGTGCTGGCGAACGAATTCCGCATCGCCCAGCATCATGTCCCCACCCAGCATGGCCGCGCCATCGATCACCTGATACCGGAGCTTCTCGCTGCGCCCCTGGATGCGCGCCTCCCTGATCTGGCCATGGCGTGCTTCCGCCTGCCTGGCGGCAAACAGCTCCTTGCGCGCCTCCACCATCGGATGCTGTGCGGCCGCCGTGCCACACAACATGAGTAGCCCCAGCAGCACACTGAGTCTGGATGAAATATGCATGTTCAATCTCCCTGAATGAATTGTTTTGTTGTGTGCGACGCGCAGCTCACGTTGCGCGTGCCGCAAAGCTTGAAAATTCGGGCACAAGCGCCGGCGAAAGCCCCCTGCGCTTGAGCAGTTATTGAATTGATTTGCATGGATTTTCATTGATCCGAGAGCGATTGATGCGGCATTTGCCGCTAGTCGCCGCTGAAAGTCATCCTCGTGGAATGAATGGCCGTTTCTGCCGACTGAGCGGCGCTCAGACAGATCAAATGGTGCAAGTTGCACAATGCAAAAACCCGGTGCCGCGTAAGCGGACACCGGGTTTTCAACGCGCCGAAATTCAATCCATCAGCTCAGGCGCAGGGCTGGGCGCCAGCAGCGCGTTCCAGTCCACCTTGCGGGTGCCCACCATCACGCAAGCCAGCAAGGCGAAGAGCAGCAGGCTACCCATCAGGAGCGCGTTCTGCTCGGAGAGCAGGATCATGTACAGCGCCCCGTACAAAGCGCCCAAGCCCAGCGTAAAGCCGCTCGCCAGCCACAGGCTGCGCAGCAGATGCGCGCTGTAGAAACCGATCAGCAGCACGCAGGCGCTTGCCGCCGAAAGATAGGCCAGCCCGAAACCCAGACGCTCGGAGAGCGAGAGCAGCATCAGGAAGAAGATCAGCAGCGCGGCCGCAATCAGC
Organism: Uliginosibacterium sp. TH139; assembly: GCF_002855595.1. Taxonomy (NCBI): domain Bacteria; kingdom Pseudomonadati; phylum Pseudomonadota; class Betaproteobacteria; order Rhodocyclales; family Zoogloeaceae; genus Uliginosibacterium; species Uliginosibacterium sp. TH139. The sequence continues at coordinate 385,056 of NZ_PKRR01000001.1, read as the reverse complement.
AGGTAGTTCATCGGATGCAGGCTCAGGCGGCGCAGCAACTCGAAGAGCAGGAAGGCACCCAGGGTGATCGCGATGAAAAGCTCAGCATACTTGCTGGCGCGGTCGGACATCGAATAGACATCCACCGGATCGATCATGCTCACCACCAGCGTATCCACCGGGCGAGCGGCCCCCTCCGGCCCCATCGGCCAGCTCTGGCGGGCATTCGAAGCCAACGCGCTGACATGCCATTGCGCTTCGAAACCCTTTTCCGTCACAGTACGCCGCTCCGGCAGGAAGCGCCCGCCAAACGAAGGATGCGGCCAGCGCGAATCGAGACTCACGTTCGTATCCCGCGCCAGCGGCACCATGCTGAATGAATCCGTGCCGGCCAGATCCAGGGCCATCTCGAAAGGCAGCAACTTACCGGCCAGCGTCGGCGCATCCGGCAGCCGCGCGCGCGCGCCACTGCCGGCCCGCTCCATGCCGGTACCGGGCTCCAGCGCCAGCGGCCGGCCATCCACCTTCAGCTCCAGCTTGCGCAGGCCACGCGGATCCGTCACCGAGAGCAGCAGCTCCACCGAATCGATCACCACGCTAGAATCCGGCTCCTGCCGTGAAAGCCCAGCGAGTGCCGGCATCTTCAGCGTGCCGGCCAGCTTCCCGCTCAAGACATAAGCATTGATGTGGAAGATGCCGCGCTGGCGCGGGTCACTGATCAGCCCCCCGCTCAGTTGCACCGTCTCCGGCAACACCAGCAGCTCATGCCGTGCGGTGCAGGCCTCCTGCCGCAGCACGCGGCCCTCCTTGTCCGTCACCGGACGTTGCCAGTACTCGGTGTAGCTCACACGAAGCAAGGGCCCGGCGAGCGTCTGCCGCTCCGCCAGCCCCTCGCTGATCGACTGGCGCGCCACCTCGCGGTTCATCATCCGGTCCGCCACCACGCCGCGCACCATCGTGCCCGCCACGAACAACACCACCGCCAGCACGCTGATCATCAGCATCTTGAAAAAGAAACTGCGCATGAAAATCTCCCACAAGGTTAAACACCGCTGCAGGATGCAATTTCACTTTGAGGCGCGAATGAGGGCTGTGTGAAGTGGGGGTGAAGTGGAGGTAGAAGGGTGCGCATTGCGCACCTACAAGACTGCTTCCGACCATAGCTGCCGGTCACCTCACTTAACCCAAACGATGGCTGCTACATCATAACCAGACAGCGCTCTCCCTCCGATCTGCTACTTGCTTGCCACCGCGTCTAACCCGCTTGGCTGCCAGCCGCCACCCAGCGCCCTGAACGCCGCGACCGCAGCGCGCGCCGATTCGGTTTGCGCCTGCGCCCGCGCATCGGTGACGCGCAACAGGTTTTCGTCGGCCAGCAGCACTTCGATCAGGCTGACGACGCCCCTCTGGTAGGCGGCAAACGAGGCGCCGCGCGCGCGGCCGAGCGAATCCACGCCCTGAGTCAGTTCGGCCGTCTGCGCTTCGCGCTTGACCAGGGTCAACAAGGCGTTTTCCACATCCTCCGCCGCCCGCAGCACGGCCAGCCGATAAGCCGCCAGCATCTCGGCCTCCTGCCCCTTGGCCTGCTCGATCTGCGCGTTGATGCGGCCGAAGTCGAACAGGCGCCAGCGCAGACCCAACATGCCGGAAGCCTGGTTGGCGCCAGTGGTGAACAGATTGCCGCTCGATACCGTTGTCGCGCTGCCGACCAGCCCGCTCAGCGAGAGCTTGGGGTAGTACTCGGCGATGGCGACGCCGATGCGCGCGTTCGAGGCGGCCAGGCGGCGCTCGGCCACGATCAGGTCGGGCCGGCGGCGCAGCAGATCGCCCGGCGAGCCGGTGGCGGCGATCTGCGGGGCGACAGGAATGTCGGCGCTGTCGTTCAGCTCGGCGCGATGCGTGCCGGGCGCCGTGCCCAGCATCACATCCAGCGCGTTCATGGCCACCTCCAGACCGGCTTCCAGCGCCGGGATCGACGCCCGCACCTGGGCCAGCGCGCCTTCGGCCTGGCGTACCTGAAGCTCGGGCGCCAGGCCCTTGCCGTAGAGCAGCTTGATGGTAGCGAGCAGTTCTTGCTGCGTGCGTTCCTGTCGACGCGCGACGTCCAGACGGGCTTGCAGGCCACGGATGCTGATGTAGATGTCGGCGGTCTGGGCTGCTACGGCCAATCGTGTAGCGACTGCGCCGGCTTCCGAGGCCCGGTACTCGGCCAATGCGGCTTCGCGCCCCCGGCGCAGACCGCCGAAGGCGTCCAGCTCCCAGCTCGCGCCCAGATTCGCTTCATAGGCATTGCCGTAACGGTCGAAGCCGGGCGTCGAGTTCAGCACCTGCCCCAGCGGCGTTTCTACTGATTGATAAGCGCGGGCCGCCTGGCCGCTCACCGTGCCGGAGGGCAGCAGCGCGGCATTGGCCGCGCCCAGCCCGGCGCGCGCTTGCGTGACGCGCGCCGAAGCCTGGGCGAGATCGAGGTTCTGCGCCAGCGCGAGCGTCACGAAGTGCGTCAGTTGCGGGTCACCGAACCCCGCCCACCAGGTGGCGAGCTCGGCGCTGGCTTTCGTCGTCCTCTGATCCACCGCCGCCTGCCCCTGGAAGCGGCCGGGCAAGGGCGTGTCGGGGCGGACATAGTCGGGACCGACGGCGCAGCCGGCCGACAGGCCGGCGACCAGCAAGGCGATGAGTGTGAGTTTGGGCGACATGGGTTTCTTTCTAACGTCAGACGAGTGACCATAATACCAATTGGTCACTAGTTGTCTAGTCTTTCCTGCTGGCGTAAGCTGGCGCCCATGAAAAAAACCAGTACCTATGCCGCCTCGGCGCGGGGCCCGGCCGACCACGAGGTGCGCGACCAGATCGTGCTCGCGGCCACCGAACACTTCAGCCGCTACGGCTACGAGAAGACGACCGTTTCCGATCTCGCCAAGGCCATCGGCTTCTCGAAGGCCTACATCTACAAGTTCTTCGAGTCCAAGCAGGCGATTGGCGAAATGATCTGCGCCAACTGTCTGGGCCAGATCGGCACCGACATCAAGGCCGCCATCGACCAGGCCGACCGACCGCCCGAGAAGCTGCGGCGCATGTTCAAGGCCATCGTCGAGTTGAGCCTGCAGCTGTTCTCCCAGGACCGCAAGCTGTACGAGATCGCGACCTCCGCCGCCACCGAGCGCTGGCAGTCCACGCTCGCCTACGAAGAGCAGATCCGGACCTTGCTGCGAGGCATTCTGGAAGAGGGGCGGCAGAGCGGGGATTTCGAGCGCAAGACGCCGCTGGACGAAACCGTGATGGCGATCTATCTGGTGATGCGTCCCTTCCTGAACCCGCTGATCCTGCAGCACAGCCTGGACTACACCGAGGACGCGCCGGGCCAACTTTCCAGCTTGGTGCTGCGCAGTCTGTCTCCGTGAAATAATGCAAAATCAGCAGTGACTATTGACTAATTTGGTCACAAGAATGATGATGAAGGTCCCGATCACTTCGCCAAAGGGACTTTCATGCTCCGGCTCGCCACTCCTTTATTCATTTGCGCCTTGCCCCTGGCGCTGGTCGCTTGCGGCGAACAGGCTCCGGCCGATCCGCGCACCGGGCAGCCTCTGGTGCGCGCCGCCATCGCCCGCGAGGCGGGCGCGGCTTCACGCTCCTTCACCGGGACCGTAGCGGCCCGGGTGCAGAGCGAGCTCGGCTTCCGCGTTCCCGGCAAGGTACTGGAGCGTTTGGTGGACGCCGGGCAAAGCGTCAAGCGCGGCCAGCCGCTGATGCGCATCGACCCGGTCGATCTGAAACTGGCGGTGCAAGCCCAGCAAGAGGCGGTGGCCGCCGCACGGGCCCGCGCCCTGCAAACGGCGGAAGACGAGGCCCGCTACCGCGATCTGCTCGGCACCGGCGCCATCTCGGCATCCGCGTATGACCAGGTCAAGGCTGCGGCCGATGCCGCCAAGGCGCAGCTCAGCGCGGCGGAGGCCCAGGCAGATGTGGCCCGCAATGCCAGCCGCTATACGGAGCTGGTCGCCGATGGCGACGGCGTGGTTATGGAGACGCTGGCCGAACCGGGCCAAGTCGTCAGCGCGGGGCAGGCCGTGGTGCGCCTGGCCCATGCCGGCCGCCGCGAAGCGGTGATCCAGTTGCCGGAAACGCTGCGCCCGGCCATCGGCTCAGCGGCGCAAGCCACCTTGTTCGGCAAAGAAGGCACGGTCGTTCCGGCCAGGCTGCGCCAGCTTTCCAGTTCGGCGGATCGCCTCACGCGCACCTTCGAGGCGCGCTATGTGCTGGAGGGCGAGTTGTCGAACGCGCCGCTGGGTAGCACGGTAGCGATCCAGATTCCGGAAGAGTCGTCTTCAAAACAGGGCAGTCAGCAGACTGCCGGTCTGCATGTGCCCATCGCAGCCCTGTTCGACCCGGGCAAGGGCCCTGGGGTGTGGGTGATCCAGGGCGAGCCGGCGAAGGTGTCCTGGCGGCCGGTCGCGGTTCAGCGCATCGACGACGCCGGCGCTTATGTTTCGGGCCCGCTCAAGCAGGGCGAGCGCATCGTCGCGCTCGGCGCGCATCTGCTGCGCGAGGGTGAGCAGGTCCGCGTAGCGGGTCTTGCCTCGGGTAAGGCGACAGAAGGAGCGCGTCCGTGAGCGAAGGTCGTTTCAACCCCCCGGCGATCGCGGAGAGCGAGAGCCGTTTCAACCTGTCGGCGCTCGCGGTACGCGAACGCGCCATCACCCTGTTCCTGATCTTCCTGATCTCGGCCGCGGGCATTCTCGCTTTCTTCAAACTGGGGCGCGCGGAAGATCCACCCTTCACGATCAAGCAGATGACCATCGTCACCGCCTGGCCGGGCGCGACCGCGCAGGAGATGCAGGACCAGATCGCCGAGCCGCTGGAAAAGCGCATGCAGGAACTGCGCTGGTACGACCGCGCGGAGACCTTCACCCGCCCGGGCCTGGCCTTCACCATGGTGTCCCTGCGCGACAGCGCACCGCCGTCCGAGGTGCAGGAGGAGTTCTACCAGGCGCGCAAGAAGATCAGCGACGAGGCCAAGAAGCTGCCTGCCGGCGTCATCGGCCCGATGGTCAACGACGAATACGCCGACGTGACCTTCGCGCTCTTCGCCCTCAAGGCCAAGGGCGAGCCGCAGCGCCTGCTGGTGCGCGATGCGGAAACGCTGCGTCAGCAACTACTGCACGTCGCCGGCGTCAAGAAGGTCAACATCATCGGTGAGCAGCCCGAACGCATCTTCGTGTCCTTCTCGCACGACCGTCTGGCGACGCTGGGCGTCGCGCCGCAGGACATCTTCGCCGCGCTCAATAGCCAGAACCTGCTGACCCCCGCCGGCTCCATCGAGACCAAGGGGCCGCAGGTCTTCGTGCGCGTCGACGGTGCTTTCGACACGCTGGAGAAGATCCGCCAGACGCCCATCGTCGCGCAGGGGCGCACGCTGAAACTGTCGGATGTGGCCAGCGTCGAACGTGGTTACGAAGACCCCGCCACTTTCATGGTGCGCAACGGCGGCGAGCCTGCGCTCTTGCTGGGCGTGGTGATGCGCGACGACTGGAACGGGCTGGACCTGGGCAAGGCGCTCGAAGCGGAAGTCACCAAGATCAATGCGGAACTCCCGCTGGGCATGACGCTGACCAAGGTGACCGATCAGGCGGTCAACATCAGCTCGGCGGTGGACGAGTTCATGGTCAAGTTCTTCGTTGCCCTGCTGGTGGTGATGGTGGTGTGTTTCGTCAGCATGGGCTGGCATGTCGGCATCGTGGTGGTGGCGGCCGTGCCGCTGACGCTGGCGGCGGTGTTCGTGATCATGGCGGCCACCGGCAAGAACTTCGACCGCATCACTCTCGGCTCGCTGATCCTGGCGCTGGGCCTGCTGGTGGATGACGCCATCATCGCCATCGAGATGATGGTGGTGAAAATGGAGGAAGGCTACAACCGCATCGCGGCCTCGGCCTATGCCTGGAGCCACACCGCTGCACCCATGCTGTCCGGCACGCTGGTCACGGCCGTCGGCTTCATGCCCAACGGTTTCGCACGTTCTACCGCCGGTGAGTACACCAGCAACATGTTCTGGATCGTCGGCATCGCGCTGATCGCCTCGTGGGTGGTGGCGGTGGTGTTCACGCCCTACCTCGGCGTGAAGATGCTGCCCGACATCAAGAAGGTCGAGGGCGGCCACGCGGCCATTTACGATACGCCGCGCTACAACCGCTTCCGTCAATTGCTGGGGCGCGTCATCGCCCGCAAGTGGATCGTCGCCGCTACAGTGATCGGCCTGTTCGTGACGGCGGTGCTGGGCATGGCCGTGGTCAAGAAGCAGTTCTTCCCCACCTCCGACCGGCCGGAAGTGCTGGTCGAGGTGCAGATGCCTTACGGCAGCTCTATCGAGCAGACCAGCGCCGCGACGGCGAAGGTCGAGGCCTGGCTTGCCAAGCAGGCGGAAGCCAAGATCGTCACCGCCTACATCGGCCAGGGCGCGCCGCGCTTCTTCCTGGCCATGTCGCCCGAGCTGCCCGATCCGTCCTTCGCCAAGATCGTGGTGCTCACCGGCAACGACAAGGAACGTGAGGCCCTCAAGTTCCGGCTGCGCGAGGTGATCGCCGAGGGCCTGGCGCCGGAGGCGCGGGTGCGCGTGACCCAGATCGTGTTCGGGCCGCCTTCACCCTTCCCGGTGGCCTACCGCGTTACCGGGCCGGACCCGGACAAGCTGCGCGAGATCGCCGCCGAGGTCGAGGCCGTCATGCACGCCAGCCCGATGATGCGCACCGTCAACACGGACTGGGGTCCGCGCGTCCCGACCCTGCATTTCACCCTCGACCAGGACCGGCTCCAAGCCGTGGGGCTGAGCTCCAGCTCAGTAGCCTTGCAGTTGCAGTTCCTGCTCAGCGGCGCGCCGCTGACCGAGGTGCGCGAGGATATCCGCTCGGTGCAGGTGGTCGGTCGCTCGGCCGGCGACACCCGTCTCGACCCCGCCAAGATCGCCGGCTTCACGCTGGTCGGCTCGGCCGGGCAGCGCATCCCGCTGTCTCAGGTGGGCAAGGTCGAGGTGCGCATGGAAGACCCGATCCTGCGGCGACGCGACCGCACGCCGACGATCACAGTGCGCGGCGACATCGCCGAAGGCTTGCAGCCGCCCGACGTATCGACCGCCATGACCCAGCAGCTGCAGCCCATCATGGCCAAGCTGCCGAGCGGCTACCGCATCGTGGAGGCCGGCTCCATCGAGGAAGCCGGCAAGGCAACGGTCGCCATGCTGCCGATCTTCCCGATCATGTTGGCGGCCACTCTGCTGATCATCATCCTGCAGGTGCGCTCGATCTCCGGCATGGTCATGGTCTTCCTGACCAGCCCGCTGGGGCTGATCGGCGTGGTGCCGACGCTGCTGCTGTTTCAACAACCATTTGGCATCAACGCGCTGGTCGGCCTGATCGCGCTGTCAGGCATCCTGATGCGCAACACGCTGATCCTGATCGGCCAGATCCGCGAGAACGAAGAGGCCGGGCTCGATCCCTTCCGCGCACTGGTGGAGGCCACCGTGCAGCGCGCGCGGCCGGTGATCCTGACCGCGCTGGCCGCGATCCTGGCCTTCATCCCGCTGACCCATTCGGTGTTCTGGGGAACGCTGGCCTACACGCTGATCGGCGGCACGCTCGCCGGCACGGTGCTGACGCTGGTGTTCCTGCCGGCCATGTATTCCATCTGGTTCAAGATCAGGCCCGCGCCTTCGCAGGGCTGATTCCTTTACCCCAACTTACCCGCATAAAAAGGATCTGCCATGTCTAATTCAAAAGTTGTCGTTGTGACCGGCGTGTCGTCGGGCATCGGGCGCGCCGCCGCCAGCAAGTTTGCCCAGCAAGGTTGCCGGGTCTTCGGCACCGTGCGCAATAAAGCCAGCGCGCAAGCTATTCCGGGTGTCGTACTGGTCGAGATGGATATCCGCGACGAAGCGTCCATCGAGCGCGGCATCCAGACCGTCATCGGCCATGCCAAACGCATCGACGTGCTGGTCAACAGCGCAGGCGTGACGCTGCTGGGCGCGACCGAGGAAACCTCGATCGACGAAGCACGGACCTTGTTCGACACCAATCTGTTCGGCCTGCTGCGCACCATCAAGGCCGTGCTGCCCTACATGCGTGGTCAGGGGTCGGGGCGCATCGTCAACGTCAGCTCGGTGCTGGGCTTCTTGCCCGCGCCGTATATGGCGCTGTATTCCGCCTCCAAGCATGCGGTGGAAGGCTTGTCCGAGACCCTGGATCACGAGGTGCGCCAGTTCGGCATCCGCGTGGCGCTGGTCGAGCCTTCCTTCACCAAGACCAATCTGGATCTCAACGCGCCGCAGACCATCGCCAGAATTCCGGCCTACGGCAAGGAGCTGGGCGTCGTGTCTCAGGCCATCCAGAACAACGTGCAGAAAGCGCCGCTGCCCGATGGCGTCGCCAAGACGATTGTCGATGCCGCCCTGGGCCCCTGGAAGATGCGTCATACGCCGAAAGGCGAAGCCTCGCTGCTGGCCAAGCTGCGCCGCTTCATGCCCGCCGGCCCGGTCGAGAAAGGCTTGCGGAAAACCTTTGGGCTTGCCTGAGTCCTCGCTGCAGGCATCCCGTCCTCGCCAACATTCGAAGCGCCCCATGAGCACCCCCGACAAGCAGATCGTTCTCTCCCCGCCGGCCTCCGCGAAGCAGGCCTCGCCAGACACCGCCTCGCCCTGGCCGGTGTTCTGGGTGGCCAGCATCGCGGTGTTCCTGGTGTCGATGGACGGCACCATGCTGTTCGCCGCCTTCAGCGCGCTGCGGGCCGGTTTTCCGCAGGCCACGGCGGCCGATCTCTCGTGGGTGCTGAATGCCTACACGGTGGTGTATGCCGCGATGCTGATCCCCTCCGGCGGTCTGGCCGACAGACATGGGCGCAAGAAGGTGTTTCTGCTGGGCGTGACGCTGTTCCTGGCGGCGTCGGTGGCCTGCGGTCTGGCACCGAACGTGGCCTGGCTGGTCGCGGCCAGAGCGTTGCAAGCCCTGGGCGCGGCATTACTGACGCCGGCTTCGCTCTCGCTGGTGCTGGCGGCCTTCCCGGCCAACAAGCGTGCGGTGGCGGTCAGCCTGTGGAGCGCGGTGGGTGGTCTGGCCGCCGCAGTCGGGCCCAGCCTGGGCGCCTTCGTCGTGGCCTCGCTCGGCTGGCCGTGGGCCTTCTACCTGAACCTGCCGCTGGGCATGTTCGCCATCTGGCGCGGCGTCACGCTGCTGAGCGAAGCGAAGCAGCCCAACAAAGGACGGCCACTCGATCTGGTGGGCATGGGCTTGCTGATCGTCGGCATCGGCGCCTTGGCGCTGTCCATCGTGCAGGCCGAGTCGCCCGACTGGTCGCGCCATGAACTTCTGGAAGTGGCCGGACTCGGGCTCGCCAGCATCGCCGGCTTCATCGCCTGGGCGCGGTTTGCCCGCGCGCCGCTGGTGGATCTGAGCCTGTTCCGCAACGCCACCTACCGCTATGTGAACCTCGCGAGCCTGAGCTTCGGCATCGCCTTCTCGATGATGTTCTTCGCCTTCTTCTTCTACATGAATGCGATCTGGCACTACTCGCTGCCGCTGGCGGGCATTGCGATGGCTCCCGGGCCGCTGTGCGTCGTGCCGGTGGCGGCACTGTCGGGGCGATTGGCGGGGCGCTACGGCCACCGACCCTTGCTGGTCGTCGGCTGCCTGATCTACGCGCTGAGCGGACTATGGTTCTTGCTGGTGCCGGGCACCGAGCCCGCCTACCTGACGCAATGGCTGCCGGGCGCGCTGCTCAGCGGCACGGGCGTGGGCATGGTGCTGCCCTCATTGTCGGGCGCGGCCGTCAGCCACCTACCTGCACAGCACTACGCCGTCGGCAGTGCCGTCAATCAGGCGATACGCCAGATCGGCTCGGTCATGGGCGTCGCGCTCACCGTCTTGCTGCTGGGCAGTGCAGTTCTGCGCCGCGCCGACTTCGATGCGGTCTATCTATGCCATATGGGTCTGGCGCTGCTAACCGCCGCATTGTGTCTCCCGGTCAGAACCGGTCCAGCAAACCTTGCCAGGAAATCGTAAGTTGACCCAGCATCAAGCGGCATTCACCAAGCGGAAAGATCATGGAAATTGAAAAGAGCCCGGCTGGCTGGGCGAGCCAGCAATCGGATGCCATTCAACGCGCGCTCGACGGCGGTGGATCGCCTGGTCTGGCCCGCATGGAGCAGCTCGCCGGCAAGAGCGGACGGGCCATTCTCGAAGCCATGCTGGCCGGTGAGCTGCCCTATCCACCCATGAACGACACCCTGAACATGACGCTGCTGGAAGTGGGCGACGGCCAGGCCGTGTTCCAGGGTATCCCGCTTTTGCAGCACTACAACCCGCTGGGCACCGTGCACGGCGGCTGGTTTGCCACGTTGCTGGATTCCGCGCTGGGCTGTGCCGTTCAAACGACGCTGCCGGCCGGGCGCACCTACACGACCGCGGGGCTGAGCATCAATATCGTGCGATCCGCATCGCACACAACCGGCCCACTGCGCGCCGTCGCCACGGTGGTACACCGGGGCGGTCAAATGGCTACAGCAGAAGCACGCGTCGAAGACGAGCAAGGCAGGTTGTACGCACACGCAACCACAACCTGTTTTGTTTTCAAGGCTCAAGCTGCTTGACGGCAAGCGTGCACGAAGCTGTTCAGCTCAAGAGCGGGTGCATTAGCAAACCGCTAAATACCAGATGCCGTCGCTCATAAGAGGCGCTTCGACGAGCGGCTATGGCCGACTTGTCGGCAGGGGCTGTCTGGCTGGTTTCCGAGGCGAAGCAGCCACCTGAATGGCGGGCTTGAAGAAGAAAATGCGACCGGCCGCAGCGGGCCGATTGTACGCATTCAGCCTTCCACAAAGCCGCACCCATCGGACTCACCCAAGCGCCACCCGCAGACACGCCTCGACTCCGCCCTCGGAGTGATTCGCCAGGCTGACGCTGCCGCCATGCAGGCGAGCAACCTCCTGAGCGATGGCGAGGCCTAGGCCTGAGCCCTTGCTGCCATCGGGGCGCGGCAGGCCGTAGAAGCGCTCGAAGAGATGCGGCAGGGCGTAATCAGGAATGCCGGCGCCCTGATCGCGGAGGCGGAAGCAGCATTCACTAGCCTCTATGCTCGCGGACAGGCGGATCAGGCTGCCGGCGGGGGCATGGTCGAGTGCATTGTCGAGCAGATTGCCGAGCGCCAGCAGCAGACGCTCGCGTTCGCCGCGCAGGGCGATGGAGGTCTCCGGCACAAGCGTTTCGAAGCTGATGCCATGCGCATCAGCGCGCGGTTGGCGCACACGGCACAAATCCTCCAGCAACTCACCAGCCTCCAGCGTCTCCAGCTCGCCCAGCCTACGTCCGGCTTCGAGGCGGGAAAGGGAAAGCATGCGCTCGACGCATTCCTGCATGCGTGCGCTTTGGCTTAGCACATGGCCGGCGAAGCGCTGGCGCTGCTCGGCCGGCAACTCGGCTTCGGCGAGGATTTCACCGGCGCCGCGCAAGGCGGCGAGCGGGCTCTTGAGTTCGTGGGTCAGCGCCTGCACGGTCTGCTCGACGTATTGCTTGCCTTCAAGCTTCTGGCGCATCGCTTCCATGGCGCGGGCGAGATCGGAAAGCTCCTGCCCGCCGCCTAGCGGAGGATTGGCCGCTTCGCCGGCGGCCACGGCCTGAGCATAGCGACGCAGGCGGCGGATCGAGCCGGTGAGCCACAGGGTGACCAGCAGACCGATCAGCGCCGCGCCGCCCATCAGCCAGAAGCCGTGCTTGAGGATGGTTTGCTCGCTGCGGGTAATGATGGGCTGCACGGTGCGCACCGGCTTGGCCAGGGTGAGCACGCCGATGATGCGCTCGCCATCACGCACCGGCGCGGCGACATAGAAGACCGAGGAGCCATCGTCGTCCGGATCATCACGCGTGGAGCGAGCACCATATTCGCCGCGCAGAGTGCGGTAGACATCGTTCCAGCGTGAGTGGTCGGCGCCGACGCTGCGGTTGTCGGAGTCGAAACGCACGATGCCCTCGGCATCGGTGACGGTGACGCGAAAATCCAGCGTGCTCTTGCGGAAGTGCCAGATCGGCGCATCCACGCCGCGCCTGCGGTAGTCAGCAATCCGCGCGGCGAACTCCCCCTTGCCGATGCGGCCGGCACGCAACTCGTCGGCCGCCATCACGGCGAGAATGTTGGCGCTATCGACCATGGTCTCTTCGATGGCCTCACGCACGCTAGGCTGCACCTCGCCCACGAAGATGCGCAGCACAAAAAAGGCGGCAAGGCCGACGACCAGGAAGTAACCAAGCAGAATGCGCAGCGGCAGGTTCATGCCAGCGCCAGCGAGTAGCCCATGCCGCGATGGGTGAGGATCGGGTCCAACTCGGGCGCCACCGCGCGCAGCTTGGCGCGCAGGGTCTTGATATGGGTGTCGACGGTGCGGTCGGTGCTCTCGCTGCCCGCGCCCCACACCGCGTCCAGCAACTGGTCGCGCGAGAACACGCGACCGGGCTGCTTGAGCAAATGGCGCAGCAGCAGGTATTCGTAGCGGGTCAGCGGCAGCGGCTGACCGGCATGCAGGACGCGCGCGCCGGCTTCGTCCAGCTGCAGACCCGGCACGGCTTGAGCAGGCGCAGCCAGCGCGCCGCTACGCCGCAGCATCACGCGCAGCCGGGCCACCACCTCGCGCGGGCTGAAGGGCTTGGCGACGTAATCATCCGCGCCGATCTCGAAGCCCAGCACCCGGTCGATCTCCTCGGAGCGCGCGGTGAGGAACATCACCGGAAGGGCCGCGTCCTGTGCACGGATGCGCCGGCACAATTCGAAGCCGGAGAGATCCGGCAGGCCCACATCCAGCACCGCCACCGCGATCCCGCCCTGCGCCAGCCGCGCCAGCGCCTCACCGCCGGTGGCGACATGGCAGGGCTCGAAGCCTTCGCTCCGGAGCGCCCAGGCCAAGGTGTCGGCAATCGCCGGTTCGTCTTCAACAAGCAGGATCACGGGAGTCATGCCGGCATTCTCCGGCACCGGCCGGTACAGCAGCAAGGCACAAACTGCGGAGCAGATGTCATGTGCGCTTCATGGCGACGTAATCAGGGCTGGTGAAACTTGCTGGCGTACCGGCGCTCGCGCCGGGAAAACCACACCAAGGAGACCCAAACATGCCCCGCCACCCACAGCTCAGCGCCTTGCTACTGACCCTGGCCTTCACCGGCAACGCCCATGCCGACCTCTTCGGCAAGCTCGACCAGGCCTTGCCCGCCAAAATCAGCATCACGGCCAATCACCCGGTGTTTGATTTCGATAGCGATGGCTGCCTGCCCAGCGCCGGTATCAGCCGCGAGGGCAAGCAGAACGGCGGCCTGAATCCTTCCGGCAGCCTCGGTGGCGGTTGCCGCGCCACCAGCTTTCTCGACAGCTCGAACACCCTGCACCGCTACGCCTGCATCGCCAGCGGCAGCGACACCTATTGCGGCCACTTCTACGCGCTCTACTTCCTGAAGGATCAGATCAGCACGCTGGGCGGCGGCCATCGCCACGACTGGGAGCATGCCGCCGTATGGACCAAGAATGGCGTCGTCACCCATGCCGGTTACAGCGCCCACGGCAAGCTCTACAACGCCGAGATTGGTACGCTGGCCCAGCAGAGCGGGCATGTGAAGATCGTGTATCACAAGGATGGCGTCTCGACCCATGCCCTGCGCTTCGCTTCCAGCGGCGAAGCGGCCGAGAACAGCTATGGCAGCTTCGTCGCGCCACAGATCATCAGCTGGTATGCGCTCAAGGGCGATGGCGTGAGCAATGCCACGATGCGCGCCAATCTGAACAGCTTCGACTACGGCTCGGCCAGCATCCCGCTCAAGGACAGCAACTTCCTGAGCAATCTGAACACCTACAAGCCGGCGAGCTACCCGAGCTTCACCCAGGCCAGCATCGACGCTTCCCAGTAAGCCCCTGAGCCAGCGGCCTCGCGCCTCAGCGGTGGTGCGGGCCGTAGGGGCCGTAGGGGCCGCGCGGGCCAGGCCACAGATCCCAGTGCAGCACCACCGGCGGCGTCACATACACCGGCGCCGCCCGGCGCGTGACCACCGCCGGCTCTTCGATCACGGTTTCAGTCGTGTCATAGGCCTGATCGTCGTCCTGCACCACCGAAGCGGCCGGGCCGATCTGCAGCGGGATGCGCTCGCCGGGCTCGTTGGCCAGACGCGTCGTGTAACGGCGGCCGGCGTATTCATAGACCACGTCATAACCGATGATCTGCTGGCTGCGCACCTGCCGCGTGCTGCAGCGGCGCACCGTACGCGTGGTCGTGCCCTTGTCGGCATTCGCCACCTGATCACCGACCACCGCACCGGCAATCACACCGGCCGCCGTGGCCGCAGCATTGCCGGCGCCGCGGCCGACAGTACTACCCAGAATGCCCCCGGCCACCGCGCCGATCACCGAGCCTGCGGCATTGTGAGGCTGCTCGACTTCGACCTGCTCATCACGGCAAGTGCGCTGCGGCGTAAGCACTTCGCGGGTAACTGCTGTACTGGAAACTACCTGGCCGTATTCAGCGGCAGCAGCCAGGCTGCTCAGGCAGGACAGGAGGGTCAGGGTAATGATCTGCTTCTTCATCATGATGGAACTCCTTCTGGCGGATTCGCCATGAGTCCATCTTGCTGCAGGCAGATGTAAAGCGCGTTTGCGCGAGATGTGCAGAGAGTTAAAGAAGTGTGTCCAGTTGTAAGCGAACCCGGCCCGGCTTCTTCAACGCCCTGATCGGCACAGCAGGGGGAGCGACTAAGGCGCGTTGGCCTGCATGGTCTCCAGCGCTTCCTGACATTGCTTGCGCGTGGCATAAACCATGTATTCGCTCTGCGGGCTGACCCGGCAAGCCCGTCCAGGGAAGTCCAGCCCGAAGGCCTTGCTGACATCGGCCGGACTGCAGTGCTTAAAGCGGGCGATCAAGGCCGGCTTGATCGCCACGCACCGCGTGGTTTCGGGCTTGAGCCAGTCGAAGCCGTATTGCCCAGGGGATGGCAAAGCCTCGGCAGCGGCCAGCTGAGCGCCCATCAAAAGGAGCCAGGCGACTCCTGACTTCAGCATCGCTCAGCCGAGCTTCTTCTTCAGCAGCTCGTTCACCTGCGCCGGCGAAGCCTTGCCCTTGCTGGCCTTCATGACCTGACCCACCAACGCGTTGAAGGCCTTTTCCTTGCCGGCCTTGTATTCGGCGACGTTCTGCGCGTTGTTGGCCAGCACCTCGTCGATGATCGGCTCGATGGCCGAAGCGTCAGTCACCTGCTTGAGGCCCTGCTTCTCGATCACTTCGTCGGCCGTGGCGCCCTCGCCATTCCACAAAGCTTCGAAGACCTTCTTGGCGATGTTGTTGGAGATGGTGTTGTCAGCAATCCGGGCGATCAGGCCAGCGAGCTGGGCGGCCGCAACCGGACTGTCGGCCACACTCTTCTCTTCCTTGTTGAGGCGCGCGGCGAGTTCGCCCATCACCCAGTTGGCGGCAATCTTGGCCTGCGCGGCGCCGGCCAGCTTGACGACTTCGACGTAGTACAGCGCGGTGTCGCGACTTGAGGTCAGGCCAGCAGCATCGTAGGCAGACAGGCCGTATTCGCTCTGGAAGCGGGCGGCGAGTTGCACCGGCAGTTCCGGCATGCTGGCCGCCACTTCAGCTTTCCACTCGTCACTGATCACCAGCGGCAGCAGATCGGGGTCCGGGAAGTAGCGGTAGTCGTGCGCGTCTTCCTTGGTGCGCATCACGCGGGTCTCGCCCGAGTCCGGGTCGAAAAGTACCGTGGCTTGCTGGATCTTGCCGCCGTCTTCGATCGTCTCGATCTGCCAGTTGATTTCGTAATCGATGGCCTGCTGCAGGAAGCGGAAGGAGTTCAGGTTCTTGATCTCGCGGCGGGTGCCGAGCGGCTCGCCGGGGCGGCGCACGGAGACGTTGGCGTCACAGCGGAAGCTGCCCTCCTGCATGTTGCCGTCGCAGATGTCGATCCACTGCACCAGCGCGTGCAACGCCTTGGCGTAGGCCACGGCTTCGGCCGAGGAACTCATGTCCGGCTCGGTCACGATCTCCAGTAGCGGCGTGCCGGCACGGTTCAGATCGATGCCGCTCTGGCCATGGAAGTCTTCGTGCAGGCTCTTGCCGGCGTCTTCTTCGAGGTGGGCGCGGGTCAGGTGCACGACCTTGGTGTAGGCCTTGTCACCCTCGCCGACCTGAATGGTGATTTCACCGCCCACGACGACCGGCAGGTCCATCTGGCTGATCTGGTAGCCCTTGGGCAGGTCGGGATAGAAGTAATTCTTGCGCGCAAACACCGAGCGCGGCGCGATTTCAGCGCCGATGGCGAGGCCGAAACGGATCGCGCGTTCCACGGCGCCGCGGTTGAGCACCGGCAGCACGCCGGGCAGGGCGATATCCACGGCGCAGGCCTGCACATTGGGCTCGGCACCGAAGGCAGTACTGGCTCCGGAGAAGATCTTGGAGGTGGTGTTGAGCTGGGCGTGGGTTTCCAGGCCGATGACAACTTCCCAATCGCGACGCATGGCAGGCTTTCAGACAGGTATTTGCTAACCCGTAATGGTAACGCAGAGCTGCCCGCACCGGCCCGACGCGTAGAATCCGCCCTGCCCTCCTTTTTGCCCGCCCCGCCCGCAATGAGCCTTTCCTTCTACTGGCACGACTACGAAACCTTCGGCATCTCGACCCGCCGCGACCGCCCGGCCCAGTTCGCCGGCATCCGCACCGATGCCGAGCTGAACGAGATCGGCGCGCCGCTGATGATCTACTGCCAGCCGGCACCGGATTACCTGCCGGACCCGGAATCCTGCCTGCTCACCGGCATCCTGCCGCAGACCTGCCTCGCCCAGGGCGTGCCTGAAGCTGAGTTCGCTGCCATCATCGAACGCGAGTTGGGCGAGCCGGGCACCATCGGCCTGGGCTACAACACCATCCGTTTCGACGACGAAGTCACCCGCCACCTGTTCTGGCGCAACCTGATCGATCCCTATGCGCGCGAGTGGCAGAACGATTGCGGCCGCTGGGATCTGCTCGACGTGGTGCGCACCGTCTATGCCCTGCGCCCCGAGGGCATCGAGTGGCCGAAGCACGAAGACGGCCGCCCTTCCTTCAAGCTGGAGCACCTCTCCAAGGCCAACGGCCTGCTGCACGAAGCCGCCCACGACGCCTTGTCGGACGTGCGCGCCACCATCGCCCTGGCGCGCCTGATCCGCGAGAAACAGCCGCGCCTGTGGGACTTCTGCCTCAAGCTGCGCAAGAAAGACGCGGTCGCCGCCGAGATCGACCTGCTTAATCCGAAGCCCTTCCTGCACATCTCCGGCATGTTCGGCCCGGAGCGCGGCTGCCTGGCGATCTGCTGGCCGCTGGCGCAGCACCCCACCAACAAGAACGAGATCATCGTGTGGGATCTGGCCGCCGACCCATCCGAGCTCGCCGGGCTGGACGCCGACACGATCCGCCTGCGCATGTTCACCAAAACGGATGAGCTGCCCGAGGGCATGAGCCGCCTGCCGATCAAGACCATCCACATCAACAAGTCGCCCATCGCGATCAGCAACCTCAAGGTGCTGGACGCCGCCACGGCTGCCAAATGGGGCGTGGATTTTGCGCTCGTCGAGCAGCACGCCGCTGCCGCCCGTGCCCTGCCGCCGCTCGCCGCCAAGTGGGCGGCCGTGTTCCAGCGCCCAGCCGGTGCAGACCGGGCCGATGTGGATGAAGACCTTTACGGCGGCTTCGTCGGCAATGGCGACCGCAAGAAGCTCAACGAGCTACGCGGCCTCGATCCAGTCGAGCTCGGCCAGACCCCCATCAGTTTTCAGGACGAACGCCTCGAGGAAATCCTCTTCCGCTACCGCGCCCGCAACTTCCCGCACACCCTCACAGAGGACGAGCTGCAACGCTGGGAAACCCATCGCGTGGCCTGCCTGCATGAAGGCGCTGGCCCGCGTGATCTGATGAGCTTCTTCGAAAAGATCGATGCGCTGAGTGAAACGGTGGATGAGCGCGGCGAGGAGATCCTCGGCGCGCTCTACGACTACGCCGAGAGCATCGCACCGCCAGCACCTTGATTACACCAGGGGGAGCGACGCCCACGCCGTAAACGAAAACGCCACCCTTGCAGGGGTGGCGTGGGGCGGAACACAGCGGTACCGATGGAGGAGGAGCGGCGCCCGCTGTGAGCCCGGACTCGCCTTACTTGGCGGCCGGTGCCGAGGCGGCCGGGGTTGCAGCCCCGTGCGCCTTTTCAGTCTTGTGTTCGGCCTTCTTCTCGGTCTTGTGGACCGGTTTGGCTTCCTTCGTTGCCGGAGCGGTCTTGGCAGGCACTGCCGCCGGAGCGGAAGCGGCGGCCGGTACATCGGCGGCGAACACGCTGCCGGCAGCGAAGGTGGCGATCAGGGCGGTCAGGATGGTCTTGTTCATGGTCAGGCTCCTTGGGTTTGATGGCCCGGACTCGCTGTGTGCTTGTCCGATGGGTTCATCATGGCCTTGCAAGCTGACCGAAGCCTGAGCCGGAGCTTGCATGAAGCTGACATGCGCTCAGGGCGCCAGGGCCGCCCGCCAGGCGGGTGCCAGGCTCGCCAGAAAGGCCTCCACCGCGTCGGTATAGGCGCCTGGCAAACCGAGTTGCTCGTTGATCTCGCCGTGGCTGGCGGCCTGCTCCCGCAGCTCCACGCGCAGACCGAGGCTGCGTGCCTGCTGTGCATAGCGCCGGGTGCCGGCGCAGGGTTGGTCCGGCCGCTGGCTGGAGCACACCGCCAGCAAGGGTGGCGCCTCGCGGGTGAGCTGCTGGTAGGGCGAGCTGGCCTGCCACACCATGGGGTCGCTGCCGAACGCCTTGTCGTAGAAGCCGTAATGCTTGCCCTCCATCGTGGCAACAATATCCATCGCGGCGGTGTCGAGCGATATCGTGCCCAGCCAAGGGCGGGCCCCCTGCCCCAAAGCGATCTGCGGGGCACTGTTGAGCAGACTCACCAGATGCGCGCCGGCCGAATGCCCCATCAGCGCGAAGGCCGCCGGATCACCGCCCCAGCCGGCCGCCTTGCCCTGCGCGAAGGCAAGCGCGCGGGCCACGTCTTGGGCCTGCTCGTGCGGGGGGGTGGGCAGCAAGCGGTAGTTGGTCGAGATGAAGATCACGCCGCGTGCCAGCCAGCGCGCCGCCTTGTTGTCCACCACCCGGCTCATGGCCTTGTCGCCAGTACGCCAGGCGCCGCCATGCACCATCAGGATCACCGGCGCTTGCTTCGGCGCGGCCGGCAGATAGACGTCCAGACGCTGGCGGGCATCCGGACCGTAGGCCAGATCGCGCAGCGCCCGGCTACCGGCAGGCAGCTTGCCGGCGCTCGCGCCATCGGCCTCCTCGCCCCACTCCGCACGCTCGGCACGGCGCTCACGCAGGCGATCGAGCAAAGGGCCGGCCTGGGCGGCCTGCAAGCCCAGCACGATCAGGGTCACGGATAGTACGGCTCGCATCGTTAACTCTCCTCGGAAGCGATTCACGATTCATTCGCAAAAGCCTGCAGGGCTGACCTCGGCCCGCCAGCACCAGAGGGGCTACGGAGCTCGCACCTGCGTTCTTGTTCAGCCAAACAGACCGCTGCCGGCCACAAGCATCAGGCCTAGCAACAGGATCAGGGCGGCAGCCTTCAGGCTGCGTGGCCAGTCCCGCGCCAGGTGCTGCAAGGGGCGCGCCCGGGTAGGTGGGGTGGCCGCGGCCAGGCGCGCCCGCAACTTCAGCAGTGCCGCATCCTTGGCCTGATCATCGCGCGCGAAAAGCTCGCGCTCAGGCTGGGTCATGGCGCGCTACCGTTTTGCTCGCCCCGCGCACGCAGGACTCGTTCGATCCGCGTATCCGGCACCAGCCACAGAATCGCCACCAGCACGTAGATCGCGCAGGCCAGCCAGGCCGACACAAAGGCCAGGCCAATCGCCACGGCGTACAGCAGGACCGAGCCATAGCCCTTCCAGTCTGGTCCGATAGCCTTTTTCAGGAGCGAGCCCGAGCCCTGCGCACAGATGATGACGTGGGCCAGGATCCAGTAGGCCACCGCCGCCATCAGCAGCACAAAACCATACAGCGCTGCCGGTGCGGCGGCAAAGTGGTTCTCGCCGAGCCAACCGGTGGCGAAGGGAATCAGCGACAGCCAGAACAGCAGGTGCAGGTTGGCCCACAGGATGCCGCCAGTCACCTCGCGCACCGTGTGCAGCATGTGGTGATGGTTGTTCCAGTAGATGCCGATGTAGATGAAGCTCAGCAGGTAGCTGAGAAACACTGGCAGCAGAGGCTGCAGCACCGCCAGTTCGCTGCTGTGCGGCACTTTCAGCTCCAGCACCATGATCGTGATGATGATGGCGAGCACGCCATCACTGAAGGCTTCAAGCCGGGTTTTGCCCATCTTGCGTCTCCTTTCTGCAGGGCTCAGTCCAGCCCGCTGACGCGCTGCGCCAGGGGCGTATCAAGACCTTTGATCGCCCGCGCCATCAGCTTCGCGATTTCGGCTGCGCCGGCGGGCAGGAAATGGGTGTCGTCCTTGCCGTCCTGGGCGGCGACAAAGAGCTTGATCGTCGCGCTATAGCCGATCTTGCTGTAGTAGGCCTCGCTCAGCGCAGTGAGGTCGATGGCCAGCACGCCCTTCTTCTTCGCCAGCTCCAGCATGGCATCCGGGTATCGCCCGTGCGAGCCCGGCCCACTGGAGCGTTTCAGCCCGCCGCGTCCGACCGGCGTGACCAGCACCGGTATGCCGCCGGCCTTCTGCGTGTCTTCCACATAGCGCGAGAGAAATTCCTGGTAGCTGCCGAAGGGATCGGTGCTGCGCGCTGCATCGCGCTTCTGGTCGTTGTGGCCGAACTGGATGAAAACGTAATCGCCGGGCTGGACCGCGGCAGCCACCGGTGCCCATGCGCCCTCCTCCAGGAAGCTCTTCGAGCTGCGCCCGGAGAGGGCGAAGTTCTTCACCGCCACCTCCGGCGTGAAGTACTGACCGATCACCTGGCCCCAGCCATTGCGCGGATCCGGCGGGGTGTAGCTGGAGACGGTGGAATCCCCGATCAGGAACACGGTTTCTGCGGCCGCGCTGGTCGCCACAAAGGCCAGCGCGAGGAGGAGGGAATGGAGTTTCATGCCGGGCTTTCGTGGATCAGGACTCGATCAGCCGGAGCATAACGGCATCCGCAGTCCTCGCAAGCCCTAAGCCGCCGGAACGCGCCGGCAGGCATTCATCCGACGTTCAGGATCCGCTCACTAGACTGGTTTCCATGCCGCGCTGAAGACCAGCCGGCCCCATTCCAAAGGAGTTGAAAATGAAATCCCTGCTCGCCCTCTGCAGCTTGTCCGCCCTGCTCTGCGCCGCCCCGGTCACGGCGCAATACGTCGGCCCGAACAGCGCGGCCACCCATATCAATCAGCTGAGCGGCCTGTCCAGCCACGACCAGTTCGTCACCCTCCAGGGCCACATCACCCGCCGCGCCAGCAAGGATCTCTACGCGTTCACCGACGGCAGCGGCAACATCTATCTCGATATCGACGACAAGCACTGGGCCTGGCCCCTAGGCAGCCCGGTAGATGCGAAGACCCGGCTCGAAATCCAGGGCAAGTACATCGGCAAGGCCTTCGGTTTCAGCAAGGTGAAGGTCATCGGCATGCGCGTGCTGAACTGAGCCGACGCAATCCAAGGGGCTGACATCATGTTCGACCTGCTGTGCTTCGCGCTCTGCTTCATCCGCTGCCCCTCCGCCACCGGCGCGCTCCTGGGCGCCGTATTGCGGCCGGCCTCCTTGCCCCGGGCGAGCGTCAACGAAAGCCTTCGCCAGGCAGCCCGCAGGATTTGACCTGCATCGATTCCCCGCCTGCCCACTTGCGCCAAGCTGACGTTTTCCGATGCTTCAGCGAAAGGCGCAGGCGATGAAGATAGCTATCCCGACCAAGGATTTCCGGACGGTCTGCGGCCACGCCGGTCAGGCCCGCCGCTGGCTGCTCTACACCCTGCCCGCACCGGTGGGCCTTACCCAGACCCTGCCTGCCGCCGAGGAAATCGAGCTGCCGAAGGAGATGGCCATCCATCATTTCAATGATCAGGGGCCGCATCCGCTGGATGGCGTCGACCTGATCCTGAGCTTCAGCGCCGGCGATGGCTTCTTCCGGCGCATGGAGCAACGCGGCACTCGCGTGCTGCTCACCGGCGAGCCTGATCCGGTGATCGCGATCCGCAACTTCCTGGCCGGAGACGCGCAGCCCAAACCGCCTTTCGATATCACGGCAAAGTTCTGCAAGATTCACGACCTCTTTTCGCGCCATCGCAAACCGGCCTGAGCCTGTGATGGGTGAATGGATAGCCATCCAAAGTTCGTGAGCGGCCGCTCACACCCGGTACTGGGTCACTGCCCGCCGCATGCGTTCCACGCTGCGTTCCAGCTGATGGGTGGTGTCGTCCGTGGCGTGTGCCACCCCCAGATTGCTTTCGGTCTGCCGCGCAATAGCTTCGATGCCGCCGGCCATGTGCTCCATCGCACCGCGCTGCTCCTGGGTGGAATGCGCGATTTCGCCGATGCGCTCGAGCATGGTGTCCACCTCTTGCGTGATGCGGCGCAGCGCAGCCTCGGCATCATGCACCAGCGCCACGCTCTGCCCCACCTGCTCGGCGCTGCGACGCATGCCTTCGACGGCCTCGCCGGTATCGCCCTGAATCCGGCCGATCATGGTGTCGATCTCCTGGGTGGCCTGGCGGGTACGCTCGGCCAGCTTGCGCACCTCGTCCGCCACTACCGCAAAGCCGCGGCCCTGCTCGCCGGCCCGCGCGGCCTCGATGGCGGCATTCAGCGCGAGCAGATTGGTCTGGTCGGCAATATCCTTGATCACCCCAGCGATCTTGCCCACCTCCTGGGTGCGCTGCCCAAGCTGCTCCACCGTTTCGGCGGAGTGCCCGACCGTGACCGACAAGGCGCTGATGGTCTGGCTGGCCTCCACGGACAGGCGCGCGCCGGCTTGCGCTTCCTCTTCCACCTGACGCGAGATGCGATGGGTTTCCTGCACATGCGTGGCCACCTCGCCGATGGACACCGTCATTTCCTCCACGCTGGCCGCCGCACCTGAAGTGTCGCGGCTCTGCTGTTCGGAGGAAGTGAGCAGCCCGGCCATGTCACTGCCCAGCCGCGTCGTGGCTTCGGCCACCTCACGGGTGGTATCGCCAATGATCTGCAGAGTGGCGCGGGTGGCCGCCAGCAGGCTGTCGACACGCCGGGCGATATCGCCGATCTCATCGTTACGCGTCGAATTCAGATTGCTCAGCAGATCGCCATGGCTCAGCACATCGTCCAGACTGCGCCGCATGCTGCGCAGCTCGCCACACACCCGCGGCATCTGCCAGACCACCAGCCACAGGCTGGCGAGCAGACTCAGCCCGGCCAGAGCGCCAGCCAGCGTGCGCGTGAGCGCCCCGGGCCACAGCAGCAAAGCCAGGCAGCTCAGTGCGGCCAGGCAGGCCAAGGCCGCCACGGCTGCCATCTGCACCGGGAAGGCCGTTGCCGCGCGCACCAGCGGGCCGTGATTGCGCCGCACCAAGCCCTGCTCCACGCGCAGGCTACGATCGCCAGCACGCAGGCGGGCGTAGGCCGCGCTGGCCGCTGCAATCTGCTGCGCCGTGGGGCGCGTACGCACCGACTGAAAGCCGACCACCTGGCCGTTTTCGCGCACCGGCGAAACATTCGCCTCCACCCAGTAGAAACCGCCATCCTTGCGCCGGTTCTTGACCACTCCGCGCCAGGGCGTACCGGCCTTGAGGGTGCGCCACATGTCATCGAAAGCGGCTTCCGGCATGTCCGGGTGGCGCACGATGTTGTGCGGCTCGCCGATCATTTCCTCGCGCAGAAAACCGCTGATCTCGGCAAAGGCTGCATTGGCCTCGGTAATGCGTCCCTTGAGATCGGTACGCGAATAGATGAACACCCCGCTGGGGATGATTGTCTCGACTTGAGTGACGGGAAGGTTGCTGCGCATGTTGGGGGGCTCCATTGGATTATTGCCTGTCTTCTGGCCGCCCCTGTGCAGGTGATCTTGCCTGTCAAACTTTGCATGTCTTGCTGCTTGAAACTAACGAAAAGTCGTCAAACAACTTTAGCCCGGATACCTTTCATATAGGCCTTTGGATATAGATGGTCATTCCGCCCAAAAGCGCCCTTAAATATCCAACATTCCATTTATTAACAATGCGTTGCATTAAAATTTCAATACCCACTCAAGCACTGTGTGCTTGTGAAAACATTTGTCATACCAATTGCATGGATCTGCAGCCTTAAGCACGAGCCGACCCAAGCCACGCTTACAACCCACACGGTGCTTGACAGCAACAGCCCCACACTCGGATACTGTATTTATTTACAGCATCTGCCGCCATGACCGATCAGATCCCGCTTCCCTTCGTCAGCCTCGTCGGTGCCTCGCCGTCCGCGCCGCCGGAAGCGCTGCCGGGCATCCGCCGAACCCGTCGCAACCCTGCACGCAGCCGGCCCTTGCTGGTGGCAGGCCGGGCGGCAGAAGCGCCGCCGCTGACAAGCGCCGACGACGACAGCAACAGCCTCGATGTGCACGACTATCTGGTGCGTCGCGACGAAGCGAGTTTCGTCTTCGAAGCGCGTGATGACGCGATGACCGGCACCGGCATCTTCGAGGGCGACCTGCTGATCGTGGACAAGCGCATCCAGCCGGTGCACGGACACATCGTGCTGGCCTTCGTGAACGGCGAGCGCCTGGTGCGCCGCCTGCACCACCGCGGGCATAAAACGGCGCTGCAGGCCGACCACCCGGATCTGCCCGAATTGCTGCTCGAAGCCGGCAGCGAGCTGACGATCTGGGGCGTGGTGGTCGGCAGCTTCAAACGCTTCTGGGCCTGAGCAAAAGAGCCCAGGCCAACCTGGAGCCCACAGGATCAGCCCTGATGGCAAGCCAGGCACCGCCGGATCTATAGTGCAGTTCAGCGTATCCGGCGAGAAATGCCATGTCCCATCCCCCTCATGGTGAATGCAAGGTTTACTGGTGCGATCAGGCATGCTTTGCCGTACTGCAAGGCAGCTTCAACCGCGAAGGCGTGCTGGTCATGACGGCCACGATCCAGCAAGCCTGGCGTGACGCTGGGCAGCCCACGCATTGGGCGCATGTCATGGATCTGCATCAATGGCAGGGCGGCACCGAAAGCGGCTTTGCCGCCTCGCACGATCTGCTGGTATGGGCCACCAGTCATGGCGCAAATGCCATCATCCGCATCCACACCGTGGGCTTCCTGGCCCGCGTGACTGAAAACCAGGGAGTGTTCGACGGCATCGAAGTGCCGGTCATCACCGTCAGCACGCGTGAGCAGGCCTGGGAATGGCTCAGCGCGAACGGCTTTGAGTGTGAAGCCTGCAAGAGGCTCGCAGCGGCCGGAGACTGTCCGGTCGCGTAAAGCAGGCGCTCCGCCTACCCCGCCCGGTCTGCCAGAGGCTCAGCAGCTCTGGCGGTGCGCGCCGCTTCAAAATCGGCATAGCCTTGCAGCACCAGCGCATGGGTCTTTTCGATATTGCTCGCGATATCGCCCTCGAACACCTTCAGGCCTTTGAGGATATCGACGGCTTCCTTGAAGCCTCTCTCAAAACCGCTACGGATCGTGGCCATGAAGTTCTGCAGCACCTTGGCTTCGTCTTCCCCCGCGTGCTGGGTCTTGAAAGCCTCCAGAAAGCCAGTGGAGAGAGCCACGATGCGCCCGGCGGTGCCTTCCGGCGTGTTGTCCTGACTCATCGCCGCCTGCAGCGCGTTGTCACCCAGCTCCGGCTGCAGAGCTTCATTGATGGCATCAATCGCCGATCTGTACAGCAGCGCCAGTGGCTCATTCCTTGAACTGATCGACACATCGAGCGATGCCTTCAGGATCGAGGCATTCAGCTGGGCCAGCGATCGCGCACCGGTAGTGGTGTATTCCTCCGGCGTTCCCACCGCATCAATACTCCGCAGGCGGGGAACAGCACTTGAATCAATGGCATGCACAGGCATCGTCATACGGGCCTCCTGACCGGGCGCCAGAGAGGCGCCCTGCCCGCTTTGAGTATAGGTCCGCACAAATAGCGTGCTGCGTTCATTTCCCCCGGCAAGCACCCGGTGCATCTGGCCAGCCCTGGGCAGGTATCGCAACTCACGAAAAAGCCCCGCCGGGCGAACCAACGGGGCTTTTCATCAGTGTCTGCCGGAAGGCTTGGGTCAATAGACCCGGTAGGAGCACTTGTTCGGCCGGCCACCCGGATCAGAACCAAAGCTGGCGATCGTGCAGCTCACCGCATGGCCGGTTCCGATGTACTTGGTGACCCAGTTGCCCTTGCGGCCAAAGGCCACCCAGCCAGCGCCGGTCTTGACCTTGCAGATCTCGCCAGCGTCGGCACACTTGGTGTAATTCTCCATGTAGTCACCTGCCGGAGCATGACGATCATGCATGTCGTGTTCGTCATCATCACGCCCCAGGCAGGCAACAGGCGTCAGCTGCTTGAGCTTCTTGCCCACGCCGGCGTACTTGCGCAGCTTGTTCTTCACGCACTGCGCGCTGACCGATTCGTACACATAAGGCAGTGTCTTCGGGAAAACAGCGGTGGTCTTCCACTCGATGGCAGTCACGGTATTGATGCCGTCATCCGGCGTCCAGCTGATGCCATAGCGCTTGAAATCGGCCGGGCTTTTCACGTTGTTGTTGCGCAGATCCCACCAGCCGCACAGCGTGGCGTCATAACGGCAGACCACCGGATTGACCGAGTTCTCGAACCAGTTCTGCTCGATCAGCGCATAGCCTTCACGGCGCACGTTGATGCCGGAATCGGTGATGCCGCTGTAGAGGTTGTTGTACATGTGCGTCCAGCCACCGCGCTGCAGGGGCAGGCGCTGGCTCACGTTCGAGTACAAATTGTGGTGGAAGGTGATCTCGCGGCCGCCGGCGATGTCGGTGCCGGAGGAGCCATCCAGGCCGACCTTCTTGTGGTCATGGATGTAGTTGTAGGAAACGGTGACGTTGTGCGAGTTCTTCTTGATGTCGATCGCGCCTTCGAAGGTCAGGTCGCCTTCGGGCGAACCGTTGCATTCGTGGCTGTTGCTGAGCAGCTCGTTGTGGTCGATCCAGACATTCGAGGAAGAATCGACGCGCAGCAGATCGGCATCCTTGGCCGCGCCGCCGAGCGCGCCGAGCTTCATGTTGCGGATGACGACATTGCTGGAGTTGGTCAACGTGATGCCGAAGTTGCCGGAGGAGCCGTCGGCCCCGAGGATGGTCAGGCCGGCGGTATATCCGGTGACGGCCACCTGGCGGTAAGCGTCGTTCCAGTGCGGGTTCGGGCAATTGCCGGCGGCATCTGGATTGTGATCCATCACGATCGTGGCGATCGCGGCATCCTCGTTGCCGGTGTAGGTAATGACCAGCGGATAGGCGCCACCGGGGACGGTGGATGCGCTGGTGATGATGTTGTTGATCTCCTGGTAATTCGCGGCAGTGAAATACCGTGCGCCAGGCAGATCACCGCCATCAGCGGTTGCGAAACCACCGGTACGGGCGGCAAATGCGTTGCCTGCCAACAGCAGGATTGCTGTGGCAAGGATTGTGGGGGTGAGCTTCATGCGCTAGGTCCCGGGCAAGGGTGATGTTGAAGAAATCTGCCGGCGTGGCAGTGCCAGACAGGCATTCCCTCCGCGCTGCTGACACTCAAAAGTACGGGTTTACTCTTACATTTTTAGCATCGAGCTCAGCGCAGGCCCGATGAACGGGCGTAAAGCAGGCTCAGACGGACAGGCGGCATCGATTTGCCCTGAACAGGCCGGCCAGCTTTCTTGGCTAGATCCGCCAGACATGCTCAGGCAAGGGCGACTAGACTCCACACATCCCCAGTACGACGGTGGCCCTTGATGGGTCGGATCCCCATGAGTTTCGAAAACCTGCCCCTCCTCCTGATTCTTGCGCTGGCCGTGGTCGGCAACAACAGCTCGGTTGCCATCGCGGCGAGCGCCCTGCTCCTGCTGAAATTGCTCGGGCTCACGAGCTGGCTGGGCACGGTGGAAACGCATGGCCTCACCATCGGGGTGATCATCCTGACCGCCGCCGTACTGGCGCCCCTGGCCTCAGGCAAGATCGACCTCGCCGGGCTCGGCAATACCTTCAAATCACCGGCCGGCGTGATCGCGGTAATCACCGGGCTCGCCGTCGCCTGGGTGGCCGGGCGGGGCGTGGGCTATATGCAGGCCTCACCCGAGATCGTCACCGCCCTGATGGTCGGCACACTGATCGGCGTGTGCTTTTTCAAGGGACTCGCAGTTGGCCCGCTGATCGCCGGCGGCATGGTGGCCCTCATCGTTGGCCTGTTTCACCTCAAGTAAGGGCAGCACACACACGCCCTGACCCGCGCACTCAGGGACGATAGGCAGCGAAAACCTCACGGCCGATTTCTGCCACGCTGCGATTGAGCTCGGGCATGTCAGCACGGGTCCCGGTCAGGTACAGGCTGACAATCAACGGCGCGCGCTGCGGCGGCCACAGGATCGCCGTGATGCCGCGCGAGCCGTTGTCGCCTGCGCCGGAGCGATCAGCGATCGCCCAGCCAGGGGGCAGCGTAGCGCGAAACAACGGGCCGGCCACCTCGTTGCCCCGCATCCACTGCAGCAGCCGGTCGCGCGAAGCCGGCCTCAGCACATCCCCGAAGAACAGCGCTTGCAAGCTGCGCACCATTGCCACCGGGCTGCTCGTATCGCGCGGATCATCCGCCAGAGCGGAGTTGAGCTCTGGCTCGATGCGGTCCAGCCGGGTCACATCGTCGCCAAGGCCGCGCATGAAACGCGTCACCGCCGCCGGACCACCGATGGCCTCCAGCACCAGATTGGCTGCCGTGTTGTCGCTCGTGTGCATCGTTGCGTCACAGGCCTGCTGCAGGCTGAAGGACTGGCCGACAAATTTTCCGGTCACCGGCGAGTAGCTCAGCAAGGCCTCGCGCCTGATCTCCACCTGTGTCTCCAAACGCAGACGCCCGGCATCGACCTCCGCTAGCAGCGTTGCGCACGCCAGCGTCTTGAAGGTGCTCATCATCGGAAACCGCTGCGTACCCTTTACCGTCTGCAGCGCGCCGCTACCGGTATCGAGAATAGCCAGACCGATGCGCCCGCCCAGACGCGCCTCATGGCTCGCCAGGATGTCTTCGAACGAAGCCGCCTGCGCAAATGGACCGAGAAGCATCAGGAACAAAACCCACAAGCGGAAGGAATGAAGCATGCGGTTATCCGTCATGAAAGCTGATGCGGGTATTTTCGGTCAGGGACGGCGAAAGAAGTGGCCGAAACTCCGCCGCCGGGCCGCAAAAACATAACCAAGGCTTGCCAGAATTCATTTGTCCGACTACGTTAGCATTCCTTATGTAAGAACTTTTCTTATAACCAAAGTCTTATCACACGAGCGCGCCCGAAGAGTCGCGCCATCCATTCCGGAGACAAGCAATGCAGAGCAAATGGTTGTTGGGCGGTGCTGCCGCCCTGATTCTGTCGCTGCCGGCGCATGCCGCAAGCGATGCGCCCACGGGCTACACGAAGTGCGCACAAGTGGGCGGTGCCTGCAGCATGAGCGGCACGCACAGCGTCGCGCTGGGCAAGTCCGGCAGCTTCGTCTACGCCACCTTGAGCGGCAATTTCACCTGTTCGAAATCCCTGTTCACCGGCGGCAGCGCCCTCTCCGACTCGGCCTGGTGCTCGGTTGGCCCGGTCAGCAGCAGTGCCTCCTCTGCAGCCCAGTCCTCAGCAGCAGCGTCATCCGCAGCGGCCGCCTCGACAGCCGCGTCCTCGATTGCAGCCTCGTCCAAAGCCTCTTCCGCTGCATCGTCGGCCGCGGCTTCTTCCAAGGCAGCCTCTTCTGCCGCAGCAAGCAGCACCGGCAATGACGGCGCCTGTGTCAGCGCCTGCACGGATTACATCCGCCAGAACGTGAAGGCCAAGCCCCTGACCCAGGCGCGCATCGACAGCGAAGCCGGCAGCCTCAAGAGCGCCTTCACCACCTACCTGAGTGCCTCGAACTCTGCCCTGGCTGCCGACAAGGCCGCGCTGAAGGCCGAACGCGCGGGCCTCTCCTCGGTGCCCTCGGCACGCGGCTCGGACAAGACCGGCCCGGACACCATGCCGCTCTCGGAAACTGCCTCCTACTACGCCGGCAGCAAGGCCCTGTCGATTGCACGCGAGATCGTCAGCTTCCAGATTCCCTCGGGTGGCTGGGCCAAGAACATGGTGCGCACGGGTGTTGTGCGTGCCAAGGGCCAGTCCTGGACCGGCGGCGGCATCGACCCGAACAGCTCGGATCCGGCCAATTGGCCCTATGTCGGCACCATCGACAACGGCGCCACCATCACCGAGCTCCGCTACCTGGGCAAGGTGCAGGCCGCCCAGAGTACTGATCGCGCCAGCATCCAGGCCTCGATCACCAAGGGCCTGAACTACCTGCTCGCCGCACAGACTCCCAACTGGGGCTGGCCGCAGGTCTACCCGCTCAATGGCGACTATCACGACGCCATCACGCTGAATGACGACGCCATGCTTAACGTCATCAAGCTGCTGCGCGAAATTGGCACCAGCGCCAACAGCGACTTCGCCTTCGTCGACACCCCGCTGCGCAACAAATGCGCTACGGCAGCGAGCAACGGCACCAGCTGGCTGCTCGCCAATCAGGTCTTCGTGAATGGCAAGCGCACCGTATGGGGCCAACAGCATGACGTACTGAGCGGCGCCCCGACCCCGGCCCGTGCCTACGAAATGCCGTCACTGACCTCGCAAGAAAGCGCCAAGATCGTCAGCTTCCTGATGAGCCTGCCGAACCCGGATGCCACCACGCGCGAAGCGGTCTATGCTGCGGCCGACTTCTTCAAGGCCAGCCAGATCAACGACAAGAAGTGGTCCAGCGGCGTGCTCTCCAGCGTGTCGGGCACCAACTCCTGGTCGCGCTACTACGATCTGTCGGTCTACAACCCGACGGCCAGCACCGTCACCGCCCGCGTGCGCATGCTCTTCGGTGATTTTGCCGACCGCCACGGCAGCGCCAGCACGGTGTACGGCCTGATCTTCGGCTCGACCACTTCAGTGTCTGCCGAACGCCTCACCGGCTACGCGCAGTACAACAGCACCGCCCAAGCCATGCTGACAAACTTCGCCAGCTGGAGCAGCAAAAACGCCCGACCGTAAGCTTCGCTTGGCGCGCCAAAAGAAAACCGGGCCTTGCGCCCGGTTTTTTTTGTCTCGCGAATCAGCACATCCGACTCACAGATTGGCCTTGTCATCCCGGATAGCCGGCCCACGCTTGAGGGGCTGGCCCAGGGTCTGCCGGAACCAGCTGGTAACCCGCTCGATCACCGGGGCCTGAAACCAGGTCAGATCTCCATGGCCCGCGCCTTCTACCAGCACATACTCGGCCTTGTTGCCACCCGCGATCAGCGCCCGATAGAACTGGGCACTCTGCTCCGGGGAAACATGTTGGTCGGCGCTGCCGTGGAAGAGCAGGAAGGGCGGCTTCCTGCCCTTCACGTGTCCCATAGAGCTTGCGTCTAGCGCCTTCTCAGGCGTGCTCTGCACCGACGCGCCCGCAAAGCCCGCAAACGCCGGGCCATTCAGCAGCAGGGCTTCGGTCACCGCAGGCGATTCATGAACCGACCGGAGCTTGTCCGGAAAACCGGCGCCAATGTTCAGCAGGCTGGAAATGCCATACAGGCTGACCACGGCCTGCACGTCACCGGACTTGTCGAGAAAGACTCCCTTGTCGAAGCGTTTTTCGCCCGTTGCTGCACCGAGCAACTGCGCCACATAGCCCCCAGCCGAATCCCCCAGCGCGCCAATCCGCGCCGGATCGATGCCGTACTCCGCCGCGTGCTCACGCAAGTAACGCACGGCCGCGCGGGCATCCTCAAGCGGCGCCGGGAAGCGATCGGGCACCGTGCGGTACTCAACCGCCGCCACGACAAAACCCGCCCGGGCCAGTGCCATGCGCATCTCGATGAACTTCTCATGTTCAGACGAGATAAAGCCTCCTCCCGGGAAGTACACAATCGCAGGCTTCAGCTCATCAGTGCGGGGCACAAGCAAGGCCATGCGCATCTGGCGAACCGATCGCGTCGATTTCCATTGTGCATAGATCACCCCGCTGATGCTGTCGACCTGGCCCGTCTCCTGCGCAATCCGGATCACTTGGGCCCCCTCGGTATAGCCCGGCAAGTCGGCAGGCCCGCTGGCCTGCGCCCACTGGGTCGAACCCAGCATCCCGATCAGCAGCAGCAAGAGGGAGCGAAACATGATGGCAATCCTTTCAGATAGAAGCTTGTGGCGATCGGCTCGGGTTAGCGCAACCCGGCCTGGCTGGGTTGTCATTCTGCTCTTTGTCCTGCCCGCGCGAGCCCGGAAATGAGCGCGAATTTCATGCGGCCTTGGCGACCGAAGCCTTGGCCGAGGCCCCGCACGCGTAGCAGTAACGCGCAAACGCGTTTTTGCGCGTGTTGCACTGGCCACAGTGATCGAACAGGCTCAGGCCGCAGTGCGGGCAGAAGTCGGTTTTGCCGTCGCTCATATTTACCGTGCGCTCGCAGCCTGGGCAGATGTTTTTCGACATGCGTGTCTGCGCCAGGTCGTAGTCCATCTCGCGTTGGCGCTGCTGTGCCGGTTGCGCCTCGGCCTGCTTCTGCTGCTCCAGATAGCGCTGCAGGGCCTGAATCGCGTAACGCCCGCCCACCACCGTGATCACGATGCCCACGATGTAGCGCACATAGCCGCCATAGCTGGGCAGGTAAGGCACCAGCTCCACAAAGAAGGCGAACAGCGCAAAGATGATGAAGCCCCACACGAAGGGCCAGGAGCTCGTCTTGCGCTTTTTCGCAAACAACCAGCCCGCCGCCACCAGCAGCGGCAGGGTCAGCAACAAGCGATAGCCAAACACGCGCAATTCCTGCGCGCGCAACGCGCTCAAGTATGCGTCGCGAGCGCTGTCCTGCAAGGTCTGCAGTTCGCGCTGGGCGCGCTCCTTGGCCTGACGCGCATCCAGCGCCGCCTGCTGTTGTTTCTCCATCCCGGCCAGCGCATCGCGTTCGGCTTGGCGCAAATCATCCAGCTGCTTCGTGCGGGCAATCAGCTCCTGATCCTGCTCGGGCCGCGCCGTGGCCTTGCGCGTCGCCAGCCAGTTGCTGAAGGTTTCGCGCGCGGCGCGGTTATTCGCTTGGGCGGACTGATGACCCAGCTGCGCCTGATCGAGTGCGTCCTGCGCCTCCCGGGCATTGATCTCGGCCACGCGGATGGCCTCTTTCACGGCTGGGGCACGCGCCGGATCCAGATAATCATCCAGCGAGCGCCGCACCTCCACCTGCGGCAAATCGCCCACGATGGTATTGCCCAGCCCCACCAGAAACCACGCAAACAACAGTGCCACCAGCCACAGGCCGCGATGAAACCATTTCTCGGACAAACGCAGGGTTTTGCTCATGAAAACTGCTCCTTGTTGTTGTTGAATCCAATGGCCTTGTTTTCAGGTTCGTCCCGGCTTGCGGCCTTGCGCGGCGCATCGGGCAGGATTTTGTTGGGTGGACACAGTGTGCCCACCCTGCGACAGAGATGCAGCCCAGAACGCGTGGGCTCAATTGCCGCTCAGAGATTGACCGAAATTTAGCATCAGCCGTATTTCAGAACGTCGTGCGATTAACTCATGAGCTGTTTCTATAGCCAACTGAATGTCGCCAGCAGACAAGCGGCTCCCACCTTTGTGCACTATCTTGTTTCTAAGCTTACGAAGCCGATCAATATTTTTTAGAAGCTGACAATCTACTAGCCCAAACAGCTCAAGAACATGCGACGTCACCGCGGCCACAAAAGAATTTCCCGTTAGGAATTCCATTCTTTCTGCATTTATTCTTTTTGAGCCACCCGAAACTTCGGCATTCAATCTGTCCAGATGGCTTTTCCATACTTCATTGATTGATCTCTCAATCAACAACCATGCAACGACCAGCGAAATTTCATAGTTCCCATTCTTGTATTCAGAAAGGCTTCTCCCTAGTTCTGAAAAGTCCTTCTCGAGCACACTCTTATTGCTATTGAGTAAATTAGAAAAAACAAGGCCTGCGTAAGCAATAGCATCGATCGAGATTGACTGCCTTACCTGAGAAGCAAGGCGATTACTTGAGTAGCGTGTCCGTTGAAACTCCGAAGTCACACTTTGGGAAGCGAACGGTTCATACAGCAATTTCCCATCAACGTACTCCAGCGCGAAAGTATCTCGGCTCGTTATTTCCCTAAAGTTGAAATAGGAAAGTCTGTCAATCTCTTGGACCGCAGAGTCAAGAATAAGATAGAACGAATTCAAGTAGTTCAGATGCGTAACGCCGCGCTGAAGCGCCGCATCGAACTGTTCTGAATTGACAGCAGGTTCATAGCCTTCCAGTTCTCGAATGCGCAAAGCAATTCGGCCATCCCGGCAGATAATTAGTTCATGCAAATAATCTTTCTGGACATACACATGCTCAGCCATTTTCCCACTGACTGATTCCGCATCAGCATCATCAGGTTCTTCACCAACCCAAAATGGCAGCGACGGATAAAACGCCAAGTAGAGCGTTCTCGACATGCTCAATGCGCCTCATCCCAATTAGCGCCTACTCCAACTTCCGCCAGCAAGGGCACCTTCAACTCCGCCACGCCGGCCATCAGTTTCGGCAGCATTTCCTTCACCAGCGCCAGCTCTGATTCCGGCACTTCGAGGATCAGTTCGTCATGCACCTGCAGCAGCAGTTTGCTCTGCAAACCTTCGGTGTTGAGCCAGTCGTACACGCGGCGCATGGCGAGTTTGACGAGATCCGCCGCCGTGCCTTGCATCGGGGCGTTGATGGCGGCGCGTTCGGCGCCTTGGCGGCGGCCGGCGTTGCTGCTTTTGATTTCGGCGAGCCACAGGCGGCGACCGAAGACGGTTTCGACATAGCCCTGGGTGCGCGCGGCGATGCGAGTGTGCTCCATGTAGCGGGCGACACCGGGGTAGCGGGCGAAGTAGCGGTCGATCCAGCTTTGCGCGGCGCTGCGTTCGATTTCCAGTGATCGCGCGAGGCCATGCGCGCTCATGCCGTAGATCAGGCCGAAGTTGATGGTTTTGGCATAGCGGCGCTGCTCGCTGGTGACTTCTGCGGTGCTCACGCCGAAGACTTCGGCGGCGGTGGCGCGGTGCACGTCTTCCCCCTTGGCGAAGGCGTCGAGCAGGCGCTCGTCTTCCGAGAGATGGGCCATGATGCGCAGCTCGATCTGCGAGTAGTCGGCCGAGACGATGCTGTGGCCAGCCGGGGCGATGAAGGCCTGGCGGATGCGGCGGCCTTCCTGAGTGCGCACGGGGATGTTCTGCAGGTTCGGCTCGCTGGAAGCGAGGCGGCCGGTGATCGCGCCGGTCTGCGAGAAGCTGGTGTGTACGCGGCCTGTAGCCGGATTGACCATGCGCGGCAATTTATCGGTGTAAGTGTTCTTGAGCTTGGCCATGCTGCGGTATTCGAGCAGCAGGCGCGGCAACGGGTAATCGAGAGCCAGCTCGGCGAGCACTTCTTCGTCGGTGCTCGGCGCGCCGCTGGGGGTCTTTTTCTTCACCGGCAGCTTGAGCTGCTCGAAAAGGATTTCGCCGAGCTGCTTGGGGCTGTTGAGGTTGAAGGGCTGGCCGGCCGCGTCATAGGCCTGCGCTTCGATGGCCATCATCTTGCGGCCGAGTTCATCGCTCTGCTGCGCAAGCAAACCGGAGTCGATCAGCACGCCCTGGCGCTCCATGGCCCACAGCACTTCCTGCACCGGCAGCTCGACTTCGCGGTAGACGCGGGTGAGGCCCGGCTCGGCTGCAATCAGGGGGCTGAGCTTCTGGTGCACGCGCAAGGTGACATCGGCATCCTCGGCGCCGTAAGCGGTGGCGAGGGTGAGATCCACGTCGGCAAAGCCGATGGCTTTCGCACCCTTGCCGCAGACATCGGCGTAGGAGAGGGTTTCCATGTTGGTGTAACGCTTGGCGAGGCCGTCCAGATCGTGGCCCTTGTCGCTCTCCCACGCGGCGGATTCGAGCAGGGTGTCTTCCGCCACGCCGCGCAGGCGGATGCCATGGTTGGCAAGCACATGCATGTCATATTTCAGATTCTGACCGAGCTTGGGCTTGCTCGCGTCTTCGAGCCAGGGCTTCAGCGCGGCGAGCACTTCATTCAGCGCTAACTGATCCGGCACACCGGGGTAACGATGGGTGAGCGGCAGGTAGGCGGCCTCGCCCGGGGTGACGCAGAAACTCATGCCCACCAGCAGCGCCTGCATGCCATCAAGGCTGTCGGTTTCGGTGTCGAAGGCGGTGAGCGGCGCGGCATTGATTTTCGCCAGCCATTTCTCCAGCGCCTCGCGGGTGAGGATGCATTCGTAGGCCTCGCGGTGGGCGGCACTGCGCTCGGTGGGCGCTTCATCGGCTTCGCGCACCGGCGCGGCGGGAGCACGCAAAGCGGGCGCGCCGCTGTCACCGAAGAGGCCACCCTGCTCGCCGACTTCGGCTTTCGGGGCCGTGGGTACCTCGCCTTGCAAGCCGCGCAGCCAGCTGCGGAATTCCCAGCGGGTGTAGTGCTCGATCAGGGTGGCGGTATCCGGCTCGCGCCAGGTGAGTTCGTCGAGCTTTTCGGCGAGCGGCACATCGGTGACGATGGTGACCAGCTTCTTGCCCATGGGGATGAAGTCCAAGGCCTTGCGCAGGTTCTCGCCGACCACGCCCTTGACCTTGTCGGCGTTGGCGATGAGGTTATCGAGCGTGCCGTATTCGGTGAGCCATTTCACGGCGGTCTTGGGGCCGCATTTCTCGACGCCCGGCACGTTATCGACGGTGTCGCCCATCAGCGTGAGGTAGTCGACGATGCGCTCGGGCGGCACGCCGAATTTCTCCAGCACGCCGGCGGAATCGAGTGATTCGTTCGTCATGGTGTTCATGAGCGTCACGCCGGGCTGCACGAGCTGGGCCATGTCCTTGTCGCCGGTGGAGATGATCACCTCGAAGCCGCGCTCCACGGCCTGGCGCGTGAGCGTGCCGATCACGTCGTCGGCCTCCACGCCGGGCTCCACGATCACCGGCCAGCCGAGCGCACGCGCGCAGGTCTGGATCGGCTCGATCTGCGGAATCAGATCCTCGGGCGTGGGTTTGCGGGTGGCCTTGTATTCGGGGAACCAGTCGTTGCGGAAGGTCTTGCCCTTGGCATCGAACACGCACACCGCGTGGGTGGCGCCGATGGAATCCCGCAGCGGCATGAGCATGCTGAGCACACCGCGCAGCGCGCCGGTGGGCTCGCCGGCCTTGTTGCGCAGATCAGGTAGCGCATGGAAGGCGCGGAACAGGTAGCTGGAGCCGTCGACGAGCAGGAGTTTGGACATGGTGGATTCTGGAATACGGACTGGGAAAGAGTGAAAGCCGGGCAAGCGGCTTGCCTGATACGGCGAATTGCACGCAGACTGTCTGCTCAAGTCCGACAAGAACAGGATGAGCCATGAGTACCAAACACAAGCTGCCGCCGTTTCGCGCCCCTTCGCTTGCCGAGCAAGGCGAACTGGCCCGCGAGGCCTGGCGGATCTTCGGGATTATGTCAGAGTTCGTGGAGGCCACTGAGCGCCTGAAGCCGATCCGCCCGGCCGTTTCGATCTTCGGCTCGGCCCGCACCAAACCCGATCACCCTTATTACGAACTCACCGAAAAGATCGCCCGCCTGCTGTCGGACTCCGGCTTCTCGGTGATTTCCGGCGGCGGCCCCGGCATCATGGAAGCGGCCAACAAGGGCGCCTTTGCCGGCAAGAGCCCCTCGGTGGGCCTGAACATCCAGCTGCCGCACGAGCAGAGCGGCAATCCGTATCAGGACGTATCGCAAACCTTCCGCCACTTCTTCCCGCGCAAGGTGATGTTCGTGCGCTTCGCCCAGGCCTATGTGGTGATGCCCGGCGGCTTCGGTACGCTGGATGAAGTGATGGAAGCGCTGACCCTGATCCAGACCGGCAAGGGCCGCAAGATTCCGGTGATCCTCGTCTGCAAGGATTTCTGGGCGGGCCTGATCGACTGGTTCCGCAATACGCTGGTGACCGAAAAGATGATCAACCCGGCCGACATGGACCTGATCCAGATCATCGACGACCCGGAGGAGATCGTTGCCGCGATCTTCAAGCACTACGAACAGCGCGGTTTCAATGATCTGCCGGACGAGCACGAGCTGATGCTCAATCTTTGACACTGCGCGGGGCACCCTCTGCCCGCGCATGGCAAACTGCCGGCCGCCCTGCGAGGCATGCCCCGCCATGGGCACTGATATTCAAACCACAGGAGACACACTTGATTGCCAGGAAACTTCAGGGCCTCGCCCTGCTGCTGCCTGCGTGCCTGCTGCTGCAGGCCTGCAGTTCAGCCCCTACCATGGTCGCTCCGCAGCCGCCGGCCAAATACCAGAAGCTCGGCCGCGCTGAGGGCCAGGCTTGTGGTGCGCTGGGCATGGTCGCCACGGCTTACTACGCCATCCCTATGGGCCTCAACAGCCGCGTGGAACGCGCCTACGCTACTGCGCTGGAGAGCGTGCCGGGTGCCACCAGCCTGATCAACGTGGAAATTCAGGAGCAATGGACCTGGGCCGTGCTGGCCACCGCCCGCTGCACCACCGTGACCGGCGACGCGATCAAGGAGAACAAGGAATGAAGAAGACTCTCACCCCCCTCCTGCTCGCCCTGAGCCTGCTAATGGGTGCCTGCGCCAGCCCGGTGGTGAAGCTCGGCAGCGTGAGCTCGCTGGAGCAGATCGACACCAGCAAGGGCGAGAAGCTCACCGCCTCGGCCTCCGGCTTTCAGCTGCTGCTGTTCATCCCGATCGCGGTCAACGGCCGCCAGCGCAATGCCTACGACAACCTGCTCGAACAGGCCGGTGATCGGCTGCTGACGGATGTGAAGATCACGGAATCGTGGACTTACGCTTTCATCGGCACGGTCTATACCACCACTATCGAGGCCACCGCGTATCCGAAACGCACGGCCGACGTGAAGCAATAAGCAGCAAGGAGCGTGACGATGACGGCGAACGGCAATCCTGCACTGAAAATCCGCTGGGGCATTCTCGGCTGCGGTGAAGTCACCGAAGTAAAAAGCGGCCCAGGCTTCCAGAAGGCGGCCGGCGCCGAACTCGTCGCGGTGATGCGCCGCAATGGCGAGCTCGCCGCCGATTACGCGCGTCGCCACGGCATCGCACGCAGCTACGACGACGCGGCCCGTCTGATCGCCGATCCGGAGGTGGATGCGGTCTATGTCGCCACCCCTCCCGGCGCCCACCTGCCGCTCGCCCTGTTGTGCGCCGAGGCCGGCAAGCCCTGCTATGTGGAAAAACCGCTGAGCCTGAACCATGCCCAAAGCCTGCAGATGGTGGAAGCCTTCTCTGCACGCGGCGTGCCGCTGTTCTCCGCTTATTACCGGCGTGCCATGCCGCGCTTCCAGAAAATCCAGGCCTTGCTCGCCAGTGGTGCCATCGGCGCACCGCGCTATGCAAACCTGCAACTGCATCAGCCGATCCCGGCCGAGGACCTCGATCCGGACGGACCGGGCTGGCGCGTAAATCCAGCCCTCTCCGGCGGCGGACGCTTTGTGGACATGGGCTCGCACCAGCTCGATTTCTTCGACTACCTGTTCGGCCCGGTGAAGGATGTCCACGGCTTTGCGGCCAGCCATGCCGGCCTGCCGGCGGAAGACACGGTGAGCGCCGTGCTGCGCTTCGAAAACGGGATATCGGCCAGCGCCAGCTGGTGTTTTGCGGCCGGTGACCGGCTTGATCGCTGCGAGATCGTGGGCGATGCGGGGCGCATCGTGTTCGCTACATTCGACGACAGCCCGGTACGCCTCTTCAATACCGAAGGCGAACAGGCCTTCGCCATCCCGAATCCGGCCCATGTGCAGCAACCACTGATCCAGAACGTGACGGACTGTCTGCTGGGCCGCGCCGAAGCGCTCTCCACCGGTGCAAGCGCGGCACGCACGGACGCGGTGATTGACCGGATTCTGGGGCGCTGATTTTGCCGCTGCGGGCTTGGCCGCAGACGCGATGACTGCCTGGGCCCGGCCGGCTGAAGCCGGCCCTACAAGCCGACCGGCATCGCAGCCAGAGCCTCGTCCAACCCGCCCACCACAATCTTCGCCGGCACGGCCAGCATGAGGTTGAGCGGCAGGCCGAAGTTCTCCACGCTCAGGCCGTCGCGATCAAGCACGTGACCCTCATTCTGAGTCAGTTCAGCCCCTTGCCAACGCGCAACGCGCGCGGCATGGCTGCAGGCTTCGTCCACATAGCCAATCACCGGCTTGCCTAGCGCCAGCGCAAAGCCGACCTCGAAGCTGGTGCCGGAGTCCGGCTCGGCGCCACGAAAGGCATTCAGGTTGGCCAGCACCACGTCGGCCGCTCGGATCATGGCGATGTTCTGCGCGTAGATGCCGGCCGGGGTGGTGGCATCCCCATCCAGCGGGATCAGGGCCTCAACGCCCCGCGCCGCACACAGGGCACGTGCGTCTTCCGCCCAACGCAAAACGTCGGGGCGGAACACATCAGGGCCGGCCAGGTAGGCTTTCATTTGTCGCTTCGCGAAGTGCTGAGTACTGAGTGCTGCGTGCTGCGTGCTGAGTGATCATTTCCGTCGGCAATGCCGACGCATGCTTTGACTCAGTACTCAGAACCCAGCACTCGGCACTGATCGTCAGATCGTCTTCACTTCCCCACCCAGCGCGTCCAGAAGCGCCGGGAAGAGCTTGCCGAGTTCCAGGCTCATCAGTGCGAAGTCGGCGTCGAACTGCTCTTCGCGGCTCTTGGCATCGCCCTCTTCCTTGCTATTGAGGGTGTCCAGCGCTTGCACACGCTTGACCTCGAACTTGTCGGTCAGGATGAAGCTGATGCGGTCATCGAAGGTCAATGCAAGCTTGCTGACCTGCTTGCCGCTGGCGATATGCTCGCGTATTTCCTCGCCTTCGAGGCTGTGGCGCACATAACGCACGGCACTCGCTTCGTCGGTGAGGGCACGTAGTTCGCAATCCTGATCGATGGTGAAACCGGCCGGGGCTTCGCCGCCGGCGAGCCAGTCGGTCATCGCGGCGCCGGGGCTGCGCTCGGTGTTGAGCAGTTTGAGGGGCAGCTCATCAAGTGCCTTGTGCAGAGCTTCAACCAGCGGTTCGGCAGAGGTACGGCTGGAGGCGTCGACGGCCAGCCAGCCATTCTTCGGGTCGATCCAGGCGTAGGACTTGCGGCGGCGCGTGAAGGCGCGCGGCATCAACTCCATGGTGACCGCTTCCTTGAGCTCCTTCATCTGCTTGCGGCCGGGCTTGAAGCCTTGCTGGGCTTCGATTTCCTCGGCGCGATCATCGCATTCCTGCTTGATCACCGAGGAGGGCAGCAGACGCTGCTCCACCCCGAGGGCGATCAGCCACTGGCCACCCACGCTGTGGACCAGACTATCCTGAATCACCGGCGCCCAGCCCTGGCTGGACAGATCCTGGCTGCCGCAAGGCTGGAAAGTGAGGCGTTCGAGTTGCTCGGAGAGGCGATCAGCGGTCATGTCCCACTGTTCGGGCAGGCGGTAGAGTTGAACGTTACGGAACCACATGGCGGGATCAAGGGTATTTGAAGGAAGGCGGCATGATACGTGTCCGCTTGCCCCCGGTCATCCTGCTTGACGCGAAGGAGCTCGAGAATGAAGAAGTCGATTTGTGTATCCTGCCTGCTGCTGGTGCTGAGCGCCTGTGGCGTTTCCGAGACAGCCGTGACGGCCGCCGCCGTGGGCAAGAGCAAGGCCGAGGAGATCAAGCAGGGCCAGCAGACCATGCAGAAAGTGCAGCAGGACATCGATGCTGCCAACCAGCAGGCCGAGGCCCAGCGTAAGGCTGCCGAGTCAGCCGCTCAATGACCCTGCTCTGGATTTTTGCCGGCTTGCTGGGCGTAGCTGTTTTCGCGCTGGCTTATCAACGCTGGAAAATTGCGGCGATGCGCAGAAACGGGCTGTACCCTGCTGCGGGTCAAGCCACAATAGATGACGTTCGTAGGTTTGCCGCGACAGGCCATACGGCATGGGCTATCCGCTGCCACCGGGAGATTCATCCTGTGGGGCTCAAGGAGGCACACGCAGCCATAGCAAAACTTGCAGATCAATAGCGCTTTTCCATAAAACCTTCAGAAGGGGTAGAAAAATGCAGTTCAAACCCAGAAATCCGATCGTGCCGGCCATGGCACAGCGCCGCGGTGCCGGCGCGCACAAAAAAACCGCCAAGGCTCGCCGCCAGGATGAGAAGCGCGCCCTGCGCCGCGCACGTGACGAAGCGGGTTTTGTTCAGCACATGCGTGTGTGCTGAACAAAACCCGCTTCACTACCCACTGACCCGATGCCCTTTCCCTTCCAGCCAGACTTTGCGCTCGACGCGCTGAACACTTTCGGCCTGCCCTGCGTGGCTCGCCGCTATGGCGAGATTCTGTCCGCCAGCCAGCTCGCCAATCTGGTCCGCAGCGGCGAACTAAACGGGGATCGCGTGCTGGTGCTGGGGGGCGGCAGCAACATGCTGCTGCCGGAAAAGTTCGAGGGCACCGTGTTGCGCATGGCCATCCCGGGCCGGGAGCTGATCGGCAGCGACGACGATCACCACTTCGTGCGTGCCGGCGCCGGCGAGAACTGGCATGAATTCGTGCGCTGGACGCTGGAGATGGGCTGGCCGGGTCTGGAGAACCTGTCCCTGATCCCCGGCACGGTGGGGGCTGCACCAGTACAGAACATCGGCGCTTACGGGCTGGAGATGTATGAGCGCTTCCTGGTGCTAGAGGCCGTGGACCTGAAAAGCGGCAGCACCGTGAGCTTCGATTTCGACAGCTGCCATTTCGGCTACCGCGATAGCGTGTTCAAACAGGAGGCGGCCGGCCGCTTCGCGATCTGCTCGGTGACTTTCCGCCTGCCCAAGCGCTGGACACCGCTGACCCGTTATCTCGACGTGAGCAAGGAACTGGCCGCACGCCACATCATCGATCCGAGCCCGCTGGATGTCTCCGATGCGATCATCGCGATCCGCGAGCGCAAGCTGCCGGACCCGGCCCGCATCGGCAATGCCGGCAGCTTCTTCAAGAATCCGGTGGTCAGCGCTCCGCACCATGAAAAGCTGCTGGCGACCTTCCCGGCCCTACCTAGTTACCGCCAGCTCGATGGCAGCTTCAAGCTTGCCGCCGGCTGGCTGATCGAGCAGGCGGGCTGGAAAGGCAAGGCGCTCGGCCCGGTCGGCATGTACTCGGAACAGGCGCTGGTAATGGTCAATCAGGGCGGCGCCCGGCGCGCCGACGTGGAACAGCTCACCGAAGCCGTGCGCCGCGAAGTCGACACCCGCTTCGGCGTGAAGCTCGAAGTGGAACCGGAACGCGTCTAGTCTTCCTGCTCCAGCTGGCGCAACTGCCAGGCTTCCAGCTCCAGTGCATAGCGCCGCTGGGCATGCTGGTAGATGGTCCACACACAAGCCTCGCCGCATTCATTGCCACAGCAGGCAAAGGCATCCGGCTCACGCGGCGGTTCGGGGCGGGGGTCAGGTATCTGGCTCATGGCCTGATCTTACCCGGTGGTGCTGGCGCGCATAACTGCTACATTTCCGGGGTCTTTCACGGAAGGATTTCCTCATGCGTATTCCCATCCTGCTGGCCGCCCTGCTCGCTTCCGCCAGCATCCAGGCCCAGACGCCGCCCATGCCCAAGCTGCTGCCACTCACGACAACGGACATCCCGCAGGAGTGCGGCTGCAGCTTCGGCGTGAAGAAGGGCGAGACGCTGATGTTCTGGAGCTGGGAGAACGACAAGCAGCACGCCCTGATCCGCGAGGAAGGCGGCGGCCTGCGCAGCCTGCGCCTGTTCAGCGAAAAGTATTTCCCGGCCCAGCACGAACCACCGCGCCCCGGCGAGCGCATGACCCTGCAGCTCTCCTACGGCAACTGGAGCATCCAGAGCGCCAGCGAAGTCACGCGAGCCTGCTCGCCCAAGGCCAAGAGCTGCACCGGCACCGATTACCGCAACCTGATGGTGCTGCAGTGGGCCGGGCGCCAGCGCCTGGAGCTCAAGGGCTGGGCGCACTGCGGCTGTTGAGTGCGGCTGCAGCACACATGATCCCGCTTGCCCGGACGGGTACAATGCCGGGTTTTCGACTTTAGCTCCGAAGGTTCATCGTGCAGATCGTTTGTCTCGACATGGAAGGCGTGCTGGTCCCTGAAATCTGGATCGAGTTCGCCGAACGCACCGGCATCCCGGAGCTACGCCGCACCACCCGCGACGAGCCGGATTACGACAAGCTGATGCAGTACCGCCTGGCTATCCTGCGCGAGCACAAGCTGGGCCTGCCGGACATCCAGAAGGTGATCGGCGAGATGGGCCCAATGGAGGGCTGCGTCGAGTTCCTCGATGGCCTGCGCCGTGATTACCAGGTGGTCATCCTGTCCGACACCTTTTACGAATTCGCCAAGCCGCTGATGGCGCAGATGGGCCAGCCCACGCTCTTCTGCCACCGCCTCGAAGCCGATGCGGCGGGCATGCTGGTGAATTACCACCTGCGCATGCCGGACCAGAAGCGCCACGCCGTGGAAGCCTTCAAAGCTCTGAACTTCACCGTGATCGCCGCCGGTGACAGCTACAACGACACCGCCATGCTCGGCGCCGCGCACGCCGGCATCCTGATGCACCCGCCCGAAAACGTGGTGCGCGAGTTCCCGCAATACCCGGTGGTGCGCGATTACACCGCCCTGCGTGCCGAGATC
The DNA here is from genome assembly GCF_002855595.1 of Uliginosibacterium sp. TH139. NCBI lineage: Bacteria > Pseudomonadati > Pseudomonadota > Betaproteobacteria > Rhodocyclales > Zoogloeaceae > Uliginosibacterium > Uliginosibacterium sp. TH139. The sequence continues at coordinate 340,288 of NZ_PKRR01000001.1, read as the reverse complement.
GACAAGGCCGCGGCGCGCCTCGGCGAAGCGGCCTGAGCCTCCCCATTCCAATCGGTACCAACAGGAGTCGTTCATGAACACCCCGGTGAATCCTTATCAGGCCCCCAAGGCCAGCGTTGGCGATATCCATGATGGCCTGAACACTTCCGGCGGTGGCAAGGATGCCGTGATTCCGGAAGGCGTGAAGGGCTGGAGCTGGGGAGCCTTCCTGCTCAACTGGATCTGGGCCATCGGCAATAAGACCTGGATCGGCCTGCTCGCGCTGGTGCCCTACATCGGCTTCATCGTAGCCATCTACCTGGGCATCAAGGGCCGCGAGCTGGCCTGGCGCAACAAGGAGTGGGACGACCTCGAGCACTTCAACCGGATCCAGAAACGCTGGTCCGCCTGGGGCGTCGGCCTGATCATCGTGCCGGCCCTGATCGGCATCCTTGCCGCCATCCTGATCCCGATGTTCAATCGCTGAACCATGCCGCATCTCGTCCTTGAATACACCGCCAACCTGCTGCCGGAATTCGAACCGGCCCAGGCCCTGCATCGCATGAACACGGTACTGCTGGCGTCCGGCGAATTCATCCCGGATCACATCAAGAGCCGCGCCGTGCGCCTCGACGATTTTCTCGTCGGCGATGCCGCTCCGGGCGGTTTCCTGCATGCGCGCCTGCACCTGCGCGCCGGGCGCAGCGCTGAAACCAAGCAGGATCTGGCCGAAGGTCTCGTCGCCGCCCTGCGTTCCTGCGTGATGAGCAGCCCGGTGCTGCCGGTGCAGATCACGGCCGAATCACGCGACATGGATCAGGCCTACGCCAAGGCCATCGTTCAAAGCTGAATCATGCACACCCAACGCTTCTACACGCTGACCGCCTCCTGCCCAGACCGCAGCGGCATCGTCGCCCGCGTCTCCGGCTTCCTCGCCGAGCACGGCGGCTGGATCTTCGAATCCAATATGCACACCGATCACGACACGCAGCGCTACTTCCTGCGCATCGAGATCCGCGCTGACTCCATCCCCTTCATGCTGGCCGAGTTCCGCGAGCGCTTCCGCCCGATCGCCGAAGAGCTGAAGATGGACTGGAAGATCACTGACAGCACGGTGAAGAAGCGCGTAGTGCTGATGGTCAGCAAGCAGGAACACTGTCTGTACGACCTTATCGGCCGCTGGCAGAGCAAGGAACTCGATATCGAGATCCCCTGCGTGATCTCCAACCACGAAACCTTCCGTGGTCTGGTCGAATGGCACGGCATCCCCTTCCACCATGTGCCGGTCACCGCCGACAACAAGCCTGCCGCCTACGCCGAAGTACGCCGCATCTTCGAGGAAGTGCGCGGCGATGTGATGGTGCTGGCGCGCTACATGCAGATCATCCCGCCGGACATGTGCCGTGATTACCCGGGCCAGATCATCAATATCCACCACAGCTTCCTGCCCAGCTTTGTCGGCGCCAAGCCCTATCACCAGGCCTACACACGCGGCGTGAAGCTGATCGGCGCCACCTGCCACTACGTGACGGAAGAGCTGGATCAGGGCCCGATCATCGATCAGGACGTGATCCGCGTGGACCACTCCGACTCGGTCGATGACATGGTGCGTTATGGAAAGGACATCGAGAAAGCCGTGCTCGCCCGCGGCCTGCGCTACCACCTTGAAGACCGGGTGCTGGTGCACGGCAACAAGACGGTGGTCTTCCGCTGACAACTGCAGGCGCAGTCTCCAACTTCGAGCAGCATCGCACCCAATAAAAAACCCGCCACAGCGGGTTTTTTATTGTCCTCAGGGCTTCAAGCTACCGTCAGCGGGTAAATGTCCTTGATGTCCATGATGTTCTTCTTGCTGCCATCCTCGATCTGGATATCGCCGTGGATGTAGCCACCCTGTGAGCGGAAGCCCGGAACGACTTCGGGGCAGCCGCGCTCGGTAGCGATCAGGGTCAGCAAGGCCAGCGCATCGGTGTCGTCGAAGCGGCAGTGGATGTGCTTCTCACTCGGCACAAACATGCCGCGATGGGCATGCTTTTCCATGATCCGCTCGCCGATGCTCCTGGCCAGTTCCAGATAGGCCGCCGCGCCAGTACTGCGAGCAACTTCCAGCACCGCGAAGAGCAGGATCGCGTCGGCTTTGGTGGCCACCAGCGGCCCCTTGGGCGCTTTCGGGTCGGCGACATTCCATTCGCCAAGGCCGAAATTCTTTGCCATCGCCACCACGTGCTGCCACAGCGAATCGCGTCCGGAGATGGCCCAGGCCGTCACGGTGCTGAGGAACACGATGGTATTGATCGGCTTGCGCTCGAAGACCCAGCCCTTCTTACCGTAGAAACCACGGCGCTTGAATTCCTGGCCGGTAAGGTCCTTGCCATCGGCGAACATCGGCTTGATCTGGTTAGTTTCCGGCACGTAGGCATAGTGGAGCCAGGCTTCCAACCCATCTACCGCCCATTTCTTGAGCTTCTCGCCTTTGACGCCGAGCTGGCGCGCGAGGGTCAATTGCGCCAGGGTGCTATCACCATAGATGCCTTCCGGTCCGTTCATGGCGTCCGGGTCCATCTTGAAGAGCACCCAGGCTTCCTTGGCGACTTCGCCATACTCCGGGCCGAACTGGCGCTCGGCACGATCGCCGTAGAAGGAATAGGTGAATTGCGGATGGTTCTCGTCGGTCGGTGCTTCTTCGCGTTTGACCGGGCGGTTGAACTGGTAGCAGCCCAGGCCGGTCGCCGGATAGCGTGTGCGCACATATTGCCAGGCCATGAATTCGGCCCAGTCGAGCGCCTTCTCCTCGCCCGGCACCATCTGGCCCAGCAAACCGGCGGAATAGATCAGGTCATTGCCGATATTCACGAAAGACAGGCCCTTGGCCTCGCGCATGATTTCGAGATCCGGATGCATCGGCTTGTCCCAGAAGCCCTCTTCGACCAGCGGACGGCCGTAGCTGCCGTGGCGGGTGAGTTCGAGGGTTTCCCAATTGTCGATGTGACAGTTCCACTCGGCTTTAATGAGCTTCGCCGCAGCCTGCGGATCGACTTCGAACATCAGTTCGTAGAAGGGGTAATGGTGCTTGATCTCATGCACCTTGTTCTTGCCCTCCGGGCCAACGGTGTCGAGGGTCTTCAGATCAAGGAAGCAATGGCCGCCCCAGGTCAGCAGACCACTCGGGTCAGCATGCTCGAAGTGCCACTGGATGGCAGCCTTGGCGGCCTCCTTGTATTTCGCGTCACCGGTCAGCGCAGAGAGCGCCGCCAGGGTGCGAAACAGGTTCTGCTGCGAGGCGATATTGGAGGGTTCCCAGTCGGTCCCCTCCATGTTGCGCCATTTCACCGGCTCGCCGGTGAAGGTATTCATGCCGTCGAAAAACAGCGGCGTGCCGTGATAGGGGTCGCGATACTTCTCAAGAATGGTATCGGCGTACTGGCGAATGTAATCAAGCATCGGGGTCATGGCGCATTCCTGATCTTCTGGAAGGGTGCGCTGCAGCAAGCGGCAGTGCGGGTCTTTCGTTCCATAGCTTACGACATTCGTAGCAGCCGACTTGAGCATTGGCTCAACTATTGATTCGATAAACGAAAAAAACGGGCAGCCCTGAGGCTGCCCGCGGATCCTGGATCCGCCGCTCGCGCGACGGACTCCTTTCATATGCTCAGTAGTGGTAAGCCGATTCGCCGTGGCTGGTAACGTCCAGACCTTCGCGCTCTTCGTCTTCCGGCACACGCAGACCGATGAACATATCGACCAGCTTGTAAGCCACCACCGCCACGATACCGGACCAGATGATGGTCAGGCCGACAGCCTTGGCCTGAATCCACACCTGACCAGCGATCGAGTAGTCAGCCGAAACTGCGTTCGCAACGTAGTCGAAGATGCCCATGCCGCCCAGCGAAGGTGCAGCGAACACGCCGGTCAGCAGGGCGCCGAGGATACCGCCCACGCCATGCACGCCGAACACGTCAAGTGCGTCATCGGCACCGATCAGGCGCTTCAGGCCATTCACACCCCACAGGCAGATCACACCGGCAGCCAGACCAATGATCAGTGCGCCACCCACGCCGACGAAGCCGGCAGCAGGCGTCACGGCAACCAGACCCGCCACGGCACCCGAAGCGGCACCCAGCATGGAAGGCTTGCCCTTGATCAGCCATTCAGCGATCAGCCAGGACATGGTGGCAGCAGCGGTGGCAACCCAGGTATTCACGAAGGCCAGACCAGCGTAGCCGTTGGCTTCCAGAGCGGAACCGGCGTTGAAACCGAACCAGCCCACCCACAGCAGCGAAGCGCCGATCATGGTCATGGTCAGGCTGTGCGGAGCCATGGATTCGCGACCGAAACCAATACGCTTGCCAACCATGAAGGCGCCGACGATGCCGGCCACTGCGGCGTTGATGTGCACCACGGTACCGCCCGCGAAGTCCAGCGCGCCCAATTGGAACAGATAACCTGCGGTGGCACCGGCAGCAGCACCCGCTTCAGCCGAGGTGTAGGCATCGGGACCCGCCCAGAACCAGACCATGTGGCAGACCGGCAGGTAGGAGAAGGTGAACCAGATCACCGAGAAGGCCAGCACGGCGCTGAACTTGATGCGCTCGGCAAAGGCGCCGAGGATCAGGGCCACGGTGATGGCAGCGAAGGCACCCTGGAAAGCCACGTAGATCAGTTCGCTGACATAGGAGCCCTTCGAGAAGGTGCCCGCTACGCTCTCCGGCGTCACGCCGGCGAGGAAGAGCTTACTGAAGTTGCCGATAAAGGCATTGCCTTCAGTGAAGGCCAACGAGTAACCGTAGACGATCCACAGCACGGTGATCAGCGCGAACACCACGAAGACCTGGATCAGCACCGACAGCGCATTCTTGGTGCGCACGAGGCCGCCGTAGAACAGGGCCAAGCCAGGAATCGACATCAGAATCACGAAGGCGGCAGAAACCAGCAGCCAGGCGTTGTCACCCTTGTTGGCCACGGGCACGGCGGCAGCTGCCGGAGCCGAGGCTTCAGCCGCCGGAGCGGCGGCCGGGGCCGCAACGGCCTCAGCAGCAACCGGGGCACTGGCGGCTTCCTGAGCCAGCGCAGCGCCGGAAAGCATGACGGAGAAAGCCGTCAGTGCAATGGCGAGAAACTTTTTCATTGTCTCTACTCCTGAAAGATCACAGAGCTTCCGAGCCGGTTTCACCGGTACGGATGCGGATGGCTTGCTGCAGGTCGAACACGAAGATCTTGCCATCGCCAATCTTGCCGGTGTTAGCAGCCTTCTCGATGGCTTCGATGACCTGATCGAGCAGCGCATCGTCGATGGCGATTTCAACTTTGACCTTGGGCAGGAAGTCGACGACATACTCAGCGCCACGGTACAGCTCGGTGTGGCCCTTCTGACGACCGAAACCCTTCACCTCGGTAACGGTGATGCCCTGCACGCCGATGGCGGACAGCGCCTCACGCACTTCGTCGAGCTTGAAGGGCTTGATGATGGCGGAAACGAATTTCATGGGTGGCTCCTTTGTTGGGCGCACTGCGAAGCAGCCCGCCCTGGTTGGAATGATCAGAAGGTCTTGCCGACGGTAAACACGACACGGTCGGAGCCCAGATCACGGTTCAGTGCGCTGCGGTAGAAATCGCCAGAGCTGGCCTTGGCCGTAGTGGTCACGTAAGCCGCGCCGAGTGCCCAGCCCTTCAGGTCATAGGTCACGCCAACCTTGTAATCGTTGTAGGAGGCGCCAGGGAAGTTGGCGACCAGCTGACGACCGGCATGCAGGTTCAGCACGAAGCCAGCGCCCAGTTCAGGATTCAGAGAGAGATCAAAGTACTGGCTGCCTTCGGACTTCTTGGTCGAACCATCTTCCTGAACGGCCTGGGCACCGAACAGGTTGGTGAAGGAGTAGGAATACTTGAAGGTGGCGAACTTGTAGCTGGTACCGAAGTAACCTTCCAGCGTTTCCGGGTTCACGAAGCCGGCCGGGTAGGTACCCGGATACCAGTACTTCAGCACGCCCACATCAAGGGTCACATCGCCCACCGGCAGCTTGAAGCCGCCATAGGTGTCCACTTCAACCGAAGAGCTGACCTTGGCATCCGTGGCGCTCAGGTCCGACAGCCAGCTGATGTTTGAAGCCCAGGCACCGGCATACACGCCGCTGCTGTGGCTGTAATCCGCACCACCCTGGATGGCCGGCTTGCGATTGGTCTGGGCGATGCCGCGATAGATGTACTCGGAGGCCAGCGTCATGTTGCCGGTAAAAGTGTGAGCCGAAGCCGGCTCGTCAGCCGCAAAGGCCGGAACAGCAGCAAAAGCCGACAGCAGGGATGCAGCAATGATGGACAGACGCATGTGATTCGCTCCTTGAAAGAAAGAGACCAGAAACTGGTGTGCGGAGTCCTTAGCCGGTTTCGTGCCACTTTATCGAAACCCTCTCCAAATGGTCGTTTCTGCTCTTTATCCAGTCTCTGCCCGAAAGGGCTGGCGCACGCTTGTTGAGCATCATCAAGAAGGCTGCACCAAAGCCATGCATCAAGCTGGTGCATCCTCTGCGGCGTGTCGCAGTGTAAGCAAAAGCACTACACTGCCGGCGATTCCCCACCCTTCCGGAGCACGAAACCATGATTGATCCCAGCAAACCCGCGCAGATCTTCGAAGAAATGGGCAACAAGTTCAGCGAACTGATGCAAAGCGGCCCGGCCAAGGATTTCGAAAAGAACGCTAAGGCCATGCTGGCCGCCGGCTTTTCACGTCTCGATCTAGTCACCCGGGAAGAGTTTGAAGTGCAGAAAGCCCTACTCGAGGCAGCCTGTGCCCGGATCGAGGCACTGGAAAAGCGCCTCGCTGAGCGCGACAACCAGCCCCCTGCCTGATACCCATGGGCAGGCCACGGCCTGCCCCGTACGGACGGCTTAGACTCGGGCGCATGTCACTTGCCCTGATCAAAAGCCGCGCTCTGGCCGGCATGGATGCGCCGGAAGTCACCGTCGAGGTGCATCTGGCGGGTGGTCTGCCGGCCGTGTCGCTGGTCGGCCTACCGGATACCGAAGTCAAGGAAGCGCGCGACCGGGTACGCGCGGCCCTGCTCACCGGTCAGTTCGAATTTCCCAACAAACGCGTCACGGTCAACCTCGCACCGGCCGATCTGCCCAAGGAATCCGGGCGCTTCGACCTGCCGATCGCCATCGGTATCCTGGCAGCCTCGGACCAGATCAAGGCCGCCACGCTCGACCAATACGAACTGGCAGGCGAACTCTCGCTCTCCGGCGAGCTGCGCCCAGTGCGTGGCGCCCTGGCCATGGCCTGGCGCGCGGCGCAGGCAGGCCGTGCGCTGATCCTGCCCCTTGAAAACGCGGCCGAAGCAGCGCTGGTGCAAGGCATCACCATCCTGCCGGCGCGCAACCTGCTTGAAGTAGCCGCCCATTTCAACGGTCACGCCACACTCACGCCCTATTCCGGTGCGGTGCTCGGGAACGAGCCGGTATACCCGGATCTGGCGGACGTCAGAGGTCAAGCGCAGGCGCGTCGCCTGCTCGAAGTCGCAGCCTGTGGCCTGCATTCACTGCTGCTCTACGGCCCACCCGGCACCGGCAAATCGATGCTGGCGAGCCGCCTGCCGGGCCTCCTGCCACCACTATCGGAAGCCGAGGCGCTCGAATCGGCGGCCATCCAGTCATTGGAGGGGCGCTTCGATCCGGCGCGTTTTCGTGCCCGCCCCTTCCGCAGCCCGCATCACTCCTCGTCCGCACCTGCACTGGTTGGCGGCGGCATGATTCCGCGGCCCGGCGAGATCAGCCTGTCGCACCACGGCGTGCTCTTTCTCGATGAGCTGCCGGAATTCGACCGGCGCGTGCTCGAAGCCCTGCGCGAGCCGCTCGAGACCGGCCAGATCACGATTTCGCGCGCGACCAGCCGGGCCGAATTTCCGGCCCGCTTCCAGTTCGTGGCGGCCATGAACCCCTGTCCCTGTGGTTTTCTGGGACATCCTAAACGAGCCTGCCGGTGTACGCCGGATCAGGTCGCACGCTATCGCGGCAAACTCTCCGGCCCCTTGCTCGATCGCATCGATCTGACCATGGAGGCCGGCAGCCTCAGCGCTGATGAGTTGCAGGCTGCTCCCTCAGGTGAAGCCACCAGCGCCGTACGCGCCCGCGTGATCGCCGCCCATGCACGCCAGCACGCACGCCAAGGCAAAGCCAACGCCCATCTTGCGGCGGGTGAGGTCGAAACCCACTGCGTAGCTGACGATAAGGCGAAGGCGCTGTTGAGACAGGCCATCGAGCGCCTGGGCCTCTCAGCCCGCGCCTATCACCGCAGCCTGCGCGTGGCGCGCTCGATTGCCGACCTTGCCGGTGCAGAAGTAATCGGCGCCGCCCACGTGGCCGAAGCCGTGCAATACCGGCGTGGCCTGCCCGGAGGCGGGCCATAGCTCAGGCGCCTCCGGCATAATGACGGCGCTTTCTCCCGTGCCTGCCTCTCGTGCTCCTGCTGCGCCTTCTCACCTTACTGTTCTGCCTCACTAACCTGCCCGCCACAGCCGCCAGCCTTTTCTGGTGCAATGGCCGCTTTCTTGATCCGGCCGCCAAACCTTTCGACAACCAGCACCTGAAGGTTGCGCAGCGCGGCTATCTGTACGCCGTGGCGGCGGCACTGGTCCTGCAACAGGACAATGCCGAAAGCCGCGCTCATTACTTCAGCCGGCCCGAACGCCTGCGCGAAATCGATCGCCCACGCCGCGACCGCTCGGGGTTTGAGGCAGCGGCCTTCGAAGTGCTGGACGCTCCGGGCGGCAGGCCCAAGGAGCTGGTGATTGCCTTCGCCGGCTCGAATGACAACGCGGACTGGCAGAACACCAATTTCGGGTTTGACACCCGCCAGTACACGCTGGCCCGCGCCTATTTCAAGCGCCTCGCCAGCCGCCCGGAGTACGCGGGTCTGCGCGTGATTGCCAGCGGCTTTTCACTCGGCGGGGCACTCGCTGTGCACGTCACCAAGCACCACGACACGCGTACCCTGGTCAGCGAGACCTGGGCCTTCAACCCCAGCCCCAAGATCTACGCCAGCAATCGGCAGGACCCGCGCATCTGGCTTGCCGCCACCGCCAACGATGGCGTCGGCCTCGCCCGCGAATGGGCTGCCGCCGCCGGCCTGCTGCCGGGTCTGGCCAGCATCGGCGCACCGGCCAGCCAGCGCGCCGAAGGCTACTACCTGCTCGACGCCAACCCGGTGATCAGCCACTACCGCTGGGTGCTCACACGCAACCTGCTCCATGCGGCCGATCTGGCCGTGCAGGAGGAACAAGGGCCAGACGCCCCCAGTGAGCCGCTGGCCATTCTGGAAGCCTCTCACTTCAGCGCCTGTGCCAAGGGTAGGCACTGAAACCGACATATGCCGAAAGCAATACTAATGTCATAATCCCGCGATTCTCAGCAATCTGCCGGATCCGTCATGAATCAGCCGCTCAATCCCTATCAGCCGCCCACTGCAGAATTGCTGCATGTGCCCGTCATCGAGCAGCTTGATCTGCAGGAACAGCGTCTGGCCAACTTCGTGGGCACCCAATACCCCATCTATCGCGACAAATGGGCTGCCGCCGCGCTCAAGCGCCAAGCCACTAGCTGGAATTGGGCAGCCTTCGTGCTCGGCCTGTCCTGGCTGGCCTACCGCAAGATGTACGCCTACTGCGCCATTTTCATCGCCATCATCGGCCTGGAAACCCTGCTGGAACTGGTCATCGGACTACCGGACAGCCTCAGCTACGCCATGAACATCGGTACTTCGGTCATGTTCGGCTTGTATGGCAACACCCTCTATCGCCACTTCGCACAAAGCCGCATCGCCGCGATCGAGGCCGCAGGCGGGCCCCCGGAGCAGATCGAGGCCGAGATCACGCGTGCAGGCGGCACCCATCTTGGCGCAGCCTTCGGCTTCATGCTGCTGCTTTGCGTGCTGCTCGTCTGCCTGGCGCTGATGTTTCCGGGCGACTGAGCTGGCGACTGTTTCCTTGCGCACAGTTCCTGCTTTAAGTCGCTAAACTCGATCTCTCGAACGCACTGGACTCTCGCTCATGCCCTCCTCACACCAACGTGGCGCAGCCCTGCTAATCCTCGCCCTGATCCTCGGCGGCCTGATCCTTCTCGTAACGCTCTATACCTGGATCGCCCTGAGCTACAACTACTCCGATGGCGAACGGGCTGGCTACGTGCAGAAGCTTTCGCGCAAGGGCTGGGTCTGCAAGACCTGGGAAGGCGATCTGGCGCTGGTCAACCTGCCGGGCCAGCCTGCGGAAATCTTCCAGTTCTCGGTACGAGATGATGCGATTGCCGAGCAGATCAACAAGCTGGTCGGCAAACGCGTCGCACTGACCTACGAGCAGCATATCGGCTTGCCGACCACCTGCTTCGGTGAAACCCAGTACTTCGTCACTGCCATCCAGGCGGTGGAATGAAAGCCGGGCTACCCTGCCCCTGCGGCCTGCCCGCAAGCTATGAGCACTGTTGTGGCCGCTATCACGGTGGGCAGGCTGCGCCCACGCCAGAAGCGCTGATGCGCTCGCGTTACAGCGCTTTCGCGCTCGGCCTCGGTGACTATCTGATTGCGAGCTGGCATCCCGGCAGCCGGCCCACCGAACTGGATCTGAGCACCCCGCTGCTGGCGAAATGGATCGGCCTGAAGATCGTGAGCACCGCGCTGCAGGATGCCGATCACGGCACGGTGCACTTCATCGCCCGCTGCCGCGTGGGTGGCCGCGCCGAACGTCTGGAAGAGCTCAGCCGCTTTGTGCGCGAAGACGGCCGCTGGTTCTATCTGGACGGGAAAATCGCAGCATGAAAGGCTGGCAATCAGGCCTCCTGACCCTGCTTCTGGCTGCCTGCGCGACCGAACCTGGCGAACGGCACGAGGCGCCACGCCCGCTGGAGCATTGCGACGCCTTCGGCTGCTGCGTGGACGATTTCGGTCGGCGCTACTGCTGTGACCCGCGCTTCGACCCTTACTGCTCCCCCTACTCCGACCGCTACCGGCGCGAACACGAAACCACCCGTCAGCGCTCCCAGGACAACGAGCGCAACCGCAACAGCCTGCCGCTGCCGCCTGTGCCCCGGCTTCCGGTGCCAGGCCTGCCTCGTCTGTAAAACTCAGCCCCTTGCGGGCAAGGCTCAGGCGTAGCGCGTCGGATCAAGCAGCCCGGCAGCCTCAAAGCCAGCCCGGCGCAGGCGGCAGGCATCACACTGGCCACAGGCACGACCTTCGTCGTCCGCCTTGTAGCAGGACACAGTCATGCCGTAATCCACGCCCAGCGCGCTACCGCGCTGCACGATCTGGGCCTTGGAGAGCGAGATCAGCGGCGCGTGGATGGAAAGCTTGAGGCCTTCCACGCCAGTCTTGGTGGCCAGGTTGGCCATCTTCTCGAAAGCGGCAATGAATTCGGGGCGGCAATCCGGATAACCGGAGTAATCCACCGCATTCACGCCCACGAAGATCGCATTAGCCTTCAGCACCTCGGCCCAACCCAGGGCCAGCGAGAGCATCACGGTATTGCGCGCCGGCACGTAAGTCACCGGGATACCGCCGGCTTCCACGCCCGAGGTCGGCACTTCGATGCTCGCATCGGTCAACGCCGAACCGCCGAACTGCCCCAGATCCACATGTCCCACACGATGTTCTTTAGCGCCCAGCGCGGCGGCCACACGCTCAGCGGCGGCCAGCTCGGCGGCATGGCGCTGACCATAAGCCACCGACAGGGCGTAGGTTTCGAAACCCTCGGCACGAGCAATGGCGAGGCAGGTGGCGGAATCGAGTCCGCCGGAGAGCAGGACGACGGCGCGGGGAGCAGACATGGGGCTTACTTCCGGGGAAATGCGATGAACAGGACGGGATTATCCCCCGCACGAGGCCACAGCCGCCAGCCGCGTTTACACATGTCCATCATTCAGGAAGCCATTCAGCCTTCCCGATTACGCATCCAGTCAGCCAGCCCCACCACCCTTTGCCAGAACGCATCGCGCGGCTCTCCAGGCGGCAGCACCTCATCAAAGGCCTGCGCCATGCACAGCAGCCAGGCATCGCGCTCAGCCTCGCCGATGGCAAAAGGCATGTGCCGCGCGCGCATCCGCGGATGGCCATACTTCGCCTCATACAACGCAGGCCCGCCGAGCCAGCCGCAGAAGTACTCAAAGAGCTTCTGGCGCGCACTGGCGAGATCGTCCTGATGGATCTTGCGGATCACGTAAGCCTCGGGCAACGCGTCCATCAGATCGTAGAAACGATCCACCAGGCGGCGCACGGTGGCCTCGCCACCGAATTCTTCGAAGGGCGTTTTTTCAGTGCTCACAGCCATTCCCGGTCAGGATCAAGAGAGCGCAATTCTATGTGCACTCGCTTCTGCTGCAATCGAGAATTCCACCGGCAGGAATTTCTGGATGACTTCAATGTTCGTCTGCAGGTGCGAAGAGAGCGTGCTGGTGCAGAACGATCCCGCCCCCGCCAGTGCAATCGGCAGCAGCAACTGATCGGCCAGATGCTCGCCCACGGCCGAATTGCTGCGGTGAAAGGCCACTACCTCCTGCGCCAGCCGGCAAGCCACGGTCTGCGCGGGTAGCCCCTTCTCACCAAAGGCCGTGAACAATTCGGTGGCGCCTGCATACTGCAACTCAAGCAGCAGGGCATTACCCGGCCCTTCGCGTGAGGACAGGCCTCGAATCTCGCCTGCCACCTCACCCAGCGCGCCGGCCAACGCCTCGTTCAACGTATCCAGCTCACGTTTCGCTACATCGCCAGGCACACCCGCCACAATCGCCGTGGCGCGCGCCTGGAGCAGTTCGCCGCGCTCCGACAGATGCAAGGGTTGCAATGCCTTGAGCGGCTGCACGCGCGCCTGCAGCTCACCGCCCCCCGCCGGGTAGAAACCGTGCCGCAGCAGTTCCAGCTCCATCTGCACGCCCATCCGCAGCATCAGCGGCAACCAGGCGCGCTGCAGGAAGTCCGCCGGCGGCGCGGCGGAATTATGCGTGCCACCGCTCAGCGTCACCGTGCTCGGCGCATCGGCGAACCACAGCGCCGGCAAAACCGTCTGCAGCACCAGCGTGCAACTACCTGCCGTGCCGATGGCATAACGGTAGTCGCCGCCGCGAATCCTGCCCGGCACGAAGCTGAGGCTCAGCGAACCAGCCTCGGCGCCTTCCACCTGGGCACCGCAGATCTCGGCCGCAGCCTTCACGGCCGTCAAATGCTGCCGCAACAGCCCCGGCTTGCTGCGCTTCGCGCGAATGCGTTCGATGCGAAACGGCGTGCCGGTGATCATCGAAAGCGTGAGCGCCGTGCGCAGAATCTGCCCGCCGCCTTCGCCCTGCGAACCATCGAGTTCAATCATGTTCATGTCGTGGCCTTTTCAGGCACACGCCTTAAATAATTTTCGTCGTTCCAGCGCAAGCGGGAACCCAGTGTCTGGGTCCCGCGAACTTCACGTCGCTGGATTCCAGCCTTCGCGGGAATGACGGCCGCCGTCGCATCACGCCGGCAAATGCGGCGCCACCTTCTTCTCCAGCAGCGCAACCAACGCCGGCTCCATGAAGCGGTAGTTGTCCGGGATGTTCAGGCACACCACGCGCTTGTCGTGCAGGTGCTCGCCAAAGCGAGCCTGCAGCTTGCTGCGCTGCGCCTTCTCCATCACGAAGATCAGCTCCGCCCATTCCAGCAACTCGGCGGTGAGCGGATTCTCGGCGTCGTGGTTGAGCCCTGCCGACGAACAGGCTATGCCCGGATACTCCGCAAATACCTGCTCGGCCGTCGGGCTACGCAGCTTATTCTGGCTGCAGAGGAACAGCACGTTTGTCATCGTGATGCTTCCTGCGCCATCACCACATCCATCAGGAAACGATCCAGCTCGCGCGCATCGCCCTGCGGCCGCTTGTAATCCGGGTTGCGCTCGGCGTTGGCTAGTTCCTGCTCGATGAAGGCGTGGATTGCCGGCCAGCGCGGGCTGAACTCCGCCTCACCCGCGCGCATCTTGATTGCCAGCAGGCGGTTGATCTCTTCCAGCAGCGCATGGTCGTCGAGCACACCCGCTGCCAGATCGGCAAAGCGCATGGGTGGCATGCCCAGGCCCGCGTCGATCCAGCGCACCGCCAACAAGGGGCGTAGCACGTACAGGTACTTCTTCAGCCGCACCGATTCGCCCTGCAGATAGCCACGGAAGTTCTTCTTCGCCATCGCCAGGTAGTGGTAACGCCCACGCAGCGACGAAAAGAACACCGGCGCCAGCGCGCGCATGCGTGCGGCCACCTCGGTGTCCTCGCGATACACCACGGGCGAATCCAGCCACTCCAGCAAGGTCGGGTTCGACTTGCGCAGCAACTGCAGCGCCTTGCGCAACTCCCAGCCACTCACGTCCAGCTCGTCGCTGATCGGCAACTCGATCACGTCGCGCTGCGGCTCCACCGTCAGGTACCAGGGCAGGCGATGCACGTAGACGAAGCGCACGTCGTAGTCGCTATCGGGCGAGGCAAAGCCCCAGCCGCGACTGCCGGACTCGCAGGCGAACAACACCTTCACGTCATGCTCGGCCTCGATCTGGGTCAAGGCCTGCATGACGCGTGCGCGGATGCTGTCGTCGATGGGGTGGGCACTCAGGAGCGTGGGTTTCGTGTTCATTTCAATTGCTCGTTGTTCTGGCGTTCGCAAACCGCCGACGTAGCCCGGATGCAGGCCGAAGGCCGAAGGCCGGAATCCGGGGTTGTTGTCATTGATCGTTCACCTGCCCCGGATTTCGCTGCGCTGCATCCGGGCTACCTGCTACTTGCTGGTTAGTCCGTGGTGGAGGCGCCAATCACAGCTAAGCGTTGCAAGCTCGGGTTGTGTACTGACCAAAAGTATGCCCCCCACCATTCCTTTCCTGCATCGAAGTAATTCGACCAGTCATGTCCCCACGAGAAGATCTCCAGCTGGCGGTTCAATCCACCAAAGAGTTCGGCATTTATCAACTCAAACCACTCTTCGAGCGCAGATGTTGTCGCTCCGATGCTGTGAGGGGGTTCGGCAAAACATCCAGCGTAACCATCGCAGTTGAACTCTCCTCCATGTCGTGGAAACCGCTCGAAGACATTGGCCTCTTCAAACCCGGCCAAAAAGTACCTATTGAGATTTGGCTTCTGCGTCCCGCGCACGATCAATTTCCTAGCCACAAGGTCAAAATGAGAGCCCAGAAATTTTTCTAATGAGATGAGTTCGGGTTGAGCCTTTGCGAGATCAAACTCAAACAGTGCTAGTTCCTTGTTCTCTCGCGTAATCTGGCCTTTGGCCCAGAGCTGTTCAAGACACTCAACTTGGTCTCTCTCAATGCTATCAGTGACGAGCTTCACTGCATTTCGATGGAGGATGAGAGTCTCTAACTGAGAATCCGCTTGATCAAGCTCAAGGGCAAAGAAGTCCAAACATCCTCCAGCCTCACAGTAGCTGTGAAACGCGCTTTCATACCCACTGGACAAGCTCGCTAACTTCATCCCTCACCCCTTCACACAAACAACCTGCCGCAGCGTATGCACCACCTCCACCAGCTCACGCTGCGCCTCCATCACCGCATCAATGTCCTTGTACGCCATCGGGATTTCATCAATCACTTCGGCGTCCTTGCGGCATTCAACGTGGGCCGTCGCGGCGACCTGGTCGGCAACCGTGAAGCGGCGCTTCGCTTCGTTGCGGCTCATGGTGCGACCCGCACCGTGGCTGCATGAGCAGAAGGCTTCTTCGTTACCTAGCCCGCGCACGATGAAGTTCTTCGCCCCCATCGAGCCGGGGATGATGCCGAGCTGGCCTTTCTGTGCCGACACGGCGCCCTTACGGGTGACGAGTACCTCGGCGCCGAAGTGGGTCTCCTTCTGCACGTAGTTGTGATGGCAGTTCACGGCCTCCACGTCGGCGTCGAAGGGTTTGGCGATCACCGTGCGCGCGGCAGCGATGACGTTCTGCATCATCACGGCGCGGTTGCGGCGGGCGAAGTCCTGCGCCCAACCGACGGCCTCGACGTAGTCGTCGAAGTGCTGGCTACCTTCTTCGAAGTAGGCCAGGTCCTTGTCGGGCAGGTTGGCGATGTGCTGTTGCATGTCTTTCTGCGCGAGTTCGATGAAGTGCGTACCGATGGCGTTACCCACACCGCGTGAGCCGGAGTGCAGCATGAACCACACGCGGTCGACCTCGTCGAGGCAGACTTCGATGAAGTGGTTACCCGTTCCCAGCGTTCCGAGGTGCTTGTGGTTGTTGGTCTTCTTCAGGCGCGGGTGCTTTTCGCAGATGCGCCCGAAGCCTTCAACCAGTTCGCTCCACATGTTGTCGACCGTCGTGGGCGGCGTATCCCAGGCGCCCTTGTCGCGACCAGCACGTGTGTTGCTGCGGCCATGCGGCACGGCGCGTTCGATGGCGCTGCGCAGGCCGGCGAGGTTGTCGGGCAGGTCGCTGGCGACGAGCGTGGTGCGCGCGGCCATCATGCCGCAACCGATATCCACACCGACAGCGGCCGGGATGATGGCGCCCAGTGTGGGGATCACGCTGCCGATAGTCGAGCCCTTACCGAGGTGCACGTCGGGCATCACGGCCATGTGCTTGTAGATGAAGGGCATCTTCGCCGTGTTCATGAGCTGCTGACGCGCTTCGTCTTCGACGGGCACGCCTTGCGTCCACATCTTGATGGGCTTGCCGTTTTCGACTTCGAGAAGCTGGTATTCCATTTCACTTTCCTTTACTTCACAGCGGCAGCCTGCTTTGCCAGCAGACCTGCATGATGAACTTCGCGAGCCTGCGCCTTGCGAGCCCGCTCGATGGCGCGGCAGGACTTGCATCGTACTGCGCGCGTTTCCACATTGCCCTTGGCCACTTCGTACCACCACTTCTGCCGCGCGGCTGTCCAGATGCCTTCGGCATCGCAATCCTTGCAGCGGAAAGCGGTATCAACGTAGTAGCCGCGAAACACGAAGGCGGGTATTCCATAGCTATTGCTGGGCGCAAGCTGGTTTGCATCGCACACCACCACGCCTGCAGGCAAGCGCTTGGGCTTGATCTTGGGCGTGCAAGACACACTGGCCTTAAATCGGGCTACGCGTTGCAGGCGAGCCGCCTTGATTTCTGCCTTGCGTTGTTTTCCGCTTTTCATTTTCAAACCCGATCATGGCGATGGGCTTCTCTGGCCTCTCATCCTCCCCCGCTCATGCGAGGGAGGATGAGAGGCTCATGCGCCCTTGATGCTGACCAATCCGTTCAGAACCTGATCCAGCCCACCGAACACGGAGATGCGGTCGATCCTTTCGGCCACGCGCTCAAGGGTTTCCAGCTCCTTGAGACGCAGGGCGGTAGGGTTGTCTTCCATCACCTTTGCCGTGTTGAGCAGCGAGCGGGTCGCGGCGGTTTCTTCGCGACGACGAATCACGTTCGACTCGGCGGCCTTTTCGGCTTCTACGACCTTGGCGAGGATGGTCTTCATCTCGCCGGGCAAGACGATATCCTTCACACCGATACTGCCAACCTCGATGCCAAAACCATCGAGCTTGCGTGCCACGTAAGTGCTCACCACCTCGTCGATCACCTGTTTGTTTTCAAGCAGCTCATCAAGCGTCCGCGTACCCACTGCAGCACGCAAACCGAACTGCAATTCGCGGTAGAGGTGATCTGCGGGTTTGGCCAGCTTCTCGAACGAGAGCAGCACATCGGTGTAACGCCAGGTCGCGGCAAGGTTGAGACGCAGGCTCACCTTGTCGCGCGTCAGGATGTCCTGTCCGCTCACTTCCATGCTCTGCAGCCGCGTATCGACCAGCTCGACCTGCACCTCGCGGTTGAAGCGCCAGAAGGCTTCCGCACCCGGCTTGAGCAGACGTTCGATCTTGCCGTCGACACGCAACACGCCGAGGTGATACGCCGGCACCTGCGCCAGCAGCACGCCGTTCAGGCCACTGATGGCACGGCCGCGCAGATTGGGCTGCACGAGGCGCGCAGTCAGCACGGCCGGCAAACCATAGCCTTCGCTTAGCCGAAGCTTCTCCAAACGCTGCGCCAGCAAGCCTTTCCAATACACACGACGCGAACCTGGCGCCAGAACCTCAACCAGAAATTCGTTCTCGTATCGCAACCCGGCTTCGTCTTCACCCAGCTCCATGGATTCGAAACACTCGGCGGCGGTATCGGGGTCGTTCTGCACAAGGTAGTCGACCAACGCCACATCGTTCATGGGCGTGTCGAGCTTCCAGGTTTGCACCGCGAGGCTGCCAAGCGGGTCGAAGAAGTAGTGACGACCGGCATTCAGGATGCGTTGGTAATCGCCGTCCCTAAGCAACACACCACGTTCGTTCTTCTTGATCACAAAGCGCTTCAACATTTTCATTCCCCTTTTGATTTCAGTTTGTGCCGGTCTTCACCGGCCCGGAGGGCCTGCCCTTCGACACGGACGGGGAGGCGGGCGGTGGAGGCTTCAGTCCGGGTTGCGGTAAGGGCCAAAAGGCCCGCACCACTCCAGACGTCTGCCTCTCACCGGACGCCCTGCCACCTGTGTGGGCGGGAGGCCGATCCGGGCCGGTGGCGGGTGCTCACGCATTCCGCGACCGGCGGGTACTGCATTTCCAACACTGCCTTGTTAAGGCTGGAGCGGGATTCGAACCCGCGACCCATCGGTTATGAGCCGATTGCTCTACCCAATTGAGCTATCCAATTTGGGGGTGACCCGGGAATCGAACCCGGCCAGCTCCCAACGAGATCACCCGTTCATCACAGTCGTCTGCGGCGGCATACCGGCGAACGACAGATCGGAATCCGGCTCTCCGGCACCAGCGGGGCTTTGATCCCCTGCTCGTGGGCTGTTGCTTCAGGCTGCAATGCACTCTGTATTGCGAGTTGCGTGCCAGTGCATGCGCCAAGTGCTACCGGGCTTACAGAGTGTTGTTTTGATTGATATTTTTGTTCTTGCGACAAATCCTGCTCGCTGATCAATGCCCTGCGTTGATAGACTTAAATATCGCCTCTTATCTTTTTAGATAGCCATGAAGAAAAATGTCGTCATCGGATTCCTCGGCACTCAGCTCGACTACGGCGGCAAGGGTTCCCAGCGCTGGGAGAAGTGGCGGCCGACGGTGGGCCTGTGCCAGCAGGAAGATCTGGTGGTGCATCGACTGGAGCTGCTGCACGACGTGCGCAGCCAGAGCCTGTTCGATCGCGTGAAAGGCGACATCGCCGCCGTGTCGCCCGAGACCGAGGTGGTGAGCGTGCTCACGGCGCTGCGCGACCCCTGGGATTTCGAAGAGGTCTACACGACACTGCACGACTTCGCGCGCGGCTATCGCTTCGACGCCGACAGCGAGGACTACCTGATCCACATCACCACGGGCACGCACGTGGCGCAGATCTGCTGGTTTCTGCTGGCCGAGGCGCGTTACCTGCCGGCGCGGCTGCTGCAGACATCGCCGCCACGCAAGAAGGAGGTGGCGGACACGATTGGCAGCTATGCGCTGATCGACCTCGACCTGTCGCGCTACAACAAGATCGCGCAGCGCTTTGCGCGCGAGCATGACGACACGGTGAGCTTTCTGAAGTCGGGCATCGCGACGCGCAACGCGGCTTTCAACCAGATGATCGAGCAGATCGAGAAGGTGGCCGGGCGTTCAAAGGCGCCAATGTTGATGGTGGGGCCGACCGGGGCGGGCAAGTCATTCCTGGCGCGACGGGTGTATGAACTAAAGCATCAGAAGCAGCGCCTGGCCGGGCGCTTTGTGGAGGTGAACTGCGCAACGCTGCGCGGCGACTCGGCGATGTCCACACTCTTCGGCCATGTGAAGGGCGCCTTCACGGGTGCGCAGAGCGAGCGGCCGGGCCTGCTGCGTGCGGCCGATGGCGGCCTGCTGTTCCTCGACGAGATCGGCGAGCTGGGGCTGGACGAGCAGGCCATGCTGCTGAAGGCCATCGAGGAGAAGCGCTTCTTCCCCTTCGGCGCTGACCGCGAGGTGGAGAGCGACTTCCAGCTCATCGCCGGCACACATCGCGACCTGCGCCAGTGGGTGAGCGAAGGGCGCTTTCGCGAAGACCTGTTCGCGCGCATCAACCTGTGGACATTCGACTTGCCAGGGCTAGCGCGGCGGCCTGAAGACATCGAACCGAATCTGGACTTCGAGCTGGAACGCTTCGCGCGCGAGCACAACCTGCAGGCGCGCTTCAACGTCGAGGCGCGGCGCCGCTATCTCGACTTCGCCAGCTCGCCCGATGCGCGCTGGAGCGGCAACTTCCGCGAGCTGTCGGCATCGATCACGCGCATGGCGACGCTGGCCGAGTCGGGCCGCATCACCGAGCAGAATGTGCAGGACGAGGTGGCCCGGCTGCGCGCCGGCTGGTCAGGCGGCGCGGCGCGCGATGCCGTGGCTGACGTGCTGGGCGAAAAAGCTGACGCGCTGGACCTGTTCGACCGTTGCCAGCTCGACGCCGTCATCAAGGCCTGTCGTGCTGCGAGCAGCCTGTCGGAGGCTGGGCGGCGCATCTTTGCGGTGTCGCGCCAGGAGAAGAAGGTCGCCAACGATGCCGACCGACTGCGCAAGTATCTGGCGCGCTTCGGGCTGGCCTGGCAGTCGGTTCGGGCTAATCAGGGCTGACGACGACGCCATCCTCGGTCAGGATCCAGTCCAACGGCACGTCGTGCGGCTCCGGCCGCACGTCTTCAAGGCGGGCGATTTCAAAACCCACGCCGACAGTGACCGGCTTCGGCTGCAGCGCGGCGAGGGTGCGGTCGAAGAAACCGCCGCCGTAACCAATGCGGTAGCCGCGCGCATCGAAGCCATTTACTGGCACGATCAGCACATCCGGATGCAGGACGGCCGTGCCTTGCGGGGCGGGAATGCCGAAGCGGTCTGGCGCCATTGGCACGCCGGGGCGCCAGGCATGGAAGGCCATACTCGCCGCCTGCTCATGCACCACCGGCAGGGCCAACTCACGACCACGCCCCTGGGCGCGCCAGAGGCTGAGGAATTCACGCAAATCGGGCTCGCCACGATAAGGCCAGCAAAAACCCAGCACACTCGGCTCAAGGCGATCCAGCAAGTCCCCTAGCGGCGGGAGCAAGGCGTGGGTCAGCTGCAGGCGCAACATCGGCGCTTGTGTTTCGCGCTCGGCTATCAGGGCTTCGCGCAGGGCGCGGCGGTCAAGGGCGGCGGAACTCACGTAACATGCGGCTTTCTAAGTTGGTTAAGGGTCGCAGCATGCGATCCGGCTGCAGGGGATGTTACGTGATGAAGTACAGATTGTGCGTGGCCTGGCTGGTATTGAGCGGCTTGAGTGGAGCCTCTTCGGCCGAAACGGGCGACGCACGCATCCTGGCCGCACGGGATGCCGCCACACGGGGCGATGCCGCAGCCCTCAGCAAGCTCGCTGACCAGCCCTCCAGCCACACGCTGGAGCCCTATGTGCAGTACTGGCTGCTCAGCAACCGGATTTCCCGCCTCACCGAAGCGGTGCCAGCAGGCGCCGTCAGCGCCTTCCTGCGCAGCAACAGCGGCAGCTGGCTGGCCGAAAAGCTGCGCAATGAATGGGTGCGCCGCCTCGGCTTCGAAAAGCGCTGGAGCGAGATGGATGCCGAGTACGGCCTGCTGATGCAGCCCGATCAGGCCGCGCAGTGCTACGCGATCCAGTCCGGCGGGCCAGCCGCCGACGCGGCGCGGACCGCCCTTGAAGCCCAATGGCTGAGCCTGCTGGATGTACCAGACAGCTGCATTCAGCCCCTGCAGGAACTCGTGCTGCTGGGTCGCCTGGGCAACGAGGAGGTGTGGCAACGCTTCCGCCGCCTAGTCGAAGGCAAGCGTTTCCCTGCTGCCCGGAATGTCCTCAATCTCCTGCCGGAAAGCCAGCAGCCAGCCGGCAGCAGCCTCGCTCTGGCCCTCGACAGCCCGGCCCGCTTCCTGGCCTCACCCGCTGCGCGCAATCCACAAGGCCGTGCCGGTCGCGAACTGGTTCTGGCCGCCATCGCGCGCCAGGCGCGCAGCAATGTGCGCGAGGCTGCGTCGATCTGGCAGGACCTGGCTGACAAGGGCTTCCGCGACGAAGAACGCGCCTATGCTTGGGGCCAGCTTGCCTGGCTGGCCGCCCAGAGCCACCTGCCCGAGGCCAGTGCCTGGTTCGCACAGGCCCAGGCCACCAGCATGGTGCCGGAGCAACGCGCCTGGCGCGTGCGTGCCAATCTGCGCAGCGGCAACTGGGCCGGCGTGCGCCAGGCCATCGAAGCCATGCCGGGCGAGCAACGCGATGCGGCCGACTGGAGCTACTGGTACGGCCGTGCCCTGCAGGCCCAGAACCGGCCGCAAGAGGCCCAGCAATACTTCCTGCGTAATGCCGATGCAGCGAGCTTCTACGGAATCCTGTCCACCGAAGCCCTCGGCCGCAGTTACCAATGGCCCAGCGCCAGCGCACCGATCACGGCCCAGGAGCTCGGCCGCGTCCAGCAGAGTGGAGACTTCCGCCGCGCCGAAGCGCTTTACCGACTCGAAATGCGCACCGAAGGCATGCGCGAATGGAACTGGGGCATCCGTGGTGCGGACGACCGTTACCTGCTTGCCGCTGCCGAGCATGCCCGCCGCCTCGGCCTGTATGACCGCGCCATCAATACCGCCGAGCGCACCCGCAATGAACACGATTTCGGGCTGCGCTATCTCGCCCCCTACTACGACGTTTTCTCGCGTGAAGCGCAGACGCAGCAGCTGGATCTAGCCTGGGTGTTCGGTCTGGTGCGGCAGGAAAGCCGCTTCCAGCCGGTGGCACGCTCCGGGGTCGGCGCCCAGGGCCTGATGCAGGTGATGCCTGCCACCGGTAAGTGGATCGCCGGCAAGCAGGGCTGGAAAGACTACGAACCGGGCTGGCTGACCCGCATCGACACCAATGTAAAGCTCGGCAGCGCCTATCTGCGCCATGTGCTTGATTCGCTCAGCAATCACCCGGTGCTGGCTTCGGCGGCCTACAACGCCGGCCCCGGCCGTGCCCGCAAGTGGCGCGATACGCGGCCGCTCGAAGGCGCGGTCTATGCCGAAACCATTCCCTTCACCGAAACCCGCGATTACGTGAAGAAGGTGATGGCCAATGCCGAGCTCTATGCCACCTTGCTGGAGCGCCGGCCAGCGTCGCTGAGCAGCCGTCTCGGGCGCGTCCCGGCCTCTGGTGGCCCGGAACTGGCGCTGTCGAGCGATGAGCCTTGAGCCTTGAGCCTTGAGCCTTGAGCCTTGAGCCTTGAGCCCAGAGGAACCGGGAACATCCGAAGACACTTGAAACCTGCCCCTTCGGGCATGCCATAATCATGGGTCACATGAAAGTCATGCCATGAAACTGATCATTGCCAACAAGACTTACTCCTCCTGGTCGCTACGCGCCTGGCTAATGCTCAAGGCCAGCGGACACACCTTCGAGGAAATCAGCATTCTGCTGCGCCAGCCCGAGACGCACAGCCAGATCCTGCGCTGGAGCCCGTCAGGCAAGGTCCCCTGTCTGATCGACAGCGGCATTGCCGTCTGGGACTCGCTGGCAATTGCCGAGTATCTGGCCGAAGAAAGTCCGCCGCTGTGGCCGCTGGATGGCGCTGCACGCGCTATCGCCCGCTCGGTGTCGGCCGAAATGCACAGCGGCTTCCAGGCCCTGCGCAACCAGATGCCGATGAACCTCAGGCGCGCAGCACCACTCGCCAGCCATAGTCCTGAGCTCGCCGCCGACATCCGCCGCATCGAACAGATCTGGAACGAGAGCCGCGCCCAGCATGGCAGCCACGGCCGCTTCCTGTTCGGCAGTTATTCGATCGCTGACATGATGTTCGCTCCAGTGTGCTTCCGCTTCGACAGCTATGGCGTACGCCTCCACGGCGCAGCGCAGGATTATCTGCAAACCATGCTGGCCCATCCGCACATGCAGGAATGGAAAGAAGCGGCGGCAGATGAAACGGCCGTCATCCCGGATTACGACGTGTAATGGAGGCGCGCCTCTCGCTCGTCACCCTGGGCGTAAATGATCTCGCCCGTGCCCGTGCCTTCTATCTGGCGCTGGGCTTCCCGCTGCGCCCCGAGAGTCGGGACAGCGTTGCCTTCTTTCAGCTGCACGGAATGTGGCTCTCGCTCTACGCCCGCGAGGCGCTGGCCGAAGATGTGGGCTGCGACGCAATCGGCAGCGGTTTTCGCGGCATCACCCTGGCCCACAACGTGCGCACGAAAGAAGCCGTCGCTCAAGTGCTGAATGAAGCCGAAGCGGCCGGCGGACGCATCGTGAAGCCCGCACAAGACGTGTTCTGGGGCGGCCATTCCGGCTACTTCGCTGACCCCGACGGCCACCTGTGGGAAGTGGCCTTCAATCCCTTCTTCTGGATCGAGTGAAGCATGGCTGAGCTTTCGGCAGTCCGGGTCGACAAGTGGCTATGGGCCGCGCGCTTCTTCAAGACCCGCTCGTTGGCGACCGACGCCGTCGATGGCGGCAAGGTGCAAGTGAACGGAATGCGCGTGAAACCGGCCAAGGACGTGAAGCTTGGCGACCGCATCGAACTCACGATCGGCGACATGCACTGGGAGCTGATCATCGAAGGTCTCTCCGAAAAGCGTGGCCCGGCGCCCGAAGCACGCAAGCTCTATCGCGAAACAGAAGCCAGTGAAGCTGCGCGGCAGAAGGTCGCGGAGGCGCGCCATCTGCGCGTCGAACCCTCGCTCGAAATCCACGGCCGCCCGACCAAGCGCGACCGACGTTCGCTGGACCGCTGGCGCAGCTGAAGATTTTCGTAGGAGCGGCCAGAGGCTGCTCCTACGAACACCACTCGATCTGCGGGCTGCACTCGAAGCGCAGCAGCCGGTCTAGCGCAAAGCGAAATACAGCGCCACCGGCAGTACCGCGATGCTCAGCAGATTGCCCAGCAGAACGATGGACGCCACCCGGTCCGGCTCGGCGTCATAGCGCTCGGCGAAGATGTAATTCATCACCGCCGGCGGCAGGGCGCCGTAGATCACCAACAGACCTTTCTCGAAGCCCTGCAGACCCAGCAGATCCGCCACCCCCCAGGAAAAGAGCATCCCTGCCGCCGGCCGCAGTAGCCCGGAAATCGCGCCGACGCTCCAGTCCTTGAAGGAAATGTCGGTCATGCGCACACCCAGCGAGAACAGCATCAGCGGGATACAGATGTCGCCCAGCATGCGCAGCGCCACCACCGCCGGCTGCCACACCTGAATGCCCGCCAGTGACACCACCAGCCCGGCGATCATGGCCAGCAGCGACGGCACTCGCCACATCTGCGAAATGCGTGCCTGGTGGTCCAGCAGCCACAGGCCGTAGGAGTAATGCAGCAGGCTGGAAATCAGGAACAGCACGATGGCAGGCTGCAAAGCCTGGTCACCGAAAGCCAGCACGGCCACCGGCACGCCAAGATTCACCGAGTTCGAGAACATCATCGGCGGCACCAGCACCCGATGACTCACGCCCAGGCCACGCGCCAGCGCGAAGCCCAGAGCGCCGCAAGCAATGGTCACCAGCAGCATCGCCAGCGCCAGCCAGCGAAACTCGGCAATATGGAAGCTGCGATCAGCCAGTGCGCCGAATACCAGCGCCGGCACAAATACATCGGCAATCAGGCGATTGGTCTGGGCCATGTCCGGCTTGCGCTGCCGCGCCACCAGATAGCCGATGGCCGGGATCACGAAGACCGGGAAGAGGATGGCGACGATGCGCTCGATCATGACGGATAAGGGAGAAGAGTCCGCCACATTCTGCGCCCGAACTCAGCCGACAAGTGGCTGAGTCATGCAGCAGGCGTCGCGAGCGGGTCGAGATCTGGCCGAGGAGCGGAGGCCGGAGATCGGCCCGCGCTTAGCCTGATGCGTGGCTCTAGAACTTTTTGTGTTCGATCTGGGCAACCTGATCGATGCCCATCACCCGCATCAAGGCCGCCACCATCTCGTTGGGATGATGGATCACATTGAGCTTGCCCTGGGTCTGGAACGTGGCGAGCTGATTGAACAACGCACCGGCACTGACGAATTCGAGACGCTTGAGCTTGCTGGCATCAATCTCGATGGCATTGCGCTCAGAGCCGTATACCGCAAGCTTGCGCAACACCTCGGGCTGGCCGCCGGCCACCACACCGTCCATCACGAAGCCATCCTTCAGCAACGGGCCTTCTTCAGCCTTGGGCGTGATGCCACCGGTATCCGTGGGGCTGGACTGCAGGATCTCGGGCGGATCCCAGGAAGGGGGAGATTCCTCGAAGGTGATGGCGAAATTCACGGCCATATCTTCAAAAGGAGCCTGCTCGCCCAGCTGCTGCAGCATGGCCAGCGCACACAGCCAGAACACCCGGCCCTGCGGCTCGCCCACCTTGAGTTGCGGCTCCAGCAAGCTGAAGGCCTGACGTGCGCCAAGCAGTGCAACCTTGACTTTGGCCCGCCGCAACGCGTCCAGCGTGTCGCTGAGCAGCGTCGCGCCGGCTTCATCGACACCGCGCAAACGTGACAGGTCAATACGCAGCTTGCCCATCTTGGCGCCGATTCGCACCAGTTGCTCGAACTGCGGGCGGGCGTTGCCAGAGAGATTGCCGGAAAGATTCACCGCCGGCGCCGCATCCTTGGGCGCGGCCGGAGCAGCGGCCACTGGCGTGGCTTCGTCCCAGATCGGTGGAGATTTTTCGAATAACTCGGCGAACACTACGCCACGTGCTTCAAAGGACGGGCGATCGCCCATCAGACGATAGAGATCGAAGAGCATCCGCCAGAGGCGATCAGAACTCTTGCTGGCGCCATCCAGGGCCTCTTCCAGCACCTCCTTGGCACCGGAGTCATTGGCATTGGCATACAGGACAGCCGCTTCCTCAATCGCCGCAACATCCTCGACCGAAACTTCCAGTACCTGGATCTTGCCGGCTGCGGCCGCAAGCGAGCGCCCGATATCACCGACATGGGTGAATTCGAGCGAGGTCGTGACATCGCCACGGTCAGTTTTACCAGGCCGCGAGTCATCCGCGGACTTGCCACCGCCGGAGGGCTTCTTGCCGAAAAGAGAGGTCAACACCATCTTGTCTTGCACCCGGTGCAGCCGGCAGACGGAGTCTGCCACGGCGAAACACCTTCATCAGGCTAGGCTGCACGCAAAAACGCAACAGCGGCCGTTCCCGTGAGGGTGGCCGCTGCACGCAGCGCTCAGTCTGCGTACATCTTCTGCAGGCGTTCGCGACGCGCCTGCGCTTCTACCGAGAGAGTAGCCGTCGGCCGTGCCAGCAAGCGCGCCAAGCCAATCGGTTCTCCCGTCTCTTCACAATAACCATAAGACTCGTCGGCAATCCGTGCCAGCGCCTGCTCAATCTTCTTGAGCAGTTTGCGTTCGCGATCGCGGGTACGCAACTCGAGCGCGTGCTCCTCTTCCACCGTAGCGCGGTCTGCGGGATCGGCAACGGTTTCCTGCTCGCGCATGTGTTCAACGGTTTCGTCGACCTTCTGCTGCAACTCGTCGCGCATGGCGATCAGGCGTTCGCGGAAGAATCCCAGCTGCGCCGCGCTCATGTAATCCGACTCGGGCATTTTCAGCAGTGCTGCTTCGGTCAGAGCCATGGAAAAACTCCTCCATCAGTTATACGACTGCAAATTTAATCCGGCATTGTGCCGGACTGGCGTGGCATTTCACAGCCCGGCGGCCGGTTTTGGGCGATCCGCCCGTCCCGGCCCGGCGGTCCGGGGCGGTACAATAGCAGGATGGCTCCGATTCACAATACCAGCAGCCCCCGTCAGTCCGTCTGGCCCGTCCGCGTATACTATGAAGATACTGACGCTGGCGGCGTTGTCTACTACGCAAACTACCTACGCTTCTGCGAGCGTGCCCGCACCGAGTGCTTGCGCGCACTGGGCATCAACCAGCACAGCCTGCGTGGCGATCTGGGCCTCGTCTTCGTGGTCCGGCGCGTGGAAGCAGATTATTTGCGCAGTGCGGAACTCGACGACGAATTGCAGGTCATGTCCACGATCTACGACATCGGTGCCGCTTCCCTGAAGTTCGAACAACACGTCCTGCGCGGTGACACCTGCCTGTTCAAGGCTCATGTGACCATTGCCTGTCTCGATGTCGAGCGCTGGCGCGCCACCCGCATCCCTGATTTCCTGCGTACCCTCTTCGAAAGCGAAGCATGATCCATACCGGAGATATGTCCATTCTCAGTCTGATCGTCCAGGCCAGCCTGGTCGTCAAATGCGTCATGGCCATGCTGGCCGGCGTGTCCTTCATGTCCTGGTACTGGATCTTCCGCAAGGGACTCGCGATCAGCGCTGGACGCAATGCCACCAGTGATTTCGAGCAGCAGTTCTGGAGCGGCTCCGACCTCGTCCAACTCCATCGTCAGGTTTCGCAGAACCGCGAAACCGCAGGTTCGCTGGGGCGCATCTTCGAGGCTGGCTTCCGCGAGTTTTCCAAGCTGCATGGTCAGAAGGGCCTGGAACCGGCCGATATCATCAATGGCGCGCGCCGCGCCATGCGGGCCACCTACCAGCGCGAAATCGACGATCTCGAAGCGCATCTCGCCTTCCTGGCCTCGGTCGGTTCGGTGAGTCCTTATGTGGGCCTGTTCGGCACCGTGTGGGGGATCATGAACTCCTTCCGTGGCCTGGGTAACGTCGCTTCCGCCACCCTCGCCCAGGTCGCTCCGGGCATCGCCGAAGCGCTGGTGGCGACTGCCATCGGCTTGTTCGCTGCCATTCCGGCCGTGGTGGCCTACAACCGCTACATTCATGACGTGGATCGCCTGTCGATCCGCTTCGAGAGCTTCATCGAAGAGTTCTCCAACATTCTGCAGCGCCAGTTGAGATAAGCCATGCGCCAACGCCGCCTGATGAACCAGATCAACGTCGTGCCGTATATCGACGTGATGCTGGTGCTGCTGGTGATCTTCATGGTCACTGCCCCGATGTTGCCCACCGGCACGGTCGATCTGCCCAGCGTGGCCAAGACCAGCCAGGTCAAGACCGATCCGGTCACGCTCACCGTAAAGGGCATGGACAAGATCGATTTCGAGGACAAGGAGACCCAATCGCGCTTCTCGTCCGTTTCAGAGGATGAACTGCTGGAAAAACTGCGCACTATCCAGGAAACGAACCCGGACCGCGCCGTGGTGATCGCCGCAGACAAGAGCGTGCGCTACGAGGCCGTGATGAAGCTCATGGATCTGCTCCAGCGCAACAACATCAACAAGGTCGGCCTGCTCGTGCAGCCGGCCGGCAAGTGAGCACGGAAGCCTTTCGGACAGTGGAACACTCTCTCCAGCGCCCCCCGCAGCAACCCGGCAAGTGGAGCTCGGCCGCTTTCAGCGTGACGATGCACGCGCTGCTGGTCGCTGCGCTCTTCTGGGGCGTGCAGTGGCAGCGGCGCCCACCGGAGCCGGTCAGTGTGGAGCTGGTGCGCGCCGCGCCGCCAGTTGCACAGCCGGAGCCGGAAGTAGTCAGGCCCCAGCCGCCCAAGCCCGTCGAGATCAAGCCGCCCGAGCCGCCCCCCAAACCCATCGCCAAGCCGGATATCGCGCTCAAGGAGCCAGACAAGAAGCCGCCGGTCAAGAAGGAAGAGCCCAAGCCCGAGCCACCCAAGCCGGAAAAAAAACCGGAGCTGAAGCCGCTTCCGGAGAAGAAGCCCGACGCGCCCAAGCCACCACCGCAGAAAAGCCTGATGGATCGCGAACTGGAGAAGATCCAGGCCGCCAAGAGCCAGAAGACACAGGACTCTGACCGGCTCGACAAGATGCTCAATGCCGAAGCGACCACGGCCTCGCTGGGCCGTATCTCGGCCGACTGGGGGGCGCGCATCAGTCAGAAAGTGAAGTCCAACTTCATCCGCCCGCCGAGCCTCACGGGGGACCCCAAGCTGGTATTCCGCATCCAGCTCCTGCCTTCCGGCGAAATCCTCGGCGAGCCACAACTGGTCTCCAACAGCAGCGGCAACGCCAATCTGGAAGAAGCCGTGCGACGGGCGATCCTGAAATCCTCGCCGCTGCCCCGGCCGGAAAAGAACGAAGCCTTCCAGCGCGAAATCGTATTCACCTTCTATCCCACGCGGGATACGCAATGAAGCAAGGAAAACTGACCAAGATGAAACTGATCCGCACACTGATCGTTCTGGGCAGCGCCCTCGCCGGCCTGCTGCTGAGCCCGCTGGCGAGCGCCCAGCTGAACGTCGAAATCTACGGCGCTGGCGCTGACCGCATCCCGGTGGCCGTCTCCAGCTTCGCAGGCGAGGGCCTGATGCAGGGCGGCGGCGTAACAGCCATCGTACGCAAGGATCTGGAGCTCTCCGGCCTGTTTCGCATGATCGACACCGGCGCCACCGCTGAAGGTCTGCGCCCGGATCTGCCGGGCTGGCGTGGGCGTGGAGCCGACGCCGTACTGGTCGGTAGCATGAGCCCTGGCGCAGGTGGGCTGGTGGATGTGCGTTTCTCGCTCTTCGATGCACCGCGCAACACCGAATTGTTTGCGCTCAAAGTATCCGTCAATCCGAATCAGGCACGTCCGCTGGGCCACCACATCGCCAACAAGGTGTATGAAAAGCTGATCGGCCAGCCCGGCATTTTCTCGACCCGCATTGCCTACGTCGAGAAGCGCGGTCAGACCTACGACCTCGTGATCGCGGATTTCGATGGCGAGAACCAGCACCGCCCGGTCACCCTGCAGGAGCCGATCATGTCTCCGGTGTGGTCGCCGGACGGCCGCCAGCTGGCCTTCGTTGATTTCCATTCGCGCAAGCCCATCGTCAAGGTACTGACCCTGGAAACCGGCGCCGTGAAGGTGATCGCAAACTACCGCGGTTCGAACTCAGCTCCGGCCTGGTCGCCGGATGGTCGCCGCCTGGCTCTGACCCTGACCAAGGACGGCCAGTCCCAGATCTACATCCTGAATGCTGATGGCAGCGGCCTGCGCCGCCTGATGAGCTCCAGCGGCATCGATACCGAGGCCAACTGGTCGCCGGATGGCAACCAGATCTACTTCACTTCGGATCGTGGCGGCAGCCCGCAAATCTATCGTGTGAATGCTGATGGCAGTGGCGTGCAGCGCATGAGCTTCAACGGGGCGTACAATGTGAGCCCACGGATTTCGCCGGACGGCAAGACCCTGGTGTATGTATCGCGCAACGAAGGCCGCTTTCAGGTGACCATGCAGGATCTGGCCACCCAGCAAGTACAAGCCCTCACCGATTCACAGCGCGACGAGTCGCCGAGTTTCGCCCCGGATGGCCGCACCCTGCTCTATGCCACGGAAGTGGGTGGGCGTGGCGTGCTGGCTGTCACCTCGATTGACGGACGTACCCGCTACCGGCTCAACAACCGGGCTGGCGATGTGCGCGAGCCGGCCTGGGGTCCGTTCGAGAAGTAAGCTGGTTTGTCTCATCCACAACAACACCCCCTTTTGATCAAGGAGAAACGCATGAAGAAGTCACTCATCATTACCGCTACCCTGGCCGCTCTGCTGGCCGCCTGCTCCAGCACTCCGACCGCTCCGGTTGAAGATCGCAGCGCCGCTCAGTCCGCACCGAAGTCTGACCTCCAGACCAAGGAAGTGCCGAAGGCCAACATCGATCCGTTCAAGGAAGCCGGCGCACTGGACAAGATCCCCCTGCTGCAGAAGCGCTCGATCTACTTCGAATACGACAAGTACGACATCTCGCTCGACTACGTGACCATCATCGAAGCCCACTCCAAGTACCTGAAGGCCAACCCGGCCGCCAAGGTGCTGATCCAGGGCAACGCCGACGAACGTGGCTCGCGCGAGTACAACCTGGCTCTGGGCCAGAAGCGTGCTGAAGCTGTGGCCAGCAACCTGAAGCTGCTGGGCGTGAAGGCTGATGCCGTGGAAGCCGTGTCGCTGGGCGAAGAAAAGCCCAAGGCCACTGGCCACGACGAAGCCTCCTGGGCTGAAAACCGTCGTGCCGATCTGGTCTACGGCGCCAAGTAAGCTGCGTCTGTTGTTGCTGTAACAAGAAGCGGGCCCTGTGCGGCCCGCTTTCCTCATCTGCGGAGAAGTGCCGTGAAACTGCGTGAATTGTCCCTGTGTCTGCTGCTTGCCAGCGCCCTGCCGGCCCATGCCGGCCTGTTCGACGATGAAGAAGCGCGGCGGCGCATTGAGCAGATCAAGCAGGATCTCGACAACCGCCTGCTGAAAGTGGAAACCTCCGCTGACACCACCTCGCGTGCCCAGGTTGAACTCAACGGCCAGCTCGAACGCATGCGTCAGGAAGTCGCTCAGCTGCGCGGCCAGCTGGAGCTGCTCAGCAATGAAAACGAGCAGGCCCAGAAACGCCAGAAGGACTTCTACGTCGACCTCGACGCCCGCCTGCGCAAGTTCGAAGGGCAATCAGGCAGCGCTGCGGCAACGGCCACCAATCAGACGGCAAGCTCCAACACCGAAGCCAAGCCGGCCGATCAGGGCCAGGAGGCCCGCGATTACGAAGCGGCCATCAACCTGCTGCGTAGTAACAAGCATGTTGACGCCATCTTCGCCTTCAAACAGTTCATCAAGAGCTGGCCCAAGAGCAGCTTCCAGCCCGGCGCTCATTTCTGGGCCGGTGCAGCGCTGCTGCAGGCCCGCGATTTCGAAGGCGCCAAGGAGTATTACGCCAAGCTCGTGAGCATCTGGCCGGAAGACACTCTGGCCCCGGATGCCATGCTGGGTCAGGCCAATGCCGAAGAGCAGGCCGGCGCCGCCAAGACTTCGCGTGCCACGCTCGAAAAGCTCGTCGCGGCTTATCCCAACAGCGAAGCGGCCAAGACCGCCAAGCAACGCCTGAAAAAGAAGTAAGCATGGCTGCAGCAGCACCCCGCCTGCGCATCAGCGAGATTTTCCACTCGCTGCAGGGCGAATCCACCCGTGTCGGCCTGCCAACGGTGTTCGTGCGCCTCACCGGCTGCCCGCTGCGCTGCGTGTGGTGTGATACCGAATACGCCTTCACTGGCGGCAAGATGCGCGAGCTGGAAGACATCCTCGCGGAAGTTGCCGGTTATGGTGCGCGCCATGTCTGCGTCACCGGGGGCGAGCCGCTGGCGCAGAAGCCCTGCCTCACACTGCTCACCGCGCTGTGCGACGCGGGCTACTCGGTGTCGCTGGAGACCAGTGGCGCGCTGGATGTAAGCGAAGTCGATGCGCGCGTCTCCAAGATCATGGATCTGAAGGCGCCCGGCTCCGGCGAAGTAGACAAGAACCTGTGGAGCAATCTCGCCCACATCACGGCACAGGACGAGATCAAGGTCGTGGTCGCAGATGAGGCCGACTATCAGTGGACCCGCGCGGTGCTGGCCGAGCACGGCCTCACCTCGCGCTGCACGGTGCTGCTGTCGCCGGTGCAGGGCAAGCTGGACCCGCAGGACCTGGCTGCATGGATCCTGCGCGATCGCCTGACGGTACGCATGCAGCTGCAGATGCACCGCATCATCTGGGGTGAGCGCACCGGCGTCTGAAGCTGGCCACACCCTGCCCGAACGGCCGGGCGGTTCGGAAAGCCGCGCTCCGGCTGACGTTGGCAGAGGCAGAAAGCAATTTTCTGCCGCGATTCAAAAGCGCTATTGGCTGTGCCCTGATTGCTCAACCAAGCTGGAAACAGCGGGCCGCACCGAGCCTGCCCCAGCCAGAGATGACGATCATGCCCTCCCTCCGCGCCCGCCGCCCAAAAACCCCTTTTTCTGCCTTCCAGCCCGTGCCGCTAGTCAGCGTGCTGATGAGCCTGCTCGGCCGGCGCAAGCGTAAGTTGCGCGCCAAGACCGACCCGGACTGGGAGCGCGACGAACCGATGACCGGGCTCTCCTGAGAGCTTACTTTTGCATGTAGCCCGGATGCATTTCGACGTGCCCGTGCCAGTCGGTGCGGCTTCAGCCTCATCCACGCAAGTTTTTGGCTCGGGCCCGGCCGGCTGAAGCCGGCCCTACAGATCCAATGCGAAGCTGGCTGGATCCCCTTTTGCAGGTGCGGCTTCAGCAGCGTCCATGCAAATCTTGGCTCGGGCCCCGGCGTCCGAAGCCGGCCCTACAGACCCGCACTGCCGCCCAGTGCGAGGCTCAGGCTGGCGTGCGCAGCGAACTGGTTGTAACGATTGTCGGCCAGCGCCGCCTCGGCGCTACGGCGTGTCTGCTGTGAATCGAGCCAGGTCTGCAGCGGGATGGCGCCGCTACGGTAGCGCAGCTCGTTGATTTTCTCGGCAGCTTCGGCTGCGCGCAGCGAGCGCTCCAGATGTTCGCCCTGGGCCCGGTACTGGCTGCGCGCCGACAGGGCGGTATCCACCTCGCCCAGCGCGGCATACAGACTTTGGCGGAACTGCAGCGCGGCCAGTTCGTAATCCGCCCGCGCCACCCCGTTTTTGAGCTTCATTTCCTGATATTGCAGGAAGGGCAGGCTCAGTTCGGCCATCACACCCGCAATCGGATTGTTCAGCAGCTGCAGCAGGCTGGTGCTGCTGGTGCCGAGCGAGCCGGTGAGGCTCAGACCGGGGTAGTAGCTGGCGCGAGTGGCGTCAGCCGTGGCCAGCGTGCTGCGCAGACGCAGCTCGGCCGCGGCAAGATCCGGGCGCCGGGCCAGCAAGCTCGCCGGCAGGCCGGCATCCACCGCCGGCAAGGCCGCTTCAGGCAGATGCGCCGGCTCGGCGAAATCCTTGCTGACGCCATCGAAGAGCAAAGCGAAGGCGCTGCGACTCTCCTCGCGTTGCTGCAGCAGCTGGGTATGGCTGGCGCGCAGGCTGGC
This sequence comes from Uliginosibacterium sp. TH139, assembly GCF_002855595.1. NCBI lineage: Bacteria > Pseudomonadati > Pseudomonadota > Betaproteobacteria > Rhodocyclales > Zoogloeaceae > Uliginosibacterium > Uliginosibacterium sp. TH139. The sequence goes on along the minus strand of NZ_PKRR01000001.1, from coordinate 305,635 downwards.
CAGATCCTGCTCGGCCTGCAGCACATCGAGCTTCGACACCGAGCCGGCCTCAAACTTGCGCAGGGCCAGGGCCAGGGTGGTTTCGACATGGCTGATGTTCTGCCTGGACAGATCGATGCGCTGGTTCAGCCAGGCCAGCTTCCAGTACAGGCTGGCAACGCTGCCGGTGAGGGACAGCGCGGTCGCCTCGCGATCCTGTGCGGTGGCCAGCGCTTCCCAGTCTGCGGCATCGCGGGCATGTGCGAGCTTGCCCCACAGATCAGCCTCCCAGCTCAATGCAAGGCGGCCGCTGGCACTGCGAGTGGATTCCTGACCGTAACGCAGCTGCTGGCCACGCGTATCGCTGGCACTCGCGGAAAGCACCGGGTTCATCGCATCCGCACTGAGGCCAGCCTGCAGGCGAGCACGCTTGAGTTTGATGGCGGCAGCGGCGAGATCGGGATTGCGCGCCAGGGCCTCCTCGATCAGGGCATTCAGGCGTGGATCACCGAAGGCCAGCCACCAGCGGGCCGGTACGGCTTGCGGCACGGCTTCGCCGGCATGCTGCCACTGCGCCGGTACCTCAGCGGCAGGCGTCTGGTAGTCCGTGCGGGTGAGGCTGGCGCAGCCGCTGAGCAGACTCAGGGCGATCAGGGCGGAGAGGGAGGTGCGCTTGAAGTTCATGTTCATTCCCGCGCCAGCGCATCGACCGGGTCGAGACGGGCGGCATTGCGTGCCGGCATGAAGCCGAAGATCAGGCCGATCAGGGTGGAGCAGCCGAAGGCGGCGATGATGGCGGCAGTGGAGTAGAGCATCTGGAAATCCGGCGCGAATTGACTGACCAGCACGCCGACAAGGCGCGCCAGCAGAACGCCGAGCACGCCGCCAGCGAGGCACACCAGCACAGCCTCGATCAGGAACTGCTGCATGATGTCGCCCTGACGTGCGCCGACCGCCATGCGCACCCCGATCTCGCGGGTACGCTCAGTCACCGACACGAGCATGATGTTCATCACCCCGATGCCGCCCACCACCAGCGAGATCACGGCAATCGCCGAGATCAGCAGGGTCATGGTGGCGGTAGTCTTCTCGATGGTCTGGCGCACACTGTCGGAGTTGAAGAGATAGAAATCCTCGCGGCCATGGCGCAGCAGCATCAGCTTATTGATGCCCTGCTCGGCTGCGGCGGTGGAGATCCCGTCATTCATCCGCACGGTGATGCTCTTCAGGTAGTACTGGCCGAGGATGCGAGCCTGGGCGGTGGTGTAGGGCACCCACACGTTGAGGCTGTCGTTGTTACCGAAGCCGCTTTCCTTCTTCTTGGTGACGCCCACCACCCGTGCCGGCAAGGCACCGAGCAGGATCACCTCGCCAACCACCCGGCGCTGATTGCCGAAGAGGGCCTTGCGGGTGTTTTCGTCAATAACCACGTCCTGCGCCAGTTCCTCCTCGCTCTGCTTGTCGAAGGCCCGCCCCTCGGCGAACTCGAGGCCGCGCACGCGGAAGTACTGGGCACCCACGCCATTGACGTTGCCGCTGGCGGAGATGTTGCCGAAGCGCAGGGTCTTGGAGCCGGATACGCTGGGCGTGACGCTGTCCACATAAGCCTGCTCGGCCAGCGCTTCAGCATCGGCCGAGACGAGGGTGCGCACTGCGCCCGAGCGCATGTCGCCAAAGCCAGCGCCGGGATAGACATCGATGGTGTTGGTGCCCATCGAGGCGATGTCCTTCAACACACTGGCCCGCGTACCCTGCCCCAAGGCCACGACCGACACCACCGAGGCGATACCGATGATGATGCCGAGCATGGTCAGGAAGGTGCGCATGCGGTGTGCGGCCATCGCCACCAGCGCCATCCGGAAGGCCTCGCCGAGGCGGTCACGCAGCGCCAGCCACGGGCGTGCGACGGGAGGCACCGGCGGCGGCGCAGGACGGGCCGCTAAGGCGGCGGCCGGCACGCTGCTACGGTCGGCCGTGATACGTCCGTCACTGATCTCGATGATGCGATGGGCATGACTCGCGACCTGCATGTCGTGGGTCACGATGATGATCGTATGGCCCTCGGCGTGCAGCTCCTTGAGCACCGCAATGACTTCCTGACCGCTGTGCGTGTCGAGCGCGCCGGTCGGCTCGTCGGCAAGGATCACCTGGCCACCGTTGACCAGCGCCCGCGCAATCGACACACGCTGCTGCTGGCCGCCAGAGAGCTGGCCGGGGCGGTGATGAAGGCGATCGGCGAGCCCCAGGCGCTCGAGAATCCGACGGGCGCGCTGGTGGCGCTCGCGCCGCTCACTGCCAGCATAGATCGCCGGAATCTCGACGTTGCCCTGAGCATCGAGATCCGCAAGCAAGTGGTAGCGCTGAAAGATAAAACCGAAGTGTTCGCGGCGCAGCTGCGCCAGCTCGTCCGGCGCGAGGCTGCCGGTAGCGCGGCCGGCCACACGATAGCTGCCCTCAGTGGGCCGATCGAGGCAGCCGAGGATGTTCATCAAGGTCGACTTGCCAGAGCCGGAGGCACCGACGATGGCCACCATCTCGCCGGCCTGGATGGCGAGATTGACCTGGTCGAGCACGCGCAGCTTGCCTTCGCCAGCGGGGTAATCGCGGCAGAGATCCTGCAGTTCGAGAAGAGGGGTGTTCATGCTGATGGCCTGCGTATCCAGGAAGCGCTGCAAAGTGGGGCGAAGTGACACGAAGCGGTTCTGGCCAGGCGCGACGAGGCCGCCAGAACCATTTCCGGCGTTCCCTTACATTGGCGGCGGGCCCATGCGGCGGCGCGTGGTAGAGGTCGGCGTATCTGCGGTGGCCTCGCCCAGAATCACCTGCTCACCCTCGCTCAAGCCTTCCAGCACCTGGGCATTGGTCTTGTTGTTGATGCCGATCTTCACCTGACGCATTTCAGGCTGACCATCCTTGCCAAGCACCCGCACGCTGTAGAGGGCGCTAGGCGCTTCAGCCTGCTCGGTTGCTGGGCCGTTCCGCTCTCGGCTCGGCTCACCCGGCGGAACATCCGAGGGAGGGTGGCCGGCCTTCGGCGCGCGAGCCGGGCTATCCGGACGAAGGCGCTCACCCAATGCAACTGCCGGAATGCTGAGTGCTTCCTTTGCTTCCGCGAGCAGCACGCGGACCTGGGTGGTCATCGAGATGCGCAGCTTGTCATCGGGGTTGGGCACGTCGAGCAGGCCGTTGTAGTAGATCGCGGTGCTGGTGGAGGTGGTGCTGGTCGTGCTGCTGGTAGTGGAATCGGTGCTGATCGAATCGGGCGCCGGCTCAAGCGCGCGCAAGGTGCTGCTGTACCGCTTCCTCGGCTCGCCGAGAATCGTGAAATACACCTTCTGGCCTGGCTTCACGCGGGTCACGTCGGCCTCCGAGATCTGGGCCTTGATCGTCACGGTATCCATGCGCGCCAGCTTGATGATGGTCGGCGTGCTCTGGTTGGCATTTACCGTCTGCCCTTCCTGGTTGATCAGGGCCACCACGGTACCAGCCATCGGCGCCACGATGCGGGTGTAGCCGAGGTTCAGGCGGGCAGTGTCGACGCTGATCCTGCCCTGGGCGATCTGGGCTTCGAGCGCGCGGATCTCGGCGCGGGTTGCGTTCAAGGTGGCCTCACTCGCCTCGAAGCTCTCGCGTGAGCCGGCATCCTGCTGCAGCAACTGCTCGGCACGCTGGAAGGCGAACTCGGCCTGCTTCAGGGTGGCCTGCTTGGCAGCGAGCTGAGCCTGGGTGTTCTGCAGCGCGGCTTCAGCGTTACGCAGGGTGTTCTGCTGGGTCAGCGAGTCGATCTCCGCGATCAGATCACCGGCCACCACCTTGTCGCCCAATTTCACGGCCAGACGCTTGATCTGCCCGGAGACCTGGGCGCCCACGTTGACCTGCTTGTAGGCCTGCACAGTGCCAGTGGCCAGCACCGCTTCCTCCAGATCCGCCTTTGTGACTGGCGCAGTCAGGTAAGAAGGGCGCGGAGGCGGCGCCAGAAAATAGGCGGCGAGCCCGCCGAACGCCAGCAGAGCGACAAGCGCCAGCACGACGTTGCGCAGGCGGAACCAGCTTGAAGGAAGGTTTTTCACGATGAGGCGGGTGGCCGGCGGGCGGCCGGCGCATGACGGAGGAAAGTAGGCTCATTATTCCCGCGGCCTGGGTTAATTGCTGATAACCGCGGGTAAGGAAAGGTCAAGGAAGGGTCAGGAAATGTGGCGCTGATTCCATTTCCAGGCCAAGGATGTCGCGAAGACGAAACGCAGATCAGTGCTGGAGTACGGCAAGCGGAAGTCGACAAAGACAGGCTAGTGCAGTGTTTCGCGTAGATTGCGACTTATAAAAATGATGGCTGTCTCGTCGAAACGAGGCGAAAACCACAGCAATAGCGAGCTATTGCGCGGATTTTCAACGAAGTATCGGCGGGAAATACGCATTTTATGTCGCAAGAAGAGCAAAACGCTGCACTAGGTCTGGAAATGGAATTACTTCTGCAGCATTGCCATCAGGCCAGCAAAGCGAGCTTTGCCTTCTTCCTTGCTGACAGGCGCGTCGTCCTTGCCGGCGCGCTTGAGGCCATCGCCCATTTCATCAATGAAACGTGAAGGGTCGACCAGCTTGCGCTCGCCGGCCACGCGACGCGTCTCACACACGGTGATGGTGAGGCTCCTCTGTGCGCGGGTCACACCGACGTACATCAGGCGGCGTTCTTCCTCGATCTTGTCCTCATCAATGCTCGATTGGTGCGGCAACATGCCTTCTTCCACGCCGATCAGGAACACATGCGGCCACTCCAGGCCCTTGCTGGCGTGGAGCGTGGCGAGCTGAACCGCATCCGCCTCGTCCTCGTTGCCTTTGTCGAGCATGTTGATGAGTGCGATGGTCTGCACCAGATCATGCAGGGTCTTCTGATCCTCATCGCCCTTGCGTGAAAGCCAGTCGACGAAGTCGCGCACATTGCGCCACTTGGTTTCGGCTTCCTTGACCTCGCAGCTTTCCATCAGCCAGGCCTGATAGCCGATGGTGCGCAGCAATTCCTCCAGCAACACGCCGGCGGACTCCTTGTGGGCGCGATGGGCGAGTTCCTTGATATAGCCGCCGAACTTTCGCACGCCTTCAAGCTGGCGCGCCGCCAGATGCTCGGCCACCCCTTCTTCGAAAGAAGCAACAAACAGGCTGCTGCCGCGCGTGGCGGCGTAGCTGCCCAAAGCTTCCAGGGTGGCAGCGCCGACGCCGCGGCGCGGCGTGGTGATCGCGCGGATGAAGGCCAGATCGTCATCCTCATTGGCCATCAGGCGCAGGTAGGAAAGCAGGTCGCGGATCTCGGCGCGGTCGAAGAAGCTCTGCCCGCCGGACATCACGTAAGGGATGTGGTGGCTGCGCAGCTTCTGCTCGATCACGCGGGCCTGATGATTGCCGCGATAGAGGATGGCGTAGTCGGAAAAAGCCGTCTTGAACTCGAACTTGTGCGCGGTGAGCTTCATCGCCACCAGCTCGGCCTCGTGATCAGGCTCGCGCGCCATGCTGATCTGGATCGGTTCGCCAAGGCCGTGCTCGCTCCACAGCTTCTTCTCGAAGAGTTTTTCGTTATTGGCGATCAGGGTGTTGGCGGCGTTCAGGATGCGGTTCGAGGAGCGGTAGTTCTGCTCCAGCTTGATGATGCGCAGCTGCGGGTAATCGCGCTGCAAAAGATGCAGATTTTCCACGTCCGCGCCGCGCCAGGCGTAGATGGCCTGATCGTCGTCGCCCACGGCGGTGAAGGCACCGCGCTCGCCGGCAAGCTGGCGCAGGAGCTTGTACTGGGCCTTGTTGGTGTCCTGATACTCATCGACCAAGAGGTAGCGCAGCTTGGAGCGCCAACGCTCCAACGCCTCCGGTTCGGTATCAAACAGCCGCACCGGCAGCGCGATCAGGTCGTCGAAGTCCACGCCCTGATAGGCGCGCAGGGTCTTCTCGTAAGCCGGGTAGATCTTGGCGGCAGCGTGGCTCATCTCGTCATTGACCAGCTTCACCGCCTCGCCCGGCGTGATCAGCGCATTCTTCCAGCCCGAGATGGCCCACTGGATGCCCTTCAGCATGGCCTTGTCGGCATTGCCGGAGAGCTCGGCGAGGATCTGGTGGATGTCCGAGGTGTCGAGGATCGAAAACTGCGGCTTGAGTCCGACCAGCTTCGCCTCCTGGCGCACGATGCGCACGCCCAACGCATGGAAGGTGCACACCGTGAGCTGGCGCGCCGAGCGGGCGTCGAGCAGCTTGCCGACGCGTTCCTGCATCTCGCGCGCGGCCTTGTTGGTGAAGGTGATGGCGGCGATGTTGCGCGCCTCCAGCCCGCACTCCTGCACCATGTAGGCGATCTTCTGGGTGATCACGCGGGTCTTGCCGCTGCCTGCGCCAGCCAGCACGAGGCAGGGGCCGTCGAGATACTTCACGGCTTCGCGCTGGGGAGGATTCAGGTGGGACAGCATCGGAACAACAACCGGTGAAACGAAGGCTGCCATTGTAGCCCGCCAACCCCTCTGGGCAGGCTGAAGCGGGCACCGGAAAGCCTGCCGGCACACCCTGCCCTTCGGTCTGTTTTCATTATAAATCAGTCACTTGAATTTGTTTTTTGGCAGGAATAAACCGCTCGTCGTGCTCGCCGGCACAAATCGAATTTATCTATTCGCTATCGCTCTGCTGCTTCGCACAATTAAGTGACTTTTGTCACACATTTTTTGTTCAGGAGCTCCGGATGTCCAGCGTCTTCCCCAACGATTTCGTGCCCCGCAAAAGCCCCTTCGGGGCCCGCCTGATTGCCAATCACGATACCAGCCTGCCCGCCGGCTTGCGCCGCCTGCTCCTGCTGGCGGACGGCCAGCGCACCGTCTTTACCCTCGGCAGCATGGTGCCGGACCGCAACGTGGCCGCCGACCTGCATGAACTGATGCAGCGCGGCCTGATCGAGGAAGCCGGCCAGACCCCGCCCGCCTCGCTTGCCGAACGTATCAACAATATGGCTGACCCGGATCTGCCCGACGGCTGGGAAAGTGCTTCGGACTTCATGGTCAGCCGTGCCCGCGAGAGCCTCGGGGTGACGGCCATTGACGTGATCGATGCACTTGAACAGGCCAACGGCCCGGAAGCCGCCCGCGCCGCCATGAGTCAGTGGTATCGCGCCATGCGCAGCTCGCGCGAAGGGCGCGAGCAGGCCGATCTGGACCGCATCAAGGCCAACGCCATGCTGCGCGGCCAGAGCCCCTCTTAAGAAGCTATTCAGTTCCTCCCGTAGCACCCTGCGCCCTGTCAGTGAAAGCTGGCAGGGCTTTTTCTCGTTCAAGCGGCGGCCGCTGGCCGCTTGCTCAACGCCCGGCCAGCCAGCGCAGTGTGCCCTGCCCGGCCGCCCGGCCAGTCGCAAAACAGGCAGTGAGCAGATAGCCGCCGGTAGGCGCTTCCCAATCGAGCATCTCGCCGGCCACGAACACCCCAGGAAGCCGGGCCAGCATCAGGTTCGCATCGCATTCTTCGATACGGATGCCTCCGGCCGTACTGATGGCTTCGGCAATCGGTCGTGGCGCCACCAGTTCGAGCGGCAAGGCCTTGATCGCAGCTGCCAGCTGCACCGGATCTCGCATCGCGGCCTTGCCAAGGCATTCGTAGAGCAGACCCAGCTTCACGCCTTTGAGGCCCAGGCGGCTCTGCAAATGGGACGAGAGCGAGCGGGCGCCGCGTGGATGGGCAACCTCGGTCGCCACCCGCTCAGCACTGAAATCCGGCAGCAGATCCAGCGCCAGCCTGGCGCGGCCCTCCACCCGCAAGAGCTCGCGCAGCGGCGCGGACAGCGCATAGATCAAGCCGCCCTCGATGCCCGTGGCACTGATCAGACACTCCCCGGCACGCTGCCAGAGGCGGCCATCCGGCCCGCCGCAGCGCGCCACCACGTTCTTCAGGGGCTCGCCGACGAAACGCGCGCGGAAGTGTTCGCTCCAGCCCACGTCGAAACCGCAGTTCGCCGGCTGCAGGGGCTCGATCACCACCCCGCGCGCGGCCAGCCAGGGCAGCCAGGCCGCGTCCGAGCCCAGTTGCGGCCAGCTCGCCCCTCCCAGGGCCAGCAGCGTAGCGGCCGGGTTCCGCCGCACTTCGCCCTCCGGCGTCGAAAAGCGTAAGTCGCCCGAATCGGTCCAGCCCAGCCAGCGATGCCGCACATGGAAGACCACACCCGCTTCGCGCAGGCGATGCAGCCAAGCCCGCAGCAAGGGGGCGGCCTTCATTTCAGTCGGGAAAACGCGACCGGAGCTACCGATAAAGGTGTCCACGCCGAGCCCATGAATCCAGGCCCGCAGGGCTTCCGGGCCGAAATCCTGCAGCAGCGGCGCCAGCCAGTCCGCACGCGCACCGTAGCGAGCGATGAAATCCGGCAGCGGCTCGGAGTGGGTGATGTTCATGCCGCCCTTGCCAGCCATCAGGAACTTGCGCCCCACCGAAGGCATGGCATCGAAAACCTCGACAGCATGGCCGGCCGCGGCCAGTTGCTCGGCCGCCATCAGCCCGGCAGGGCCGGCGCCAATGATGGCAAAGCGACAGGAAGGAAGAGGATTCGGGGGCATGCGCGATTGTGGCGGATCAAACGGGGCAGCGAATTCTAGCCCCAGCCCTCAAGCCCGCAGCACTTTGACCGCAATGGCTGCAGACAGAGCTCCTCAGGGGTGCTGTTAACAAAAAGCAACACGCCTTGCAGGGGCTGTAAAAAATTCCCTGCTTTAGCGCAAGGGCATTCCTATAGTTCATGGGCGTGTCTTGATAAAAACTTACTTGATCTTGCAAGTTATTACCGTCCGAATCCGCCATCAGAGGCGCGAAACAGGGCGGACAACAGCAGCGGTGACAGGCGAATGTCCGGACGGACATCTACGCGGCGTTGAGGTGAGGGGCGGACAAATGACGAGCATGCGCAAACTGATGGGCATCTGTGTGCTGCTGGCGAGCCTGGTGAGCGCCGCAGACTTGGCGGCGGCCGAACCTGTCTTGCCCGATCTGGGTAGCGCCAGCGCGCTCTCGTCCCGCACGGCCGAGCAGGCCGCCAGAAGCGACGCTGTATGTACGCGCTGCCACGACGAGGACGAGGCAGTGCCCGTGCTGTCGATCAACCAGACCCGGCACGGCATGAAAGCCGACACGCGCACCCCGACCTGCCAGGCCTGCCACGGCGAAAGCCAGCAGCACCTGAAGTCGACCTCCGGCGGCAAGCGGGCGGCAACGGATGTGGTGTTCAAGAAGGGCGCTTACGCACTGACGGACGAACACAGCCGTTCCGAGCAGTGCTTCAGCTGCCACAAGGGCGGCGCCAACCACAACAACTGGCCGACCAGCCAGCACCAGCTCAGTGGCGTGGCCTGCAATGACTGCCACAAGGTGCATACCCCGCGCGACAAGGTCCTCACCAAGCAGACCCAGCCGGAAGTCTGCTTCAGTTGCCACAAGGAGCAACGCAGCCAGGTCAATAAGTTCTCGCACCACCCCATTGTGGAAGGCAAGATGAGCTGCACCTCCTGCCACAACGTTCACGACGACAATCCCAAGCTCCTGACCAAGAGCAGCACCAATGACACCTGCTTTACCTGCCACATGGAGAAGCGCGGGCCCTTCGTGCATAACCACCAGCCCGTCACCGAGGATTGCGGCATCTGCCACCAGCCGCACGGCACCAACTCCGCTAGCCTGCTGAAGGAGCGCGTGCCCTTCCTGTGCCAGGACTGCCACTCTCACACCAGTCACCCCGGCCAGGCCGCCGGGTTGCCTACCGCACCATCCAGATCAACCAGCGCCATGGGCAGCGTGGCACGTGGCTGCCTTAACTGCCACACGAACATCCACGGTGGCAACAGCACCGTGAACAACGCCACGGCTGGCCGCTTCCGCCGCTGAGCAGGAGGGATGAACGATGAAAGCCCAACCCAGGATGTTCAGGCTCAGCACAGTCTTCCTTGCCGCGATCAGCACTTGCGGAGCCGCCTCGGCCGAAGAGAGCGATGCCTACACCGAGCTGACCCGGCCGGCCAGCACGATCTCGGCAGGCGCGGGCTACTGGTCGAATGCCCGCCCCCATCAGGGCATGTATGACGGCATGCGCAACAAGGGCGCTTACGGCGGGCTGGATTTCAACCTCGTCCAGCGTGACGATGAAAAGGGCGACTGGCTGCTGCTGCGCAGCACCAACCTCTTTCTTGATACGCGCGAAATGCGTGTGGACTACCTCCGTCAGGGCCGCGGTGGCGGCTTCTTCGAATACGTCCGCACGCCCTACGACAACCCCTACACCATCAACACGCCCCTGCAGGGCATTGGCAGCAACCGGGTCACCATGGGCACCACCCTCGGCGCCAGCCCGTCACGCGAAGTCGAGCTGGGCACCGTACGCGAGCTGTTCCGCCTCGGTGGCTTCAGGAGTCTGGTACCCGGCCTGGAGTTCAAGGTGGACTTCAAGAACGAGGACAAGACCGGCACCCGCATGACCGGCTGGGGCAGCGCCCCCCAGTTCTCCTCTGAAACCATCGACAGCACGATCCGCCAGCTCGACACAATCCTCCAGTACACCGGTGGCAATCTGCAGCTCTCCGGCGGCTATGCCGGTAGCTGGTATGACAATCGCAACACCCAGACCCTGCAAACGCTCAGCGGCGTGAGTGGCGGCACCAGCGCCAGCTTCGCTTCGGTGACCCCCCTGTCCCAGCCACTCAGCAACCAGGCACACCAGGTTTTCATGAACGGCGGCTATGGCTTCGGCCCGACGACGCGCGCAACCTTCAAACTCTCCTATTCGCAGGCTACGCAGGACGAACGCATCCCCTCCTACGACCTCACCGGTGCCAATGCACCCTATGCCCACGCGCCTTCGCATCTCGACGGCAAGGTCTTCACCACCCTTGCGCAGTTGGGGCTGACCTCCCGCCCGACCTCCAAACTCACCCTCACCGGCAGCCTGCGCTACTACGACGTCAATGACCAGACGCCACTGGCAGGCTACGTCGGCAACAGCAGTACGGGGGTGGCCAGCGTCTATAACACGCCCTACTCCTACACCAAGAACACCGGCAAGCTCGAAGCCAACTACCGCCTGCCCCTGAGCCTGAGCCTCACCGGTGGTGTCGACTACTCCGGGCAACAGCGCTCCACCCCCGTGGCAGGCACCGTATACGTGCCCTTCCGCGAGACCCTCAACGAGATCACCTACCGCACCGAATTGCGCCGCAGCATGGGCGAAAACATCGCTGGCAGCCTCGCCTATTTCTACAGCGAGCGTGATGGCTCGAACTACAGCGCCGCCGACGGCACAAGCCCTTATTCCAACCAGATCAACCCCATCCATATCTCCGACCGCAAACGCAACAAGTGGCGCGCCAAGCTGGACTGGGATGCGCTGGAGCAACTCACCCTGCAGTTCCGCGTCGATCACATCAGTGACGACTACCCGCAGGGCGACCGCTTCTATGGCGCCAGCTCAGGCAGCGGCCAGGTCTATGCGGTGGACGCCAGCTATGCCATCAACGACAACTGGAACCTGTCCAGCTGGTACGCCCGTGATGCCTCCGGCACAAAGGCCAGCGGTTTCCGCGAGGCCAGCGGCGGCGGCGCCAACGCCGTGCGCGAGACCGACCTCAAGGAACGGGGCGACTCCTTCGGCTTCAACCTGAACGCACGCCTGGCGCAGAAAATTGACACCAGCTTCGGCTTCGACTTGTTCAACAACACCAGCCGCTTCGACCAGACCCTGAATCTCAGCGGCACCGGCACGACCTACCCCACCGGTGTCAGCGGCCCCCTGCCCGACGTCACCAGCAAGCTCATGCGCTTCAAGCTGATCTCCCGCTATACCCTCGACAGGAGTTCAGCCATCCGCCTCGACCTGATCTACGAGCGCTGGCAGAGCAACGACTGGAGCTGGACGCTGGCCGATGGCTCGGATTTCTCCTACGCCTCCGGCACCCAGACCTGCACCGGCTGCAGTACAACAAGCCCAAATTTGATCGACGGCACAACTATCACGCAAAAAGACAAGCAGACTTCGGCTTTCATCGGCATCCACTACATCTACACTTTCCGCTAGTCAGCCGCTCACGAAAACAACTTATGCCCGATGCCGGACTGAAATATCTGATCAGAGGACTTGGCGTGGCCCTTGTCGGGCTGCTGTTGCCGCTTGCAGCCCTGGCCGCCGGCCCTTCACCCGAGGCCATCGCCAAGGCCAAGCTGGCCAACGAGCAATGCTTTGCCTGCCATTCGCAGGAAGGCCTGGCCCACCCGCCGCAAGCCGATCTCGATCTGGCCAAGCTGCGCGGCCTGCTGGTCGACAAACCGACCTTCGAAGATGCCGACCACGGCAAATTCGCCTGCACCAAGTGCCACAACGAAGGCTACGACGACTTCCCGCACGAGAAAGACGCGGCGGACAACACTTCGACCTGCCAGGACTGCCACGCCAAGAAAGCCGACAAGATCCAGGCCGAGTTCGACAAGTCGGTACATGCCAAGCACCTCGCCGACAAGTTCAGCTGCACCACCTGCCACGACCTGCACTCGATCAAGGTCGCCAAGAATCAGGACGGGGCGCGCAAGATCGTCGCCCAGGACAACCGCATCTGCCTCGGCTGCCACGACTCCGATCAGACCTTTGCCCGCTTCGCGCCGGAGAAAAAAGCCCGTCCGCCGATCGACGAGATCCACGACTGGCTGCCCAATGCGCGCACCCACTGGAAAGCCGTACGCTGCGTGGAATGCCATACCCCGCTCGGCGGCGACATGCTCTCCCACGAGATCCTCAACAAGGATCGTGCCGAGCGAAAATGCGTAAGCTGCCACAGTGCGGATACCAGCCTGAAAGTGCGGCTCTACCGCCATCTGGCCAAGCAGGAGCAGGAAAAGCTCGGCTTCATGAACAGCGTAGTGCTCAGCGAGAACTACGTCATCGGCGCCACGCGCAATCTGGCCCTGGATTCCGTGATGATCGGCCTGGTGGCCCTGACCCTGCTCGGCGTGCTGGTCCATGCCGCACTGCGCGTGCTGATGCACACCCTGCGCCGGAGGAAGAAGGATGACTGAAGAGCATCGCCACGGCGAACGCCGGCACGCTGACCGGCGCCATCCGGAAGATGGCGGCCGGATCTACATCCTGCCGGGCTGGGTACGCATCTGGCACTGGTGCAATGCCCTGCTGATCCTGACCCTGATCGCCACCGGCATCAGCCTTCACTTTGCGGGCGGCAAGGCTCCGCTGATCGAATTCTCGCTGGCCGTGCGCATCCACAACGTGGCCGGCCTGCTGCTCGTCGTTCTCTACATTTTCTTCGTTGTCGCCAACGCCGTAACCGGCAACTGGTGGCAGTTCGTACCCCGCCCGCCAGGCATCCTCGAGCGCTGCCTCAAGCAGACCCGTTTCTACCTGTGGGGCGTATTCAAGGGGGAGGCCGAGCCTTACCCGGTCACCCGCGAAGAGAATTTCAACACCCTGCAGGCCATCACCTACTGGTTCATGATCTATCTGGTCATGCCCGTGCTGGTCGGCAGCGGCCTGATCTTCATGTTTCCGCAGTTCGCACCGGGCGAAATGTTCGGTCTGGATGGCCTGCTGCCGGTCGCGGTGCTGCACTACGCCTCGGCCTGCATCGTGCTTGCCTTCCTGATCGCGCATGTCTATCTGTGCACTTTCGGCAAGAAGATCAGCTCGACATTCAAGACCATGATTACCGGTTGGCATGAGCATTAGCCACTTACAGCAGCACTGAAGGAGTCACACGATGAAAATGAAACTGTTGGCAGTCTCCGGCGCGCTTCTCGCCGCCCTCGCATTCTCGCCCGTGGCCAGCGCGCTGGACGCCGCAGGCGCCGAAGCCCTCGCCAAGAAAGAGGGCTGCCTCAAGTGCCACGGCATCGACAAGAAGAAGGAGGCGGACTCCCTGATCTCGATCTCCGCCAAGCTCAAGAAGCTGAGCGATGCCAAGATTCTCGAGCACCTCACCACGGGCCCCAAGGTCAAGATGGCCGATGGCAGCGAAGAAGAGCACAAGATCCTCAAGACCAAGGACAAGGGCGACATCGATAACCTCATCGCCTGGCTGCGCTCGCTCGCCAAATAAGCCTGTCTAGCCCACCAGCGGCCCGTCATGCGACGGGCCGTTTTCTTGTCTGCGGCAGACACATCTGCTGGCAGCCGGTCAGCGTCTGGCCCAGATCAAAACTTGGCTAAATTGCCCGCCCTTATGGGCAAGCTCGCTCTAAGATTGCTCCGCTTTTGGTGATTTTGTGGCAATGCAGCAAAATATCGTCCTAGCTCTCCCCCTCCAGGAAATTAAAAAATGCAAACCTTCTTCCTTGCTCCGACCCGCCAGAACGTGGGTCTTACCTCCGTCGCGCTCGGCGTGGTGCGCGCCCTGCAGCGCCAAGGCCTGCGCGTAGGCTTCGCCAAACCGGTCACGCAGGACGACACCGCCAACGAACGCTCGGTGCATTTCGCTCGCGAAATCTGCAAGATCGAGTGCCCGAATGCCCTCTCCACCGCCCAGGTGGTCGGCCGCATCTCCGAAGGCCAGATCGACGAGCTGCTCGAAGACATCGTGAGCCTGTGCATGAGCGCCGCTCAGGATGCCGATGTGCTGGTGATCGAAGGTCTGCACACCGACCCGAGCTTCTCCTACACCACCCGCCTGAATGCCGACATCGCCCGCAGCCTGCAGGCCGAAATGGTGCTGGTCGCTTCGGCGCAGGATGAAGTACTGGCCGCCTCCGAAGTGCACCTGACCGCCAGCCAGTTCCGCGCGGCCGGCTGCAAGGTTGCCGGCACCATCTTCAACAAGGTCGGCGCGGAGTTCGATGCCGCCAAAGCCGCAGCAGCGCTGGAAGACATCGCACTGTGGGGTGCCATCCGCAACAACCCGGCCCTGCTCGCCCCGCGCACCCTGGACGTGGCCCGCCACCTGAATGCCGAAATCCTGGTGCCGGGCGAAATCGCCAAGCGCCGCGTGCTCGAAACCGTTGTATCGGCCCGCTCCGCCGCCGATATGATCAACCGCCTGAACCCCTGTGCACTGGTCGTCTGCCCCGGCGATCGTGACGATGTGATGCTCGCTACCGCACTGGCCGCATCGCGCGGTATTCAGCTGGCCGGCCTGCTGCTGACGCACTCCACCTCGATCGATCCGCGCATTCAAGACCTCGCCGCCAAGGCTTTCGATAACGGCCTGCCGATCCTGCGTGTGGATACCGACAGCTACGTCACCGCTACCAACATCAGCCGCCTCTCGCCGGCAGTGGCGGAAGACGACTATGAACGCATGGAACAGGTGCTCGACGGTGTGGCCGAAGAGCTGGATACCGACGCCATCCTGACCTGCGTGAAGCTGCCGGGCACCACCCGCATGAGCCCGCCGGCCTTCCGCTACCAGCTGATCCAGAAGGCCCGTGCCGCCAAGAAGCGCATCGTGCTGCCGGAAGGCGACGAGCCGCGCACCATCAAGGCCGCCGTGATCTGTGAAGAAAAGGGCATCGCACGCTGCGTGCTGCTCGGCAAGCCGGAAACCATCAAGGCCGTGGCGGCCGCCCAGGGCGTGACCCTGCCGCCGACGCTGGAGATCCTCGATCCGGACGACGTGCGTGAAAAGTATGTCGACCCGATGGTCGAGCTGCGCAAGAGCAAGGGTCTCACCCCGGGTCAGGCACGTGAGCAGATGCAGGACACCGTCGTGCTCGGCACCATGATGCTGGCCACCGACGACGTGGACGGCCTCGTCTCCGGCGCGGTGCACACCACCGCCAACACCGTGCGTCCGGCCCTCCAGCTGATCAAGACCGCACCGGGCAACTCCATCGTGTCCTCGGTGTTCTTCATGCTGATGCCGGATCAGGTGCTGGTGTATGGCGACTGCGCCATCAACCCGGACCCGAACGCCGCCGAGCTGGCCGAAATCGCCCTGCAGAGCGCACATTCGGCCAAGGCTTTCGGCGTTGATCCGAAGGTCGCGATGATCAGCTACTCCACCGGTACTTCCGGCGCGGGTGCAGATGTGGTGAAGGTGGCCGAAGCCACCGCGATTGCCAAGGAAAAGGCGCCGGATCTGGCGCTGGACGGCCCGCTGCAGTACGACGCCGCCTCGGTGGCCGACGTGGCTGCTTCCAAGGCACCGAACTCCAAGGTCGCCGGCAAGGCCACCGTGTTCATCTTCCCGGATCTGAACACCGGCAACACTACCTACAAAGCCGTGCAACGCAGCGCCAACGTGGTCTCCGTGGGCCCGATGTTGCAAGGCCTGCGCAAGCCGGTGAACGATCTGTCGCGCGGCGCGCTGGTCGATGACATCGTGTTCACCATCGCCCTCACCGCCATCCAGGCGGACGCTCAGAAAAAAGCCTGAGTCTGGCCTGATGGCTGATTGAAGAACGGCCCTCGCAAGAGGGCCGTTTGCTTTGGTGGGCAAGGCTGCGCTCTGGTCAACGACCGCCTCACCCAGACGTTAAGCAAGCACACGTCACGAAGAATATCCCCGATGCCTCCGCTAGCTCGCCTGCTCCTTTCTACGCTCTTGCTGACCAGCCCTGCCGTACACGCTGCGAATTGGTCCGGTGTGTGGATGGAATCCGAAGCACAGGAGCTTGTCGCAAAAGGCCAGCTCTTCCCCATCCTACTGACGCCTGAAGAGTTTGGCGGTCAGGACTCCACTTACAACACGATCTACGTTCCAGCCGGTATCGCACAACAGCAGCGAGAGGTCACCCAGCTCCTGCTGGGGGGCGTGATACAGGGCAATCTGGATCAGGTACGCTTCGAAACCCAGCGTGCTGGCGCGAGCATCGTACCCGTCAATATCGTGATCCGCGCCTGGCGGGCCGGGCCGCCAGGCAAGCGCTTCGAATACGTACGCACGATCCGGGTGTGGCAGCCCGACTAGACGCTCGCTCTCAGGACGGTGGCGGCCTGTAGCAGCGCAAGGCCGGCCAGCGCCGCATAAGCATCCGGGCCTGTGCACCTTTCCCTTGCTCAGGCCATCTGCGGCTCTGCCGCCCGCGCAAGCGGACCCGGCACTTCCTGCAGACAGGTCTGCAGCCGGGCTTCGTCTGCCGCATCAAGCAGCAGGCGCCCGCCGAGCTGCACGCAGTACGTGGCGCCACTGCCGAGCACGAAATCCTCTGCCACGCCGGCCTCGGTCAGCCACACCTCGCCCTGCAAAACCTCCAGCCGCGCCCCCGCTGGCAAGTCCAGCCGCGTGAGCCTGCCCTGAGTGACTATGATGATCTGATCTTGCATTTTCCGCCCTCGCCCGGCCAGGATTCTGAATACATCCCTATTTTTGCTGCCACAGGCGCTCTCCACAAACGATAATATCTACACAACATGTGAGATGGACTCACCTATGGAAAAGCCCGCCCGACTCCCACCGCTGGGCATGCTGCGAGTGTTCGAGGCCGCCGCCCGCCTTGGTAGCTTCTCTGCGGCAGCCAGCGAGCTCTCCGTGACCCACAGTGCCGTGAGCCACCAGATCCGCGCCCTCGAAGAACAGCTAGGGTTTGCGGTCTTCCTGCGCGAGGGTCGTGGCGTGCAACTCACACCACTGGGGCAGGAGCTGGCCCGCCAGGTTAATGAATCCCTCTGCGGCATCGGACGCACACTGGCCTTGTTGCGCCAGCGCGCCAATCCACGCCGCCTCACCGTCACCACCATGCCGTCGTTTGCCTCGCGCTGGCTGGGGCCGCGCATCGGCAGCTTTCTGGATCAGGAGCCGGACATCGAGTTCAACGTAATCAGCACCGCCTCGGTACTGGATTTCGCACGTGATGGCGTGGATGTCGCGATCCGTTTCGGCTTTGGCGACTACCCCGGTCAGCAATCCGAATTTCTCATGGGCGACGAGATGCTGGTGGTCGCCAGCCCCGCCCTGCTGGCAGGCCGCCGCCTGAACCATCCGGAAGCGCTGCGCGACTGGCACCTGCTGCGCTCGGACGGCGAATTCTGGCGCGGCTGGTTCGAACGCGCCGGGCTGGACTGGCCCGAGCCCCAGGGTGGTCTCTACATCAATGATTCGGCGCTCGTGCTACAGGCCGCCCTGGATGGCCGCGGCATCGCCCTGAGCCGGCGCAGCCTGTGTCAGCTGGAACTCGATGCCGGCCGCCTGCAGCAGGTATTCCCGCTGACCCTGCCGAACAGCCGCGCTTACTGGTTCGTGACGCCGGAAGGGCCGGACATCTCTCCGCTGACCCGGCGCTTCCACGCCTGGATATTCGCCGAAGCGGCGCGTTGCCCGCCCATTTCGGACAGCCCACCGGTCGATGACGCCGAGCTGGATCGCTGCGTGCATTAGCCCCACTCAGGGCTGCGGAGGCCTGCTGTTGCGGCGGCGGATGACGGCCCCCAGCGCAGCCGCCGCGCCAGCCACCCGCAGCGCGAAACCGAGGGCGAAAAGTGTCGTGGCCATGCGTCAGGGCGCGTTGATTTCGAGCACCAGAATAGCCTGGTCGAGGGAGCTCACAGGCTTGCTACGGAAGTCTGGCCTGATCCTTTGCCGCTTTCAGCACCCGCAGCGTACGCGTCAGGAACAGACCGCTGAACAAACCGTAGCCAAGACTCACACAGACCACGAAAGTCGACTCAGTCGCAAGCGGAAGTTGCCTTACCACGACCACCGCAACGGCAAACTTCATCACGAAGATCGCCATCATCAAAACCAGTGGCAGCCAACTGCCCGGCACGCTGAACTCCCGGGTCTGCTCAGACCAGGTAACAGCGCCCGGAGATGCAAAACGCAGGCCCACCACGCTGCTCGCAGCGGCGCTGATCGTCCAGCACACGAGCGCAGCCCATGCCAGGCCGAAATCCGCGACAAGCCCGAAGAAGGACAGACCGGCCATGACAAGGGGAAGGGTCGAGACGCGAACGCGACCGAGCCGCCTGTCCTTGCTTTGCGCCAGCCCCGCTGCGAGCAGAAGCGCGAAAAGCAGATAGACCCAGAGTGGTGTGTGTTTGAGAATCTCGATCAGCAAACAAGCCTCCTTGCCGCACGGCAGGCAGCGCTTCACCGGAACGTCGGGGAAAGGCTCGCCCAGCCTGCCGGATCAGGCGCGCTTCAACGCCAGGGATGGCGCCGACAGAATGACCGGAAGCCGGCTCAGATTTCGCGCGGCGCCACGAAGTGCCGCTTGAACCAGCGCAGGCCCAGCACCAGCAAGGCGCCCAGCAGCACCCAGCGCGACCAGGTCAGGCTGGCATGGCGATACAGGTCGACACCCACCACACCGGTCAGCACCAGTGCCAGACGCAGCAACTGGTACTGGGCCCGGCTCAGCTGCCAGCGTGTCGGCTCCTGAACCGGCGCCGGAGCCGAAGCCTCCTGCGCCGTCAGCAGCGCCAACTCCACGCCGAAAGCGCCCGCCAACGCCAGGCGCGTTTCGGCCGAGGCCTTGCCTTCCGCCTCCACCCGCTGGATGGTGCGCAGACTCAGCCCGGCTGCTGCCGCCAGATGCTCCTGCGACCAGGCGCGCGCTTCACGTAGTTTGCGAATCTGCTGTCCATTCATGATCAGGTCCATGTTCTTGCCCTCCGGCTGAAAGATGAGGGCAGTATCGGCATCAAACGCGGATGGCACCCCGCCAGAATGCCGCCAGTCTCACGTCAGCATAGCGCCAGAGCGTGCCAAGACTGTTCACGATCTGTAGCGAGAGACCGTCAGCGGGGGCGAGGCCGGGTAAGCACGGAGCATGCTCCGTGCTGCCGCAGCCGGTTTGCTGCGCAAAGCAAAGAGTAGGGATAGTCTCTCAGGCATGCCCGAAACGCCCCAGCACATGCTGGCTGACCGCCTGTGCCATCTCGTCCTCGGCCGAGAACACCCGCTCGATCCGCTCCTGTGTGAGGAGGGCTGCGGCATCTGCGCTATCGGCGAGTACGGCGCATTCAATGCCCGGATTGAGCTCGCGCGCGCAGCTCACGGCCTGACGCGCCAGCACCGCATCCGGCACGGTCACCAGCAACATGCCGGCTTTGGCCACATGTGCCTGTACCAGCGCCAGCGGATCGGCCGCATCGCCCCACACGGCGGCGATGCCCGCTTCGCGCAGGCGCGCCACCCGCTCCCGCTGCTGCTCCACCACCACATAGGGCACGCCCTGGGCGGCAAGCGCTTCAGCCACCCTGCGGCCCAAGCCGCCGTAGCCGAGCAGAACCACCTGACCGGAGAGAAATTCGGGCCGCGTCTCCTGCGGCAGGCCGGCCAGCGGGTCTGCCCCAGCTTCGAGGCTGCGCGCCAGCGCCGAACGTTCGCGCAACCAGCCCAGCAGCGGCCGTACGCTGCGGAAGAGCAAGGGATTCAGGGCAATCGAGATCAGCGCGCCAGCCAGGATCAGGCTCTGTCCTTCAGCCGGCAAGAGCCCCAACTGCATGCCAAGGCCGGCGAGGATGAAGGAGAACTCACCGATCTGCGCCAGCGCCGCCGACACGGTCAGCGCCGTGTTGAGCGGATAGCGGAAGGCCAGCACCAGCATCGCGGCGGCCAGCGACTTGCCGAACACGATGATCGCTACCACCGCCAGCACCTGCAGTGGCTGACGGATCAGCACCATCGGGTCGAAGAGCATGCCCACCGACACAAAGAACAGCACCGCGAATGCCTCGCGCAGCGGCAGCGATTCCTCAGCTGCACGATGGCTGAATTCGGATTCACGCATCACCATGCCAGCGAAAAAGGCCCCCAGCGCGAAGGACACGCCGAAGAGTTGGGAAGCAAAGTAGGCGATGCTGATCGCCGCCACCAGCACCCCCAGTGTGAACAGCTCGCGCGAGCCACTCGCCGCCACCCACCACAGCACGCGTGGCAGCAGCTTGCGGCCGGCCAGCAGCATCAGCGCGATGAAGGCGCCGATCTGCAGCAGGGTCTTGCCCAGCACCGGCCACAGCTCGCTGAAGGACACGGCGCCGCCGCCTGCCAGCACTCCGGCCAGAGGCGGCAAGAGCACCAGCACCAGCACCATCGCAAGGTCTTCCACCACCAGCCAGCCGACCGCGATGCGGCCATTCATCGAATCCAGCACGCCCGCCTCTTCCAGCGCCCGCAAGAGCACCACCGTGCTCGCTACCGACAGGGCCAGGCCGAAGATCAACGCAGCCCCCGGCGCCCAACCCCAGCTCAGACCCAAGGCTGCACCAAGCGCTGTGGCCACCGCAATTTGCAGCACCGCCCCTGGCAGCGCGATGCGTTTCACCGCCAGCAGATCATCCAGCGAAAAATGCAGGCCGACGCCGAACATCAGCAACATCACGCCGATTTCGGCCAGTTGTGCGGCAATCTGGCCATCGGCCACCAGGCCCGGCGTGAAAGGGCCGATCACCACCCCGGCAAGCAGATAACCAAGCAGCGCCGGCAAACGCAGGCGCATCGCCAGCAGGCCCAGCAGCAGGGCCAGACCGAAACCGGCCGCCAGCGTGGTGATCAGGGGGTAGTCATGGTGCATCCGGCAATCCTCGCGTTATTCATGTCTTATGAATGAGTGAGTGGGCTTTACTGCCTTTGGTTCATTTCCATATAATTGGAAATATGGAAACCAATCAAGCCGTCAGTCAGTTAGCAGCCCTCGCTCAGGAGCACCGCCTGGCCATCTTCCGCCTGCTCGTGCAGCAGGGGCAAGACGGCCTTGCAGTCGGCCGCATCGCCGAAGCCCTGGGCCTCGCCAACGCCACCCTGTCCTTCCACCTCAAGACGCTGGCACAGGCCGGACTGATCGAGGCGCGGCAAGACGGGCGCTTCATCCACTATTCGGCCAATTTCACTGCCATGAACAGCCTGATCGGCTTCCTCAGCGAAAACTGCTGCGGGGGCCAAAAATGCTGTTGAACACTGCCCACAACCAACGCCAAGCCTGTGTAGATGCAACTTAAGTCGCACTCCGAGCACGCCGGCGGACTGAAGTCCGCCCTACGCCCCTCCACTCACGACTTCCGAAAAATGAATCTCTTCGAACGCTATCTCACCCTCTGGGTCTTCCTCTGCATCCTCGCTGGCGTGTTGCTCGGTCAGGCTTTCCCCGCTGCCGTGCAAGCCGTCGGCGGCATGGAAATCGCCCAGGTCAATCTGCCGGTGGGCCTCTTGATCTGGGTGATGATCATCCCGATGCTGCTCAAGGTGGATTTCGGCGCGCTGCATCAGGTGCGCCAGCATGTGCGCGGCATCGGCGTGACGCTGTTCGTAAACTGGCTGGTTAAGCCCTTCTCGATGGCCTTCCTCGGCTGGCTGTTCATACGCAATGTGTTCGCGCCGCTGCTGCCCGCTGATCAGCTCGACAGCTACATCGCCGGCCTGATCCTGCTGGCTGCCGCGCCCTGCACCGCGATGGTCTTCGTGTGGAGCCGGCTCACCAACGGCGAGCCGCTGTTCACTCTGAGCCAGGTCGCCTTGAATGACACGATCATGGTCTTCGCCTTTGCCCCGCTGGTGGGCCTGCTGCTCGGCGTAGCGAGCATCTCGGTGCCGTGGGACACGCTTTTCATCTCGGTGCTGCTCTACATCGTGATCCCGGTGATCCTCGCCCAGCTGATCCGCCGCGCACTATTGGCCCGCGGCCAGGCCGCCTTCGAGGCCGCGCTGGCCAAGATCGGCCCCTGGTCGATCAGCGCGCTCCTCGCCACGCTGGTGCTGCTCTTCGCTTTCCAGGGACGCGCGATCATCGAGCAACCGCTGGTGATCGCGCTACTGGCCGTGCCGATCCTGATTCAGGTCTTCTTCAATTCGGCGCTGGCCTATTGGCTCAACCGAAAGCTCGGCGAAAAGCACAATGTGGCCTGCCCCTCGGCCCTGATCGGCGCGAGCAACTTCTTCGAGCTGGCGGTAGCCGCCGCGATCAGCCTCTACGGCTTCGAATCCGGCGCCGCGCTGGCCACCGTGGTCGGCGTGCTGATCGAAGTGCCGGTGATGTTGCTCGTGGTACGCACCGTGAATGCCAGCAAGGGCTGGTACGAACAAGAACAAACCTGAGTTTTCCGCAGATGCGGCTGCAGGTGCGACTTCAGTCGCACACCCTTCGTGGATGGCGGGTTAAAACCCGCCCTACACCCATTCGCGGCTGAAGCCGCTCCTACGCCTCCCGAGACCATGACAACGATCTATCACAACCCCGCCTGCGGCACCTCGCGCAACACCCTAGCCATGATTCGCAATGCCGGCATCGAACCCACCGTGATCGAGTACCTGCAAACTCCGCCGGATCGCGCCACGCTCGTGAAGCTCATCGCGGATGCCGGCCTCACGGTGCGCGCCGCCCTGCGCGACAAATGCGAGCCCTACGAAACGCTGGGGCTCAAGGAAGACCGCTTCAGCGACGAGGAGCTGCTGGACTTCATCGGCCAGCACCCGATCCTCATGAACCGCCCCTTCGTGGTCACCGAGCGCGGCACCCGCCTGTGCCGCCCCTCCGAAGTGGTGCTGGACATCCTGCCCGCCGCGCAGCAAGGCGCCTTCAGCAAGGAAGACGGCGAAGCGGTGGTCGGTGCGGACGGTCAGCGCCTCAAGTAAAGCTGCGCTGGCTCAGGGACGCTGGCGCCGCCCTCGACTACGCTCAGTAGCATGAACGAGAGCGCTGCCGTCCCCTGTCTGCTCACCGCCTGGCATGCCCATGAACATGCGCTGCGCGGCTGGCTGGTTCATCAGCTGCACGACAAGGCACTGGCCGAGGATCTGCTGCAGGACGTGTTCCTCAAGGCCCTGCGCCAGGGCCAGCACTTCTGCACGCTGGAGAACCCGCGTGCCTGGCTCTTCGCGGTGGCACGCAACACCCTCAGCGACCAGCTGCGCCGCCAGCACGACAGCATCGAGCTGCCGGACGATCTGCAACTCGAGCATGACGAGCCAGCGGCCGTCGACAGCCTCGCCCAGTGCCTGCCGCGCGTACTTGGCGAACTCTCACCGGCCGACCGTGACGCCATCACCTGTTGCGACATCGAGGGCATGAGTCAGGCCGACTACGCCGCCCGCCTCGGCATCAGCCTGCCCGGGGCCAAATCACGCGTGCAGCGCGCCCGCCAGCGCCTCAGGAGGCAACTCGCCAGCGCCTGCAAAGTACAGCTGGATGAAGCCGGCAAGGTCTGCTGCTTCACGCCGCGCCCACCGCTGGACGGCCGCCACCGCTGAGCCGAGCCCAAAAGAGGGTTCGTGACTCAACCCGCCGCGCCCCCGCTCTCCGCGCTGCCTCCACCGAGCACCTTGAACAGGGTGATGCGGTTGCTCTGCTCGGCCAGACGCAGGCTGATCAGGCTCTGCTGCGCGGTGAACAGCGCGCGCTGGGCCACCAGCACATCGAGGTAGCTGCCGCTGCCTTGGCGATAGAGTTCGGTGGCGAAATCCAGGGCCTGCTGGCTGGCGGCCACGTACTCGCGCTGCGCGTCGAGCTGCTCAGCAACATGGCTGCGCACCGTGAGTGCATCGGCCACTTCGGCAAAAGCGGTCTGGATGGCTTTTTCATAGCTGGCAATATCGGCCGCCTGCTGGGCCTTGCGAGCATCAAGGGTGGCGCGGTTGGCACCGGCATCAAAGATCGGCAGGCTGATCGCGGGCGCAAAGCTCCAGGCGCCGCTCCCCGAGCTGAACAGATCACCCAGCGCACGGCTGCTGCTGCCCCCGGCGGCGGTCAGCGAGATGCTCGGGAAGAAGGCCGCGCGGGCCGCGCCGATGTTGGCGTTGTCGGCCCGCAGGGTGTGCTCGGCGGCCAGCACATCCGGCCGGCGCAGCAGCACTTCCGAGGAGAGTTCGGCCGGCACGCTGAGCAGTTGCGCGGCACGCTCGGCCTCCTCGCCCGTTCCGGCCGGCGGCAGCAGCTCTTCACCAAGACGGGTGCCGACCAGGAGCTCCAGCGCGGTGCGATCCTGGCCAACGCTGCTGGCATAGCTGGCCACGCTGGCGCGGGCGGCTTCGCGGCTGGCGCGGGCCGAGGCGAGATTGGGGCCGGATTCACCGCCAAGAGCCTTGGCCTGCTGCATCAGGCTCAGGCTCCGCTCGCGGGACGCCAGGGTGGCTTGCGCGAGGGCCAGCTGCTGCTGGTCTGCGGCAAGCGTCAGCCAGGCCGTGGCAACTTCTGCAACCAGGCTCAGGCGGGTGGCGCGGCGGGTTTCCTCGAGCCCCAGATAGGTCTGCAAGGCCGCTTCGCTAAGGTTCTGGACGCGCCCGAAGAGGTCCAGCTCGAAGCTGCTGATGCCCAGCTGGGCCTTGAAGCTGGAGCTCGTGGCAGCCTGGCCGGAGCTGCTGGCGGTTTTCGAGGTGTGCTCGCGGCTGGCGCTGGCCGTGCCATTGAGGCCCGGCAGCTGGTCGGCACGCTGCACACGGTAGGTAGCGCGGGCCTTGTCGACATTCGCCAGGGCCACGCGCAGGTCGCGGTTCTGCTCCAGGGCGAGACGGATCACGGCGCGCAGACGGGCGTCGACGATCACCGCCTGCCAGTCACTATCGACCACCTCACTGGCCGTCAGCGCGGCGCTGCCGCTGACGGCTGCGCCGCCCAGGCTGGCCGGCACCGGAGCCGCCGGGCGCTCGTATTGCGGCGCGAGATTGACGCAGGCCGCAAGGCTCAGGCCGAGGAGCAGGGGGAGTACGCGCGGGGCGTGGTTCAGCAGGGGTTTCAGGGCACTCACGATGCAATCTCCGCAGGGGCGGTGGCCGGGGCGCGGCGCTTGAAGATACTGCGCACCAGCACATAGAAGAGGGGGATGAAGAACACGCCGAGCAGGGTGGCCGAGACCATCCCGCCGAGCACGCCGACGCCGATGGCGCGGCGGCTTGCCGAGCCGGCACCCGTGGACAGGGCCAGCGGCAGTACGCCGAACATGAAGGCCAGCGAGGTCATGATGATCGGGCGCAGGCGCAGGCGCAGCGCTTCGAGGGTGGCGTCAAGCAGGCGCATGCCTTGCTCCTCGAGGGTCTTGGCGAACTCGACGATGAGGATCGCGTTCTTCGCCGAGAGGCCCACGGTGGTCAGCAGGCCGACCTGGAAATAGACATCGTTGTGCTGCCCGGCGAGCCAGCTCGCAAACACCGCACCGAGCACGCCCAACGGCACCACCAGCACCACCGAGAAGGGCACCGACCAGCTCTCGTAGAGGGCGGCCAGGCACAGGAACACAAACAGGATCGAAACCGCGTAGAGCAGCGGCGCCTGCTGGCCGGAGAGGCGTTCCTGATAGGACGCACCGGTCCATTCGTAGCCGATGCCGCGCGGCAGCTGGGCCACGATACGCTCGACCTCGGCCATCGCGGTGCCGGAGCTTACGCCCCGGGCGGGATCGCCAACCAGCTCGAAGGACGACAGGCCGTTGTAGCGCGTGAGCTGCGGCGAGCCGTAGCTCCAGTGCGCGGCAGAGAAGGCCGAGAAGGGCACCATGTCGTCATTGGCATTGCGCACGAACCAGTTCTGCACGCTGTCCGGGCTCATTCGGAAAGCTGCGTCGGCCTGGATGTAGACCTTCTTGATGCGTCCGTCGTAGATGAAGTCATTCACATACTTGCCGCCCATGGCATAGGACAGGGTGCTGTTCACATCACCCGCTGAGAGGCGCTGGGCCACAGCCTTGGCATCATCGATGTCCACCTGCAGCTGCGGCGTGTCATCGAGGTTGTTGCTGCGCGTCTGGGCCAGCAGCTTGCTCTGCCGGGCCAGGCGCAGGAACTGGTCGCGGGCGGCCGTCAGCGCCTCGTGGCCGAGGCCGCCAAGATCCTGCAGCTGCACGTCGAAGCCGGAGTTGGAACCGAGGCCACGCACGGCCGGCGGCTGCAGCATGAAGACTGTGGCATCCTGCATCTCGGTGCCGAGTTCCTGCGAATAACGGCGCACCAGGCTGGCGGCGTCCTGCCCCTTGGCCGTGCGCTCGCTCCAGTCCTTGAGCATGATGAAGGCGCGCGCCGAGGCCTGATCGCCATCGATGCCGGTCACCGTCATGTAGGCCTTCACTTCGGATTGCTGCGAGAGGTAATGCTCGAAGCTCGTCAGCGATTTCATCAGGCGTTCGTTGGTAGAGCCGGCCGGCAGCTTGATCTGGGCCATCAGAGTGCCCTGATCTTCATCGGGCAAAAAGGAAGTCGGCAAGACCTTGAACAGCAGCGCCGTGAGCGCCACCAGCAGCAGATAGGCCAACACGCCCAGGCCACGCCGGCCGAGCAAACCCGCCACCCCTGTGCGGCAGCCCTCGCTGCCCTGCAGGAAGCCCTTGTTGAAGCCGCCGAAGAAACGCCCCAGCCAACCCTTGTGGCTGACATGGCCGCCCTGCGGGATGGCCTCCAGCAACGTGGCGCACAAGGCCGGTGTAAGCGTCAATGCAACCACGACAGACAAGACCATGGCCGACACGATGGTAATCGTGAATTGACGGTAGATCACGCCGGTGGAGCCGCCGAAGAAGGCCATCGGGATGAACACCGCCGAGAGCACCAGCGAGATGCCGATCAGTGCGCCGGTGATCTGGCCCATCGATTTCTGGGTGGCCTCGCGCGGCGAGAGCCCCTCCTCGCTCATGATCCGCTCGACGTTTTCGACCACCACGATGGCGTCATCCACGAGCAGGCCGATGGCCAGCACCAGGCCGAACATGGTGAGGGTGTTGATCGAGTAGCCGAAGGCCGCCAGCACCCCGAAGGTGCCCAGCAGCACTACCGGCACGGCCACCGCCGGAATCAGCGTGGCGCGCAGGTTCTGCATGAACAGGTACATGATCAGTACCACCAGCGCGAGCGCTTCGAGCAGGGTCTTGACCACTTCTTCGATCGAGATTTTCACGAAGGGCGTGGTGTCATAGGCCACCACGGCCTGCATCTTGTCCGGAAAGAAGGGCTGCAGCTCGGCAATCTTGGCCTTCACGGCAGCGGCGACCTTCAGCGCGTTGGCACCGGAGGCCAGAGTGATGCCAAGGCCGGCCGAGGGGTGGCCGTTGTAGCGCGTGCTCACGGTATAGCTCTCGCGGCCGAGCTCGATGCGGGCCACATCGGACAAGCGCACCACGGCGCCGTCGGCGGCGGACTTGATGATGACCCGGGCGAACTGATCCACCGACTTGAGCTTGCTGCGCGCCGTGATCGTGGCGTTCAGGCTCTGGCCTTCGGCCGCCGGTAGCGCGCCAACCTGGCCGGCCGACACTTCGGTGTTCTGCGCGCTCAGGGCACTGCTGATGTCGGAAGGCATCAGGGCGTACTTCTGCATCTTGGCCGGATCCAGCCAGATCCGCATGGCATAGCCAGAGCCAAGCGCCTGGGCCTCGCCCACGCCGTCGACGCGGCTCAGGGTGTCCTTCAGGCTGGTAGCGATGTAGTTGGCGATATCAGTGGAGGTCACGGCCGGATCCTCCGAGATCAGGTTCAGCATCAGCATGAAATCCGAGCTGGACTTGGTAACCGTCAGGCCCTGATCCTGCACCGCGTCGGGCAGCTGCGATTCGGCCTGCTGAAGCTTGTTCTGCACCTGCATCTGGGCCACATCCGGATCGGTGCCGGCCTCGAAGCTCAGCTCGACGCGGGCACTGCCGTCGGACTGGCTCTTGGAGGAGATGTAGGTGAGGTGATCGAGGCCGGTCATCTGCTGCTCGATGACCTGGGTCACCGAGTTCTCGATGGTTTCGGCCGAAGCGCCGGGATAGGTGGTCTTGATCGAGATGCGGGTAGGTGAGATGTCCGGATACTGCTCAAGAGAGAGCTGGCTGATCGCGCCAGCGCCGGCCAGCATGATGACAATCGCAATGACCCAGGCAAAGATCGGGCGGTCGATGAAGAAACGTGACATGGATCGGCCTCCTCAGCGCTTGCTGGCCACGGTGGCCGCAGGCGTAACCGGCTTGACCAGCTCGCCAACGCTGACCTTCTTGCTGCCTTCAACAATCACCTGCTCGCCCGGCTGCAGGCCGGCGGTCACCAGCCAGCGATTGCCCACCGCACGCCCCAGCGTGATTTTGCGCGTAGCGACACGACCATCGCGGTCCACCACCAGCGTGCTGGCCTCGCCGGAGGCCTTGCGGCTCACTGCTTCCTGCGGCACCAGCAAGGCCTGCTCCAGCTTGCCGGCTTCCACCACCGCCCGCACATACATGCCGGGCAGCAGCACGCCGTCCGGATTGGGCACCAGGGCGCGCAGGGTCACCATGCCGGTGCTCTCATCCACGCTGACCCCGTCGAACTGCAGGCGGCCGCTCTGGGCGTAAGGGCTGCCATCTTCCAGCAGCAGCTTCACCGCCACCTCCTGGCCACGCGTGCGCGGGCTGGCCGCCTTGAGTTCCTGGCGCAAGCGCAGCAGCTCGGCGCTCGATTGCTTGACGTCCACCACCACCGGATCGAGCTGACGCACCGTGGTCAGCGCCGTGGTCTGGCCTGCGGTGAGCAGCGCGCCGGGCGTGACCGCGGAGAGATCGACGCGGCCGCTGATCGGTGAGGTGATACGGGTGTGCTCAAGATTGATGCGCGCCGTGTCCAGCGCCGCCTTGGCTACGTCCACCGCGGCCTGGTTCTCTTCCATGGCAGCCTGGCTGTCATCCGCCACCTGCTGGCTGATCGCCTCGATGCGCGCCAGGCCTTCATTGCGCTTGGCCGTCACGGCTGAAGCCTTGAGGGTGGCCTCGGCCTTGGCCAGCGTTGCCTTGGCACTGGCATACGCCGCCTCGTAACTGGAGGCCTCGATCTGGTAGAGCACCTGGCCCGCCTTCACGGATTCGCCTTCGGTGAACAAACGCTGGGCCAGGATGCCACCCACCTGCGGGCGGATCTCGGCGCTGACCCGGGCCGCTACGCGCCCCGCGAGTTCGGTGCTGACCGTAGTGTCAGCAGCGGCCACGGTGAACACGCCCACCTGCGGCGGCGTGGCAGCGGCCGAGGCGGCTTGCGAGCCAGCACCGTCGCAGGCGGCAAGCACGCTGCAGGCCAGGAGGCCCAGGAAGAGGCCCGGGCGAGTGGGGAAGGAAATCTTGTACATGGCGCAATCCGGCTTTGTTCAGGGATGGCACCGAGCTTGCGCGGCAATTGTGGAGCGATATTGAAGATACGAAAAAACCGCCCGATGTGGCCGCCGCGCTTGCCAGAATGCCAGCCAGGCGCTCCAATTCAGGCATGAACCGGCTAGCGCGCATGTCCATCTCGACCCGACTCTTCATCGCCGTGCTGGCTGTGGCCGCTGCGGCGGTCGTTGCCGCGGGCTTTGCCTCGCACCGCAGCTTCAGCCACGGCTTCCTCGGCTATCTGAACAAGCTTGCCATCGAGCGCATCGACAGCGCCCTGCCGCGCCTCGAAGCGGCTTACGCCGAACACGGCAGCTGGGAGTTCCTGCGCGAGCAGCCGCGCAACTGGATCCGCCTGATGATCAGGAATGCGGACGACGATCTGCACGCCGAACACGAGGCACCGCCAATCTCGGATCTCACCGGCGCCTTCCTGCGCGTCACCCTGCTCGATGCCGAGCGCCTCTTCGTGATCGGCTACCCCGGCCAGATTGATGACGACCGCATCGAGCGGCCGATCCGGGTGAACGGCCAGATCGTCGGCTGGCTCTCGCTGGCGCGCTTCCAGAGCGTCACCGAAGTCGGCGCGCAGCGCTTCGAGCGCGCCCAGCAGCGTGCCACCTGGCTCATTGTGGCAGCCGCCATCCTGCTCGCCGCCGCAATTGCCTGGTGGGTGGCACGCGCCGTACTCCTGCCGATCCGCCGGGTGGCCCGGGCCACCCACGAACTGGCGGGCGGCAACTATGCCCGCCGCGTGCCCGAGATCGGCGAGGACGAAGTCGGCCAGCTCTCGCGCGACTTCAATCACCTCGCCCTCACGCTGGAGCGCAACGAAACCCTCAGGCGCGAATTCATGGCCGACATCGCCCATGAGCTACGCACCCCGCTGGGCATCCTGCACGGCGAGCTGGAAGCCATCGAGGACGGCATCCGCCCCTTCAGCCGCGAAGCCCTGCACTCGCTGCAGAGCGAAGTCGGCCAGCTCAACAAGCTGGTCACCGATCTCAACGATCTGGCCCTCACCGATGTCGCCGCCCTTGCCTATCGCAAGGAAAACATCGATCTCGCCGCCTGCGTGGCCGAAGTGACCGAGCGCTGTGCGCCACGTCTGGCCCAGCACGCATTGCAGCTGCAGTGCGCACTACCAACGCAGCCGGTGATGGTCTTCGCCGACCCGGCCCGGCTGCGCCAGCTACTCCACAACCTGCTCGAAAACAGCTGCCGCTACACCGATTCCGGTGGTCAGCTGCAATGGCGCCTCGACACCACTGGCCACCCAGCCGAAGCCATCCTGCGCTGTGAGGATTCGGCACCGGGGGTGGCCGTGGAACTGTTGCCGCGCCTGTTCGACCGCTTCTACCGTGTCGAAGGCTCACGCAACCGCGCCAGTGGCGGTGCCGGCCTCGGCCTGGCGATCTGCCGCAACATCGTGCAGGCCCACGACGGCCAGATCGAAGCGACCGCCTCCAGCCTCGGTGGCCTGGCCATCACGATCCGGCTGCCGTTGGCGCGGAGTGGCGCATGAACGCGCCCCGGCCGGCCGACATCCTGGTCGTCGAGGACGAACCGAAAATGGCTGGCCTGCTGCTGGACTACCTGCGCGCCGAAGGCCACCACCCGCGCCATCTGGCCGAAGGCTCCGGGGTAGAGGCGGTGGTGCGCGCCAGCCCGCCCGACCTGATCCTGCTCGACCTGATGCTGCCGGGGCTCGACGGCCTTGCCGTCTGCCGCGCCCTGCGCGCCTTCTGCGCGGTGCCGATCATCATGCTCACAGCCCGCAGCGAAGAAGCGGACCGCCTCGCCGGCCTTGATGGCGGTGCTGACGACTACATCGGCAAGACCCCCTTCAGCCCGCGCGAAGTGATGGCCCGCGTGCGCGCCCAGCTGCGCCGGGCTCAGGGCCGGGTTGCCGCCCTGCCCAGCACGCCGCAGCTGCGCATCGACGACGGCGCCTGGCAGGCCAGCCTCAATGGGCTGCTGCTCGATCTCACCCCGGCCGAGTTCCGCCTGCTACGGGTGCTGGCCGCAGCACCGGGGCAGGTCTTCAGTCGCGAGCAACTGCTCGATCAGCTCCACGATGATCACCGCGCCGTCACCGACCGCACCGTGGATAGCCACATCAAGAATCTGCGCCGCAAGCTCGGTGCGGCCTGCGGCAGCGACCCGATCCACTCCATCTACGGCGTCGGCTACCGCTTCCAGTGGCCGGAGCAGAAGCCCGCTACGCCGGGCTGAACAAGTTGGCAACTGCCGTCATGTTCTGGCCCCCGAGGCCCTGCCCGATGCCACGCTGAAACACCCCACGGGCCGCAGCAAACGTCGGGGCGGCCTCTTCAGCGCCGACAGCAGCCAGCAGATAGGCAAAGTCCTTCTCGATCAGCTCGACCGGGAACTGTGGCCGGAAATCCTGTTGCAACATGCTGCCCGCCAGCACCTGCGCCACCGGTGACCATACCGGCGTGGCGGCGACCGCCTGCAGAACCTGGGCCGCGTCAACGCCACTGCGCTGCAGCCAGCCGATCAGCTCAGCCAGTGCGGTGACCTGGATGCCCAGCAAGGCGTTGGTCGCCAGCTTCGCCATGCAACCGGCACCGAGCGGACCAACATGCCGGATGGCCGCGCCCATGGCACCCAGAACGGCTTCGGCCCGGCCTAGAACAGCCGCCTCGCCCCCCACCAGATAAACCAGCTTGCCGGCCTCGGCCGCCGGGCGTGATCCCGAAACAGGGGCGTCAAGCAGGGCTATGCCGCGCAGCTGAGCCGCCTCGCCCAAAGCGCGGACGCCTTCCAGCGACAGGGTGGAACTCTCGATCGCCACAGCGCCGGTCGCCATCGTGCTGAACGCACCCGACTCCGGATCGCACCACACGGCGCGGGAGGCCTCATCGCCGCGCAACATGGCAATCACGAAATCAGCCTCGACAGCCGCCTCGGCCGGACTGGCAGCGAGCCGCGCACCTGCCTGGACCAGTGCTTCGGCGGCCTGCGGGCTGCGATTCCACACCGTCAGTGCATGACCGGCCTTGAGCAGATTAGCGGCCATGCGGCTGCCCATGGCGCCCAGGCCCAGAAAAGCGATGCGTGCCATGTTCAGCCCTTCGCCTTCAGCGCTGCCGCCACCATGCCCTTGAGCCATTGATCGTGGCCATTGATCATCGGGTTCGGCTCGGCCGCAGCAAGCGCCTTGGCCGGTTCGCCGCACTGGGTCTCCTGGGTCAGGATACGCACCCGGCCACCGGCGAGGTCTTCGAGCAGCCAGGCGTGATGCACATCGAGGCGATCTTCCTGCGTGCTGCCCGCCCAGCCATGCCAGGCCACGCGTGCCGGCTCGCCGGCCTTGGGCGCAACGTGTTCCACCACCTGCGCCTCGACCGGGAAACCGAAGGTCTCGAAATAGAAGCGGACACCGTCTTCCAACTCGGGGCCCTTGCCATCGTAGAAGCGCACATTGGCCGAATTGGCGTAGTAGCTGGGCCAGCGCGCGGGGGTGTTCAGGAAGGGCCAGACCTCGGCCACGCTGAGGCCGGCCACGATCATTTCATTGGAGGCGAAGTTGTCGGTGAAGCCGGGGACATAGCCTTGCGGCCAGAAGATCTCGTTCATGCGGGATTCCTTGTGTGAGGGAACCTGGCACCCGGTCGGGTAGCAGGCCGTGTTCACATCATGCGAATCCGCGAGATATCAATCAAATCGAAAAAAAGCATTCAACACATAAGCTGGATAGATATCTGGCTTTGCCTGCCGCCCTCAAGCCTCCCGCATCGCGACGCGCAACTGCTCCAGCACGAAGCTGGCCCGCGCCGACAGGGGCCATTCGGCGCGCTGCACCAGCCACAGCGGATAGGCTTCGCCGCTCAGGGCCACGCTGATCGCCGCCGGCTGGGCATAGGCCTGGCGAGCATGGCGCGGGATCACCGTGAAGCCGAAGCCCTGCGCCACCGCGTCGAGGATCAGGCTGACCTGATTGATGTAGCCATGACGCGGCAGGCTGCGCACCCCCGGATTGGCCGGGAAGGCCCGGCTGAGCAGCCGGGTGGCCATCGCCGGGCCATCCGGATGCTCGATGAAGCCGAGGCGCACGAGGTCTTCCCACTGCTCGACCGCCACTCCGGCCGGCACGACCAGCTCCAGCACCTCTGCGGCAAATTCGCTGGCAGCAAAACGCGGGTCATCCGGGCGCAGGGTCACCACGCCGAAGTCGTACTGCTTCTCCAGCAGGGCCGCGAGGATCTCGGTATCGGGTGCGAAGCGATGACGGATCACCAGCCCGGGATGCGCCGCCTGCAGCACCAACAACGGGCCGTGCAGGGCCAGGCCAACACTGCCCGGGGTTGTCAGGCCCACCTCGCCGCTGAAGGCCTCGGCGTCGGCGAGACGCACCTGCAGACGCCGGCCGGCCTGCTCAACATCCCTGCAGTAGTCGAGGAAGGCCAGGCCAGCCGGCGTGAGTTCCAGTGCGCGCGGGCGGCGCAGCAGCAAGGACCCGAGCTGCATCTCGAGCTGGCGCACATGCTGGCTCACCGCTGCCTGAGTGAGGCCCAGGTGCTCGGCAGCACGGGTGAAGCTGCCGCTCTCGGCGATGGCCAGAAAGGTGTGGATCCACTGCGGGCTGAACACAATGAACTCTTATGGATTCAATAAGGATCTATCAGTTTATCTAAAGTCCGCAGGCTCGTAGGCTGAAGGGGTTAAACAAACCTGCCTTCAGGAGATCCGCATGAGCCCCGTTTTCAAGATCCTCGTGATCCTCACCTCTCACGCCACGGCCGGCACCAGCGGCCAATCCACCGGCCTGTGGCTGGAGGAATTCACCACCCCTTACTACGCCTTCGTCGATGCCGGCGCGCAGGTCGAAGTGGCCTCCATCGCTGGCGGCCAGGTACCGGTCGACCCACACTCCATCGAAGCCGTCGGCAAAAATCCGGCCAGCGTCGAGCGCTACCTGCAGGATGAAGCGCTGCGCACGCGCCTCGCCACCTCGATAAAAATCGATGGCCTCGCCGCCGCCGACTATGACGCGGTCTTCATGCCCGGCGGCCACGGCACGATGTGGGATCTGCCCACGAGCGACACACTGGCACGCCTGGTGAGCACGGCCTGGGGCGAGGGCAAGATCGTGGCAGCGGTTTGCCACGGCCCGGCCGGGCTCGTGAACGCAAAGGACGAAAAGGGCCAGCCGTTGGTGGCCGGGCGCCGTGTGGCCGCCTTCAGCAATACCGAGGAAGTCGCTGCCGGCATGGACAAGAGCGTGCCCTTCGCACTCGAAACACGCATCCGCGCCCTCGGCGCTCACTATGAGAGCGGCCCGGACTTCCAGCCCTTCGCCGTACGCGACGGCCGCCTTGTCACCGGTCAGAACCCGGCCTCCTCCGCCAAGGTCGCCGAGCTGGTGCTGCAGGCGCTGCGCGAGGCCAGGTAAGCCATTATCCGCGTGATAACCAGGCCCCGGCGGATGCCGGGGCTTTCCCGTTCACCTTTCCGCTCAGGACACACCATGTCAGCCCTGTTCTCCCCCTTCCAGCTCAAGGACGTCGCCCTACGCAATCGCATCGCCGTACCGCCGATGTGTCAGTACAGCGCCAGCGACGGCCTCGCCAACGACTGGCATCTCGCCCACTACACCGGTCTCGCACGTGGCGGTGCAGGTCTGGTCATCGTCGAAGCCACCGCCGTGTCACCCGAAGGCCGCATCACCCCAGCCTGCCTGGGATTGTGGAACGATGCCCAAGGCACCGAACTGGCACGCATTGCAGCCGCCATCAAGGCCGCCGGCGCAGTGCCCGGCATCCAGATCGGCCACGCCGGCCGCAAGGCCAGTGCCAACCGGCCCTGGGAGGGCGACGACCATATCCCGGCCGGCGACGCCCGCGCCTGGGACACCCTCTCGCCCTCGGCCAGCGCCTTCGGCGCCAACCTGCTACGCGTGCCGAAGGCAATGACGCTGGCCGATATCGCCCGCGTCACCGGCGACTTCGCCACCGCCGCGCGCCGTGCCCGCGAAGCCGGCTTCGAGTGGCTGGAGCTGCACTTCGCCCACGGCTATCTCGCCCAGAGCTTTTTCTCGCCGCATGCCAACCAGCGCACGGATGGCTACGGCGGCGAGCATGCCGGCCGAGCCCGCTTCCTGCTCGAAACCCTGGCCGCGGTGCGCGGCGAATGGCCCGAAAACCTGCCGCTCACAGCCCGCTTCGGGGTGATCGAATACGACGGCCGCGACGAGGAAACCCTGGCGGACTCCATCCAGCTGGTGCGTGAATTCAGGGCGGGCGGGCTGGACCTGCTGAATGTGAGCGTCAACTTCTGCACGCCGGAAGCCCAGGTGCCCTGGGGCCCGGCCTTCCTCGCCCCGATCGCGGCGCGCGTGAAGCGCGAAACCGGCCTGTCGGTGGCCTCGAGCTGGGGCATCGAACGCGCCAGCGATGCCGAACGCGTGGTGGCCGAAGGGCAGATGGATCTGGTGATGATCGGCCGTGCCTTGCTCGCCAACCCACACTACCCCTATGCGCTGGCAAAAAAGCTGGGCGTGGCCAAACCCTCGTGGGTGCTACCGGCGCCCTATGCCCACTGGCTGGAACGCTACCGGCTGGAGGCGGACTGAGCGAGGTGACGCGCCGGCTTTCTCAAGGTCGGCAGCTGCCGGCCAGGCCCGGGACAACGCAAAGCCCATGCGGCTGAAGCCGCACCTACAGCCCCCTCAGCGAGCCTCCGCGCCACAGCGCTCCACCAGCAGCTCGCGCAACCAGCGCTGGCCGGGGTCGCTATGGCTGCGCGGATGCCAAACCAGCAGCTTGGTGAAGCCCGGGATCGCCAGCGGCGGCTCGCACAGGACGAGCCCCGCCAAGCCCGCCACCAAGCGGCGCGGCAGCACCGCCACGAGATCGCTGGCACGCAGGATCTCGGGCAGAACCAGGAAGCTCTGCACCGACAGGCTGACCCGCCGCGTGCGCCCCAGCTGAGCCAGTGCCACATCGGTCACGCCGCTGAAGCCCCCGCCGGTGTAGGACACCAGGGCGTGCTCCAGCGCACAGAACGCGTCCAGGCTCAGCACCGGCGCTTGCGCCGCCGGGTGATCGGCGCGCATCACGCAGACATAGCTTTCGTCGAACAGACGCCGCGCATGCAACTCAGGCGGGCTGCTCTCAGGCGTGAGCAGGGCCAGATCCAGCTCGCCGCGCTCCAGCTGCGCCGACAGTTCGCCCTCACGCAGCGGCAGCAGGGCCAACCGGATGCCAGGCGCCCGCACCCTCAGGGCAGCGAGAAACGGTACGGCCACCGCGCGTAAGGCATAGTCGGTAGCTGCTACCCGCAGCGTGAAATCTGCCGCCAGCGGATCGAAGCGCACCGGCTGCAGCAAGGCATCGATCTCGCCGAGGATCTGCTTGAGCGGCGCAGCCAGTTCCAGCGCACGCTCGGTCGGCACGATGCCGCGCTGGCTGCGCACGAAGAGCGGGTCAGCAAAGCCATCGCGCAGCCGCGTGAGCATGCCGCTCATGGCCGGCTGGGTGACATTCAAGCGCTCGGCTGCGCGGGTCACGCTGCGCTCGTCGAGCAGGGCATCGAGCGCCTTGAGCAGGTTCAGGTCGGTAGTTTTGAGGTCGCGC
The DNA here is from genome assembly GCF_002855595.1 of Uliginosibacterium sp. TH139. Lineage (NCBI taxonomy): Bacteria > Pseudomonadati > Pseudomonadota > Betaproteobacteria > Rhodocyclales > Zoogloeaceae > Uliginosibacterium > Uliginosibacterium sp. TH139. Next base: position 268,126 of record NZ_PKRR01000001.1, on the reverse strand, counting down.
ATGGCCTCAGGATAGCCTGCCGTTCAGCGCGCCGGCAGGGCCCGGCGCTGGCTCAGCCACCAGATCAGATACAACGCGCCGATGCTGCAGAAGGCCAGCAGGCTCCATTGCGGCAGATACAGGCCCAGCAGCAGGGGCTGGTTTTCGGCACACTCCACGCCACCGAGCAGGCCTGCCTGCAGGAAGGCTTCGTAGTTACCAATCTGCAGGTAATAGAGCAGGCCGGCACCACAGTGGCCGCTGGCCTCGGCCGGATGCAGCAGCAACCAGCTCTGGCGCGCCGCGCTGGCCAGCCCGATCAGCAGGCCCAGTTCGCCGAGGCGCTGGGTCAGGATCGCAGCACGCGGCGCGGCCGCCGCAAGCAGAAAGCCGGTCCCGGCGGTGAGGAAAGCCAGGCGCTGGAACCAGCACATCGCACAGACTTCGAGCGCGAAAAGATGGCCCAGCAGCACCGCTGCGCCAACAGAAACCAGACAGAAAATGCCCAGGGCCAGCAGCACCAGGCGGGGACGCGCATGAATCAGCTCGGACAGCATGGAGGCCACTCCGGAACAAGGTTTGCAGGGTTGCTGCGCTTCGAGCCGGACGCCACGCAATGGTTCCGGCCTTCTGTCAGGCGAATGCAGCAAACTGTGCCGGCGGCGGGACCGGGCCACCGCGGCGCCACTGTCCATAGCCATCAGAGATGCACACGTGCAGACTGCGTTTTTGTGTGTGGAGCACGCCGTGCCTGCCGTTCTGCCGAGTTCCTTCCTGTATGCCATCGCCAGCCTGATCTGGGGTTCGACCTGGATGGCGATCACCTTCCAGCTCGGCACGGTGGACCCGGCCGCCTCGGTGGGCTACCGCTTCCTGCTCGCCGGTGGCCTCTTTCTGCTGTGGAGCCGCTGGCTCGGCGAGGCCTGCCGGCTGCCGCTGCGCACTCTGCGCTGGGTAGCGCTACAGGGGGTGCTGCTCTTCGGCATCAGCTACACGCTCACCTACGAGGCCGAGCGCCACATCGCCTCGGGCCTGATGGCGGTGCTCAATTCGAGCATGCTGCTGTTCAACCTGATCGGCATGCGTCTGGCCTTCGGCCGCACGCTGGACAACAAATCCCTGCTCGGCGCGGGCCTCGGCTGCCTTGGCATCGTGCTGGTGTTCTGGCCCGAGCTCAGCACGGTGGATGACGCCTCCGGCTGGCTCGGCGTGGCCTGTGGCCTCTCAGCCGCCGTACTGGCCTCGATCGGTAATCTGGTCGCCCAACGCCAGCATCAGCACGGCGTGCCGCTGCTGGCCGGCACCGGCTGGGCGATGATCCTCGGCGGTGCTACCGCCCTGCTGATCGCGCTGGCCAAGGGCCAGAGCCTGGCATTCGATACGCGCCCCGGCTACATCCTCTCGCTGCTGTATCTGGCGCTGTTCGGCTCGGTGTTCGCCTTCGCCGCCTACTTCACCCTGCTCGGCCGCATCGGAGCCGGGCGCGCCGGTTACGTGGCGGTGGCCGTGCCGATCCTGGCGCTGATCCTGTCGGCTTTCTTCGAGGGCTTTGTGTGGCAGCTGTGGACCGTGCTGGGCATCGCCTGCGCGGTGGCCGGCAACCTGATCATGCTGCTGGAGCCAGGCCAGCTGCGCTGGCTGGAGCGGCTACGCCGCAAACCGGCCACTCAGCCCGCGCCCTGACCGGCCCGGCTCAGCGCCGTCACCAGATCAGACTGGGTGATGATGCCGACCAGGCGCTTGTCTTCGGCGATCACCGGAATATGGTGGTGGCCGGTGCTGGCGAAGAGCGGCAGCAACTCGGCGAGATGACGCTGGGCGCTGATGACCCGCACGGTGCGGGCCATGATCTGGCCCACCACCTCCGGCTTGCTCGACTTGAAGCCCGGCGTAGGACGCAGCAACTGGCGCAGCTTACTGTCCATGCCGTCGAAGGCGTCCAGCTCGGCGGCGCGCATGAAGTCCGCCAAAGTCACAATGCCGACCAGACGCTGGAAGTTGTCCACCACCGGCAGGGCCTTGATGCGCTTCTCGCGCAACAACGCCCAGGCCTCCTGCAAGGAAGTGCCGAACTCGACAGTAATCAGCGTGCGCGACATCACATCGCTGCAGCGCAACTCAGCGAGCTGGCGCTGATAGCTGCGCAGACTGGTCTCGGCGAGCAAGGCCTTGAGGTCGTCGCGGCTGATGTCCAGCACCTGGTTGTAATGCGCCAACACCGCGTCAAGGTCCGCATCCAGCCCGGCCTCGGCCGGCTTCGGCGCCACAATCTGGGGATGCGGATAGGGCCGCCGCGTGGCGTGGTTGTAGGCAATGCCGGCGGCCACCAGCAGCACGGAGTTCAGCAGCACCGGATACAACGCGAAGAGCGGGCTGCTAATGCCGTTCAGTGCCATCAGCAACGCACTCGCCCCGCCCGGCGGATGCAGGCAGCGCAGGGCCAGCATGGCGGCCATCGCGCCGGCCACGGCGAGGCCGGCGGTGAGCTCAGGCATGCCCAGCGCGGCCGTGAAATGGAACATCGCGATGCCGACCAGCGCCGACACCGTATTGCCGGCAACCACCGCCCAGGGCTGGGCCATCGGGCTGGCTGGTGCGGCGAAGACCAGCACCGCGCTGGCCCCCATCGGCGCCACCAGCCACACCGCCGCGCCGAAGCTGCGGCTGGCGAGATGGCTCAGCAAGGCCGTGAGCGCGATGCCAAGCAGGCCGCCGACGACGGTGCGCAGGCGTTCGCGGGCATTGATCGGCGTGCGGGCAGGCAGGAAGGCCCGCCACCAGGCCGGCGCGGTGGCGCCGTCCGGACGATGTGGAGTATTCATAGTCTCTGCTTCAGGGCTGCACCCGTGGTGCGGAATGCGGGCTGCTGATCACGACGGCAGCCTCTCTTTTCAGGACCACAGGATAGCGCAGCGCCACGCCCGGGCGCCGTGGCCGCAGCCTACTCAGGACTTAGGAGCCTGCCCGGCATCCGGCAGCGTAGCCGGTGGCCCGGCTAGGCAACGGCCCTGCTTTTCGAGCCAGTAGATGGTGTTGCCGACGATCACGATGCTGCCGGAGATCACCGCCGAGGCGGCCGACACCCCACCGATCAGGACCAGTGATCCAAGGCAATCCGCACTGGTGCGGCAATTCAGGCCCGCACCACCACCGCTGCCCTCCAGCACGTCAAAACGCATCTGCTTGAACTGGATCTGGCACTGCGGATCGTAGATCACCTCGGTGCGCGGCACCACGATGCAGGAGGCGAGCAGAAACAGGACGGGCAGAAGCAGGTAAGCGCGCATGTCGGCAGTGTAGCCGCTTCAGCCCAGCCAGCTCTCCACCTCGGCCACTGTCGGCAGTTTGCCAGTGCTCACCAGCCGGCCATCCAGCGCCACGCCGGGCGTGGCCATCACGCCAGCCACGGCCATCGCCGCGTAATCGGTGACCTTTTCGAGCTCAACGGGGATGCCGCGCGCAACGAGCACCTGCTGCACGACTTCGGCAGTTCTCTGGCAACGGGCACAGCCCGGTCCGTAAACGGTAACTTTCATGGTGATGCCTCCTTACAGGACGAGGTTGAAAACATAGCCAACAAGCATGATCCCGCCCGCCACCACCCCGGCAAAAGTAGCGATCAGGCGTGGTTTGAGTGCGCGGCGCAGGATAATCATCTCGGGTGCCGAAAGCGCGATCACGCTCATCATGAAAGCCAGCACGGTGCCCAGCGCAGCACCTTTTCCAAGCAGGGCCTGCACCACCGGAATGATGCCGGCAGCATTGGTGTACATGGGCACGCCGAGCAGCACGGCCACCGGCACGGACCACCAGGCATCACGCCCCATGATCGCGGCCATGAAATCCTCCGGCACATAGCCGTGGATACCGGCACCCAGCGCGATGCCGGCCAGCACGTATGGCCACACCTTGCCGACGATCTCACGCACATGGCGCGCACCGGTCTCGAAGCGGGCCACCCAGCTGATCTGCTCATCCGGCACGTACGCCGCACCCCGCGCGATCTGCTGCACCCAATCTTCGAGATGAGCCTCCATCTTCAGGTGGCCGATGACCAGCCCGGCAATGATCGCCACCGCCAGCCCCAGACCCAGATACAGCGCCGCCACCTGCCAGCCGAAGAGGCCGAAGAGCAGCACCAGCGCCACTTCATTGACCATCGGCGCCGAGATCAGAAAAGAGAAGGTCACCCCCAGTGGCACGCCAGCCGACAGAAAGCCGATGAACAGCGGCACCGCCGAACAGGAACAGAACGGAGTGACGATGCCCAGCGAAGCGGCGAGGACATTGCCGACGCCCAGACGCTTGCCGGAGAGCAGCACACGCGTGCGTTCCGGCGCGAAGAAGGTCTGCACCACGCCCATCACGAACACCACGCCGAAGAGCAGCATCAGCACCTTGGGCGTGTCGTAGAAGAAGAAATGCAGGGCTTCGCCGAAGTGGGTCTGACGCGTGAGGCCCAGTGCGCTCACCAGCCCGTTGGCGGCGGCATCAAGCTGGCCGTAGACAAACCACCACAGCGGAATCAGCAGCGCGAGCGCAGCGAGCCAGCGATGGAGTGGATTCAGGGCGGGAAAACGGCGGGCCAGCATGGCTGCATCCTCGTTGAAAAACAGATGTGTTCACCGGGGAGACGCAGCAGGATGAAAAAGGATGCGCTAGCCCGCACCCGTGATGCCGAACTCGATCGGCGTCTTCACATAGAACACCTTGATGCCTTCTTCCGCGAGACGCGCAAAGAAACGTTCGGCATCGGCTGCACTGACCGCCAGGGTAACCTCCTGCGGCTGGTCGGCGAGCTCGACGAAATGTGCCGAATGCAGCTTGCCGTGATGACCGAAGCCTTCGCTGGCGGCAATCAGGGTGGCGCCGCCGAGGCCGAGACGGCGCGCCTCCTGCAGCAGCCATTCGGCCAGCGGCAGACCCGCATGCTTGTGGTCTTGGCGGGTGAAGAAACTCAGTTGAAAGCCTTGCATCACACAGCTCCTGTTGAAAGTGCTGGCGCTGCTTTCAGTAAAGCCTGTGCGCAGACTTCGCGCTGGCTCAGTTGGCGCGAAACAGCGCGAAACTGGCCAGCCCGGCCAGCGTGGCGGCCAGCGAGCCCAGCACATGCACGGCAATGGCCCCGCCCGCCATCAGCATCCGGCCCTGCTGCAGGAGCGTGGTGACTTCAGCGGAGAAGGTCGAGAAGGTGGTCAGCCCGCCAAGAAAACCGGTGATCACAAACAGCCGCCACTCCGGCGCCAGCCCGGCATGCTGGCCGAAGAAGGCCACCGCGAGGCCGATCAGGTAGCCACCGATCAGGTTCGCCAGCAAGGTGCCGGGCGGGATGGCCGGGAACAGCGCGTTCAGCGAAGTGCCCAACAGCCAGCGCAGCACGGCACCGAGTGAAGCGCCGGCACTGATGGCGAGAATGGAGTTGAGCATGCGGGCTCCGGCGAAATCGGGACAGGAATGCCCGCAAGCATAGCGCGAGCACGGTTTATCATGCGACGCAAAGCTTGAAGGGGAAGATCATGCGCAAACTCGGCGCCGCGTTGTTACTGGGGCTGCTCGCCAATCTGGCGCAGGCAGGCGAAATCAAGGTTAGCCAGCCTTGGGCCAAAGGCATTCTCGAATCCTCGCGCACCACCATGGCCTACATGGAGCTGTTCAGCGAAGAAGAAGCCGTGATCGTTGCCGCCAGCTCGCCATTGGCAAATCAGGTGGAAATGCGCGACATGCAAATCACCTTTGATGGTGGGCCGATGCGCTCGGTCAAGGTCGATTCGATCACCCTGCCCGCCCGCAAACGGGTGCAGCTCACACCGGTCAGCGAGCACTTCGTGCTGCAAGGCCTCAAGCAGGCCATCAAGGCCGGCGACAAGCTGCCGCTGATCCTCAGCGTACGCATGAAGAACGGCGAGACGCGCGAGCTGAAGCTTGAAGTCGTCACGCGCGGGATGTAGCCGCAGCAAACCACGCATCACCTGTGCAAGACATCTGACCCTGCTCTGAGCAAGGCATACGTGGTCGCATGGTGCTAGCATCCGCGCTTTTCCTGCCCTGCTGGCTTGTGGTGTCGGCGGCCGGAAAGGGTCTGCTGACCTGTATTCGTCGGTCGCGCTCGCGGTGATTGGGGTGCGGAACAAGGCGCGCGACACAGTGTGGAGTGGGTCTCCACACAAGGAGCGCAACGCAGTGCCACGGGCCATACGCTTCAACGCGATCCGCCGAATACAGGCCAGCAGACCCTAGCACATGGAACATGCCATGAATGCTCCCGCATCCGCCCCGTCCGGGGCCACCGGGCTGCGCCGCAGCCTCAAAACCCGTCACCTCACCATGATCGCCATCGGCGGCTCGATCGGCACCGGCCTCTTCGTGGCCTCCGGCGCCACAGTTGCCCAGGCTGGCCCCGGCGGAGCCCTGCTCGGCTATGCGCTGATCGGCCTGATGGTGTACTTCCTGATGACCAGCCTCGGCGAGATGGCCGCCTACATGCCGGTGGCCGGCTCCTTCGCCACCTATGGCGCACGCTTCGTGGAACCGGGCTTCGGCTTCGCGCTGGGCTGGAACTACTGGTACAACTGGGCCGTAACCATCGCGGTGGAGCTCTCCGCCGCCAGCATCGTGATGAAGTACTGGTTCCCGGAGATTCCGGGCGTGGTGTGGAGCGGCGTTTTCCTTGCCGTGATGTTTGCCCTCAACGCGATCTCAGTGAAGGGCTTCGGCGAAGGCGAATACTGGTTCTCGCTGATCAAGGTCGTCACCGTGCTGTGCTTCATCGGCGTCGGCCTGCTGATGGTCTTCGGCATCCTGCAGGGTGGCCGCGAGCTGCCGCTGGAAAACTTCACCACCGGCGACGCGCCCTTCGCGGGCGGCATCATGGCCCTGATCGGAGTGGCGATGATCGCCGGCTTCTCCTTCCAGGGCACCGAGCTGATCGGCATCGCCGCCGGCGAGTCGGACAACCCCGGCAAAAACATCCCGCGCGCCGTGCGCCAGGTGTTCTGGCGCATCCTGCTCTTCTACGTGCTGGCGATTGCAATCATCGGTCTGCTGATTCCCTACACCGATCCGAACCTGCTCAAGACTGACGTGACCGAAATCGGCGTCAGCCCCTTCACGCTGATCTTCGAGCGCGCCGGCATCGCTTTCGCCGCGAGCGTGATGAACGCGGTAATCCTCACCGCCATCCTCTCGGCCGGCAACTCCGGCATGTACGCCTCCACCCGCATGCTCTATGCGCTGGCCCGCGAGGGCAAGGCACCGGCCATCTTCGCCCGCCTCACCCGCAACGGCGTGCCGCTCAACGCGCTCTACGCCACCACGGCGGTCGGCGCGCTGTGCTTCCTGACCTCTATCTTCGGCGACCAGACGGTCTACCTGTGGCTGCTCAACACCTCGGGCATGACCGGCTTCATCGCCTGGCTCGGCATCGCCGTGTGCCACTACCGCTTCCGCCGCGCCTGGCTCGCACAGGGCCGTGATCTGGCGGAGCTGCCCTACCGCTCGGCCTTCTTCCCCTTCGGCCCGCTGTTCGCCTTCGGCCTGTGCCTGCTCATCGCGCTGGGCCAAAACTGGCAGGCCTTCAGCGCCGACAAGATCGACTGGATCGGGCTGGCCGCCACCTACATCGGCATCCCGCTGTTCCTCGTGATCTGGTTCGGCTATCGCCTGCGCCATGGCAGCCGATTGATTGCGCTCACCACCATTGATCTCACCAGCGACGCTCAGGCTGCCAGCGCCAAGGATCAGCGCACAGAAGTCGACGATGACGACGACGATTTCATTGGTGAAGCCGTGCCAGTCGCCGCAGGTTGAGCGCCCCTCTCTCACCCCGGATAGCAAGCCCGGATGAAGGCAAAGCCGGAATCCGGGGCTTTTTGAGGGAGGGAAGCCCCCGGACGCCTCAGGTCTGCACCGGAAACCGCCCGCGCAGCTCTGCCGCGCTCGCTTCCAGATGGCGCAAAAACTCCTGCGCAATCGGCGAGAGGCGCTTGCCGCGCGGGTAGAGAATCCACCAGCTGCAGCGCACCGGGAAGCCTTCCACCGGCAGCACGACAAGCTGATCGTCTTCCAGATGGGACAACACGATCACGCCCGAGCCGCCAATTAAGTATTGGCTCGTGCTTTACACACAATTTCGCTTGCATGCTCAGGCTTTGATGATGAGCCCTTGGCCAGTCGGAAGGCTTACGATAGGAGAATTGTTGCGTTCGCTCCAAGCATCCATCCCCTCTTTCTGGGGCTGATAGCCATAGTACGCATAGTCATCAAGCAAGACGATTCCTCCAACGGAAATACGGTCCCACATGGATTCGAGTGCGGCGACTTCGGGGGGGCTGCAATTAAGATCGATGTGCAGGAATGCGATCCTGCTTGATTCAACTGCGGCCAGTGTTTCAGGAATGCTGCCAGCAACTATTTCCATATTTTTCCACTCGGAAAAATTACGCTCAACGATATCGAGATTGCTCGTGTAGAAACCGGACGCTAGCTCAGCTCGGTTCCTTTCGAGCACGCCGCCTTTCTTTTCGATGTCTGACACAAAACGCGCATCCAGGCCCTTGAACGTATCAAGAAGATAGAAGGTGCGCCCCGTTTCGTCCCAGCGCAGGTCTTTCATGATTGCCGAACTAAGGAATCCGCGATTCACGCCGCACTCCACGAAGTCCCCAGCTACCCGCAAGGCGGAACGTGCTGCCCATAGCCCGATATGAACGCGCCAGTGCCACTTGTAATCGGTGCCACATGCCTGCACGCCACGCGCATAGGCTGCCTTGAAACGGGCCTCTTCCATGAAGTCATGATTGTGGCTTGAGATCAGGCCATCGAACACATAGGGCGCGTCAATTTTCGGGCGCAGGATTGCCGCAATTTTTTTGTAGGCACGCTTCTCAATGCAACCAAAATTAAGGTAGTGCTCCACCGGATCCATGCCCGCCGCTTTGACGTCCGGATTGAGATCCAGATAATCGTCTGCGTCGAAATCATCGGGAATTGCGACTTTCAACATTGATTTTCCTTATTTATCCAGCTCGAAAGGAATAAAAATCTCTTCCATTATTGTTTAAAAAGCAAATATTCCGGAACGCTCTATTGGTGCCCTTGATTTCCTGCGATAACCGACCTGCCTAGTGAAACCAGCTCAGCCATCCGGAAAAAACGTCTGGTCAATAAGAATAAAAGCATACCAGCCATCGATTCGTTCGCCGCCGCCTCTGCCTCACGCCTGCACCGGAAACCGCCCGCGCAGCTCTGCCGCGCTCGCTTCCAGATGCCTCAGGAATTCCTGCGCGATGGGCGACAGGCGCTTGCCGCGCGGGTAGAGAATCCACCAGCTGCAGCGCACCGGGAAGCCTTCCACCGGCAGCACGACAAGCTGATCGTCTTCCAGATGGGTCGACAGTGAGTGCTGTGACAGCACCGAAAGGCCCAGGCCACCAGACACAGCCTGCTTGATGGCCTCATTGCTGCCCAACTCCAGCCTCACTTTCGGGCTGAAGCCGGCACTGCGAAAGTGGGCATCACAGGAAGTGCGCGTGCCGGAGCCGCGCTCGCGCAGGATGAAACGCTCGTCGGCCAGATCGCTTAGCACCAGCTTGCGGCGCTTGGCCAGCGGGTGATTGAGCGGAGCGATCACCACCAGCGGGTTGGGCAGGAATGGGTGACGTTCGATGTCCATGTCATCCGGCGGGATGGACATGATGTAGAGGTCATTCCGGTTGGCACGCAGATTGGCGACCACGCCGTCGCGGTTCTGCACCTCGAACTCGATGTCGATCTCCGGGTAGCGCTGGCAGAAGCTGCCCAGGATGCGCGGCACGAAGTATTTGGCAGTGCTCACCACCGCTACGCGTAGGCGCCCGCGGGTGAGGCCTTTCATCGCGTCGATGTGCTGCTCGAAGCGCGCCCATTCTTCAACCATGGCGCGCGCGGTTTCGGCCAGTGCCTCACCGGCCGGTGTGAGATCGAGCCGTTTGCCGACCATTTCGTAGAGCGGCAGGCCGACCGATTCGGTGAGCTCCTTGAGCTGCATGGAAACCGAAGGCTGGGTCACATGGCAGACCCGCGCCGCAGCGGTGATGCTGCGCTGCTCGGCGACGGCGAGAAAGAGCTTCAACTGGCGAAAACTGGCATTCATCAGAAATTCCTTATTCCAGACATCAGGATAATAGATTTTTAATGATCCGCTTCAGCCGCTAGGATCAGCCCGTCTTCATCCGCAGGGCTGCGCCATGCAAAACCTCATCGACCCGGCGATCCTGTTTTTCGCCTTCGGCCTGCTGGCCGGTGCCGTACGTTCCAACCTCGAAATCCCGCCGCAGATCGCGCGCTTCCTTTCGCTCTACCTGCTCATGGCGCTGGGCCTGAAAGGCGGCTTCGCGCTGGCCGCTTCCGGCCTCACCAGCGAAGTGGCAACCAGCCTGGCCTGCGCGGTGGCCCTGGCCTTCATCGTGCCGGCCTGCGGCTATCTGCTGCTGCGCCGCTACCTGCCGGGCTTCGATGCCGCTGCGATTGCGGCGACCTATGGCTCAGTCAGTGCAGTGACCTTCATCACCACCATCCAGTATCTCGAAAGCAATGGCGTGGCCTATGGCGGCCATATGGCGGCGGCGATGGCACTGATGGAATCCCCCGCAATCATCATGGCGGTGCTCTTCGCCAATGCCCTGCGCCAGCGTGCGCAGCCGGTGTTGGCTGTGGGTGGCGGGGCGGCCGCACTAGGCGGCCCGAATGAGTCGTTCTCGCTGCGCAAGGTACTACACGAATCCTTCACCGACGGCGCACAACTGCTGCTGCTCGGCGCGATGCTGGTCGGCCTCATCACCGGCGAGGCCGGCAAGCATGCCATGCAGCCTTTCTCCGGCGACTTGTTCAAGGGCATGCTGGCTTTCTTCCTGCTGGACATGGGCCTGCTCGCCGCCCGCAACCTGCGCGAGCTGAAGGACGTGCCGCGCTGGCTGATGCTCTACGCACTGGCCGGCCCGCTGTGCCATGCCAGCCTGGCCTTGCTGCTGGCCCACGCGGCAGGCCTCGGCGCCGGCAACACCACCCTGCTGATGGTGCTGGCCGGCAGCGCCTCCTACATCGCGGTGCCGGCGGTGCTGCGCTACGCGATTCCGGAAGCCCGGCCCTCGCTGTATCTGGGCATGTCGCTGGGGATCACCTTCCCCTTCAACATCCTGCTGGGAATTCCGCTCTACGCCGGCGTGGCAGAACGTCTGGCGGGCAGCTGAGGTGATCCTGCTCAGCCCACCCAGGCGCGGACGCGCTCGGCAATCTTGTGCAAAGGCTGCACCTCACGCACACCACCACGCGCAATCGCTACCCGCGGCATGCCAAAAACCACGCAGGTCTCCTCGCTCTCGGCAATGGTATGGGCGCCGCAATCGAACATTTCCTTCATGCCCAGCGCACCGTCGTCCCCCATGCCGGTCATGATCAAACCCAGTGCGCGCGGCCCGGCAACCTTGGCCACCGAGCTGAAGAGGCAATCCACCGAGGGCCGGTGGCGGTTGATGATCGGCCCCTCCACCACTTCCACGATGTAGCCGCTGCCACTCTTTTGCAGACGCATCTGCTTGCCGGCCTCGGCCAGCAGCGCGAGACCCGGCTCGACACGCTGGCCGTGCTGGGCTTCGCACAATTCGATCCGGATGTCCTGATTCAGGCGGTCGGCAAATTTCTTCGAAAAGCCCAGCGGCATGTGCTGCACGATCACCATGCCGGGCAGATCGGTGCCGAGTGCGCCAAGCACTGTTTCCAGCGCCTGAGTGCCTCCCGTAGACGAGCCAATTGCGATCACCCGGCCATCAGCACTCAGCGTGCCCGGGCGTGCCGGCTTCACCAGCGGGGGAATCGGGCGCAGGGTGGTGGCGATCTGACGCAGACGGGCAAGGTTCGTATGTGAGGCCGCGCGCACGGCCGCCACGAGGTTGTCGCTCTCGTTCTCGAAGAAGGCACTGACACCGGCCTTGGGCTTGCTGATCAGACTCACCGCGCCCGCCCTCAGCGCCTCCACGCCAATCTGGGCACCATTCCCCACCAGCGAGGAGCAGATCACCACCGGTGTGGGCCGCTCGGCCATGATCTTCTTCAGGAAGCTGATGCCATCCATGCGCGGCATCTGGATATCCAGCACGATCACGTCCGGCCATTCCCTGGCCATCTTTTCCATGGCGTAGAGCGGATCCATGGCGGTATCCATGACCTCGACGCCGGGCTGGCCGCTCAGCGCCTGGCGGGCTGCCTCACGCACCAGAACGGAGTCGTCGACGATCAGGACACGGATCGGCTTCGGCATGGCCGCTTCAGGCCGCGGCGTGAAGTGCTGGCAAGGCGCTCTGCGGCGGCGCGGCCGGCACCCGGATTTCGAAGCAACAACCTTGGCCCGACCTGCTCTGCAGCTTAATTTCACCGCCCAGCGCGTGGATCGCCGCGCGCACGGCATCCAGGCCGACACCGCGCCCGGAGTAGTGGCTGAGGCGTTCGGCGGTGGAAAAACCGGGCGCGAAGAGTTGGGCCAGCAGACTCACCTCATCCGCCAGCTGATCCGCAGTGAGCAGGCCACGCGCTTCGGCAGCGGCCCGCACACGCGCCAGATCCACCCCGGCACCGTCGTCGCTAACCCGCAGCAAGACCCAGTCGGCCTGCGGCTTAATACTCACACTGAGGCTGCCGTGGGCGGGCTTGCCGGCAGCCTGGCGGACGTCTGGCGCTTCGATGCCATGATCGATGGCATTGCGCAGCAGATGCATCAGGACGTCACCGAGGGCATCGGCCACCGCCCGGTCCATCTCGACTTCACCGCCGGAAACGAGCAAATCGGCGCGCTTGCCCAGCTCCAGGCTGGCATCGCGCACGAGGCGGTGAAAACGCCGGAACTGTTCGCCAAAGCGCGCCATGCGCAGGCCTTCGGCGAGCCGCCGGGCCTTCTCCAGCGCATGCTGCAAGGCCACCATTTCGACGGCCGAGACGCGCGTGCCACGCTGGGCAAGCTGAGCCAGCGAGCCCTGCATGCCCGCCAGCGAATTGACGAGCTGATCAAGACGTTCAGCGGAGACGCGCAACTGGGCCGCCTCCCGTTGCAAGGCAGTCTTGATCTCGTCCTGCCGGCGCAAGGCAGCATCCACCACCTGCGGCGGCACAAAGCCTTCATCGACCAGGATGCGGCCAATTGGCCCGGAGCCCTCACCTTCACGCTGAGCACGCAAGCCGCTGGCCAGCTCATCCGGCGTCAGCGCGCCAACCCGCACCAGCATCTCACCGGTCTGCAATTCGTCTTCAGGCAATGAATCGAGGCGATCCACCCAGTCATCGAGCTGACTCGCTGGCGGCTCGATCTGCAGCGTGCAGGCATCGCGCATGAAGGAGAACACGTCTTCGATGGCCTGCTTGTCAGCGCCTGTGTCGAGCAGCACTTCGAAACGCAGGTAACAGGCTTCGGGATCGAAGCCCTCGCTGGGCGGAATTTCGTCATCCACTACGCGCAGGCTGTGCAGGCGACCCAGAGTTTCGAGATGGCGCAAGAAGTTCAGCGGATCCAGCCCCTGACGCAGGGATTCAAAGCCCGGCTGCAGGCAGATGCGCCAGCAATCTTCCTCGCTGCGCCGAGGCGTGGCAGCCGCATGCGGTGCCACCTCCTCCAGCTCGTCACCCAGCCAGGGCACCAGCAGGCCAATCAGGCGGGCCCGGTCTTCCTCCGCGAAGGCCGGGCTGGCATCTGCGCCAAAGCTGGCATTGGTAACCAGATACCGCAGGTGATCCGAGCAAGCCAGCAGCAGCGTGATCAGCTCGCAGCCGGCCAGCAGCTCACCGCTGCGCAGGCGTTCCAGCACGCTCTCGGTCACGTGCGCAAACCACTCGACCTCGCCGAGCTGCACCACAGCGGCATTGCCCTTGATGGTGTGGGCGGCACGGAACAACGCATCGAGTGCGGCATGGTCGGCCGGGTCACGTTCCAGCGCCAGCAACTGGCCTTCCAGCACGTCCAGCTGCTGGGTGCTGTCGGCCACGAAGAGGGCGAGAGTTTCGTCGATGCTGCCATCCATGCTGGCGGCCCTGGTTCCGGCTTCAGGCGGGTTCGCTCACGATGTAACTGGCGAGCACCCGATCCAGGCGGTAGAAGCTCAGCAATTCGCTGACGGCCGGACTAGGGTTCTCCAGCGCCAGCGGGGTACAGGCCCGCGCGGCTTCGCGGCGAATCGCCAGCAGCAACTGCATGCCGGCCGTGTCGATATGGCATACGCCAGACAGGTCCAGCGCCAGCGCATCACCGCTGCGAGCCAGATCGATCAGGTGCGGCGTGATCGCACGTACCTGGTGGAGGGTCAATTCTTCGGGTACGGCAACAGAGCTCATGGCATCGTTCTCCCTGGATGACGGTCCGTCTTTTGCACAGACGTGGCCAGTCTCATTACGGAACAGCCGCCGAAAACTTTCGCCCGGCTTGCCCTTTCGTGGCGCTACCCTTGTGGACGCTCACCGGCCCGCGAAGTGCCACGCATATTCAAGCCATGAACCCCGACAGCTACGACCGCTTCCGCGAAACCCTCGGCCCTGCGCTCGATTTCGACTGCGCGGGCCACCTGCTGGCCGGCGGGCGCAGCGACTACCAGAGCTGGGAGGTGTGGCAGACCGCCGCTTTCGGCCGGCTCTACCGGCTAGACGGCCGCAGCATGGCCTCTGAAGCCGACAGCTTCCTGTGCCACGAGCCGCTGGTGCACATCGCCGGTCTGGCTCATCCAGAACCGCGCCGCGCGCTGGTACTGGGCGGCGGCGACGGGGCCACGGCGGCCGAGCTGCTCAAGTATCCGACACTGGAAGAGGTGGTACTGGCCGAGCTGGATCCAGCCGTGCTGCGCCTGGCGCGCGACTTCCTGCCGATGCTGCATGACGGTGCGCTGGACGACCCCCGCCTGCAGATCGTGCTCGGCGACGCGGCCGCTTATGTACAGCGCTGGCAGCCCGCTGACGGCCACTTCGACCTGATCGTGTTCGACCTCACCGATCCGGACACCACCGCCGCGCCCTTGTTTACCGCCGATTTCTTCCGCGCCTGCCGCCGCCTGCTCAGCCCGCAGGGTGCGCTGAGCCTGCATCTGGGCTCACCACTATGGCAGCGCGAGCAGATCGACAGCCTGCTTGAGCGGCTCCGCGAAGTCTTCCCACTCGTGACGCCCTTGTTCCCGGCGATTCCGCTCTATGGCGGCCTGTGGAGCATGGCCGTGGCCTCCGATACGCTGGACCCGACCACCCAGCCCGCCACCACGCTCGCCGCCCGCATCGAAGCACTGCTTGGCAACCTGCGTCTGGTCGACGTGAGCCAGTATCATGCGTTGCTCGCCTGCCCGCCCTGGCTTGAGTCGCTTGAAGGTATTTAGCCCCATGTCCCGCACCATCCCGATCATTCCCCGCGCCGCTGCCGCACTGAAAAGCCACGCCCCGCAGCTTTCCGCGCCGCCGCCGCTGTCGCTCTACATCCACTACCCGTGGTGCGTGAGGAAGTGCCCATATTGCGACTTCAACTCGCACAACGTGAAAGACACGGGCATTCCGGAACAGGCCTATGTCGACGCCCTGCTGCGCGACCTTGAAACCAGCCTGCCGCGCGTGTGGGGCCGCCGGGTGCACAGCATCTTCATCGGCGGCGGCACGCCCAGCCTGCTCTCGCCGGAAGGCCTCGATCGCCTGCTCACCACCACCCGCACCCTGCTGCCGCTGGAGCCCGACTGCGAGATCACCCTGGAGGCCAATCCCGGCACCGTCGAATCGGCGCGTTTTGCGGCCTTCAGAGCGGCCGGCGTGACGCGGGTGAGCGTGGGCATCCAGAGCTTCAATGAAACGCACCTGAAGGCGCTGGGACGCATCCACGACCGTGTCCAGGCCATTCAGGCCCTCGAAGCGGCCGCGACCCACTTCGACACCTGGAACGCGGACTTGATGTACGCCCTGCCACAGCAGACGCTCGCCGAAGCCGAGGCCGATCTGGCTCAGGCGCTGCAATTCGCCCCGCCTCACCTCTCCTGCTACCACCTCACGCTGGAACCCAACACCCTCTTCCACCGCGACCCGCCCAGCCTGCCGGACGACGAGACCTCGGCGGACATGCAGGAAATGATCGAGGCGAAACTGGCGGAGGCCGGCTACAACCACTACGAAACCTCGGCCTTCGCCCAGGCGGGCCATAAATGCCGCCACAACCTGAATTACTGGCGCTTCGGCGACTACCTCGGCATCGGCGCCGGCGCGCACGGCAAGCTCTCAGACCATCTGGGCGTGCATCGGCAGATGCGTCACAAGCATCCGAATACCTACCTCGAACGCAGCGCGCAGGATGATTTCATTCAGGAACAGCACACCGTGGAAGCCCACGAGCTGCCCTTCGAATTCATGATGAATGCCCTGCGCCTCACCGAAGGCGTGCCGCGCAGCCTGTTTCAAGAACGCACCGGCCTGCCGCTGGACGCCATCGAGGACAAGCTCATCGGTGCCCGCCAGCGCGGCCTGCTGGAGATCACCGACAGCCTGATCCGCCCCACCGAACGCGGCCAGCGCTTCCTCAATGATTTGCTGGAGCACTTTCTGGCGCATTGACCTTGTAGGGACAGCCTGTGCCCGCGAGAATGCTGGTTCGCGGCCGCAGGCCGCTCATTGAATTATCAAGTCACGTTCTCGTAGGGCCGACTTCAGTCGGCCGTTACGCTCCGCGTGCAACCGAAGTCGCGCCTACAAGATCAACACCATGACCGATACCGACGAACCCTTGCACGAAGTCAGCACCCGCGATTACCAGCCCGCCGACGCACCCGCGCTGGCTGCGGTCTATCGCACCGCCATTCTTGAAACCGGCCGCAGCGCCTACAGCGCCGAGCAATGCGCCGCCTGGGCCGCCACAGCCGACGACGCCAGCGCTTGGGCCGCCCGCCTGCAGGACAACTGGGTGCGCGTGGCGGTGGATGAAGAAGGCGAGATCGTCGGCTTCGGCGGCATCCTGATGCCGGGCCAGATCGATCTGCTCTTTACAGTTCCGGACGCTAATCGTCAGGGCATCGGCAGCCTGATCCTCGAAGACCTGCTGGAGCTGGCTACCGCCATGGGCGCGAAGAAGGTCACGGCGATTGCCAGCGAACTCTCGAAACCCTTCTTCGAGAAGCACGGCTTCAAGCTGGTGGAGAGCGGCGAACACGAGCGCTGCGGCCAGAGTCTCACCTGCCACAAACTGGTGAAGGGCTAAACGCTCGGGAATCAGCAGGTCGTAGGTGCGACTTCAGTCGCACATGGCGGGTTGAAACCCGCCCTACATTTCAATCCGCTGGATCAGCACTTCCGCATATGCCTCAGGTGCATCGTAACGCCGCGCATCCCAGCCCTTTTTCTCGCACACCGCGTTGGGTTTGCCGTAAGCGTCCAGCTTGCTGCAGGCCTGGATATACACCCCGACCTTGAAGAAGCAGGCGCCCACAATACTGGTCGGATCAAGCCGTGCGGCGACCTGTTTTTCAAGGCCACTGACGAGGTTGCGGTAAGTCACCTGCACTGCACCCTTGTTCACTGCCACCTTCACCCGCATCGGCTGGCCGAGGGTATAGGCCGCATCCAGCACTTCGCTCTGCGCAGCATCGTTCCACAAGAGTTCGATGCGGCCGGTATCGGTGCTGCCGTTAGCACCGGCCGGGCCCACGTACTTGAACATCAGGTTGTCGTTTTTGGCATCGTGGATCTGGCCGATGGTGGCCTCGGGCTTGGCCGTGGTGGTGTGCAGCACGACTTGCTCCAGCTTCAGGTTGCGCGTATCGCCCAGGCAATCCCAGGCGGCTGGCCGTCCTGATTCATCCAGCTCACGCAACTCGGCGCGTGCGTAGGCGGTACTGCCACTGGTGCGCGCGCCACCGGCATTGGCCCGGAACAGGATGCCTTCGGTAGTCGGCGTGAACCAGGGCGGATTACGGTAGCCAGCCAGACGGGAAATTTCATCGGCTTTGCCGTCACCGTCGGCATCCAGCGGCAGGGTGAGCTTCCAGTGCCTCAGCTCGCTGGTTGTCAGCAGAGCTTGCTGTGCTGCAGCCGGACCGCAGATAGCGATCAGCATGCAGCACAGTGTGCGTTTCACTTGCGACGGGTCCAGAAATCCGTGCGCGGCCCCTTGGGGGTCGAGTATTCGTCGCGCAGCAGATCAGCATTCTCAACGCTCAGGCGGCTACGCGTGCTCCACTTGGTCGAAGGCAGGTAGAAGCCGATCTCCAGCACCTTTCCATCCCATTGCAGTTCCGGGATCTCGAAGTACTCATCGGCCTGCACGTCGCGGGCATACACGCACACTTCACGCCCCTTGGCACGGATCGAATAACGCACATTGAGCGGAGCAACTTCCCAGTTGCCGGCCAGACGGTTGTCGAATTTCTTGCCCGGCACGAAACAGGTGGGTTCGGGCAAAGGCGCAGCCTGTGCCGCAGCAAGGCAGGTCAAGGCAAGAAGAGCGAACAGGCGGTGGCGGATCATGGTCATCGAAGAAGGATTTTCAGGGCAGCCGCGATATTACCGCGCCGCGGCGACCTCAGCCGTACAGAACACCGCCAGCCACACACTGCGGGGTGCCGTAAAGACCACGCGATGACGACAAGCGGCAGGAATCAGCAGGGTGTCGCCCATCACCAGCGCCACCTGCTGGCCATCTTCATACTCCAGCACAGTCTGGCCGGCCAACAGCAGCAGCCATTCGTCCTCGGCCTGCTCGTACCAGAAGCCGGGCGGACTGACCTGACCATCCGACACGATGCGCTCAATGCGCAGGCCGGGGCGGGTCAGCAGGGTCTGGAAGTGCTCGACTTCGGTCGCAAGCGGCAACTCGTTCAACAAATTGGAAGGCATGGCACGGCCTTTTTACGCACAACATGGAGCACAGAAACGATTGCCTCACTTCGGCCTGCGGAAGCGCAACCAGCAACCCGAAATAACCAATCCAAGACCCATGACGGCGAGCGCTTGAGCGGCCATTTGAATGAGCGCTCCCGAGGCATCAGCGGGAACGACTCTTACGTAAGCATGCGGGGATGGGCTGGAAGAAAACCCGCGAGAAAGCCAGTCCAAGAATTCAATCAGCATAAAATCCAGCCCCAGCAGCAACAGGCCAGGCACCACAAGCAGCCAGCCCGTTCGTATCAGCCATCGCTCCATTCGGACGGACAGACCTTCAGGCTTGCAGCTTGCCGATCAGCCCGTCGAGCTGATCAAGGCTCGCAAATTCGATGGTGAGGCTGCCGGCGCCTTTCTTGTTGGCCTTGATCTTCACCACCGCGCCGAGCTTGTCGGCCAGCTCTTCTTCCAGCCGCGCCACATCGCGATCAGCGGCGGGCTTGGCCTTGAGGCTGTCGTCCTTGGGCTTGGTCTGGCTGTTCACCAGCTTCTCGGTTTCACGCACCGACAGGCGCTTGGCGACAACTTCGTTGGCGGTAAGGATCTGCTCGGCAGACGGCAGGGCGAGCAGGCTGCGGGCATGGCCCATTTCGATGTCACCGGCCATCAGCAGCTCCTGCACCGGCTTGGGCAGGTGCAGCAGACGCAGCAAGTTGCTGGTGGCCGGGCGCGAGCGGCCGACCGCATCGGCGGCCTGCTGGTGGGTCATGCCGAATTCGTCGATCAGGCGCTGAATGCCAGTGGCTTCTTCGAGCGGGTTGAGGTCTTCGCGCTGGATATTTTCGATCAGCGACATGGCCAGCGCGGCTTCATCCGGAATCTCGCGGATGATCACCGGCACTTCGGTCAGCTCGGCGATCTGCGCAGCACGCCAGCGGCGCTCACCGGCGATGATTTCGTGGCGGCCACCGGCGATAGGGCGCACGGTGATTGGCTGCATCAGGCCCTGAGCACGAATCGAGGCGGCCAGCTCTTCGAGCGAACCAGCATCCATGCGCGTGCGCGGCTGGTACTTGCCGGGCTGCAGGTCTTCAACGCGCAGGGTGGTGAGGTTGCCGGTGTCAGAAGGCAGCGCGTCGCCGCCGAGCAGGGCTTCCAGGCCGCGGCCGAGGCCTTTCATCTTGGGTTTCATGAGGAAATTCCGTTCAGATTGTCTTGATCCGCTCGATCATCTCGGCGGCAAATTGCAGATAAGCCTGCGAGCCCTTGGCGGCCTTGTCGAAGACCACACCGGGCATGCCATGGCTGGGCGCTTCGGCCAGACGCACATTGCGCGGGATGATGGCTTTGAAGACCTTGTCACCGAAGTGTTCTTCCAGCTGGGCCGACACCTGCTGGGAGAGCGTGCTGCGGGTGTCGAACATCACACGCAGCAGGCCAATGATCTTCAGGTCGCGGTTGAGCTTGGCATGCACCTGCTTAATGGTGTTCACGAGATCCGACAGGCCTTCGAGCGCGTAGTACTCGCACTGCATCGGGATGATCACGCCGTGAGCCCCGCAGAGGCCGTTCAGGGTGAGCATGGAGAGGCTGGGCGGGCAATCCACCAGCACGAAGTCGTATTCGCCATCAACAGCAGCCAGCGCATCTTTAAGACGCTTCTCGCGGTTATCCATCCCCACCAGTTCGATCTCGGCCCCCGCCAGTTCGCGATTGGAAGCCAGTACGTCGTAGCCACCGGATTCCGAACGCGCACGCGCTTCCGTAACGCTGTGCTGGCCAATCAGCACCTGATACACCGTGGAAGCCACGGTGCGCTTGTCCACGCCGGAGCCCATCGTGGCATTGCCCTGCGGGTCTAGATCCACCAGCAGCACACGCTGACCATGCGCGGCCAGCGCGGCCGAGAGGTTGACGGTGGTGGTGGTCTTGCCGACACCACCCTTCTGGTTTGCGACTGCGAAAATGCGAGCCATGAGGTCAGGTCCGGGTAAGGAAGAGAAGATGTCGTTCCGCCTCGACGCCGGGCACCTGCAGGCGGCGCGATTCACGCAGCTGGATGCCGGGCGGCAGGGCATCGAGTTCGTCCTGAGGATACTGACCCTTCATTGCAATCCATTCGCCACTTGGGGCGAGCAGATGGTCGGTCAGGCTGACGAAATCGTAGAGACTGGCAAAGGCGCGCGAGCTGATCGCCGGATACAGCTCGGCCGGTTTGAAATTCTCGACGCGCAGGTTGTGCACCGAGAGATTCGCAAGCCCCAGCTGGGCCTTGGCCTGCAGCAGGAAGCTGGTTTTCTTGCCAACAGTTTCGACCAGCGCCACCTCGCAATCCGGCCGGCAAATCGCCAGCGGAATGCCGGGCAAGCCACCGCCGCTGCCGATATCGGCGACGCGCGTCACATGGGCCAGATGCGGCAGGATGGAGAGCGAATCGAGCAAGTGCAGATCGATCATCGCCGCCTCATCGCGGATCGCGGTGAGGTTGTAGACCTTGTTCCACTTCATCAGCAGCGCGCCGTAGGCCAGCAGCTGCTCCTGTGTTTCTTCATTCAGATTCAGACCGAGCTGCTTGATGCCGGTGGCGAGGCGCTTGGCTGTGCTCATGCGCCCTCCCCTTTCACCGCACGTGCGGCAATCTCAAGCTTCTTCAGGTGAATCAGCAGCAGCGAGATCGCGGCCGGCGTGATCCCCTGGATGCGCGAAGCCTGGCCGAGGGTTTCCGGTTTGTGCAGGCGCAGCTTCTGCTGCACTTCATTCGAAAGCCCGCTCACCACGCTGTAATCGAGGTCCGGCGGCAGCACGGTGTTTTCCTGCCCGGCCGCACGCTGCACCTCTTCCTGCTGGCGCTCGATATAGCCCTGATATTTCGCAGAAATTTCAATCTGTGCAATGACTTGCGTATCCGTTTCGGGATTTTCCGGGGCCACCGACAGCGCCATCAGCGCGGCGTAAGTCATGTCCGGCCGGCGCAGCAGATCGAAGAAGCGGGTTTCGCGCTCCAGCGACTTGCCGAACGTAGCCTCGGCCTCACCTTCCGCCAGTTTGTGCGGAATCGCCCAGGTGGCGCGCAGACGCGCCGTTTCGCGCTCGATGGCCTCGCGCTTGGCGCTGAAGGCCGCCCAGCGGCGCTCGTCGATCAGGCCCAGGGCGCGGCCCTGTTCAGTCAGGCGCAGGTCGGCATTGTCTTCACGCAGGGAGAGGCGGAATTCGGCGCGCGAGGTGAACATGCGGTAAGGCTCGGTCACGCCGCGCGTGATCAGGTCATCCACCATCACGCCCAGATAACTCTCGCTGCGCGCCGGGCACCAGGCCGGCTTGCCCTGCGCCAGCAGCGCGGCATTCACGCCGGCGAGCAAGCCTTGCGCGGCGGCTTCTTCGTAACCGGTCGTGCCGTTGATCTGGCCAGCAAAAAAGAGACCGGCAATGGACTTGGTCTCGAAGCTGGACTTCAGGTTGCGCGGGTCGAAATAGTCGTACTCGATGGCGTAGCCGGGTCTCAATATGTGCGCGTTCTCCATGCCACGGATCGAGCGCACCAGCGCCAGCTGCACATCGAAGGGCAGCGAGGTGGAGATCCCGTTCGGATAGATCTCGTGCGAGCTGAGGCTCTCCGGCTCAAGGAAGATGTTGTGGCTATCCTTGTCCGCAAAGCGGTGGATCTTGTCTTCGATGGAAGGACAGTAGCGCGGGCCCACGCCTTCGATCACGCCGGTGTACATCGGCGAGCGGTCCAGCCCGCCGCGGATGATCTCGTGGGTTCGGGCATTGGTCTGGGTCACCCAGCAAGGCATCTGCTTGGGGTGCTGAGCGGCATTGCCGAGGAAGGAAAACACCGGCAGAGGATCGTCGCTGTGCTGCTCCTGCATCACCGAGAAATCAATGGTCTTGCCATCGATGCGCGGCGGCGTGCCGGTCTTCAGACGCCCCACCGGCAAGGCCAGCTCACGCAGACGATGGGAGAGCGAAATTGCGGGCGGATCCCCTGCCCGGCCACCGGAATAGTTTTCCAGGCCGACGTGAATCTTGCCATTCAGGAAGGTGCCGGCCGTCAGCACCACGGTCGGCGCCTCGAAGCGCAGGCCGATGGCAGTAACCACGCCAGTGACGCGCTCGCCCGCGACAGTGATGTCGTCCACAGCCTGCTGGAAAAGGGTCAGATTGGGCTGATTTTCGAGGCGGCGGCGGATTGCTGCCTTGTACAGAATGCGGTCAGCTTGAGCGCGCGTAGCGCGGACTGCCGGGCCTTTCGACGCATTCAGGATGCGGAACTGAATACCGCCTTCGTCCGTGGCTTCCGCCATGGCACCGCCCAGCGCATCTACTTCCTTGACCAGATGGCCCTTGCCGATACCGCCGATGGAAGGGTTGCAGCTCATCTGACCGAGGGTCTCGATGTTGTGCGTCAGCAAAAGCGTCTTGCTACCGGTACGGGCGGCCGCCAGAGCAGCCTCGGTGCCGGCATGGCCACCACCTACCACAATCACATCGAAACGTTCTGGATACAGCATCGGATCAAGTTCCACAACAGGGCTCGCAATGATACGCCGCGAGGGTTTTCGGGCCTAGTGGATAGATCTGTGGAAAAGCTGTGTGTAGCGCTGTATAAGCGCGGGACAACCCGAGGTTTCAGGTGTGTTTCACGTGAAACATTACTTGGCCAGATCCCAGCCCAGTTTCACGATAAGAACCGAAACCACCACAAGCAGGAGCCAGCGGATGAAATGATTGCCATGGCGTACGGCCAGGCGTGTCCCCACCTGTGCCCCCACTACATTGGCACAAGCCATGGCAAGGCCCAACTTCCACATTACGCCTTCATGCAATAGAAAGAAGCTCAGAGCAGCCAGATTGGTCGCGAAGTTCACCAGTTTGGCGCTGGCTGAAGCATGCAGCATATCCATACCGAACAGGCGCACAAAACCAAAGATCAGGAAACTGCCAGTTCCTGGCCCGAAAAATCCATCGTAGAAACCGATCCCTGCGCCCAGCAAACTAGCCAGCACACGAGGATGGCGCCGTTCATGTTCCACTCTGTTCTTGCCGAAATCAGGCTTGAACCAGGTGTAGGCACCAACCACGATCAATAGAATTAGCACCATCGGGCGCAAAGCCGCAGGCGGCAGAAAGGAAACCGTCGCTGCCCCTGAGGCAGCACCGATTAGTGCTGCAGCACTTGCTGGAAAGGCAAGTTTCCAGGGAATCGAAATCTTGCGCGAGTACTGCCAGACCGCACTGGCAGTACCCGCAATACTGGAAAGCTTGTTGGTGCCAAACAGCACCGGGATCGACATTCCAGGAAAGACTGCCAGCAACAGAGGCAGCTGAACCAGGCCACCGCCACCAACCACAGCATCAATCAGACCAGCAAGAAAAGCTCCGCAGAGCAGAAGCGCGTATTCCACTTAGAGTTGTTTCACGTGGAACATCTACTTCGCAGCAGCTTCTTTCTCTGCCCACAGCGCACGGGCAACAGCTTTCCACAACTCAGTGCCGTGAATATGCTCGCCCTCCTGCGCTCCCTCTTCCATGGTCTGAAACATCAATGCCACCAGACCATAAAACTTCAAACGGGCATGAGCCTCGAAATCAGTTGCCTGAAGATGCTGACCGATCTGTTCAGATTTGTAGCTCAGTGCTTCACGCGCAAGCTTGCGTAGCTCCGTGTGATTACTCCAGTCAACATTCAAAGCGATCAGGCAACGCGCTAGTTCGCTGGAAATCTGCAGAGCATCCGCCTGCTGGTTTTCAAGTTCAGACATATTACTTGCCTATACAGAAACGGGAGAAGATCACACCGAGCAGATCGTCGGCGCCAAACTCACCAGTAATGGTATTCACAGCTTCTTGAGCCAATCTCAATTCCTCGGCCAGGAGATCAAGCTGTTTCACGAGTTGCAAGGCCAGACTCACATGCTCAGCAGCCTCGCGCAAGGCAATCAGGTGACGCTCACGGGCGAGATACACATCTTCGCCATGTGACTCCCAACCTGCAATCTGCAACAGGGTCTGACGTAGTAGTTCTACACCACTCCCCTGCTTGGCAGACAGCCACACACCTGTTCCACCTTCGAGTACATCCTTGCGAGGCGACTCACCATTACGGTCAATCTTGTTGAAAACCCAGATTACCGGCACACCTGCCGGCAAGCGAGCATCAATCTGATGGTCAGCCGTCGTGATGCCGACACCAGCATCCACCATGCGCAGGATGACATCTGCGCCGGCAATCTCTTGCCATGAACGTTCGATACCAATCTTCTCGACCACATCCTCGGTCGTACGCAAACCCGCCGTATCAATGATGTGGAGCGGAATACCCTCGATCTGGATGGCTTCACGCAGCACATCGCGGGTCGTGCCGGCCACGTCTGTAACGATGGCCCGATCCTCACCCGAAAGCTGATTGAGCAGGCTGGACTTGCCCACATTGGGCTGACCCGCCAGCACCACCTGCAGTCCCCGGCGCAGCAAGCTCCCTTGTTTGGCCCGAACCAGGATCGATTGCAGCTCGACACCCAGCGCTTCAAGACGTGGAATCGCTCGCGCAGCTTCCAGGAAGTCGACTTCCTCTTCGGGAAAGTCCAGCGTGGCTTCGACCAGCATGCGCAGATCGACCAGCTTGTCGCACCAGGTATGGATTTCGCCAGAGAAACGCCCAGACAGAGAGCGCACGGCTGAACGCGCAGCCGCGCTGGTCGTCGCATCGATCAGATCTGCTACACCCTCAGCCTGAGCCAGATCGAGGCGTTCGTTCAGAAAAGCTCGGCGGGTGAATTCCCCAGGCTCGGCGATTCGCGCTCCGAGTTCCACACAGCGTGCGAGTAGCATCTGCATGACGACCGGACCACCGTGACCTTGCAGCTCAATCACGTCTTCACCGGTATAGGAATGCGGCGCAGGAAAATACAGCAGCAAGCCCTGATCGATGGCTTGCGTATGCGCATCAAGGAAATTGGCCAGCGAAGCGTGGCGAGGCTTGGGAGAGCGCCCGGTGAGGGTCTGTGCAAAGCCGGCAAGATCCGGGCCGGACACCCGGACCACGCCGATCCCACCGCGACCGGGAGCGGTCGCGATGGCGGCAATTACATCACTTTGCTGGCTTGGCACCTGCATTCTCGATGGACCGTGTGATGTACCACTGCTGTGCGATCGACAGCACGTTGTTGAGCACCCAGTACAGCACCAGACCGGACGGGAACCACAGGAACATGAAGGTAAACATGATCGGCATCAGCATCATCACCTTGGCCTGCACAGGATCCGGCGGCGTCGGGTTGAGCTTGGTCTGGATCAGCATCGTCACGCCCATGATGATCGGCAGCACGAAGTAGGGGTCCTTCACCGACAAGTCAGTAATCCAGAATTCCCAGGGAGCCTGACGCATCTCGACCACGCCCAGCAGCACCCAGTACAGCGCGATGAACACCGGCATCTGCACCAGAATCGGCAGACAGCCACCCATCGGATTGACCTTCTCAGTCTTGTAGAGCTCCATCATGGCCTGATTGAGCTTCATCTTGTCGTCCTTGTAACGCTCCTGCAGCGCCTTCATGCGCGGCATCACGTTCTTCATCTTGGCCATGGACTTATAGCTGGAAGCAGACAGCGGATAGAAGGCCGCTTTGAGCAACAGGGTCACGATAATGATGGCCCAGCCCCAGTTACCCACCAGCTTGTGGATCACGGACAGCACCCAGAACAGCGGCTCGGCAATCACGGTCACCCAGCCATAATCCACCACCAGATTGAAGCCGGGGGCGAGTGCCTTGAGTTTGTCCTGCTCCTGCGGGCCAACATACAGCGGTACCGACAGCTTAGCGGTCTGACCAGCTGCAGCAGTCAGCGGCAGTTTGATGCCAGCACCAAACACACCCTCGGAAATCTTGTGGGTATAGAAATCGCGTTGCAAGCCCTCAGCCGGCAGATAAGCGCTCACGAAATAGTGCTGCACCATGGCCATCCAGCCATCCTTGGCACTTTTCACATACTTGGCTTCATCCTTTGCGATCTTCTTGAAATCGATTTTCTGGAACTTGCCTTCCTGAGTGAATACAGCCGGACCAGTATAGGCACTCACCCCACCAAACATGCCACCACTACCTTCAGTAGCCTTGTCATCGCGCGCCAGCTGGAAGTAGGCCGTCGTGGCAAGCGGATTGGCTGAAGCGTTGTTTACTTCGTAGCTCACATCGATCAGGTAAGAACCGCGCTTGAAAGTCAGCACCTTGGTGACAGCCACGCCATTGACGGCTGGCGCACTCATGCGCAGCTGCACTTCATCCTTGCCATCCTGCAACGTGTATTCACCTGCCTTCAGTTCAAACAGGGTCTTGTGGGTCGGCAAACCTTCGCCAATCAAACCTGTGTTGGCGACATAGAAATGTGCGCCCTCTTCCTGCAGCACCACAAAATTCTTGCGGCTATCCTCTTGCTGAGAACCTTGACCAAAGATCGATTTGGCCAGATTCAGCCAGCTACGATGATCTTCGTTGGTCTTGTGTTGAGTCAGCTCGACACGAATGATGTCACCACCTTGAGCGGAAACCGTCGCGATCATCGTATCGGTCTTCACCACCGCCTTCGCTGCACTGGCATAGACGCCAATCTTGCTGTCGGTCGCACCGGGTACTGCACCGGCAGCTGGAGCATTACCAGCCGTAGCCGATGCCATCGGTGCCGGAATAGACCCATCCTGCGCAGCAGACTGGGCAGCTACTGGAACTTGCGGCGGATTCTTGTAGACCTGCCAACGCTCCCACAGCATGACCAGGGAGAAGGCAAAAATTGCCATCAGGATAAGACGCTTGAAATCCATCTGCATGATGAAGACTCGGGTGAGGGATGTTTGAAACCTGATTCAGGGAACCGGATCGTGGCCGCCATCGCACCAAGGGTGACAACGGGCCAGACGAAAGACCGCCAGTTTAAGGCCTTTCAGCAAGCCGTGCCGCTGCAAGGCTTCGGCCGCATAGGCCGAACAACTGGGGTAAAAACGGCAGCGACTGCCCAGCCACGGACTGACGAGATATTGATAGATCTTGATGAGCGCAAGCAGGAGTGTTTTCACTTCGGCAGACGCTTGAAGAGAGCAGCCAGATCCTGACGCAGATCGGCACGCGTTACGCCCAGCGCAGGAGCGTTGAGGCGCAGGATCAAATCATGGCGCGGCAAGGTTTCACGCGTATGGCGAAACCATTCGCGAGCCATGCGTTTGATCAGATTGCGCAGCACGGCGCGACGGGCCAGTTTCTTGGCCACGACGACACCGAGACGGGCAGTGGGGCTTTCAGAAGGACGGTAGTGGAGCACAAAGTAGCGCCCACGCACCGCCTTCCTGAAAGCAAAAACGGATGAATACTCATCCGTTTTGCACAAGCGATAGGCAGGTCTGAAAGACCGTGCCCCTGTCTGCGGTTGGACTGAACCGGCCGGTGCCAAGTGCAGCTCCGAACCCGCGACGAGCACGCTCAGACTGCCAGGCGATGACGGCCCTTGGCGCGACGAGCAGCAATCACCTTGCGACCACCCTTGGTGGCCATGCGAACCAGAAAACCGTGGGTGCGCTTGCGACGAACCACAGAAGGTTGATACGTGCGTTTCATGATCTTTCCCTAATCGAACTGATGCGGCGAACTCGCGATTAGATATTTTCTCAAGCGGTTTGTCAATAGAGACTTCCTTCAGCGGCGCAGTCTGCCTGTGGATAAATCTGGGGTAAAACTGTAGAATTCTCCCTCTTGGCACCAATCTTCCGCCACGCCGGAAGACACAGCCTGCAGCCCTTGCCGCACACGGCAGGGCTGGATTGATCAACCCGGGGCAGCCCCCTCCAGCCGCAGCAGCGCTGGACACAAGAACAAGATCCGAACAAACCGTGAGTCAAGCTTTCTGGAATGCCTGTCTGGCCCGCCTGGAGAATGAACTGCCCGCACAGCAGTTCAACACCTGGATCCGTGCGCTCGAGGTAGCCGAAGCTGGAGAAGCGGGCGGTATCAAACTCTGCGCGCCCAACCGTTTCGTCCTCCAATGGGTGCGCGAGCGCTATCAGCGCCGCCTTGAAGAACTGGCCGCTGAATTTTTCGGCGCCCCCACCGTACTGAGTCTGGAACTTGGTACTCCCGGCAAGAAGCCAACTGCAACACCAGCCCGTCCGGCTGCGGCACCAAGTTCTCCACAGTCCATTTCCAACAGCCTGCCCAAGACTGCAAGCCAGGCTTCAGGCAATGTGATCGAAGCCCCGGCGATTCATACCGGTGGCAGCACTGCCTACGAAAAGACTCGCCTCAACCCGGCCTTCACCTTCGACACCCTGGTGACCGGCCGCGCCAACGATCTGGCCCGCGCAGCCGCCATCTCGGTCGCCAACAACCCTGGCAGCAGTTACAACCCGCTCTTCGTATATGGCGGTGTTGGCTTGGGCAAGACGCACTTGATCCACGCCATCGGCAACGAAGTGTTGCGCCACAATCCGAAGGCCGTGGTGCGCTATGTACATGTGGAGGACTATTTCTCCGACGTGCTGCGTGCCTATCAACAAAAGAACTTTGACGCATTCCAGCGCTACTACCGTTCGCTGGATCTGCTGATGATCGACGACATCCAGTTCCTCGGCGTCGGCAACAAGGATCGTACACGTGAAGAATTCTTCCACGCCTTCAATGCGCTGACTGAAGCCAAGAAGCAGATCGTGATCACCTGCGATACCTATCCTAAGGATATCCAGGGTCTGGAAGACCGCCTGATCTCCCGCTTCGACTGGGGCCTTACGGTGCAGATCGAACCGCCCGAGCTCGAGATGCGCATTGCCATTCTCAAGAAGAAGGCTGAGTTCGACAACGTGCCGTTGCCGGATGACGTGGCCTTCCTGATCGCCAAGAACCTGCGCTCCAACGTGCGCGAACTCGAAGGTGCGCTCAAGAAGGTCGTGGCTTACGCCCGCTTCCATGGCCGCGAAATCAGTCTGGAGCTGGCCCGTGAAGCACTACGCGACCTGCTCGCAGCGCACAACCGTCAGATCACCTTTGAACTGATCCAGAAGACCGTGGCGGACTTCTACAAGATCAAGCTTGCCGAGCTGCTCTCCAAGAAACGTACGCGCAACATTGCACGTCCGCGTCAGATCGCCATGTACTTGGCCAAGGAGCTCACCCCGGCTTCACTACCGGCCATTGGTGATGCTTTTGGCGGGCGCGACCATACAACGGTGCTGCATGCCTGCCGCACGGTGACTGAACTGCGCCTCGGCGACCAGCAACTCAACCATGATTTGCACGTCCTGACCCAGACCTTGAGGGGATAAAAAGCGACAAACAGCCTGTGTACAAGCATGGGAGTGGCAGCGGAGCAAATGTGGACAAGAACGGGTTTGCCGCTTGTGCCAGAAATCATCCCCACTCCCCCACAAGCTTCAAGTGCTCCTGCACACAGGCTAATGAACAGGGTTAAGCTGTTGAATAAAAAAGAATTTAAAGGCTTATCCACAGAAAAGTGGCTGATATATTAGTAGTAATAGGTTTATATAAGAACTCTTGTTAACAACAGAACAGTCAGCTGCAAAGCCTGCGGCCTCCGTCCAGATGGAAGCTAGGTGAGTGGATTGGCAAACTGAAAATTCCTGAAAGACTGCTGACGATCTATTGCAAGAAATCGTCAGCGGAATGAAGAACGCCCGGAACTCCCGATCGCTGCCTCGCAGTAAGATCATGAACAAGCTCCGGAACGCGGCAGGAATGTGGACAAGAGCAGGCAAGCCCTGGGAAGGAATTGTGAACAAGTAGGTTTCAAGCTAGTCAGGCAAAAACGCTCCACATTTGCACACACACTTGTCCCTACCCTTTCCAACAGCTTCATGAACATGGTCAAGCTTTTGAATCAATTGCTTTTTTTGTGCTTATCCACAGAAAATGGCGCGATATATAAATAATAGGAGGTTTATATAAATGCTCTTGTTAACAAGCAGTCGTGATGCCTTGCTGGCGCCTTTGCAGTCGGTTTCAGGCATCGTTGAAAAACGCCATACCCTGCCGATCCTGTCGAATGTGCTGATCGAGAAGCTAGGTGACACGCTCACCCTGCTGGCTACAGACATCGAGATCCAGATCACCACCCACCAGATTTCTCAAGGGGGCGGTGAGGATGCTTCGATCACAGTGGGCGCACGCAAACTGCAGGACATCCTGCGCGCCCTGCCTGATGGCGAAGTGAGCCTGCTGCTGGACGACAAGCGCCTTACGCTGAAGGCCGGCAAGAGCCGCTACAACCTGCAGACCCTGCCTGCCGCCGATTACCCGCGCATGCAGCTCAACACGGGTGAAAGCCTCACCCTGCGTCTGCCACAGAAAGATTTCCGCCGCCAGTTGGCCCAAGTAGCCTATGCTATGGCCGCTCAAGACATCCGCTACTACCTGAACGGCCTGCTGATGCAGGTGATGGGCACAGAATTGCGTCTGGTGGCCACGGATGGCCACCGCCTGGCCCTGTCGTCCAACACACTCGAAGAGGAATTCCAGAAAACCGAGGTGATCCTGCCGCGCAAGACCGTGCTGGAACTCACCCGCCAGCTTGCCGACAGCGATGATCCGGTCGAGATCGTGATTACCGGCAACCAAGCCTGCTTCCGCTTCGGCCCGATCGAGCTGATCACCAAGCTCATCGACGGCAAGTTCCCGGATTACGAACGGGTGATCCCGCAAGGCAATCCGAAGCTGGTCACGGTGCATCGTGCTAGCCTGCTCTCTGCCCTGCAGCGAGCTGCGATCCTGACCAACGAGAAGTTCCGTGGCCTGCGTGTGGTGCTCGAAGCGGGCCTGCTGCGCATCATCAGTTCCAACGCCGAGCAGGAAGAGGCCCAGGAAGAGCTCGAAATCTCCTACTCGGGCGACAGCCTGGAGCTGGGTTTCAACGTGACCTACCTGCTCGATGTGCTGAACAACGTGGTCACCGATACCGTCGAGATCCACCTCAACGAGCCGATGTCCTCCGCACTATTCACCCTGCCTGGCAATGAGCAGTTCAAGGCTGTCGTGATGCCGATGCGAATCTGAGCATGGATGCAGCCTTGCTTCGTTGCCTCCTGATCCTTTGCGCGGCCATCCTCACGGCTTGCTCTGCGCCTGCTCCCTTGCCGCCTCACGCAGCCCGGGAGCAGGTACGCGAGATCAGCGGACGTGAGCAGCTGGCCGGTCGTATCGTGGGTCAGCCACTTGCTGGCGGGCGTTTTGTCCGCCTCGAGATCGGCATGAGCCGCAGCGAAGTCGAGCAGTTGATCGGCAGGCCTGCTGCCGTGGATGCCCAGTCCGGTGGCGTGGGCTGGTTGCCCTACTACTTCGGCTCGGATGCCTGGAGTACCGAAAGCTACTACAAGGGTGAGGGCCGGCTGGTATTCAACGCCGACAGCCGCCTGATCCTCATCGACGCTAGCGAACAGGCGCGCAAGTAAGCGCCTGATCCTGCCCATCGAATATCCCTGAAACAGGAACACCATGTCCGAACAGAACCAGCAACCCGCCTACGACGAAGACAGCATCCAGCAGCTCGAAGGTCTGGAAGCCGTGCGCAAGCGCCCCGGCATGTACATCGGCGATACCTCCGATGGCACCGGTCTGCATCACATGGTGTTCGAGGTGGTCGATAACGCTATCGATGAAGCACTGGCCGGCCACTGCGACGACATCGTGGTGACCATCCACACCGACAACTCGATCTCGGTCACCGACAACGGCCGCGGTATTCCGGTCGGCATCAAGTTCGATGACAAGCACGAGCCCAAGCGCTCGGCAGCTGAAATCGTGATGTGCGTGTTGCATGCTGGCGGCAAGTTCAACCAGAACAGCTACAAGGTCTCTGGCGGCTTGCACGGCGTGGGCGTGAGCTGCGTGAATGCGCTCTCCAAGTTTTTGCGTCTCACCGTGCGTCGTGATGGCAAGAAGCACTTCATCGAGTTCAACAAGGGCAAAGCGATCAACCGTGAGATCGAGATCCAGAACGGCGTCGAAGTCTCGCCGCTGAAGGTGATTGGTGACACTGAAAAGCGCGGCACCGAAGTTCATTACCTGGCTGATGAGGAAATCTTCGGCAAGATCGAATACCACTACGAAATCCTTGCCAAGCGCCTGCGCGAGCTTTCGTTCCTGAACAATGGTGTGAAGATCAAGCTGGTCGACCAGCGCAACAACAAGGAAGAGGATTTCGCCTTTTCCGGTGGTGTGAAGGGCTTTGTCGACTACATCAACCGCGCCAAGACCACCCTGCACCCGAACGTTTTCTACGCCGCGGGCACTACGCTGGTGACTACCGGCCAGGTTCAGAACGTCGAGTTAACGGTCGAAGTTGCCATGCAGTGGAACGACAGCTACCAGGAACAGGTACTGTGCTTCACCAACAACATCCCACAGTCCGACGGCGGAACCCACCTCACCGGCCTGCGCGCGGCGATGACCCGCGTCATCAACAAGTACATCGAAGAAAACGAGATCGCCAAGAAAGCCAAGGTCGATATCTCAGGTGATGACATGCGTGAAGGCCTCGCCTGCGTGTTGTCGGTCAAGATGCCGGATCCGAAATTTGCCTCGCAGACCAAGATGAAGCTGGTGTCCGGCGAAGCCCGTCCGGCGGTGGAAGAAGTTGTAGCCGCCAAGCTAGCCGAATTCCTGCTCGAAAAGCCGATCGATGCCAAGACCATCTGCGGCAAGATCGTCGAAGCCTCGCGTGCCCGCGAAGCGGCCCGCAAGGCTCGCGAAATGACCCGCCGCAAAGGCGTGCTGGACGGCATCGGCCTGCCCGGCAAGCTCGCCGATTGTCAGGAAAAGGATCCCACCAAGTGCGAGATCTACATCGTCGAGGGCGACTCCGCCGGTGGTTCCGCCAAGCAAGGCCGTGACCGTAAGTTCCAGGCCATCCTGCCGCTGCGCGGCAAGGTGCTCAACGTCGAGCGGGCGCGTTTCGACAAGCTGATTTCCTCCGAGCAGATCACCACCCTGATAACCGCGCTCGGCACCGGCATCGGCAAGGACGACTACAAGCCCGAAAAACTGCGTTACCACCGCATCATCATCATGACCGATGCGGACGTTGACGGTGCCCACATCCGTACCCTACTGCTCACCTTCTTCTACCGCCAGATGCCCGAGCTGGTCGAAGGTGGCCACATCTACATTGCTCAGCCGCCGCTCTACAAGATCAAGCACGGCCGCAACGAGATGTACATCAAGGACGATCACGAGCTCTCTGGTCACCTCCTCAAGCTTTCCCTTGATGGCGCTTCGCTGCTGCCGCGCGAAGGCGCAACGCCCATCGAAGGCACGGCCCTCGAAGAAATGGCCCGTGCCTACCTGCTCGCCGAAGCCGTCATCAACCGCCTCACCAGCTGGATCGATCCAGACGTGCTGCAAGCCGCCATGGCCCACGATATCGAGCTGAGCCTTGTGGATGAAGCCGCTACCCGGGCCTCCGCCCAGCGTCTGCAGGTCGTTGCACCGGTCAATGTCACGGTGATTGCCGAGTTCAACGAGATTCACGAAGCCTGGCAACTCAC
Organism: Uliginosibacterium sp. TH139; assembly: GCF_002855595.1. Taxonomy (NCBI): domain Bacteria; kingdom Pseudomonadati; phylum Pseudomonadota; class Betaproteobacteria; order Rhodocyclales; family Zoogloeaceae; genus Uliginosibacterium; species Uliginosibacterium sp. TH139. The sequence goes on along the minus strand of NZ_PKRR01000001.1, from coordinate 233,769 downwards.
GCTTGAGCGCATGCATCACGGCAACATCAAGCGCACAGTGATCGATCCGGAATTCATCGTCTCCGGCGATTACGTCACCATCCGCCGTGCCAGCCAGCTCATCAACGGTCTGATCGGTGAAGGCGCAACCATGCGCCGCAACGACAAGGCCAGCCCGGTGAAGAGCTTTAGCGAAGCCATCACCTGGATGCTCAACGAAGTCGAACGCAACCTTGGCAAGCAGCGTTACAAGGGGCTCGGCGAGATGAACCCCGAGCAGCTGTGGGAAACCACCATGGACCCGGCCGTGCGCCGCCTGCTCAAGGTGCAGATCGACGATGCGATTGCTGCGGACGAAATCTTCACCACGCTTATGGGTGATCAGGTTGAGCCACGCCGTGATTTCATCGAGCGCAATGCGCTGAATGCTCGCAACATAGACGTATAACTATTTCTGGCACAATGAACGGGCGCCTATGGCGCCCGATTTTTTTGTGCTTAAGGGACTCTGCCTGAAAGCTTTCAACACCCAATGAATAACGAAGAACAGCAATTCCTGAACAATCTCGACAAACAGCTCTGGTCTGCGGCTGATCGTTTGCGTGGCTCAGTCAACCCCAGCGAGTACATGCACGTCGTGCTGGGGCTCGTCTTCCTCAAGTACATCTCCGACGCTTTCAAGGAACGTCGCACCGAGCTGGAAGCCGCATTCAAGGACCCCGCCAACGACTACTACCTCGGTGACGATGCAGGCGAGCTGATCGAGCAGGAGCTCGAAGCCCGCGACTACTACACCGAGAAAAATGTCTTCTGGGTACCCGCCCTCGCGCGCTGGGATTTCATCAAGGACAACGCCAAGGTCGCCATCGACACCGTTCTCGAAGTGAAGAACGGCAAGACCTACGAGTACAAGTTCAAAGGTATCGGCCGCCTGCTGGACGATGCGCTCGAAGCAGTCGAAAAGGAAAACCCCAAACTCAAGAACGTGCTCGACAAGAGCTACGCACGCTGGCGTGTCGACGAATCCCTGCCGGGCCTGATCGACGAGTTCTCCAAGATCCCCTTCAACCACGCCTCGCTCAAAGCCAAGGACATCCTCGGCCACATCTACGAATACTTTCTCGGCGAATTCTCGATTGCCGCAGGCAAGCGCGGGGGCGAGTTCTACACGCCCAAGAGTATCGTCAGCCTCATCGTTGAAATGCTGGAACCCTACGAGGGTCGCGTGTATGACCCCTGCTGCGGCTCGGGTGGCTTCTTCGTGCAGAGCGAGCGCTTCGTCGTCGAGCACGGCGGCAAGATCGGCCAGATCAGCATCTATGGGCAAGAAGCCAACCCCACCACCTGGCGCCTTGCCTCGATGAACATGGCCATTCGCGGGCTGGATTTCGACTTTGGCAAAGAGCCCGCCAGCACCTACACCAAGCCTCAGCACCTCGACCTGCGCGCCGACTTCATCATGGCCAACCCGCCCTTCAACATGAAGGCCTGGAAAGAGGGCGTGAAGGAAGACGACCCGCGCTGGAAATACGGCACGCCGCCTGATGGCAACGCCAACTTCGTGTGGATGCAGCACATGATCCACCACCTTGCACCGCATGGTTCGATGGCCCTGCTGCTCGCCAACGGCTCGATGAGCAGCAACACCAACAACGAAGGCGAAATCCGCAAAACCATCGTCGACGCCGACCTCGTCGAATGCATGGTCGCGCTGCCCGGCCAGCTCTTCACCAACACGCAGATTCCCGCCTGTATCTGGTTCCTCACCCGCAGCAAGGCGCAGCGCAAGGCCAGCCGCAATCGCAAGGGCGAAGTGCTGTTCATCGACGCACGCAATCTCGGCTACATGAAAGACCGCGTGCTGCGCGACTTCAAAGTCGAAGACATCGCGAAGATTGCTGCCACCTTCCATGCCTGGCAGCGTGGCGAGAGCTACACCGACGAAGCCGGCTTCTGCAAGGCCGCCAGACTCGAAGACATCCGCAAGAGCGATTACGTCCTCACCCCCGGCCGCTACGTTGGCGCCGCCGCGCAGGAAGTCGACGCCGAAGCCTTCGAAGACAAGATGGCCCGGCTTACCGCTGCCCTCGGCGACCAATTCAAGGAAAGCGCCCGTCTCGAAGCCGAGATTCGCAAAAACCTCGCCGGGCTGGGCTATGCACTCTGAAGCCATCACTTGTGCAACGAAGCTTTGCACAAGCACCACACCATGATCGCGCCAAAGAAAGCATCCGCCCGCAAGGCCGCTAAGGCGCCGACAGCAAGCGTGGCGACCGACGACGCAACGCCCGACGAACGCCGCCAACTCGGCCGCGTCGACCGCAGCGCCATGTTCCCGGTGGCCGCTCCGGCCGGCGACCTGCCCGCCGACTACGCCGCATGGTTTGCCGAGATCAAGCAATGCATCCAAGGCGAACGCCTGCGTCTAGTGCTCGCCAGCAACAGCGTGATGATCCAGCTCTACTGGGACATCGGCCAGCGCATCCTGCACAAGCAAGCCGAGCAAGGCTACGGCAGCAAGGTCATCGACCGGCTGGCCGCCGACCTGCGCGCGGCCTTCCCCGACATGAAAGGCTTCTCACCGCGCAACCTCAAGTACATGCGCGCCTTTGCCGCCGCCTGGCCGGATCGCGAACTTGTGCAACGGACCGTTGCACAACTGAGCTGGGGGCAGAACATCGTGCTGCTCGAAAAGCTTGAGCACGACCAAGACCGCCTCTGGTACGCCGCCCGCACGCTCGAACACGGCTGGTCGCGCGACGTGCTCAACCTGCAGATCCGCAGCCTCGCCCACCAGCGCCAGGGCAAGGCTCAGCACAACTTCGCCGCCACCCTGCCGCCGCCCGAATCCGACATGGCCGCGCAGGTTTTCAAAGACCCCTACCTGTTCGACTTTCTCGGCACCGACGCCCCGCGCCGCGAGCAGCAACTCGAACAAGGGCTGATCGAGCACATCCAGAAATTCCTGCTCGAACTCGGCCAGGGCTTTGCCTTCGTCGGCCGCCAGGTGCATCTCGAGATTGGCGACGACGACTTCTACCTCGACCTGCTCTTCTACCACCTCAAGCTGCGCCGCTATGTCGTCATCGAACTCAAGGCACGCAAGTTCGCCCCCGGCGACGGCGCCCAGCTCGGCATGTACATGACAGCCGTCGACCGCCTGCTTGCCCACCCCGACGACAAACCCACGCTGGGCCTGCTGTTGGTGCGCGAGAAGAACCGCGTGCTCGTCGAATACGCGCTGGCGGGCAGCACCCAGCCCATCAGCGTCGCCGAATGGGAAACCCAGCTCACCCGCGCCCTGCCGCAGGAACTGGAAGGCAGCCTGCCGACGATTGAGCAGATTGAGGCGGAGTTGAGTGGGGATGTAGGGGGCAGCGATGAGTGAGTGGCAAACGCTTGCCTTGGAAGATTGCATGGAAGCAATCATCGACTACCGTGGCAAGTCACCGAACAAGACGACATTCGGCGTGCCATTGATTACTGCAAAAGTGGTCAAGGGTGGACGGATAGAAACTCCAGACGAGTTCATTGCCGAGACTGACTACGACGATTGGATGTCACGCGGTATACCGCAGGCTGGCGATGTGGTGATGACCACTGAGGCTCCATTGGGTGAAGTCGCTCAGCTTGATGGCCGCAAGGTAGCACTCGCTCAACGCATCATTACGTTGCGCGGGAAGCCTGGAGTTCTCGATCAGAATTTCTTGAAGTTCTTGCTGCAATCACAGTCAGTTCAGGAAGAGCTTCGCTCACGTGCAACTGGAACTACGGTTGTTGGAATCCGACAAAGCGAGCTACGAAAAGTCAATCTGACTTTACCTTCATATGAAGCTCAAAAATACATTGGACATATTCTCGGCTCTCTCGACGACAAAATCGAAATGAACCGTCGCATGAACGAAACGCTGGAAGCCATGGCGCGGGCGATCTTCCAGTCCTGGTTCGTCGACTTCGATCCCGTCCGCGCCAAGGCCAGCGGCGAACCCACCGAATCCATCTGCCAGCGCCTCGGCCTCACCCCCGAACTTCTCGCTCTGTTTCCCGATAGTTTCGAGGACTCGGAGCTTGGAGAGATTCCTCAGGGTTGGTATCCAACAAGATTGGATGATGTTCTGGAGCTGGCCTATGGCAAGGCGTTGAAGGCAGCGGATCGAGTAGAAGGACCATTTCCAGTCTATGGGTCCGGGGGAGTAACGGGCTTCCACAACGAATCCCTCGTCGACGGGCCTACGGTCATTGTTGGCCGCAAAGGCACTGTGGGAAGTTTGTATTGGGAAGACGGAGCTTCTTTTCCGATTGATACGGTTTTCTACGTAAAACCTAAAGCGCAACTGACTTACTGCTATTACCTGCTACAGACCTTGGGTTTGGAGGACATGAATACAGATGCTGCTGTACCGGGGCTCAATCGCAACAATGCATATCGGTTGTTTACTTCATTTCCGTGCGGCGAGTTACGAGAAGCATTCGACAATATTGCGATGAGTATTCGTAGGCAGATTTTTTCGAACTCTGAACAGTCGGAAAATTTATCGAAGATTCGTGACACGCTCCTTCCAAAATTGCTTTCCGGTGAGCTGGAGATTCAGGAGATTGACGACTGATGAGCGAGCCGAAAGACACTCCAGCAGTCAGGTACTTTGAGAAAGTCCCTTGTTGGCCCAACTTCGCATCTACGGGCGAGATGGGTGGTGGTCGTGTTCCTGCGACCAAACTAGATAGCTGGAGAGACATAGCAAAGATCATCGAAGAGCCATTCTTCAAACGCCAAAAAACGCAGCTTGTGTTCCGTGGGTCACGTCGTTTCGATTGGTCTCTCACACCGAGTCTTGGCCGCCTAGATTCGCGTGGCATCATCACGCAAGAAGTTGCAAATGCTCAGCTCAAACTTTTCCGGCATGCGATACGTGGCCGCATATCGGACCATACGCTGGTAGACATTGACGACGAAAACACCAAGGAGCTTTGGTCTGTAGGCCAGCATCACGGCTTGCATACACCTTTGCTGGACTGGAGCTATTCGATCTATGTCGCACTGTTTTTCGCTTTTGCCGATGACGATGCTTCTGAAGAAAATCCATTTCGCGCAATTTATGTGCTGAACAAAACTCATGTTGAGCACGATGGGCATTGTCCCGAGGTTACGATTGTCGAGCCACGCAAGGACGATCATGGCCGGTTGGTGAATCAAGCGGGCCTTTTCACTTTGTCAGCGTATGGAGATACGTTCGAAAACGTCTTGATCAACTCACTGCAAGACGAAGTGCTAGGCGAGGTTGATGAGGATAAAGAAGATGAAGAACTCGCCAGGTACCTCTGCAAGATCTACATCCCGAACAAGGATCGCGACGAGTGCCTGCGTCATCTCCGGATGATGAACGTTCACTACGCGAGCCTGTTCCCCGATCTGATCGGCGCTGCAAGCTATTGCAATTCCTTGGTGGCTGAATTTTCCAAGTCGACCCAAGAGGAACAAAAAGTTCAGGTCGATGCTATCGCGCAAGTTCAACCGCTCGTTGAGGAACTACAGCCCGTTACGAATCGAATTGCCCCGCCGACAGAAATCATATTCAGCGTACTGCTGAAGCACGCTGGCATCAGCAATGTTCAGCTTGGTGATTCACCTTCTCTGGTTCTGGAACTGGCAGAGGTTCTTCGAAATACCCAGCTTCCCGATTGGGACCGAAGGGAAAGCATATTGGCGTCGATGCGAACGGCAACTCGCGCTGTATTGCGACGACACGACTACCCTGTTGATTTGCGAGATGCGTTGGTGGATGCATTGATAGAAGCGCTTCCACGTCCGCCACGAGAAGAGGGTGAGGTTCTGGAATGACCGAAAACGACCTCGAACAACTCGCCCTCAGCTGGTTTCAGGACACCGGCTGGGACTATCGTGCCGGGCCGGACATTGCGCCTGACAGCGATACGCCTGAGCGCAGCGACTACCGTCAGGTGCTCTTGCAGGGCGAGTTGCACGAGGCGCTGGTGCGGCTCAATCCGCAGTTGCCTGCATCGGTGCTCGACGAGGTCGCGCATCAGCTCGCCAAGCCTGAGCACCCCTCGCTGATCCAGAGCAATCGCGCCTTCCACGAGGCGCTGGTGAGCGGCGTGCAGGTCGAGGTGGAGATCGAGGGTGAGCGGCGCGGTGATCGTGCGGTTTTGATCGACTTCGAGAACCCTGAGCGCAACCACTTACTGGTGGTGAATCAGTTCACGATTCAGGGCCAAAGCCAGAAAGGTGTGCGGCCGCGGCGGCCGGATCTGGTGTGCTTCATCAATGGATTGCCGATTGCGGTGATCGAGCTGAAGAACCTCGCGGCCGAGCAGGTGGGCATCAAGGATGCGTTCAACCAGTTGCGTACCTACAAGGAGGAGATTGCGGATCTCTTCGTGTACAACGAGGCGCTGGTGATCTCGGATGGGCTGCAGGCGCGCGTGGGTTCGCTGACGGCGAACTTCGAGCGCTTCCTGCCCTGGCGCACGGTGCGGAACGAGAACGACCGGCCGCTGCTGGAGTTCGAGCTGGAGAAGGTGGTGCGCGGCTTCTTCGCGCCAGAGTTGTTGCTCGATTATCTGCGCTACTTCGTGTTGTTCGAAATGAGCGATGGGCAGATCGTCAAGAAGATCGCGGCCTATCACCAGTTTCATGCGGTGCGCGCGGCTGTGCGCGCAGCGGTGATCGCCGCTACGCCAGTGCCGGTGAATACGCTGCAGGAGCAGTGGGCGACTTATGCCGACAAGGTGAAGCCGGGCTCGCGCATGGGTGGCATCGTGTGGCACACGCAGGGCTCGGGCAAGAGTATTTCGATGCTGTGCTTTGCGGCCAAGCTGATGCAGCAGAAGGAAATGCACAACCCCACGCTGGTGGTGGTGACGGATCGTAATGATCTGGACGGCCAGTTGTTCGAGACCTTTGTCGGCGCGCGCAGCCTGCTGCGCGAGCTGCCGCAGCAAGCGGGCAACCGCGAGGAGCTGCGCACCCTGCTGGCTGGGCGGCCTTCGGGCGGCATCATTTTCACGACGGTGCAGAAGTTCACGCCGGATGCGGGCGAGGAGACTTTCCCCCTGCTATCAGACCGCCACAACATTGTGGTGATCGCCGACGAGGCGCACCGTTCGCAGTACGGCTTCCGCGCGGTGCTGGACAAGAAGACCGGTCGCTACAAGTACGGTTTTGCCAAGCATCTGCGCGACGCGCTGAAGAACGCGACCTTCATAGGCTTCACGGGTACGCCCATCGAGGGCACTGACAACGACACGCGTCAGGTGTTTGGCGAGTACGTGAGCATCTACGACATTCAGGATGCGGTGGACGATGGCGCGACGGTACCGATCTTCTACGAGAGCCGGTTAGCCCGGCTGAACCTCAACCCGGCGGAGATGGAACAGCTCAATGCCGATGTGGAGGAGGTCTTTGAGGACGAGGAAGACGCGGCGCTGAAAGAGGCGGAGAAAACCCGCTGGGCCGCGCTGGAAAAACTGGTGGGCGCACAGCCGCGCATCGACCAGGTGGCAGCCGACATCGTGCAGCACTTCGAGGCCCGTAACGAGGCGGTGGCAGGCAAGGGCATGGTGGTGGCGATGAGCCGCGAAATCTGCGCGCGGCTGTACCAGGCCATCGTCGAGCTGCGCCCGGACTGGCACAGCGACGACCCGGCGCAAGGCGCGATCAAGGTGGTAATGACGGGTTCAGCCGCAGACGATGCGCTGCTGCAGCCCCACATCTACAACAACCAGACCAAGAAGCTGCTGGAGCGGCGTTTCAAGGATGTGGCCGATCCACTCAAGCTGGTGATTGTGCGCGACATGTGGCTCACCGGCTTCGATGTGCCCTGCCTGCACACCATGTACATCGACAAGCCGATGCGCGACCACAACCTGATGCAGGCCATTGCGCGCGTGAACCGCGTGTTCCGCGACAAGGAAGGCGGCCTGGTGGTGGACTACATTGGCATCGCCGCCGAGCTGCGCAGCGCGCTGCGCACCTACACCGAGAGCAAGGGCAAGGGCCAGCCGACGCTGGACGCGGCCGAGGCACTGGCCAAGCTCAAGGAATTGATGGAGGTGGCACGGCACCAGTTGCATGGCTTCGACTTCAGCGCTTATCGCACGCAGGCGGCCGTACTCTTGTTGCCCGCTGCGAATTTCGTGCTGGGGCAGGAGGAAGGCAAGAAGCGCTGGGCCGACGTGGTGCTGGCGATCACCAAGGCTTTCTCGCTGTGCGGCACGCTGGACGAGGCGCTGCCGCTGCGCGAGGAGATCGCCTTCTTCCAGGCAATCCGCGCGGTGATTGCCAAGGCGACGACATCGGACGCGAAGCTGACCGAGGAGAGCCGCAATGCGGTGCTCAAGCAGATCCTCGACAACGCGGTGGTGGCCGAGGGCGTGGAAGATATCTTCAAGCTCGCAGGCTTGGAGCGGCCGAACATCGGCATCCTGTCAGACGCCTTCCTCGAAGAAGTGCGCCAGCTGCCGCAACGCAATTTCGCCGTGGAGCTGCTGCAGAAGCTGCTCAACGACCAGGTGAAGTCGCACATGCGAACCAACGTGGTGCTGGAGCGCAAGTTCAGCGAGCGCTTGCAGGCCGCGCTGAATCGCTACCTGAGCCGCGCAGTGGAGAGCGCACAGATCATCGAAGAGTTGATCGCGATGGCGCAGGAGTTTCGTGAAGCTGCAATGCGCGGCGACAAGCTGGGCCTCAACGATTCCGAACTCGCTTTCTACGATGCGTTGGCCGACAACGAGAGCGCGGTGCGTGAGCTGGGCGACGAGGCACTGAAGAAGATCGCGATAGAGGTCACCGAAAAGCTGCGCAACAGCACGTCAGTCGACTGGCAGAAGCGTGAGAGCGTGCGTGCGCGTTTGCGCAACCTGGTGCGCATCACGCTGCGTCGCTACAAATACCCGCCGGACATGCAGGAAGAAGCGATCCGCCTGGTGCTGGAGCAGGCGGAAAGATTGTCTGAGGGTTGGAGTTCCGGTGTGTGACGCCAGCTGACGATTGATTTCTGAGACCAAGAGATACGCGAAATGCCCATCCACCACGCCATCTGGCGCGTCGGCGAGACGCCCACCCAGCTCAACACGACGCGCCTGACCAGCGAGCAGCAGCTCGAAGACATGATCGTGCGCGATCCACGCATTCTCTCCAGCGAGTGGATGTTGATCGGTCGGCAGGTGCATACGCAGGATGGTGGGCGTATCGATCTGCTGGCGATTGCGCCGGATGGTTCGCTGGTGCTGATCGAGCTAAAACGCGACCGCACGCCGCGCGAGGTGGTGGCGCAGGCGCTGGATTACGCATCGTGGGTCGCCGAGCTGACCCCGGATCGCCTGGTGCAGATCTATGCGCGCTTTTCGAACGGTGGCAGTCTGGATGCAGACTTCGAAAAACGCTTTGGCACCCCGCTCGATGAAGAGACCTTGAACCAGACGCACCAGATCATTCTGGTGGCGGCCGAGCTGGACCCTTCGACCGAGCGCATCGTCGCCTACCTGAATGCGCGCGACATCGCGATCAATGTGCTGTTCTTCCAGGTCTTCGAGCACAAGGGCGAGCCCTTGCTGAGCCGCGCCTGGTTGATTGATCCGGGCGAGACGCAGGTGAATGCGGCACAAACCAGCGGCGGTGCGGGTGAGGCGCGTGAGCCCTGGAATGGGGAGTTCTATGTCTCGTTTGGTAGTGGGCGCAGCTGGGAGGATGCCCGCCGCTATGGCTTCATCAGCGGCGGTGGCGGGGCCTGGTACAGCCAGACGCTCAAGCTGCTCCAACCGGGCGACCGCGTGTGGGTGAAGATTCCCGGTACGGGCTATGTGGGCGTGGGGCGTGTGCTGGAACCCGTGCAGCCGGTCAGCAGCTTCAAGCTCGATACGTCGGAGGGCGAGCGGCTTGCCATGGAGGTGCTGCAGCATGGTGAGCGTTATCGCCAACATGCGGATGATCCCGATCTCGCCGAGTATTTTGTCCGGGTGCAGTGGCTCGATACGCGTGAAGCCCGGCAGGCGGTGAATGAAGTCGGTCTGTTCGGTAACCAGAACACAGTGTGCAAACCCACCACCCCGAAGTGGCGCCATACGGTGGAGCGTTTGAAAACCAAGCTCACCAACTGGGATGTGCAGTAGGCTGCTCAAGGGAAGATGATGATCGGTCTCTCCGATATCAAGACCGGCATCGACATCCTGGAGAAACTGGCGGGATGGGTGCGTAGTTTGCGCGCGAAGCGCAAGCAAGCGCCCGAGTCTGTTGCAGGCCGGTTTTTCCGTTTGTTTGAGGCACATGGAGTTCATCGCAACCAGATCCCGCGTTTTTTCGGTCATGGGCTGACTCTGAAGGATGTGCAGAGCGAAGCAGAGCTGCTGCCGAAGCTCGATGAGACGGCGCTGCAAGCGGCCTGCAATCTGTTTGCCGTTCGCCGTGAATGGCTAGACGGTGCGGAAGAGAAAGCTTACGACGGCCATGACTTCTATAAGCATCCCGAGCAGGTCGAAGGTTTCCTGCAATCACTGATCGAAGCAAATCCAGATGGTGACCTGGATGGAGTCCTGCTGGCTTCCGAGGAGAGGGAAGGGCAGGCACTGATCATTCTCAGGGAGACGATTGGCGCCATCGGCGAAAAGCCGATCTACCGTTATCACCTGCTCAACAACTGGACCTTCAGCTACTGGAAAGCACGCGCCTACCTGGCTGCCTGCGTAGCCGTTGCTTGGAGAAAGCGAGTGTGTATCCGCGGCGTCTTTGCGGATCACAAGACAGTTGAGGAGCTTGCTTCAGAGAAATGTTTGGTAGGCGTGGTTTGCGAGGGCTTTGAGGCCTACCTTGGTAGGAAGTGGTACCCCGAAGATATGGCTCTCAAGCCGGAGGTGTTCCTCAAAGGCATCGATCCTGAGCTGAACAACTTCGGCATTTCCTCGGCCATAGGGCTTTTCCCGTGACGTGACCCACATTGGCCACTGGGGAACTGGCGATCTGGAGCTGACCCTTCGCACGCCCGCCGACTTCGAGAAAGCCAAGGCTCTGATCGAGCGGGCGTACCAGGAAAACTGAGCACGCCTACATTTGAGCCGGGGCAATCCAGCAGGATCGGATGAGCAGACCTTGATGCACGAATCGTGTAAGGTTTCGGATCCTTGAGGATGGTTTGTGCGGAATTCTGCATGCATCTTCATTTGCTTCCGGTATCGAGATCCATGTCTGCACACGAGAAAAATCCGGCCTTGAAGAGAGGCCTCAAGAATCGCCACATCCAGCTGATCGCGCTGGGCGGTGCCATCGGCACCGGGCTTTTCCTCGGCATCGCGCAAACCATCAAGCTGGCTGGTCCGGCGGTGTTGCTGGGCTATGCGATTGCCGGCCTGGTGGCTTTCTTCATCATGCGCCAGCTCGGCGAGATGGTGGTCGAGGAGCCGGTGGCGGGCTCCTTCAGCCATTTTGCGAACCGTTATTGGGGCGGCCTGGCCGGCTTCATGTCCGGCTGGAATTACTGGGTGCTGTATGTGCTGGTGAGCATGGCTGAGCTGACCGCCGTGGGTATCTATGTGCAGTACTGGTGGCCCGGCATTCCGACCTGGATCTCGGCGCTGTTCTTCTTCGTGCTGATCAATGCGATCAACCTGCTGCATGTGAAGCTCTTCGGCGAGATGGAGTTCTGGTTCGCCATCATCAAGGTGCTGGCCATCATCGGCATGATCGGCTTTGGTGGCTATCTGCTGATCAGTGGCCAGGGCGGTGCGCAGGCCAGCGTGAGCAATTTGTGGCAACTGGGCGGCTTCTTTCCGCACGGCATTAGCGGACTGGTGATGGCCATGGCGATCATCATGTTTTCCTTCGGCGGGCTGGAGCTGGTGGGCATCACCGCAGCCGAAGCGGATGACCCGGCGCACAGCATTCCGAAGGCCACCAATCAGGTCATCTACCGCATCCTGATTTTCTATGTGGGCGCGCTGGCGGTGTTGCTGTCGTTGTTCCCGTGGGACAAGGTGCAGGAGGGCGGAAGCCCCTTCGTGATGATCTTCCATGCGCTGGATTCGGATCTGGTCGCCACGGTGCTGAACGTGGTGGTGCTGACCGCTGCACTGTCGGTCTATAACAGCTGCGTGTATTGCAATAGCCGCATGCTGCTGGGCCTGGCGCTGCAGGGCAACGCGCCGGAGGCGCTGGCGCGGGTCAATCGGCGCGGCATTCCGGTGGCGGCGCTGGGCGTGTCGGCCACAGCGACGGCAGGCTGTGTGCTGCTCAACTACCTGATGCCCGGCAAGGCTTTCGGCCTGCTGATGGCGCTGGTGGTGGCGGCGCTGATCATCAACTGGGCGATGATCAGCATCACTCACCTCAAGTTCCGCCAGGCCATGGCGCAGCGTGGCGTGACGCCGCGCTACCGCAGCTGGGCCGCGCCACTGACCAACTACCTGTGCCTGGCTTTCATGGCGGGCATCCTGGTGGTGATGTGGCTGACGCCGGACACGCGCATCTCCGTGTCGCTGATCCCGCTGTGGCTGATCGTGCTGTGGGCTTTCCATGCCCTGCGGCGCAGGCTGCCGCAAGCCGCGCTCGGCGAGCCTTTGCCGGCCGAAGCCGAGTAGTCGCCTCTTCGCAGCGCGGCCTTCCAGCCACGTTGTGATTCTTTACGCCATCCTTCACCGGGAACCTGCAGGCATGAGTGATTCCATCGACGACAACGACCGCAAGATGCTGGATCTGTTGCGCCATAACGGTCGCCTCACCAACCAGGAGCTGGCCGACCTGATCGGGCTCTCCGCCTCGCAGTGCTCGCGCAAGCGGATCGCCCTGGAGCAGGCCGGGCTGATCCTCGGTTATCACGCCCAGCTCTCGCCGGAGGCCGACGGCACGCCGGTGATGGGGGTGGTGGAAGTGCGCCTGCTGAACCACACGCCGGAGTCGACCGAGCTGTTCCATGCCTTCGTGCGGCAGGCCGAGTCGATCCGCGATGTGTTCAAGCTCACCGGGGATTACGACTATCTGCTCAAGGTGGCGGTGGCGGATCTGGCCGAGCTGAGTCGCCTGATTCAGCAACTGGCCGGCCTGCGCAACAGCGTGGGCCACCTGCGGACCTCGGTGGTGCTGGAGCGGCTCAAGGAATCCGGCGTGGTGATTGCTCAAGCGGCATCCTGAAGCACATATCGGTGTTATATCTGAAACAAATGCATACTTTGTGCGTTTGTTGTCTTAAAATTGCACGGTTGAATCTTTTTCGTGCAATTCATGAACACCCTGAGCCTTCCTGAACGAGTGCCGCATACAGCGCTTGAAGACATCATTGCCCTGCTCTTCGGCACCCTCGTCGTCTCTTTCGGCGCCAGCTTGCTCAAGCAGGCCGGGGCACTCACCGGCGGCATGGCCGGGCTGGCCTTTCTGATCCACTACGCCACCGGCGTGAAGTTTGGCGTGGCCTTCTTCCTGCTCAACCTGCCCTTCTACTGGCTGGCCTTCCGCCGCATGGGCAAGGCTTTCGTGGTGAAAACCTTCTGCGCGATCCTGATGGTCTCGGTGTTCACCGAGCTGCATCCGCGTTTCATCGATATCTCGCACCTCAACCCCTTTTACGCGGCGATTTTCGCCAGCGTGATCATGGGCCTGGGCTTTCTGGTGCTGTTCCGCCACAAGGCCAGCCTGGGCGGGGTGAACATCCTGGCGCTGTACCTGCAGGACCGTTATCAGTGGCGCGCCGGCAAGATCATGATGGCGGTGGATGTGTGCATCATGCTGGCTTCGCTGGCCGTGGTGAGCCTGCCGATTCTGGCGGCCTCGATCTGCGGCGGCGTGGTGCTGAACCTGATCATCGCGATGAATCACCGCCCGAACCGCTATCTGGCCTGATCCAGAATCCCCACGGATTCCAATACACTGCGCACTCAGCCTAGCGGGCGATGCCTATCTGACTTTTCCGGACCCCGACCCATGTTCCAGCATATCGACGCCTACGCCGGCGACCCCATTCTGTCGCTGATGGAAACCTTCAAGACCGATCCGCGCGCGGATAAGGTCAATCTCTCCATCGGCCTCTACTACGATGCCAAGGGTGTGATTCCGCAGCTCGACGCCGTACAGCAGGCCTACGGCCGCATCGACGGGCGTCGTGCGGTGCCCAGCCTGTATCTGCCGATGGAGGGCATGAAGCCCTATCGCGAGGCGATCCAGGGTCTGCTCTTCGGTGCAGACAGCTCGGTGGTGGCCGCTGGCCGCGTGGCAACGATCCAGACCCTTGGCGGCTCCGGCGCACTGAAGGTGGGCTCGGACTTCCTCAAGCGCTATTTCCCGCAGTCCGAAGTGTGGGTGTCGGACCCGACCTGGGACAACCATGTGGCGATCTTCGAAGGCGCCGGCTTCAAGGTCCACACCTATCCCTACTTCGACCCGCAGACCCTTGGTGTGGCCTTCGACGCCATGCTCGCGACACTTTCCGCGCTGCCCGCAAAGAGCATCGTGCTGCTGCATCCCTGCTGCCACAACCCGACCGGCTCGGATCTCACGCCGGCGCAGTGGGACCGCGTGATCGAAGTCGTGCGCGCCCGCGAACTGATTCCCTTCCTCGACATTGCCTATCAGGGCTTCGGTCTGGGCATGGAAGAGGATGCCTATGCGATCCGCGCACTGGCCGCGGCAGGCCTGCCCTTCCTGGTGGCCAACTCCTTCTCCAAGATCTTCTCGCTGTATGGCGAGCGCGTCGGCGGCCTGTCGGTGGTGTGTGAGAGTGAGGACGCCGCGGCTCGTGTGCTGGGCCAGCTCAAGGCCACGGTGCGCCGCAACTACTCCAGCCCGCCGATGCTCGGCGCCGAGCTGGTCGCCACGGTACTGGGTGATGCCGGCCTCAAGACGACCTGGCTGGCCGAGGTGGAAGGCATGCGCACGCGCATCCTGGCGATGCGTGAAACCTTGCGTACCGCGCTGGGCAACAGCCTGCCCGGACGCAATTTCGACTACCTCGTCGAGCAGCGCGGCATGTTCAGCTACACCGGTCTCTCCGCCGCCCAGGTGGATCGCCTGCGCGAAGAAGCCGGCATTTACCTGATCCGCAGCGGCCGCATCTGCGTGGCCGGGCTCAACGATGGCAACGTCGGCCGGGTGGCCGAGGCGTTTGCGAAGCTGATGGCGTGAGCGCTACCCGCCCGGTTTTCAGCCCGCCCGCAATGGGCGGGTTGAAAATCGGCGGCGGAACTCAAAGGTCGATGCGGTCGATCTGCCAGTTAATGCCCTCGAAAGCGGGCATTTCGCGACCATCATCCACGCCGATCTCAGCCTTGATGATGGCCTCCAGCTTGGTATTCATCACTTGCAGCAGCGCGGCGCTGGATTCGCGCTGGCTGGCGAGGTTGCGCATCTCCTGCGGATCTTGCTGCAGGTCGAAGAGCTCCACGTCGTTCCAGCGGAACAGTTCATCCAGATTCTTCGGCGAATTGCGCTCCAGCGGTGAGAAGTAGCGGCTGAATTTGTAGCGACCGTCAAACACCGTGCGCAGGCTGCCGCGCTTCTTGAAGTTGGGCCGGTAGCCCGCCGCTTTCACGGCTTCCTTGGGGTTTTGCCCGACCGCGCGCGCTTCAGCGATGAGTCGGGTGAGCTCGCTGTCGTTGGTGGCGAGCCCGCTGTAGGTGAATAGCACGCTGTCCCGCACGGCGTGCAGGCCCGCCTTGCCGGGGGCTGTGAACAGGGGCCCGAGATCCTTGCCGGGCAGGGGGCGGCCGGCCACTTCGGCAACGCGGTCTCCCCTTATCCCGGCCATACCGAGCAGGGTCGGTACAAGGTCGATATGACCACTGAGCGCACTGCAATCCTGCCCGCCACGCACATCCGGGTGGGCAATGATCAGCGGCAGATGAATCGCTTCCTGATAGGCCATCGGCCCCTTGCCGCGCAGGCCATGAGCGCCACCCATTTCGCCGTGATCGGAGGTGAAGACGATCACCGTGTCTTCACTGAGGCCCAGTGCGTCGAGCTCGTCCAGCAGGCGCAGCAACTGGGCATCCACCGAGCGGATCGAGTTGAAATAGAAATCCGAGAAGCGTTGCCAGCGGGCGTCTTCGGGCGGGATGCTGCCGAGGGTATAGCCCCAGGCCCGGTTGAATTCGGCGTGCGCGGCGGGTCGCCCGGGGGCATCCAGAGGCTGGCGCAGATTCGCCGGCAAGGCAGCGTTCCAGCGCTGACGATAGGCCGGATGCTCCGGCGCCCGGGCGGCGTGCATCATCAGCTTGCCGTTGTCCTGCACCGATTCGCCAGGCGCATCGGTGTTGAAATACATGATGTCGTGCGGATTCACCAGACTCACGAAGAGTGACCAGGGCTTGCCTTCCTGCTGCAGCGCCTGCCCGGTTTCGCGCAGCCAGGAAACCGCGCTGCCAGCGATCATGTGATCGTGCTTGTAGCCGCCCAGGGTATGCACCAGCACATCGCCGGGCCACACGAAGTCGGCAAAGCCGTAGCCTTCCATTTCCTTCGTGAAGAGCTTGTCCGGAGCCTCGGTATCAAAGGCGGCATTCAGATGCCACTTGCCCTTGTAAGCGGTGTAGTACCCAGCCTTGCGCAGCATGTGGCCGATGGTTGGCACATCGGGAGCGAGTGCTTTCACGTACGGCATGTCGGCGTTCTCGAACATGCGGTTATCCGCCGTCTGCAGGCCGGTGAGCAGCACCGCCCGTGAGCTGGTGCACATCACGGCCGGGCAGTAGTGATTGTGGAAGGTGACACCACGCTGCATCAGCCGCGAGTGGCCGGGCAGGTGCAAGCCCTTGGGCCATTGCTTGATGTAGCGCTCCTGATCCGTGAACACGAACAGGATGTTCGGCTGCCGGGTGCGCGGCTGTGCGGAGCGCGGCAGGGCGGCGGCTGGCGCTGCTGTGGCCTGACTGCTCATGGCACCGGCCAGCAGCGGGGCTGCAGCGGCGGCGCTGGCCATCTGCAGGAAATCACGCCGCGACGTGCTATCGGGTTTCTGCTCTGGGCTTGTGCTCATTGACGCTCTCCATGGGGCCTGCGCCAGCTCATGCGGCAGGCGGTTTGTCGGGGCTGGCTCGTTCAGTGCGAGCCGTGGCGGGGCAGTCTGTATGCTGCCCTGGTCACGTCATCATGGCATTGGCTTCAAACTGACGCAATCGTCAACATGAAGGCAGCGTCAGTCGGGCTCGGCCATCAACTGGCTGACCCGGACGAAGAGTGAATCCTCGGGCAGGATCAGCTCGCCGAGCGGTTCGCGAGCAAGGCGCGCGGCTGTTGCTCCCGGCACGCCCAGCGCCTGCAGGATGGCTTGGGCAAAGAGCTCCGGATATTCCGCCGCGACTTCGCCTGCTGCCATGGTCTCAAACGCGCACACCACGGGGCCCAGCACGAGGTCCTGCAGCAGGCGTGGAGGAAGCGGGCTGAAGCGGCCCGAGGCAAGGCCCGCGCCGATATCGCGCATCAGCTTGGCGGTGGCTTCCCCGCCCTGACGGATGGCGGCCACGCCCCCGCGCGTGACAAAGGCCGCGAATGGCGGACAGCGGCGGGCCAGACTCAGCGCCAGACGCAGGCCTGCCGCGACGCGCGCCCCGGGATCGCGGTGCTGCAGCACGAGTGGATCAATGAGCCGCACGATCTCGTTGCTGGCTGCTTCGGCGGCGGCGGCAAACAGATCTTCGTTGGCCCGGAAGTGGTTGTAGAAAGTGCCGCGTGAAACCCCTGCCCTGGCAATCACTTCGTCTATGACTGAGGCATCTACGCCACGGCTGGCGAAGACCAGCAACGCGCTCTCGATGAGGCGGGTGCGCGTCTTCTCACGGCGAGCCGCGCCAACACGACTGCGGTGATCGGGTGGCGCGGCGGTGAGCGTGCGGCGGGTCATGAATGAGGGCTGGCCGTGAAAAACGCCAGTCTAGCGCCCGCCCGGGCCTTGTGGCAGGCAGGAAAACGCCATTGCCCAGCCAGAATTCCGGCCAGCTCCGCTAGACTCCTCCGGGTGGCTTCTCTCCTTTGCGTGTATGACAGGTCATCCGCCCCATGCCCCTGAGTCTCTTTGCCTACCGCCGCCAGAACGGCAACATGCGCCGCGTCACCAACAAGATCGCGGCGAGTCTGGACGAGGACGTCACGCTGGAAGATCTGGCCGCCGCCACCAATCTCTCGCCGGCCCACATGGTGCGGCAATACAGCCGCCTGTGCGGCGAAGCGCCGATGCAGACCCTGCGCCGGCTGCGCCTGCAGCGGGCTTTTGACCTGATCGGCAAGGGGCCTTACGGCCGCTTCACGGCCATCGGCTTTGCAGCCGGCTACGGCTCCAGCGCGGCCTTCACGCATGCCTTCCGCAAGCAGTTCGGCATCGCGCCGAGCGATGTGCCCTCGATCATCCGCCCCGAACCTGTGCCGCAGCCTCTGGAGCTGGTCTATCTGCCTGAGCGCACGGTGTGGAAGTTCGACTATGAAGGGCTGTACGCCCAGAACGGCTGGTACAAGGCTAACCTCGTCTGGCAATGCACGCTGGCCGGGCGCGATGATCTGTTTTCCTGGCGCATCAACGATCGCGACCATCCCTTTTCCGAGCGTGGCGCGAATCGCGTCAGGCTCACCCACTTTGTGCCTCAAAGCGAATTGCCCACACCGCTGGATGCGGACCGGCTCACCCTGCTCGGCGGGCACTATGTGGTGACCGAAACCGTGTTCAACGAGCGCACTGGCTTTGTCGCCGCGCTGGTGGACCGGATCCGCGACGAGATGGACTGCCGCTTCATTGATCGCCCCAGTCTTGAACGCGAGCCGGCCGAGCGCTGCTGGCGTGTCCCGCAGGAGCGGCGGGTGCTGATGTATCTGCCAGTCGAGCCGCTCAATGCGCGTGGCCGCGTGTTGTGTCAGCGGGCAGAAGCTGCGGCAAGACGCAAATCCTGATCAAAAGTGTGGAGCCCGGATCCGCCATAGTGGGCGGGCGGGCCGCTTCCGGCCCTTGTCCGAGAGAGAGGAGCACGATTCATGCAGCGCAAGTCACCCGCCGGGGAAAAACACGCCGAACTGGAGCTGTTTTCCCTGTCCTGGCCGATCTTCGTCGAGATGGCGCTATTCATGCTCATCGGCACCCTCGGCCTGTGGATGGCCGGCCAGGTGTCGGCCGCTGCGGTGGCCGTGTTTGGCATGGCCAACCAGCTGCGCACCGTGTTCGACCGCATCTTCCGAGTGGTGAGCATGGGCAGTAGCGTGGTGGTGACGCAGAGCCGCGGTGCGGGCGATGCTGCCGGCGCCCAGGCGCTGGCGCGGGCTGGTTTTTCGACCTCGCTGTGGTTGGGCCTCTGCGCCGCGCTGCTGGTGGGCGCCGTGCCGGAGGCGCTGCTGCGTGTGCTGCATCTGCCCGCCGAGCTGATGGCGATGGCCGTGCCCTTCATGCGTGTGATCGCGGTGGCGATGGCCATCGAGGCGGTGAATATCACCATGTTCGCGGTGCTGCGCGCCTTCACCTTCACCAAGGTGTCGATGCGCATGGTGCTGGCGATGAATGTGCTGCATGTGCTGGTCAGCGCGCCGCTGGTCTTCGGCGTCGGCCCCCTGCCGGCGCTCGGCGTGATGGGCCTGGCCTGGGGCCAGCTGGCCTCGCGGGCTCTGGTGTGCGGCCTGCTGGTGTGGATGTGGGCACGCCATCTGGGTGTGCGGCTGTGCCTGCTGGATCTGGTGCATGTGCCGCGCGAGCCGCTGCGTGCCATCCTGCGCATCGGCCTGCCCAGCGCCGGCGAGAAAATCGGCTTCCGGGTGTGCTTCATGGCCACCGTGGCGATGGCCGGCAGCCTCGGCACGGCGGCCCTGGCCGTGCATGCCTATGCCATGCAGATCAACGGAATCGTGAACATGGTGGTGAACGCGGTGGCCAGCGGGGTGGAGATCATCACCGGCCATCTGGTCGGCGCTGGCCGCCTGCGTGATGCCAATGTTCTGATGCGGCGCGCCCTGCGCATTTGTCTCGTCGCCAGCGGTGTTGGCAGCCTGCTGGCCTGGTTGCTGATGCCGCAGGCCATCGCCCTGTTTTCCGATAATCCCGAAGTGCCGGCATTGCTCGCCAGCATCCTCGCCATCGAGCTGTTGGCCGGGCAAGGCCGCGCGCTGAATGTGCTGGTGACTGGTGGCTTGCGCGCCGCAGGCGATGTGCTGTTCACGGCCAAGACCAGCATCTACATCAACGTGCTGGCCGGCACCGTGTTGGCCTGGCTGCTGGGCATTCACTTCGGCTTCGGCCTGCCCGGCATCTGGCTGGGTTACATGGCCGACGAATGCCTGCGTGGCCTGGTGGTGCTGGTGCGCTGGCAATGGCGCTGGTGGACACCGCTGGCCCGCATCGCGCGGCGCCGCGCACTGGCACGGCAGCGGCTGACGGCGCAGGCGAGCTGAAAAATATTCAAGGCCTGATGTAAGGATCAGGCGGGTCGTCCTGTCTTGTCGCATGAGAGGCAAATTCCTGCCTCCACATGAACCGACAGGAGAGACCCAACATGAACAAGCAGATCCTCGCCACTTCCGCCCTCGCTTCCATTCTTGCCCTGGCTGCAGTGCAGCCGGCGTTCGCGGCCGACGATGCCAAGGAAAAGTGCTACGGCGTGGCCAAGGCCGGTGCCAATGACTGTGCCTCGGCCGCCGGTACCCATTCCTGCGCCGGCCAGTCGAAGATGGACAATGACCCGAATACCTTCAAGCTGGTGGCCGCGGGTTCCTGCGCCAAGATGGGTGGCATGCTCAAGGCTCCTGCTAAAAAGTAAGCCGGCATCGGGGCCGCAGCTATGCATACGACACTCCCTCACCGCAGCGCCGGCATCGGCCTGCGCGCCCCGCATTACAGCGAAATTTTGCGCGATCTGCCTGCGCTGGATTTTCTCGAAGTGCATTCCGAGAACTTCTTTCATGCTGGCGGCGCGGCCATGGCCACGCTGGAGGCCGTGCGTGGGCACTATCCGCTGAGCCTGCACGGCGTGGGCCTGTCGATGGGCTCAGCCGAGGGTTTGCGCGTGCCGCATCTGGAGAAGCTCGCGGCGCTGGTCGAGCGTTTCGAGCCGGCGCTGGTCTCCGAGCACATGGCCTGGGCGGCGGTGGATGGCCTGCATCTGGCGGACCTGCTGCCGCTGCCCACTACGCGCGAAGCATTGGCCTGCATGGCCGAGCATGTCGATCAGCTGCAGACACGTTTGCGCCGCCCCATCCTCGTTGAAAACATCTCGGCCTATCTGCGTTTTCGCGATTCGGAATTGAGTGACCTCGAATTTCTCGCCGAGCTGGCGAGCCGCACTGGCTGCGGCGTGCTGCTCGATGTGAACAACCTGTATGTGAATGCCATCAACCATGGCTTCGATGCGCTGGCCGAACTGCAGCGTCTGCCGGCCGCCTGTGTGGGCGAAATTCATCTGGCTGGCCACAGCGAAACACCGCTGGGCCTGATCGACACCCACGGCACGCCAGTGTGTGAAGACGTGTGGCAGCTCTATCGCGCCGCCATCGCCCATTGCGGGCCGCAGCCAACGCTGATCGAGCGCGACACCGATCTTCCGCCGCTGGGCGAACTGCTCGCTGAAGCCGTCCAGGCACGCACGCTGATGTCCGCGGGGGAGCTGGCACATGTCTGAGCTGCTGGCCCTGCAACGGGATTTTGCTGCGGCCCTGCGCGAGTCGGCACAGGCACCGGTTTTTTTGGCGCGGCTGGCCGGCCCGGCGGCGCGCAATGCGGATCTGCTTGCGATCTATCGCGGCAACGCGGTGAGCAATGCCCACGCGGCCTTGCGGCTGGCCTATCCGGTGTGTGAGGAGGTGCTCGGTGTGGAATGTTTCGCGCAGCTGGCACGTCTTTACTGGCACGAGAATCCGGCCAGCGAGGGCGACCTGAATCTGTATGGCGCGTCGCTGCTGGAATGCATCGCCGCGCGCGACGACTTTGCCGAGCTGCCCTGGCTGCCGGATCTCGCCCGGCTGGAATGGGCGCTGCATGAAGCTGGCATGGCGCCGGATCATCAGCCGACGCCTTTCGTGCAGCTGGCCAGCTTGTCGGAGGCAGAGTTGGCCGGAACGCGTCTGCAGTTCCAGCCGGCACTGTGCCTGATCGCATCAAGCTGGCCCATCGCCAGCCTGTGGCAGCAGCATCAAGCCGAGTGGCGGGCGCTGCATGGCGAAGTCTTTCAGCTCGAAGATTGCGGGGCGGAAACGGCGCTGGTCTACCGTGATGGCTTCAAGCCCCGCGTGCTGGCCTTGCCGGCGGCTTCGGCCGATCTGCTGGTCGCGCTGCAGGCTGGTGAGATGCTCCTGCCGGCCTTGTCTGCCTGTGCCGAAAAACATCCGGATTTCGAGTCGCAACACGTTTTGCACGACATTTTCCAGCGTGGTCTGGTCACCGCCATCCTTCCCGGAGAAGCACCATGAACTGTGCCCTGCCCGCCGGCCTGTGCCGCGCTTACGAGTCTGCTCTCGCAGCCCTGCGCGATATGCTGTTGCTCGCCCTGCGTCTCTACATCGTTTGGGTGTTCTTCAAGTCTGGCCTCACCAAGATCGAAGACTGGAGCAGCACTCTGGCTTTGTTCGAGTATGAGTACAGCGTGCCGCTGCTGCCGACAACACTGGCTGCGGTGATGGGCACGGCCGGCGAGTTGCTGCTGCCCCCGCTGCTGGCGCTGGGCCTCGTCACGCGCTTTGCGGCGCTGGGCCTGACGGTGGTGAATGCGATGGCGGTGATCAGCTATCCCGCGCTGTGGGGCTTTGAATGCCCGGCAGCGATTCAGTCCCATTTTTTCTGGGGCGCTGGCTTACTCGTGCTGTTGGCATTTGGCGGCGGGCGTGTAGCGGCCGATCCCGTTGTGTGGCGCAAGTTGTGCGGCAGGGCGCCGGGCGATTGCCGATAATCCCGCCATGTTCTTCAAATCTTCCGCCCAGCGCGAATTCGAGCAAGTGGTGCGAGCGTGGAGCCCGGAGCTCTATCGCTTTGCCTACTGGCTTTCGCGCGACCGCTTTCTGGCCGACGAGCTGGTGCAGGAAACTTTTGCCCGCGCCTGGCGGGCCTGGGATCAGCTGCAGGACAAGGCCAATCCCAAGCCCTGGCTGATCAGCATCCTGCGCAACGAACACGCCCGCCTCTACGCGCGCAAACAGTTCGACTACAGCGACGAAGCACCCGAGGAGCTGAGCCTGCCGGCGCTGGACGACCACGCTAGCCAGTACGAGATGGAGAACCTGATCGGCAGCCTGCCGCTGTCGCTGCGCGAACCCTTTCTGCTGCAGACCCTGGGCGGCTACAGCTGCGCCGAGATTGCCGCCGAGCTGCAGACCAGCGAAGGCGCGGTGATGGTGCGCCTGACCCGCGCCCGCAAAGCCCTGCAGGAAGCCCTGCATGCCCCGGCCAGCGGCCGGAACAGGAAGTTGTCATGAGCCACGAAACTACCCCCGCCAGCTGCCTCGATTTCCGCCGCGAATTCCTCGCGGACCCGCGCCACCTGAGCGCCGCCGCGCAAAGCCATGCAGAAAGCTGTGCCTTGTGCCGCGCCTGGAGCCAGCGCGCCCAGCACGCTGAGCAGCAGATCGCGCAGGCGCTCGGCGCCGTGCCGCTGCCAGAGGGGCTTAACGAGCGCATCCTGCTGCGGGCGCAACACGCCGGGCCGCGCGCGTCGCGCCGCTGGCAGCCACTGGCGCTGGCCGCGAGCATTCTGCTGAGCCTCGCACTGGGCTTCTCGATGTGGCATCTACGTCCGGTGTCGGGCAGCGATCTGGCGCAGGTCGCGGCTCGCCATGCGAATGATGAAGGCTTCGAGTTGGCGATTCACCGCAGCGAGCCGCCCGAGAAGTTCGGTGCCGTGCTGGCCAGCTTTGGTGGCCGCTTGCAGGCACCGCTGGGTGAAGTCAGCTACATCCACTTCTGCCCGGTGGAAGGCTTCGGCCAGGGCTGGCACATCATCTACAACACGCCGGCCGGCAAGCTGACCCTGCTGCTGATCCCGGCGAAAGAGGGCGCGGCGAAAGTTGAGACCGTGCAGGTGGAAGGCCGCAGCGTGAAGGTGGAGCGTGCGGGTGCCGGCTACTACGCGCTGATTGCGGATGACCCGCGCACGCTGGAAGAAGCGGCGGGTAACCTCAAGCGCCGGGTGCGCTGGGAGACTTGAGCACCCGGGCCGCTGCGGCGGCGCATGCTGAAGCAGATCAGGGGAAGCGGTTGTCGCGCGCCACGCGGGTTACGGCATCAACCGAGGGATGGAAGATGACCAGAATCACCGATTGGGGGTCGCCCTGGTTCTTGGCGTCCAGCGGCCATTCCCACACTTCGCCGACGCTGGGCTGATTGCGCCAGATCTTGTTGGGCGTGCCGAGGATGCGCTTCACTTCCTGGCGGGTCATGCCGATGCGGATCCGCACCAGGTTTTCCTGCGTGATGACGATATAGGAATCGGTCAGCAGGCCCTTGCTGTCGAAATCCATCATCACGTTCTGCTGGGTGCCGGGGCGGTCGGCGTATTCGAGGGTGACCGTGCCATCCTGGTTGGGCCACTCGGCGGTGGGTTTTTCGCGCGCCCGCATCTGTTCGAGGGTGATGCTGCCCGGCTTGATGCCTTCGAGGTTGGCCGAGGCACAGGCCGAGAGGAGCAGCAAGGCGGCGAGCCAGTTCCAGCTTTTCATTCCAGATTCCTCATCATGGCCACCGCAGGGATGGCGCAAAGCGAGCATGCTACCAGTTCGATCCGGCAGGCTGGCGCTGCACTCCGGTAAAATCGGCGCATGAATAGTTCAATGCACTCGCGCCGCATCACGATCGCCCCCATGCTGGACTGGACTGATCGTCACTGCCGCCATTTTCACCGCCTGCTGGCGCCGCATGCTTGGCTGTACACCGAGATGGTGACTACCGGTGCCCTGCTCTTCGGCGATGTGGCGCGCCATCTGCGCTTCAATCCCTCCGAACATCCGGTTGCGCTGCAGCTGGGCGGCAGCGAGCCGGCAGATCTGGCGCGCTGCGCGCAGATGGCTGAGGAGTGGGGTTACGACGAGGTGAACCTGAACTGCGGCTGCCCTTCGGAGCGCGTGCAGCGCGGCGCATTTGGTGCCTGCCTGATGAACGAGCCGCAGCTGGTGGCCGAGTGTGTGGCGGCGATGTGCGAAGCCACCAAGCTGCCAGTGACCGTGAAGCATCGCATCGGCATCGATCAGATCGAGCATTACGATTTCGTGCATGGCTTCGTCGATACCGTCTCGAAAGCCGGCTGCAGCACCTTCATCGTGCATGCCCGCAATGCCTGGCTGAAAGGCCTCTCGCCGAAGGAAAACCGCGAGATTCCGCCATTGAGATACGAGGTGGCGCACCAGCTCAAGCGCGATTTTCCGCAGCTCGAGATCCTGCTCAATGGCGGACTGGCGACCACTGCCGCCATCGCCGAGCAGCTCCAGCAGGTGGATGGCGTGATGATCGGCCGTGAGGCCTATAACAACCCCCGGCTGCTGGCCGAGTGGGAGCGCAGCTTCTGTGACCCGGCCTGGGCGCCGAGCCGCGATGCCATCATCGAAGGCATGGTCGAGTACGCCGCGCAGGAAGCGCGTGAACATGGCACACCGCTGCGCGCCATCGTGCGTCACATCCTCGGCTTCGCCAACCATCTGCCCGGGGCGCGGAGCTTCCGCCGCCTGCTGTCGGACCCGAATGCGCTGCGCGATGCGCAGCCGGAGCTGATCCGTGAGGCCTGGGCGCTGGTGGGGGCACGGGCGGCGGCAGAGGATCTGGCGGGCTGAAGCCTGCCCGCGTGAATCCGATCAGATCACCCGCAGCAGTTCGCTGAGCTCGATCTCGATGTCCATCTGGCTGGCCACTTCCTGGCCGCCCCGGCGAGCGGGCAGGAAGCGGGTGCGCTGGAACATCCGGCGCAGGGGTTGCACGTCTCCGGCTTCAGCGCCGAGCACTTCCACTTCATCGACGGCCCCTGTGGCGCTGATGTAGAGCCGCAGGCGCAGGCGTTCAGCGCTCAGCTCGCTGCCCTCCAGCAGCGCAACATCCGGCGCTGAGACTGGCAGCGGCAGTTGCTGCAGGGCTTCGGCGGGCCAATAAGCGGGGTCTGCCGATGTGGACGAGGTGGATGAGGCGCCCGCCGGCTGGGCCGGCTGCGCCGCCGGCGCGGTAGAGGGCGGGGGCGTGGCGGCGACGAAGCGGCCCAGCAACGGCTGCGTGGGGGGCGTGGCGGCTGCCGGCCCAGTTTGCGGGCTGCTGGCTCGCCAGCCCCACAGGCCGCCTGCGTGGAGCAAGGCGGACAGGGCGAGGGCAGCGAGGGCGGGCTTGGCCGGCATGGCGCTCAATCTGCCGTCGGCACCACGCGCCAGTTCAGGCGCTTGACCGAACCGCTGCTGGAGAAGCTGCCGGGCAGGTTCACCACCGTACCGGCGGAGGTGCCGGCGAGCAGCCGAGTCTTGCCGGCGATGTTCACGAAACCAATCTCGGTGGTGACTGAACTCAGTGACAGGGAGGCGACTGACTTGCCGCTGCTATCGCTGAGCAGGCTCTGGCCGGTTGAGAGACTCACCGCGAAGGCGCGCGAAGTACCCGCCGGGGAGCACACCTCGCCGTTGGGCAGGTTGGCGGCGAAGGCCACCACGCCGTTGTTGGCGGTAGGTGTCACGTTGATGCGCTCCGCCACGCCGCTTGAAGCGGCAGACAGATCGAAGTACCAGCCCATGACCTTGGCCGGGTTGCTGCCGATGCCGCTGAGCAGATTGCTGTTCTCCTCAAGCACCGCCCGGGTGATCGGAAAGCTCACGCCATCGGGCAGGCTGGTGCTGCCACCGTAGAAGGCGCCACTCGTACTCATGCCGTCAATGAGGGCGTAGAAGCTCTGGATCTGGATGCTGGCGATGTCGCTGTCGGCCAGCAGGCGCCCGGTGCCGATCAGCACGTAGCGCTTGAGCGAATCCGGCTCGATCTCGATCAGCGGTTTGGTGGTGACGGGCTGCACCGTGCCGGCCGCATCCTTGAGGATCGCGATGCGCGTCGGCGTGGCGTAGCTGCCCGAAGTCGGCGTGAGATCGAGGCGCCATACATTGCCCTGCAGGTCGCCGGCATACAGGGTGTCGGCGGTGCCGTCCTTGTAGTTCGGCACGAAGGCTGAGGCGTGGGCGAGGTTGCTGGCGTCTTTGAGTTCCACGGTTTCAAGCAGGGCGCCAGTGCGCGGGTGGACGAAGAAGAAGTAGCCCTTGCCATCGCTGTTGTTGTAGCCGGAGGTGAGCACTACCACCCAGCCGTACTTGGCGGTCTTCACGACTTGCGCATCGCCGTAGCTGTAGCCCATGCGCGAGTCGGTGAATTCCCACAGCACCTTGCCGGCCACGGCACTTTCGCTGGTCCAGGCCGAGGGGTCGGTCACGTCGATGGCGTAATAGCCCTTGCCGCCCTTGCCAAGGCCGCCGATCAGCAGGCTGTGCCAGTCATTGCTGGTGGCCGTCGGCGAAGGTGTCTTGTAGAAATCGACGTCGAACACATTCGGTGTGGCATCCACCAGATAGTGATGGCTGAAGCTGGGGCTGCCGAGCGAGGAGAGGCCGCCATCGGCGGTATCGAGGCTGCTGTCGCTATACACCAGGCTTGGGATGTAGGCGAAGAGTTCGGCCCCCCCCGTGCTGGCCGTGACCGAGCCATCGAAGGCGTGCAGCATGCCGTCATTGGCGCCGACGTAGACCACCGTCTTGCGGCTGGCGTAAGTGCGCCGGAAGCTGCTATAGCCGGGGTTGTAGAGATCGGTCAGCTCGGCATCCGGGCCGGCCACGGCAGTCACCTTGGAGCCGACGATATCGCCCAGCAGGCTGGTGCGGGTGCGGTATTTGCCGCCGTTGGCGATTTCCTTGCTGCGGTCACCGCGCAGATACAGGATGTAGTCGCTGGCGGACTGGCTGCTGACCCCGGTCACGTAGTTGAAGGAGCCGCTGCAGCTGAGGCTGGTCTGGAAAGGAACGGCGCCGCTGCCGCACCAGGTGACGATCTTGCGGTTGGCCTGGCCGAGGCTGCTGATCAGCCCTGCGGCACTCCACACATCGGTATAGGTCGGGCTGCCACTGCTGTCGTAGCTGGCTGTCTGGCCCTTGAGGCTGCCGGTCCAGGTCGAGGGGTCGTAGCTCGCCACGTAGTTGGCATTGCCGCTGGTGGTCTGACGCGGCGAGGGCGAGGCCAGTGCGGTGGCGGTGGCAGCGGCAGCTTCGGAGCTGATCTTGGCAAAGGCTGTAGTCAGCCCGCTACGCATGGCTTCCGGATTGTTGCCGGTGAAGTAGTTGTCTGGCCGGGAAGCGGTCTTGCTTGAATCCTTGGTGTTGGTGATGGTTTCGGCGTTGGTGTACCAGCTGCTGCTTGCGAGCGTGCTGGTGCCATTGCTCGTTGCATAGGGCTCGAAGCCGTCCGGCACTTCGAAGCCGCCATACTTGGCGGCGAGCCAGTACTGGTTTTTCGGGATGAAGTACTGGTACTCGACGACGTCCATCCAGTAGGTGTTGATGGTCTGAGTGCCGGTCAGATCGCTGCGGATGTCCTTCACATGCGCGTCATAGGCCAGACCGGCGATGTAATTGGTTGCGTTGCCGCCATAGGAGTTCAGCGAACTGCCGCCAGTAGACGAGTTCTTCTTCGTTCCCAGCGCGCCGAGACCCTCGAGTTGACCGACCATGTTGGTGGCCGTCGTCACGTTCACCGTTGTGTCATCCGATGGAATGGTTCCGCCCTGTGCGAGCGAAGTGCCGTACAAGTCGCCGTCGTAGTTGGCATTCACGTCTCCGATGCCGAGGATGAAGTTCTTCTGGCAGCTGTAGGCGATCGGATCGCTCCAGGTGGTGATCACCGGAAAGCCGTCCAGCCGGGTGGCGATGCTGTCGTTGGAGTCGCCGTCGGAGGTCGCCCAGGAAGAATAGGCGCTCACATTGCCGAGATTGCGGAAGTAGCGCGTGGCCGCGTAATACAGTTCGCTGACCGGGTCGTATTTCTTGTAGCCCTTGGTGGTGACCACCTTGCCGAACTTGTTCAGGTAGTTCAGCACGCCACTGTTGGCGATCGTGACACCGGCGGCCGTGGCGGTGGTGGAGGCGGCCGAGCTGTCCGGGTTCTGCAGCATCACCCCGGTGGATGAGCTCCATTCCGCTGCCGTATTGGTAATGGCGGTGGAGCCCGGCACGGGCTGCTCCGGCCCGACAAATTTCATCGGTGCGCGCAGCGCGCCGCCATCCTTGCTCGTTGTCCAGGTATTGATGTAGCCGAGGGCGGCATACCTCAGCTTGCTCGAATAGCTCTGCAACAGGCCCTCTGGCTTGTAATTGCTGCCATAGGCCACGCAGTTGCTCTCCACGCCGACCGTGCTGTCACACACCTTCACGCGGATGTAGAGCTTGTAAATGGTGCTGGCGCTGGCGCCTGCTGAGGAGCTTGAGCTCGACGAAGTGCAATTCCTGCCGCTGCATGTCGAGGATGAGCTTGAGCTGCTGGTCAGGGCATATTGCGCGTTGTAGTCCGTCGAAGCGGGAGTCGAATCGCTGCTCAGCGTGCCGCTGCCAGTCACCCACATCGCGATGCCGCCACCCCAGTTCCGTGTCTTGACTCCTGTGCTCCAGTTGAAAGGCGTGGCTCCGGCTGCGTAGGTCGATGAAAGTGTCTTCTCCGGGGTGTTGGTGGTATGCGTGCCCTGGCTCGAAACATAGGTCTTCTCGAGGATGGTGCTGGTCGTGGTGTCATCGTTGCTGGCCGTGCCACGGGTCCCGCCGGTGAGCACCCAGCGGAAACCATCGAGCGACATCATCGACGACCAGTTGAGATAGTTGCCGCTCCATAGCGGTACGCTCGCCGTGCTGCTGCAGGTGTGCGTGCTCGCCATGCTGTAGGGCGTGAAGTAGCTCTCGGCTGGCGTGGTGCTGTTGTACTTGTAGAGATAGCACTTGGCCGGATCGAAATAGCCGTAGTAGGTGGAACTCGCGACGTAGTCCGTCGTGCCGGGATAGGCCGGGCTGATGGCCGTTGGATATTCCACGGACAGCGCCAGTGCCAGATTGCCCGGCACCGAGACAGACGAAAACAGCGGTGCATCCGCCAGATCGATGTTGGCGGCGTGGGTGGGCAGGCTGGCCAGTGCGGCTGCACTCAGCAGGGCGCCCAGCGGGCGGTGAAAACGGTTCAGTAGGTTCATGGCAATCTCTCGCGGAAGGGCGGGCCGTGCCTCAGCGGGACAGCGTGGTCTGTAGGAAAACCTGGGTATTGCGCGGGCCGCTGACCCGCACGCTGATGCGGTAGACCGGCACGTATTCGGCACCGGCTTTTTTCAGCCAGTTGGTGCCGCCCACGTCAGAGGCGCCCGGGATGTAGACGCAGGTGCTGGCATCAAAACTGCCGGCGCTGGAGCATTGGCGATCGATCACGGTGCGGATCGTCACGCCGGTGCTGCTATCCGTGATGTCAGTGGCGCTCATGCCCTTGCTGCTGAAGGTCGAGTCATTGACCAGCACCAAGGGGATGCCACGCGCATTGGAGGGCAGGATCGTGGCGGAGTAGTTGCTGCCGGCCAGATCCGCCGTGCGGCTGCTGTCGCTGGCGAGCGCACCGCTCTTGAAGAGGGCGATGGCCGCGGCCATGCCGCGTTCGCCTTCATTGACCAGATCACGCTTGAAGGCGAGGTTGCCGGAAAGCAGCACTGAGGTATCCAGCGAACGCAGCAGGGCGACCGCCGAGATCAGCAGGATCACCATGGCGAGCAGGGTCACCAGCAGGATCAGGCCTTGTTGAGAGTGGGCTCTAGCCCGGGGGCGGTAAATGTTGCGCATCGCTTACTCCAGCATCATCGCGTTACGCAGCGGCACGCTGATTTCCAGCGTGCGGTAGCGGTATTTCTGTTCGCTGGCCGTGAGGCTGCGGGTGAATTGCAGACTGCTGCCGAGATCACTGAACAGCGTCAGGCTGCTGGCGCTGACGGCACTTTTCTCGGCCACATCGGTGCGCAGGATCAGGCCGACGCGGATCGCCTTGATCGTGCTGATCAGGCCGTTGGCGGTGCTGCTGCCGTCGCTGAGGGCGCTGAAGGCGTAGCTGCCGCTGGGTTTGACCCAGCTATCCACCTTGCCATCGGCATTGCTATCGAGGCCGTACAGCGCGTGTAGCTCGAACAGGCCATTGGCAACCGCCTGCAAGGGGGTCGCCGAGGTCTGCAACAGGTCGTAGGCATACAGAGTGTTGTTGTCACCCACGCCCAGCACCTGGAAGGCCGGCGGGTTGGAGGCCGCCACATTGCCCAGGTTGAAGGCCATCGCATTTTTCGTGAAACCGGCCACGCTGACCGAGTTGATTTCGGCGGCGTAGTAAGTGCCGGCCAGCGCCAGGCTGCCTGCGCCGCTCTCGCTGAAGCTGCTGCTGACCTGGCTGACGAGGCAGGGCGCGATGCCGCCATTCTTGGCTTCCTGGTCGGTCAGCAGCAGCAGATCGCTGGCGGCGAAGGCGAGGGTGTTCTTGAGCGTGAGGCTGCTGCTGGAAGGGTAATCGGTCAGGTAGGCCGGGGCTTCGCTGCGGCCGGCGGCACCGCTCATCACCAGCAGCACATCCGAGCTGCTACCGCTGGCGGCAGGCGTGGTTCCGTCTGCGAGGATCAGCAGCGGGGCGAGGCGGAAAGTCGTGCCGAGGCTGGCGAAAGGCGCCGGCAGCGCCGTTGTGCGCGGTAGGGTCTGGCTGCCGTTGGTGGCTTGCAGGGTGCAGCCGAAGGCGTATTCGGCGGATTGCGAAAACCCCGAGCCGGCGCTACGCAGCCAGTTGTCGAGCACATAGGCGGCATAGTTGCCGGCCTGGTTGATGTCATTGACCGAGGTGGCACTGCGCTTGCGCGCTTCGAAACCGATCATCACCGAGCTTACGGCGAGCACCAGCAGGGATGCGATGACGATCGCCACCATCAGTTCGATCAGGGTCAGGCCGCGCTGGCGGAGGCTGGACGGGCGGTTCATGGAATCATCACCTTGGTGACGTAGCTGTTGGCCTGCTCAGCGCTCTTGCGCCAGGGAGCCTTCCAGCTGATCGTTACGGTGGCCAGGGCGGCGCTGTCCACACTCACACTGCCGCTCGCCGCAGGCAGGCCGCTGCCGGTGGCGCTGACCTGGGCCTGCCAGCTGCTGAGCGTGGCGGCATCCAGTGTGGTGCTCTGCTGGGCCCACATCTGACTGACGATCTGGTTGGCGAGCAGGGCGGCGCGGGTGCGGTCTTCCGAATCCACCGAGAATTGCGAAGCCTTGGCCTGCAGGGCGACGATGCCCAGCACGCCCAGCGAGAACAGCAGGATCGAGATCAGGGCTTCGAGCAGGGCGGCGCCGCGCTGGCGGTGGGCGAGAGCGGTGTGTTTCATGATGTCGTGCACCCATCCGGATTGCTGACTGACAGGGTTTTCTGCGGATCGCACATGCGTACCTTGCCGCCCGCGTACACCTGCACTGCGAGCTTGCGATCCGCGCCCGTCGTGGTGAGGGTGTAGGTCACGCTGTCGGCAGGTGCCGTGCAGCTTGCCCCGAGGCCGGTGGCGGTATTGCTGACGAGGCGGCCGGCCGAGTTGAAGCACAGTGCGGCATTGCCGCCGCTGATGCTTACCGAATACTGGTTGGCGAGGGTTTCGCCGCGCACGAAATCCGTGCTGCTGGCGGCCTCCGAACTGCCGGTCAGCGGCAGGCTCTGGATGTACCAGTTCGGGCCGCTGCTGCTGGGCGTGGCCGACAGGGCCGGGCTGGCGGCGGTGAGCACGAAGCTGGTCTGGCGGCTGCGCTTGATGGCCTCCACCTGGGCCTGGCGCAGCGCGTTCTGCAGCGCCTCGGCGACGGTGCGCACCCGGTTGTTGGCCAGCCAGGTGGACAGGTTCGGCACCGCCACGAGGGTCAGGATGCTCATCACCGCGATGATCACCATCAGCTCGATCAGCGAGAAGCCGCGCCGGGATGCGCAATGCGGCCTCAGCACGTCTGCCCCTTGCGCTGCACCCAGCAGCCGGTTTGCGGATACGTGCCCCAGCCGGCGGGCAGACTGGTGGTTTTCTGGGTGCCGTCCTGGTCAATCGTATAAACGAAGCCGCTGGTGCTACCGCTGCCGGTGGCGGTGATCGTGTAGGCCGTGGCCGACAGCGCCGAGCCTGCGCATTGCACGCTGAAAGTGCCTGCGGTCTGGGCTGTGGCGCAGGGCGCGGTGTAGCCGGTCACGCTGGCGTAGGTTCGGTTGTCCTGATAGTGCTGCTCCATTTTTGCGCGTGTCGTGGCCAATGCGTTGGTGGCGTCAACCAGGCGGCCGCGGGTCACGTAATCGCTGTAGGCCGGCAGGGCGACGGCGGCCAGGATGGCGATGATGGCCACCGTGATCATCAATTCGATCAGCGTGAAGCCGTCGCTGGTGTTCTTGCGGCCATGGCTGTTGGCCGGGTGTTGCTGCGGGGTATTCATGACTCGATTACCGTGGGTTCTTTACTGCTGGACATCATCCACGGGGGCTTGCAAAACGACCTCAAGGCTTGCAAAAGCACATTTGTTTGCATCAGGGGCCGACCAGCGGTGTCTCCCTCGCCTGTGAGCGGCTCCGGTAAAGTAGCGGGCCGTCTCCTCACCAGCCCTTGCGATGCCCGCCCTGCTTTGTCACCGCGCCAGCCCTCTTCCGCCCCTCAGCGCCTGCAGCCTGTCGCTGGCCTGGCAGGAGGATGGCGCGCTGCAGCTGTGCTATCGCCTGATAGGCGACATTTCCGCCCTGCGCCTTCCGCCCCTCAGCCCGGCGCCCGGCTTTGCTGATGGGCTCTGGCAGCACAGCTGCTGCGAGCTTTTTGTGGCCGAGGGGGAGCGGGGCTATCGGGAATTCAACTTCGCACCCTCGGGCAACTGGGCGGCCTATGCCTTCAGCGACTACCGCGTGCGGCGTGACTGGGTTCCGGATGCGCAGCCACGCATCCGTGTGAGCCACAGCCCGAGCGCATTCGAATTGCAGGTCGACCTGCCCGCTGCGCTGCTGCCGCCCGCCCGACCCTTGCAGCTTGGCGCCACGGCCGTGATCGAAACCACCACGCCTGAGCTGAGTTACTGGGCCCTGCAGCACGCTGGCGAACGGCCGGACTTTCACCGGCGCGAATCCTTCGTCCTGTCCTTGCCATGAACACATTGGCGGCAGCGGTCAGCGCCCACGAATCCTGCCTCGTCCCTCATCTGCCATTCGCGGTCAGTGGCCGCTCCTACAGAAAACGCCTGCCATGACTTCACCTGTCCTCTTCGGCCTCGACCGCCTGCTCACCGACCCCACCCTGCGCGCACCGCTCGCGGGCCGCCGGGTGGCGCTGCTCGCTCACCCCGCCTCGGTCACCCGGAATCTCGATCACGCCCTCGATGCGCTGGCCGCCTGCCCCGAGATCACGCTCAGCGCCGCCTTCGGCCCGCAGCATGGCCTGCGTGGCGACAAGCAGGACAACATGGTTGAATCCCCCGATTACCTCGACCCGCAGCTGGGCATCCCGGTCTTCAGCCTCTACGGCGAGGTGCGTCGCCCTACCGACGCGATGATGGCCAGCTTCGACGTGCTGCTGGTCGACCTGCAGGATCTGGGCTGCCGCATCTACACCTTCATCACCACCCTGCGTTACGTGCTCGAAGCGGCCGCAAAACATGGCAAAACGGTGTGGGTGCTGGACCGCCCCAACCCCGCTGGCCGGCCGGTCGAAGGCCTGAGGCTGCGCGAGGGCTGGGAGAGCTTCGTCGGTGCCGGCAGCCTGCCGATGCGCCATGGCCTCACCATGGGCGAGCTGGGCCACTGGTTCATCGCCACGCTGGGCCTGCAACTGGAATACCGCGTGATCCAAATGCAGGGCTGGCAGCCCGAGGCCGCGCCCGGCTATGGCTGGCCGGAAGAGCGCGCCTGGATCAATCCCAGCCCCAATGCGGCGAATCTCTCGATGGCGCGCGCCTACGCCGGTACCGTGATGCTGGAAGGCGCAACGCTCTCGGAAGGGCGCGGCACCACACGCCCGCTGGAGCTCTTCGGTGCGCCGGATATCGAGGCTCGCGCGGTGATCGCGAAGATGCGCGCACTCGCCCCGCACTGGCTCGCGGGCTGCGTGCTGCGCGAAATCTGGTTTGAGCCGACCTTTCACAAGCATGTCGGCAAGCTCTGCGCTGGCGTGCAGATCCATGTCGAAACGGCGCACTACGATCACGCCGCCTTCCGCCCCTGGAGACTCCAGGCCCTGGCCTTCAAGGCCATCCGCCAGCTGTATCCGGCCTACCCCTTGTGGCGCGACTTCGGTTACGAGTACGAACATGAGCGTCTGGCCATCGACCTCATCAACGGCTCGCCGCTCCTGCGCGAATGGGTGGATGATGCGGCCGCCACGCCGGATGATCTGGACGTGCTCACGCTGGCGGATGAAGCGAGCTGGCGCGCGGAGCGTGCGGCTTTCCTGCTTTACTCCTGAAGACCCCGGCAGCTGGGCGGGTATACTGCGCGGCCTTTCAAGCTTTACGAGAACGCACCATGTCCGCCATTCCCGCCTGCCCCGTCTGCTCGATGGAAAACACCTACCCGGACGGCGACAACTACGTCTGCGCGGATTGCGGCCACGAATTTCCGCAAGTTGCGGCCAGCAGCGAGGAAGACAGCCGCATCGTGCGCGACTCCAATGGCACTGTGCTGCAGGATGGCGATGCCGTGGTGCTGATCAAGGACCTGAAGGTCAAGGGTTCCTCGATCACCCTGAAGCAGGGCAGCAAGGTGAAAAGCATCCGCCTCGTCGGCGATGGCGATCACGAAGTCGACTGCAAGCTCGACGAAGGCAAGTTCATGCTCAAGGCCTGCTTCCTCAAGAAGGTTTGACTGCAGGAGCGGCCAGAGGGCCGCTCCTTGTCTTGTCGAACGTGAGGCCGCTGTTGTGCGACTGAAGTCGCACCTACAGACGTGGCACTCAGCCGCAACTACGGAATCTGCGGCTCCAGCAAGCGATAGCGCAGCAACTGTGGTGCCTGCCCCTCCTCCTGCACGATCACGAATTCCTCGCGCGCCGCGCCATTGGCATAGGCCGTGATGTAGGTGAGGGTGGCCCGGCGGCCGTCCACCGTCGTGGTCATGCGCTCGGCACCGCGCACTTCGCCGAGCCGGGCACGGATCTTCTGCAAGCCGGCGACGAATTCGGCCTGCGCCTGGGCTTCGCGCAGGGCAGGCGCGGCGCGCTGGTAAATACCGGCGAAATCCCCCTCGATCATGGCCAGATGGAAAGCCGGCACGGCGTGTTCCGCTTCGTCTGGATTCACCGGCGGGGTGCAGGCGCCAAGCAGGCAGGCGAGGGCCAGCAGCGCTATCCATTTCCTCATGTCTGTCTCCTGATCGTTCGGCGCATGTTCGCATGCCTGCGTCGGCTACACAGCAGCGGCGAGCAAATTCGCCTTGCCTGCGCCCAGCCGTTAAAATGCTCAGCTTGTATTCGTGGCTGGCGCGTCCGCCCAGCCTTGTCCGTGGAGAAACCGTGATGTACCAGTCCCCCCTTCTGCAAGATCTGCATGCCCGTGGCCTGATTGCCCAGACCACCGATGCAGATGCACTCGATGAAATGCTCGCGAAGGGTTCGGTGACGCTGTATTGCGGCTTCGACCCGACCGCCGATTCGCTGCACCTGGGCCATCTGGTACCGGTGCTGGTCCTCAAGCGCTTCCAGCAGGCCGGCCACAAGCCGATCGCATTGGTCGGCGGCGCCACCGGCATGATCGGCGACCCGAGCTTCAAGGCCACCGAGCGCAAGCTCAACACGCCCGAAGTGATCGCTGGCTGGGTGGACAAGATCCGCGGCCAGGTCGCGCCTTTCCTCGATTTCGAGGGCCCCAACGCGGCCATCATGGCCAATAACTACGACTGGTTCAGCGGCATGGGCGCGCTCGAATTCCTGCGCGACATCGGCAAGCACTTCTCGGTGAATGCCATGATCAAGAAGGAATCGGTGCAGCAGCGCATCAACCGTGATGGCGAAGGCATCTCCTACACCGAATTCTCCTACGCCCTGCTGCAGGGCTACGACTTCGCCGAGCTGAACCGCCGCTACGGCTGCGTGCTGCAGATCGGCGGCTCCGATCAGTGGGGCAACATCACCGCCGGCACCGAGCTGACCCGCCGCATGAACCAGCAGCAGGGCTATGGCCTCACCCTGCCGCTGGTGACCAAATCCGACGGCACCAAGTTCGGCAAGACCGAATCCGGCGCCATCTGGCTCGACGCCAAGAAGACTTCGCCCTACGCCTTCTACCAGTTCTGGCTGAACACGGCGGATGCCGACGTGTACAAGTTCATGCACTACTTCAGCTTCCTTACGGTGGAAGAAATCGCCGCCATCGAAGCTGCCGACAAGGCCGCAGAAGGCCGCCCGCAAGCCCAGCGCATCCTCGCCGAGCAGGCGACCGAACTGGTGCATGGCAAAGCCGCACTGGAAGCCGCACAGCGCATCTCCGCCAGCCTGTTCTCGGGTGATCTGGCTTCGCTGACCGAAAACGATCTGGAGCAGCTGGCACAGGATGGCGTGCCCGGCGTTGAGCAAGACAAATCGGTCAGCAACCTGATCGACCTGCTGGTCGCCAGTAGCTTGGCCAAGTCCAAGACCGAAGCGAAAAGCTTCATCCAGAGCGGCTCGGTGGCGGTCAACGGCGCAAAGGCCGAGGCACTGGACCACGCCATCACCGATGCCGAGCGCCTGTTTGGCCGCTTCACCCTGTTGCGTCGGGGCAAGAAGCTCTACGCCATGATCCGCTGGGCCTGAGCGCGAGCGCCGCACGCCATGTCTGCAAGGGGCCAGATTCCCGCGCGACAGGCGTTCTGGCGCGATCCGGCACTGCCCTTCATCGAAGTTCGCACCGTCGAGGATGGGCGCAGCGTCTGTTACGACCGGCATGCCCATGACAGCTTCTCGATCGGTGCCATCACCGGCGGTTGCAGCACCTATCTGAATGGTCGGCTGCGCGAGCGGGTCGATACCGGTACGGTGGTGCTGATGAACCCGGGCGAGGTGCATGCCTGCAGCCCGCTGGCCGGTACCTGGTCCTACCTGATGCTGTATGTGGACCTCGCTTGGCTGGCGGCGTTGCAGGAAGAACACGGCGTGGCGGCGGGCGGCCAATTCGTGCCGCTGGCGGCGCGCCTGAGCAGGGATCCCGGGCTCTACCGTCGGCTGAGCCAGCTGCACACCACCCTGCTGGATACCTCCGGCGATCTGATCGGCCGCGAAGTCGCCCTGCATGAGTTCTTTGGTGCGCTGTGCCAGCACGCCCCGGCTGTGCCCCAGGTATTGCCGGAGCCGCTGGATCCGCGTCTCGTGCGGGCGGCGGACTTCATCCGCAGCAGCAGCGCCACGGCCTTGCGTCTGGAAGACATCTGCCGCATCGCCGGGCTCTCCGCCTCGCGCCTGATCCGTGCCTTCAAGGCGCAGTACGCCATGACCCCGCATGATTACCTGACCCATTGCCGCATCCAGCAATGCCGCCAGCGCCTACGCCGGGGCGAGCCGCTGGCTCAGGTGGCGGCAGAGACCGGCTTTGCCGATCAGGCCCATTTCCAGCGCGCCTTCAAGCGTTATGTGGCCGCCACGCCAGGTGAATACCGCAACTAGCCCAGCAGCATGCTCGGGGCGCACAGCAGCAGCATCACGGCCAGCCCGCCATTGAGCAGGCGCACCCGTTGTGGCTGCTGCAGCCAGCCGCGCAGATGGCAACCGGCCCAGACCCAGCAAGCCAGCGAGGCGAAGCACACCACGAAGTACAGCGCCGCAAACAGGCCGATCCGGCTCGCCTCGCCATCCGCCGCAAAAGCCCCCATGCCGGCAGCCGAGGCCAGCCAGGCCTTCGGATTGAGCCACTGCATCAGCGCGCCCTGCAGGAACAGCGAGCCGGGGCGCGCTTCGCCGGCCTCGAGCTGACCCTCGTCGCGCCACAGCTTCCAGGCCATGTAAACGAAGAAGGCCGCCCCCGCCCAACGGATCAGTGCCAGCAGCCAGGGCCATTGCAGCAAGAGGGCCTGCAGGCCGCAGCCGATCAGCACCAGCAGCACGGTGAAACCACAGGTGGCGCCGGCCACATGGATCATCCCGGGCAGAAAACCGCGCCGTGCCCCGGTGCCCAGCCCGACCAGATTCACCGGCCCCGGAGAAAGCGAAGCCGCCAGGGCAAACAGGAACATCGGGAGCAAGGAAGTCATGATGTGGGCACGCCGCAAGATCGAAGAAGCCCAGACTGCCCGCTGTGGCCACTCAGGTATTGAACAAAATTGCCGTTCTGGCCCTCATAACCCTCCCTGGGGCGAATACGCGTGATTTTGTTGAGTTTGACGAATCTTGTGTTTTTCCCCGGGACGGGCGTTTGTCCGGCCAAGCTAAAATCCTTTACAGACTGGGCGCTGCGCCTTTCCTGCCTGCACGGTCCGCATTGATCCTGAATCAGGCAAGTGAGGATTCGCCCGCCGGCAGCGCACTCCTGTAGCTGCCGTATAAGGAAGTTCTCAACATGCAATGGATAGGTCTCAGTGAGCAGCCTGCGTCGGTGCTGGTTGCCGACATGCAGCGCCTCGATCTGGCCGCCCTGCTGGCGGAGGAGCCGCGCGCCCCGGTGCTGCTCGAGACCTCGGCATGGCCGCAGGCTGCCGCCTGGGTACGCGCCATCCGGGCCCAGCCGGCTCTGAGTCATCTGCCTCTGTTCCTGGCGACCCGGCCGGACGGCGCGGAGCCGCCAGGCCTTGCCAGCCTGCTTGACGGTATCGCGCTGGATGCCGCCGGGCGGGATGCGCAGGCCGGCGAGATCATGGCCCAGGCCGCCCGCCTGACGCATGTGGCGGCCACGCCCGGCGAGGCGCTGGCGCAGTACCTGGCGTGCCGGCCGGCGCAACGCCTGCATCCGGTGAAGGACTGGACCGCGCCAGCTTATTACCGCTATCCGCTGGTCGAAACCCTGCTCACCGAGGGGGAAGATCCCTATGTCTGGCTCGAGCGCTGGAGCCGCCGGCGCATCCTCGATACCGAGGTGGTCGTCGATCGCCTGCGCCTGTGCGACCAGTGCAGCAGCGCGCACATGAACCATGTGGACGTCTGCCCGTCCTGCGCCAGCATCGATATCACCAGCACCCGCCTGCTGCATTGCTTTACCTGCGGTCATGTCGATCAGCAGGAGAGTTTCCAGCGCCAGCACCGTCTCGAATGCCCCAAGTGCTCGGCCGCCCTGCGCCATATCGGGGTGGATTACGACCGGCCGCTGGAGCAGCTGCAGTGCCGCCAGTGCAAGAATCTGTTCGTCGATGCCGACGTGCGTAGCCAGTGCATGGCCTGTGGCGCGAGCAGCTCGCCCGAGCGCCTGCCGGTACGCCCGATCGCGGTCTATCGCCTGGGCGGTGCCGGGCTGCTGCTGGCGCGCCAGGGCAATCTGTCGCCGGTGCTGTCCGGGCTGGATACGGTCAACTTCATCGTGCCGGCGCTGTTCGAACGCCTGCTGGACTGGCAGATCGCGCTGGCCCGGCGCTATCCCGAGAGCCACTTCTTCAGTGTGATCGGCCTGCGTGTGCGCAACCTGGAGGAACTGGTAAGTACGCTGGGTCGCTCGGTCACCGCGACCCTGATCGATGGGTTCGCCGAGCGCCTGCGCGCCACCCTGCGCACCACCGATCTCACCACCCGGGGGGACGATGACCACATCTGGCTGCTCACCCCGCATACCGATGAAGCCGGCGCGCGTCTGCTGGTGTCGCGCATGCGCGAGCTGGGCCAGGCTTCGCGCCAGGCCAACGCGGCTGTGCTGGCGCTGTCCACCGCGGTGGTCAGCATGCCCGGGGCGGACGGGCTGCCGCTTGAGGCCAACCAGCTGATGGGCCTGATGGCCTCGCGCCTGGAAACCGAGATCGAGACCTGAGCCCATGTTCGAGTCGCGCGGCCTGGCCGAGATCCTGCTGAGCGTGTTCCCGCTGGTGCTGCTGTTCGAGCTGCCGGCCTACCTGCTGTGCTGGCTGGGCGTGATCAGCTACGCATCGCGGCGCACGGCGGCGCGCCCGCAGCTGGATGCCTTCCGGCCGCGCGTGAGCTGTGTCGTCACCTGCTACTCGGAAGGCCGCGACGTGGGCAAGACGGTCGAAACCCTGATCGAGCAGACCTACCCGGGCGTCATCGAGATCCTGATCATGGTCGACGGTGCCGTGCAGAACCGCGCCACCTATCTGGCCGCGCGCGAATGGCAGGAAGCGGCGCGTCGTCATCCGAGTCGCATCCTCAAGATCCTGCCCAAGCGCACGCGTGGCGGCCGCGTGTCCAGTCTCAACGCCGGCCGCCATTTCGCGACCGGCGAAGTGGTGCTGGCGCTCGATGGCGACACTTCGTTCGACAACGACATGGTCTGGCACATCACCCGTCCCTTCGCCGATCCGCAGGTCGCCGGCGTCTCCGGTGCATTGCGGGTGCGCAACGCCGCGGCCAGCCTGGTCGCCCGCCTGCAGGCGCTGGAATACATGCTGACCATCCAGCTCGCGCGCACCGGGCTCACCGCCTTCAACACCGTCAACAACATCTCGGGGGCCTTCGGCGCCTTCCGCGCCAGCCTGCTCGACAGCCTCGGCGGCTGGGACGCCGGCACCGCCGAGGATCTGGACCTCACCCTGCGCATCAAGAAGCGCTTCGGCCCGGGCGAGCGCTACCGCATCGTGCACCAGCCACTGGCCATGGGCCACACCGATGCGCCCACCGAATGGAAGGTGTTCTTCAAGCAGCGCCTGCGCTGGGATGGCGACCTGTTCTACCTCTACGTGCGCAAGCACTGGCACAGCCTGCGGCCGGGCCTGCTGGGCTGGCGCAATTTCATCATGCTGATGTGGACCGGGGTCTACTTCCAGCTCGTGATGCCCTTCATCATCGTCGGCGCCACCCTTTGGCTGGTCTGGTCCCTGCCCTGGCCGGTGCTGCTGGCGGTGCTGGGGCTCACCTACCTGTTCTACACCCTGCTCACCGGCGCTTTGTTCCTGAGCTATCTGCTGCTGCTCTCCGAGCGTCGCCGCCAGGATTGGCCCTACCTCGCCTTCGTGCCCCTGTTCCCCTTCTTCACCTTTGCCTCGCGCGTGTGGAATGCCTTTGCCACCCTGGCCGAGCTGGTCACCCGCCAGCATCTCGATTCCTCCATGGCGCCCTGGTGGGTGCTGCGCAAGACCCGCTACTGACATGTCAGCCACCTTTCTCCTCCGTCTGGTCTGTTGCCTGCTGCTGCTCTGCGCTGGCGCGGTGCAGGCTGCGCCGGCATTCCGCCTGCAGGATTTCGCCGACGCGCTGGAGAGTCACCCGGACTACGCCCTGGCCGGTGCCGAGCGCGAGCTGGCCGAGTCGCAGCTCGAACGTGAGCGGGCCAGTGGCGGCCTGCGCTTGTATGGTGATGCCGGTGCGGCCAACGTCTATGAACCGCAGTTCGGCGGCGGCTCGCGCGATTACTACAGCCTGCTCGGCAGCCTGGGGCTGCGCTATCCGCTGCTCGGCACGGCTGGCGAACAGCGTTTGCGCGTCGGTTATGCCGGTATCGACGCGCTGCTCAGCCGGGTCCAGCGCGAAGCCCTGCGCCAGCGCCTGCTGCAGGATTTGCGCAGCAGCTACTACGGCTATGCCCGGGCCGAGGCGCAGCAGGCCCTGGCGCGCCACTTCCTCGCGGCCGCACCGCAGATCCGTGCGGCCCTGGCACAGCGCCAGCAGGCCGGCCTGCTGCTTGAGGGCGAGGCGCGCGAGTTGGCCCTGAGCCTGACCCAGGCCGAGCGCCAGCAAGCCAGTGCCGCAGCCGAGCTGCTGCGCTTCGGGCGCGAACTGCGGCGCTGGCGCACGGATTTTGCCGGCCAGCTCGTGGCCGGCCCCGGCGGCGGGCTGGATCTGCCGGCGGAGCAGACCAGCGATCAGGCCCTGCTGGCCTTGCAGACCCTGCAGGACGAGCTGGCTCGTGCCGGCAGCAGTCCGCTGCGTGCCAACGCCTATGTAGCCGGCAACCTGCGCCGTGATGATGACCTCGGCCGTGCTTCCAGTATCAATGCCGGCATCAGCTTCGAACTGCCGCTGGATGCGGCCGGCGTTGCCCGCAGCACGCGGCGCGAGTCCGCCGCCCGGGTACAGCGCGCCCGCCTGCTCCTGCAGCAGCAGCGTGACGAGGCGGCGCGCTGGCGTGAGGCCATGCTCAACGAACAGGCCGATGCGCAGGCCGAACTGCGCCTGGCCGCCGCCGCCGCCGCGGCCAGCGGCAGCCGCGTACGCGAAACCGGCCAGCGCGCCCAGCTCAAGGCTGGCGTGGCGGGTGACCCGATCGAGCGCTGGGTCGCAGCGCGCAGCGCCCACTTCACTGCACTCAACGCCTTGATTGCGGCTCAGGCGCGTGCCTGGGCGGCCGGTGACGACAGCCCGCTTACCGCGCAGGGCTGCCTGCTGCCGGCCGCTGCCTGGCTCAGCTGGGAGGCGCTGCGCCAGCCGCCGGCCGAAGCATGTCCGAACCTGCTGGTGGTGCAGCCCGCGCGTCGCGCCGTGTATGCCTGGGGCGGTTTGCAGGCGCTGGAGGGTGAGGCCGTACGGCGGGCGCTGGGCGAACTGCTGGTCAGCGAGGTGTGGCTGTCCTTCAGCCCGGCCGATCTGCAGCAGCTCACTGCGGCTGGTCCCCGCCAGCGCCTGGCCGCGCAGATCCGTGCGCAGCAGCGCGCCGGCCGCCGCGTCAGCCTGCTGCTGGGCGACCCGGACTGGCTGCGCGCGGGGCGCGGCGAAACCCTGCTGGCCATCGTGCGGAACCTGGCCGAGCTGCCTTTCGACGGCCTGCAGCTCGATCTCGAACCGGACCAGCTGAGTCCCGCTGAGCGCAGCGGGCCGGGCGAGGCGCAGGCCTGGCGCGAACTGGCCCGGCGGGTGGCCGAGCTGCGGGCGATCAGCCCGCTGCCGATCGGCCTCAGCATCCACTGGCGGGCCCTCGTGGCCGATGCCGGCGGGCTGTGTGCGGCCTGCCGCGCAGCTGCCAGCGCTGACGACGTGGTGGTCATGCTGTATTCCACTTCAGCCGCCTCGGCCCGTGAGCGCATCCAGCGCATCGCTGCCAATCTGCCCGGCAAGGCGCTGTGGCTGGCGCAGAGCATCGAACCCGAGCTGGCGCCAGACGAGAGTCATTTCCGCGCCGGCCAAAGCGCCTTGCGCAAGCACCTGGAAGGTCTCCAGAGTCTGGCGGAGCAG
Organism: Uliginosibacterium sp. TH139; assembly: GCF_002855595.1. NCBI lineage: Bacteria > Pseudomonadati > Pseudomonadota > Betaproteobacteria > Rhodocyclales > Zoogloeaceae > Uliginosibacterium > Uliginosibacterium sp. TH139. The sequence continues at coordinate 189,645 of NZ_PKRR01000001.1, read as the reverse complement.
GGCGTGGTGGCCGGCTTTGCCGTGCAGAGCCTGGAAACCTATCTGAAAGCCAGTCCATGAAAATCCGATTCCGCATTCCGGAAGCCGCTGATCCGCGCCGCGAAGGGGGGCTGAGCCTGCCGCCACAGGAGTCGAAGCGTGTGCCGCCGCGTCTGCGCTGGCTGTTGATCACCCTGCTGGCCCTGAGCCCGGCGATCTGGGTCGCCGTCCACTTTATCCGCGAGTGGCTGTGGGTGGAGGCGCGTGGCTTCGTGATGTTCGAAGAGCTCAGTTTGCAGGCACCGCAGGACGCTACCGTGACCGAGCTGAACCTCAGCAGCGGCAGCCAGGTCACGCAGGGCAGCGTGCTGCTGCGCCTGGACAACCCCGCGCTGCGGGCGGAATACGAAGTCCTGCGTGCAGCCAATGTGGCGGCGAGCGCCAAGGAGGCTGTGGCCATTCATCAGGCTCAGCTGCAGTCCCAGCGGCAGACCCTGAAGGCCCTGCAGCAACGCCAGGCGGCGCTGCATCAGCGTGTGCTGGTGCTGCGTGATCTGGCTGCCCGGGATGCCGCCACGCGCGGCGAAGTGCTGGCAGCGGAAGGCGAGGAGCTGGCCCTGCTCGGCAGCATCCAGGCCCAGCAGGAGAGCATCCTGCGCAGCACGCCTTCACCCTTGCCGGTGGTCAGCGCCTCTTTCTCCGCCGAGCAGCGCGCGCGCCTGGCCAGCCTCGAGGCGCGGATGGGAGAGCTGACGGTGCGGGCGCCGGTGGCGGGTACGGCGGACAACCTGATGCTCACCCGCGGCCAGCGCGTTTCCCAGGGCGAGCCGATGCTGGTGCTGCGCCATGGCCGCCCGCATGTGGTGGCCTTCATGCAGGGCCGCGAGCTGGGGCTGACCCATAGTGGCGAGACGGTGCGCATCGTGCTGCCCAACCGCGTCACGCTGCAGGGGCGCATCCTCGGCCCGGCGCCCTCCACCCGCCGCCTGCCGGAAGAGCTGGCCGGCACGCTCGATCCGCGCAATCAGCGTCTGCAGGTGCTGATCGAGACCGATGCCCTGCCCGCCGAGGCGCGCATCCATCAGCTGCCGGTCACGATCCGCAGCTTCCGCTTCAGCGGCTGGTAGGCGCTCAGGTCAAGACGCCGGCGCGTTCCAGCATCGCGTGCAGCAGCACGTTGCAGCCGGCGGTGATGTGCTCCGGCTTGGCGTCTTCGATCTCGTTATGGCTGATGCCGTCCTTGCAGGGGATGAAGATCATCCCGGCCGGGGCGAGGCGAGCCATGTAGACCGCATCATGGCCGGCACCCGAAACCGCCGGCATCGCCGAGTAGCCCAGCTTCTCCGCCGCCTTCGCCACCGCAGCGATACAGCCCGGCTCGAAGGGCTGGGCAGGGTATTGCGACACCAGCTCGATCTGGATGCCCAGGCCGGTCTCCGCTGCGAGCGCGGCGGCATAGGCGCGGATCTCGGCATCCATCGCATCGACCGCCGCATCGCTTTCGTTGCGCAGGTCGATGGAGAACTTCACCCGACCCGGAATCACGTTGCGGCTGTTCGGATGCACGTGGACCATGCCCACCGTGCCGCGTCCGTGCGGCGCGTGGCGATTGGCCAGCGCCACCACTTCCTGCATCAGGCGCGTAGCCACCTGCAGCGCATCGCGGCGCAGCGGCATCGGCGTGGGGCCGGCGTGCGCCTCCATGCCGGTCACCGTGCAGTCATACCAGCGGATGCCCAGCACGGCCTGCACCACGCCGATCACCTTGTCGTTGTCTTCCAGCACCGGCCCCTGCTCGATGTGGGTCTCGAAGTAGCTGCCAATCGGGTGATCACCCGGCTCCTCCTCACCGATGTAGCCGATGCGGGCGAGTTCCTCGCCGACCTTCTTGCCTTCGGTGTCGGTCGCGGCGTAGGCATGCTCCAGTGTGAAGGCCTTGGCGAACACGCCCGAGCCCATCATCACCGGCACGAAGCGCGAGCCTTCCTCATTGGTCCAGAAAGCCACTTCCAACGGCGCTTCGGTTTCGATGCCGAGATCATTGAGCGTGCGGATCACTTCCAGCCCGGCGAGCACGCCGTAGTTGCCATCGAACTTGCCACCGGTGGGCTGGGTGTCGATATGGCTGCCGGTCATCACCGGCGGTAGCGCCGGATTGCGGCCTTCGCGGCGCATGAACACGTTGCCGATCTTGTCGACCGTCACGCGCATGCCGGCCTCCTTCGCCCAGCCCACAACCAGATCGCGCCCCTGGCGGTCCAGATCGGTGAGGGCGAGGCGGCACACGCCGCCCTTCTCGGTGGCACCGATCTGCGCCAGCGTCATCAGCGAATCCCACAGACGCTCGCCGTTGATGCGCAGCGCGTCGATATTTGTGCTTGTCTTCATGTCCATGATGGGCTCCTGTTCAAGTCCGTACGACTGCGGTCGGCGCGAGTTCGCGGGCGCGCTTCTCCGCCGCCGCAAAACCCGCCCCGAAGGCCGGGCGCTTGATGTAACGGCCCGCGCCGCGCACCGCGCGCAGATCGCCGTTGGCATACACGAGGCGGCCCTGGCTGATGGTGTGCGAGGGCACGCCGGTGAGCGCCATGCCTTCGAAGATGTTGTAGTCGCCCTTGGAATGCTGGGTCTTCACCGAAAGGGTCTTGGTGCCGGCCGGATCCCACAGCACCAGATCGGCATCCGCGCCTACCGCCACACAGCCCTTCTTCGGGTAAATGTTGAAGAGCTTGGCGGCATTGGCCGAAGTGATCGCCACCCATTCGCTGGGGGTGAGGCGGCCGGTATTCACTCCAGCGGACCACAGCACGGCCATGCGCTCCTCGACCCCGCCGGTGCCGTTCGGAATCTTGGCGAAGTTCTCCGCGCCCATGCGCTTCTGCTCGGCGCAGAAAGTGCAGTGGTCGGTCGCAGTGGTGTGCAGCTGGCCGGACTGCAGGCCGCGCCAGAGCGCCTCCTGATGTTCCTTCGGGCGGAAGGGCGGGCTCATCACATGCGCCGCCGCCTTGGTGAAATCCGGATCGCGATAGACGCTGTCGTCCACCACCAGATGGCCGGCCAGCACCTCGCCATATACGCGCTGGCCACGCGCGCGGGCACGCGCGATGGCCTCGGCCGACTCGATGCAGGACACGTGCACCACATAGATCGGCACGCCCAGCACATCGGCAATCGCGATCGCGCGGTTGGCCGCCTCGCCTTCCACCATCGGCGGGCGCGAGAGCGGATGGCCTTCCGGCCCGGTGATGCCCATCTTCTGCACTTCCTGCTGGAGCAGATAGACCAGCTCGCCGTTCTCGGCATGCACGGTGGGCATTGCGCCCAGTTCCAGCGCGCGGCGGAAGCTGTTCACCAGGGTTTCGTCGTCGCACATGATGGCGTTCTTGTAGGCCATGAAGTGCTTGAAGCTGTTGATGCCTTCGTCGCGCACCAGGGTGCCCATGTCATGTCGCACCGATTCGTCCCACCAGGTGATCGCCATGTGGAAGCTGTAGTCGGAGGCGGACTTTTCGGCCCAGCCGCGCCAGGTCTGATACGCCTCCAGCAGCGGCTGCTGCGGATTCGGGATCACGAAGTCGATGATCGAGGTGGTGCCGCCGGCCATCGCCGCTGCGGTACCGGTGAAGAAATCGTCCATCGTCACGGTGCCCATGAAGGGCAGCTGCATGTGGGTGTGCGGATCGATGCCGCCCGGCACCACATACTGGCCGCTGGCGTCCAGCACTTCGCAGCCGGCCGGCGCGAGTGCCGCAGCACCCTCACCCACGGCGGCAATCACGCCGTCGATGCACAGCACGTCGGCGCGGGTTTCGCAGTCGGCATTCACCACGCTGCCGCCACGGATCAGGATGCTCTGGCTCATCTGTCTCTCCTTGAATGCGGGAACTCAGCCCATCTGCGGGAATGCAAACTCCGGGCCCTTGGCGGACTGGCTGTCCGGCCAGCGCTGCATCACGGCTTTCTGCCGGGTGTAGAAGCGCACGCCTTCCGGGCCGTAAGCGTGGTGGTCGCCAAACAGGCTGCGCTTCCAGCCACCGAAGCTGGAGAAGGCCATCGGCACCGGCAGCGGCACATTCACCCCAACCATGCCGACGCGGATATGCCGAACGAATTCGCGTGCCACGCCACCATCGCGGGTGTAGATCGCCACGCCGTTGCCGAACTCGTGATCGTTGATCAGCTTCACGGCGGAGGGCAGATCCGGCATGCGCACGATGCACAGCACCGGACCGAAGATTTCTTCGCGATAGACGATCATCTCGGGCGTCACGCCGTCGAGCAGGGTCGGGCCGACGAAGTAACCGGCTTCGAAACCCGGCACCGCAATCGCGCGGCCATCCACCACCGCCTCGGCGCCAGCCGCCACGCCCTCGCCGATCAGGCGCTTGATGCGCGCACAGGCTTCGGCGGTGATCACCGGGCCCATGTCGACCTTGTCCTGATGACCTTCGCCCACCTTCAGCGCGGCGATGCGGCTCTTCAGGGCCTCGATCAGGGCCGGGCCCACATCGCCCACCACCACCGCCACCGAGATCGCCATGCAGCGCTCGCCGGCCGCGCCAAACGCGGCCCCGATCAGTGCATCGGCGGCCATCGCGATATCGGCATCCGGCATTACCACGAGGTGGTTCTTGGCGCCGCCGAGGGCCTGCACCCGCTTGCCGGCCGCGGTGCCGGCACGGTAGATGGATTCGGCCACCGGCGTGGAGCCCACGAAGCTCACCGCCTCGATCTGCGGATGAGCCAGAATGGCTTCAACGATAGTGCGGTCGCCCTGCACCACGTTGAACACGCCATCCGGCAGACCGGCTTCCTTGAGCCATTCCGCCATCAGCAGGCTGGCTGCCGGATCGCGCTCGGAGGGCTTCAGCACGAAGGTGTTGCCGCAGGCTATCGCCAACGGGAACATCCACAGCGGCACCATCGCCGGGAAGTTGAAGGGGGTGATGCCGGCGACCACGCCGAGCGGTTGGCGCAGCGTCCAGGCATCGATGCCGGTGGCGATCTGGTCGCTGAAATCGCCCTTGAGCAGTTGCGGAATGCCGGTGGCAAATTCGATGTTCTCGATGCCGCGCGCAACTTCGCCCATCGCATCCGGGAAGGTCTTGCCATGCTCGCGCACCAGGCAATCGGCCAGCACCGCCGAGCGCTCCTGCACGATGGCGAGGAATTTGTAGAACACCCGGGCGCGGGCCAGCGCGGATTTCGCGGCCCAGGCCGGGAAGGCGGCGGCAGCCGCCGCCACGGCGGCCTCCAGGTCGGTGCTGCTGCCCAGCAGCAGCTTGCCCTGCACCGCCCCGGTGGCGGGGTTGAAAATATCCTGCGTGGCGACTGGCGTGCCGCGTTGTGCGGCGCCGTTGATCCAGTGACTGACTTCGTAGAGATCGCTCATGGGCTTGGCTTTCACGCGGTGACTTCGCGCATCGGGTTGTTCGGGTGGGTGGTCCAGTTCTGGTACTCGCCGGTTACGGTTTCACCGGTGCGGGTATCCACTTCACCCGGCTTGAGGCTCTTCATCGTGATGCAGCTGGGCACCGGGCAGATCGACACGCACAGGTTGCAGCCGACGCACTCTTCTTCCTTCACCTCGTAATGGCGCTGGCCATCCTTGAAGGCGGTGATCGCCTGGTGGGAAGTGTCTTCGCAGGCCACATGGCAACGGCCGCACTGGATGCATTTGTCCTGATCGATGACGGCCTTGTCGATGTGCTTGAGGTTCAGGTAACGCCAGTCCGACACGGTCGGCACCGCGCTGCCCTGGAAGTCGGCAATCGAGGCGTAGCCCTTCGCGTCCATGAAGTTCGAGAGGCCCGAAATCATGTCTTCCACGATGCGGAAGCCGTAGACCATCGCGGCGGTACACACCTGCACCGTGCCGCAACCCAACGCGATGTATTCAGCCGCATCACGCCAGGTCGAGATGCCGCCGATGCCGGAGATCGGCAGGCCGGCGGTGAGCGGATCACGGGCGATCTCGGCCACCATGTTGAGCGCGATCGGCTTCACCGCCGGGCCGCAGTAGCCGCCGTGCGAGCCCTTGCCGCCGGTGCTGGGGCTCATGATCATGGTGTCCAGATCCACGCCCATGATCGAGTTGATGGTGTTGATCAGCGATACCGCATCCGCCCCGCCGGCCTTTGCAGCGCGGGCCGGGAAGCGGATGTCGGTGATGTTCGGGGTGAGCTTCACGATCACTGGCATCTTCGAATACTGCTTGCACCAGCGCGTGACCATCTCGATGTATTCCGGCACCTGGCCCACCGCCGCGCCCATGCCGCGCTCGCTCATGCCGTGCGGGCAGCCGAAATTCAGCTCGATGCCATCGGCCCCGGTGTCTTCCACCATCGGCAGGATGCGTTTCCAGGATTCTTCCTGGCAGGGCACCATCAGCGACACCACCACCGCGCGATCCGGCCAGTTGCGCTTCACGCGGGCGATTTCTTCGAGGTTGATCGCCAGCGAGCGGTCGGTGATCAGCTCGATGTTGTTCAGGCCCTGCACGCGGCGATCCGGCCCCATCAAGGTGGCATAACGCGGGCCACTCACGTTCACCACATGCGGGTCTTCGCCCAGTGTCTTCCACACCACGCCGCCCCAGCCTGCCTCGAAGGCGCGCACCACGTTGTATTCCTTGTCGGTCGGCGGCGCCGAGGCCAGCCAGAAGGGGTTCGGGCTCTTGATGCCCAGAAAATTGCTACTCAGATCAGCCATCGCTCAATCTCCTAAAGTGTGTCGGGGTCAGGCGCGCAAGGCGGCGTCGATTGCAATCGCGGCCTGTTTGCCGTGCTCGACGGCTTCCACCGTCAGGTCCAGGCCGCCAGCCCGGCAGTCCCCACCCGCCCAGATCTTCGGATGCGAGGTCTGGCCCGACGGGTCGGTCGCGATGCGGCCCTTCTCCAGCACGAGGCTGAGATCCAGCGGCTCGGCCACGAAGCTCTGGCCGATGGCCTTGAGCACCATGTCGGCTTCCAGCGTGAAGGTCTCGCCGGTTTCGACCAGCTTGCCGTTCTCGTCGCGGGTGACGGTGAAAACCGCGCCGGTCACGAAGCCGTCGCTGCCGAGTATTTCGCGCGGTGCGGCCCAGTGGCGGATCGTCACGCCATTGATCTGTGCCCATTGCTGCTCATAAGCCGACGCACTCATGGCCTCCGCTCCGCGGCGATACACCATGGTGACCTCACGCGCGCCGAGCTTCCTGGCCTGCACTGCGGCATCCACGGCGGTCATGCCGCCACCGATCACCACCACGCGGCGGCCCACTGGCACGGCCGAGAGATCCTTGGCCTGACGCAGCTCGGCGATGAAATCCACCGCAGCCTGCAAGCCGACGAGCGCTTGCTCGGCAATTCCCAGCGAATTGACACCGGCGAGACCCATGCCGAGGAACACTGCGTCGTATTCCGCGACCAGGCCACTCAGCGTGATGTCGCGGCCCAGCTGTTTGCCGCATTGAATCTCGATGCCGCCGATGGAGAGCAACCATTCGATTTCGCGCTGGGCGAAGCCATCGGGGGTCTTGTAGCGGGCCAGACCATATTCGTTGAGGCCGCCGGGCTTGCCGTGGGCATCGAAGACGATCACATCGTGACCCAGCGTGGCCAGGCGGTGAGCGGCCGAGAGGCCAGCCGGCCCGGCGCCGACCACAGCCACGCGGCGCCCGCTCGGGGCGGCCCGGGTAAACATCGGCTTGGTCGGTGCGGCAAAGTAGGCGTCGGTCGCAAAGCGCTGCAGCAGGCCGATCTCGACGGGCTTGCTCTCATTGGTCTGGCGCACACAGGAGCCTTCGCACAGGTTCTCGGTAGGGCAGACGCGCGCGCACATGCCGCCCAGCACATTGGCTTCGAGAATCGTCTCGGCAGCGCCCAGCACATTGTCCTGAGCGATGCGCTGGATGAAGTGCGGGATGTCGATGCCGGTCGGGCAGGCTGAAATGCAGGGCGCGTTGTAGCAGTAGTAGCAGCGCTCGGCTTCGAGCAGGGCCTGCAGCGGGTTAAGGGGCGGATGCGCGTCCGTGAAATTGAGGGCGCAGCTTTCGGGCGCGAGGCGGCCTGCGGCAATGCCGGGCAGATCCAGTGCGCCAGGTTTTTCGATGGGGCGGTTCATGCAGTCTCTCCGTGCGTATTGAGGCGGTGCGTGCGGAAGTTGGGGAAATCAGTCAGCCATGGCGATGCGGATCGCGCGGCGCAGCATGTCGCCCATGGCGCGCAGCTCGTCCGGCGTGCTGATGAAGGGCGGGCCCATGGCAATCGTGTCGGCGGTAAAGCGCAGCAGCACGCCCTCTTGGATGCCGGCCTCGAAAGTCTTGAGTGCGCGGGCGCCGGGCTTGCCGGCGATGGGTTGCAGATCCACCGCAGCGGCGAGGCCAATGTTGCGGATGTCGATCACGCCCGGCTCGCCCTTGAGGCTGTGGATCACCTCCTCCAGCACCGGAATCAGGGCCGCAGCCTGTGCGATGGCGCCGCCCTCGGTCAGCGCGTCCAGCGCAGCATGGCCGGCCGCCGCTGCCATCGGGTGGCCGGAATAGGTGAAGCCGTGGCACAGCTCCACCGCGTATTGCGGCGCGTTGATGCCCATGAAGGTCTGGAAGATGTCTTCGCGCACAATCACCCCGCCCATCGGGATGATCCCGTTGGTCACGCCCTTGGCGAAACAGATGATGTCTGGCGTCACACCGAAGAACTGGGCCGCGAAAGGCGTGCCCATGCGGCCGAAGCCGGTAATCACCTCGTCGAAGATCAGCAGGATGCCGTGCTTGGTGCAGATCTCGCGCAGCTTCTGCAGATAGCCCTCGGGCGGCACCACCACGCCCACCGAGCCCTGGATCGGTTCGACGATCACCGCCGCGATGGTGGAAGCGTCGTGCAGGGCGACGATGCGCTCCAGCTCATCGGCGAGATGCGCGCCCCACTTCGGCATGCCCTTCGAGAACGCCATCTCGGAGAGGTTGTAGGTGTGCGGCAGATGATCGACACCGGGCACCATCACCGGGCCGAACATCTTGCGATTGGCCGGCATGCCGCCCACCGACATGCCGCCGAAGCCCACGCCGTGATACGCCTTCTCGCGGCCTATGAAGCGGGTGCGGCTGCCCTCGCCGCGCAGGCGCTGATAGCCATACGCAATCTTCAGCGCGGTATCGACGGCTTCGGAACCGGAGTTGGTGAAGAACACCCGGTCCAGCCCCGCCGGTGCCAGATCAGCAATGCGCTTGGCCAGACTCAGGGTGAGCGGATTGCTGATCTGGAAAGCCGGCGAGTAATCCAGCTCCAGCACCTGGCGGCTGATTGCCTCGGCAATGCCGGCATGCGCGTGACCCAGCGGGCAACACCACAGACCGGAGAGCGCATCGAACAGACGCTGGCCCTCGGTGTTCGTGTACCAGGCCCCCTTGGCGCTGGCCATCAGCTTCGGATGCGCCTGGAAGTAGCGATTCGGCGTAAAGGGCAGCCAGCTGTTGTCCAGCCCCGCCACGCCCGCTTCCTGCGTCGGGACCTGCTTCGGATCGTTCATCGACAGTGCTCCTGAACACGGCAGGCAGGCGGCGCGCTGTGCGCTGCATAACCTGACCGTTTGGTTAAGTTTCAGAAGCTGTTCTTAGCCATTTCCGTGCCACTTACCCTCAAAGGCCGGTGTGGCGCAGAACGCCCGTTTGCGCAAACGAAGCGGGCCACGGGATCTGCACTGCGCTGGGGCGAAAAATGCAGTGCCCCGCATCAAAGTGGATCGTTTGGTCAGAAAAATAAGCTTTGGGTTTGGGCGCTTGCCGTTCTGGAGAACAGGCGGGTCAGTGGGCGTCTCTGAGCGTGAAACCTGTGCCTGGTCATGCGCCGCCAGCAAGGCATCGAACGCGCATCGCAGGAGCCTAGCCCGGATGCAGCGTAGCGGAATCCGGGAGTCATCCTTTGCGGCTAGGAAAAGCCCCGGATTCCGGCATGCCTGCATCCGGGCTTGCTGCAGCTTTCGACTTGTATTCCGGGTCGCGGTCTTTGAAAATCAAGAGGCGGCTGTTCAGGGGTAGGGCGGAGTGCCAACTCCGCCATCCGGAACAACGCACGCATTAGCGCACAGGAAATCCGGTGCGGTTGGCACCGCACCCTACAACTGCGCCGTACGCGGTGCGACAGGTCCGGTGGAACGAAGGGTTCGGCGTTGATTGCAGCCGGATGGCTGCCCCTTGGGTTTCAGTCGATGTTCTGGCCAATGCGCCAAAGAACACCTGATGGATCGTAGAGACAGAAATCACGCATGCGCCAAGCTTGATCTTCCAGCGCGGTGACCTTCACCCCGTATTTTTCGAGCACACCACTTTCGTGGACCTGCTGCCACCATGCATTCACGTCTTCTACCAGGATGTGCATCATGAAATTTTCAGCAAACGCTTCAGCACAGAAATCCTGGAGTAGAAAGCTGACGTCCCCGAAGTGGAAGTAAGCGATACCGCCGCCTTCAGAGGCCATCGTAAAACCAAGGTCCTTGTAGAACTGCTTGGAAAGCTCGAAGTCTTTCGACGGAACAAATGCCTTGATTTCTGTGATTTTGAGATTTGACATGGATGCTTCTCGCTACGACGCCGAACGTGAAGGTGAGCCGTCGGAGGCGGCGGTCTACTCCAACGGCAGGTTAAAGGCCAAAAAAACGCGGGGCCGGCTCATCATGGCCAGGTTACGAAAGAGGCGAGCAGAACCAACGGCGCTACAACTCCGACCAGAAATGAAAAGGTTCCTTCGAGAACCAATCCTGTGCGCTCGATGAAACCACCGTTCGCCCATTCCTGAATCAGAGCGCGCCGAAACCTGGTGTTGAAAACGAACAGCCAGAAGAACGCGAAATAGCCGATGACTTCCACAAATCCGCTCACTCTCGATTTACTCCGTGTCGTGCTGACGGCGCTAGCCCCTGGACGTCCTTCTCGGTGGAAGGGTTAGACGGCATCTCACACGCCTACTGGCAAGTATTCATTGGCTCGTCTGCGCACTCGACCTTCCCCTCAATCTCGTACCAGTTCGCTTGTGCGGCCCCGGCGCAGCGTAGTGACTGAACCCGTCCATTCGCTTTTACCTTGACGGTGATTCCGGCCGATGTCTTCGCTCCCTCGGACTCACTGAAGACGGTGTATTCGGCGTCACCCGTATCGAAGTGAAGCGAAGTTCGATTTTCGTTGGGCCGGAAGTAGTGAAAGTAGTCGAAGGATGATGGTGTGAAGTCTCCATTCCTTGGGTATTCAAGCTCCACTTTGCCCGGGCGTCCAAAGCGGTACTGCACAGACTCTCCCTTCGAACACACCGAGATCTGCTTGCCTGCATTGGTTGAGCAGGAAAAGATAACTCTTTCTTTTGGAGCGCAAAGGCCCTTCGAATCCATGCCAAGAGCAAGGCCTGGGACAACCGTCACAAGGAGTACAAGCAGTTTTTTCATGACGTCTAACGTAGAAGTGAGGGGCTGCCGGAGCTACGACGCCGAGCGTGAAAGCGAGCAGGCGTAGGGCGGGTTAGGCGCAGCAGTAACCCGCGCGGAATAGGTGTGTCCTGCCTGTCCGGAAGGTTTTTCCGCGCGGGTCAATTGACCCGCCTTACCTGGCTTTTTTCCTAATGTTCATGCCCACGCGGACACGGCCAGAAATTTTTCTGGCAATCACTACGCGTAGAGGAGTATCTGGAATTTTGTGGAATCGCTTTTTATGAGCCGGGCTTGACTTCACCGCATTTTCAATTGAAACGAGCCCCTCTTCATCTACAGTAGCGACTACTGCCTGCAACAGTTGGTTTTCGTGATGCCTTCTGCTGCGCTCAGCATTATCTTTGTTGTCGCGAATTGCGTGACGTGAGTGTGCTCCTCTTTCGCCGTAGGTGTTTCGGCGATCTTTTTCATAGCTGAGCTGCTTCTTTTGCTGTGGTGTGCGTCGAGATGTCATAAAGATCTCCGAGGCCTAACGACGTGATGGGCTGCCATAGCGGCAAAGCGGCGAAGGGAAACCATTTGTGCTGGATACTTGCTAATTAGCGTGCCGACCAAGCCCACACTCTTGCACTGAGCCTCGCACGACGCAAGTTGCGACGGCTGCTCGGATGCCCAATATGCAAATGCGCCCATCAATACGATAACGCCCCCAAATACGAGAGCAACCAATGCGCTGGGTGTGAGCTGCGGTTTCTTCATTCGGCTAACGTGGAGATGAGAGGCGGCCGGAGTCGAAGGCGAAGGGGACCGCAAGCGCCGGCTTGCGGACGTCCCTCTTGATCGCAGGGTTAGACAGCAATCTTTTGCACCCGTGTGTTTTTCATCGTTTTACAGTCTGCAAGGTTGCTGGGTCGGGGAACAATTTTCCGCTCATCAAGCATTTCCCTAACTAGTGCGATTGCATCTTCCCTATATTCGCAAGACCACCATTCGGTAGAGGTAAGAACAAAGCGCTTGTTTTGACCGCGAAGCAATAGTGTTCCGCTCGGGGAGAAATCAGCTTCAACAACCTCATTCCACGCAATTTCCCAGTGCCCCCAGTAGGACTTATGCGTAACCCCACGACGATCAATAGAAAAACTTCCAGCCCCTAGAGCTGCGTATACAGATAGCGCTGAAAAGGCAAGCAGGCCAAGACCAGCCCACGGCTGCTTAGCCAAAAAGGCGGCAACAGAGCATCCAATAAACAACAAAAAACATCCGCTACAAACAAAGCGGAATTTCTTCATTTCAATTTTGTAAGAAATGGCCATATGAGGAAATGTCTAACGGTTGACGTGAGGGGGCACCGTAGCGGCGAAGCCGCGGAGGGAACCTGCAAGCGCAGTTTGCGGGCGGTCCCTCTCGACGGACTGGTTAGGCCACAGCTCTAAGGTATGGCGGAGTTGATTTTTCTTGCTCAAGATCGGTGATCCTTAAAAATGGCCAGACAGATATATCACCTGCTTGGTGGAGCTTATAGCGGGCGATTGGAATAACTAGACCAAGCGTAAAAATGACAATTAAGTACCAAGGAAACCGAAAGATTCCTTGAATGCGAGGCCACTCATATTCAAAGTCGGTTTTTAGAAATAATATCCAACGAGCGACTTCGCGTTTTGCATCTCTTGGTAGGCGATATTTGCCTGTAAGTTTATATTCACGCATATCGTCGTAAAGCATCCATGCTCCATTCCAGAATATGGCACTAACGGCACGATCAGATGAACCAAGCGGTAGATTATCCTCAAATTCATCATTACTTATTTGCCCTGCAACTAAATGACGCAGCAATTCAGCGAATTTGTCCCTGGCTAGTCGATCGATCATTTGTGCGGCCTAACGTGTTATAGGGATCAGTTTTGCCGCATAACATCGGCGCATGCCCCCTAACATGGCATGACCGATCAGCGAAGATTGGTTTCCAGACTAGTTTTTCGCGATTCTGCTGTACATCAGACCCGCATTAACAGCGTCGACAAAAACCTTACGCTGCAGATTTCAGGTTTTGAGCTTCGTATGGCCGCTTTGCGGCGGCAAGCTTGAATATCCGAACCTGACCCGCTGCAGCCATTCTAGTCCGCTGGCATCAAGGGTGGCGTCGGTGAGCCGTCGCCCGAGATGATGCCTGTGCCGTCGGTTTTGCCCTTGAGCGTTGCAGAGGCTAGTCGTCCGGAACGCTCGAAGCGGCTGATCCCAGCGGCACTTCAGATCACGCCAGCGTTGTGATCATGACGAAGAGTTGGGAAGCGACGAAAGCCCGCAGGCCCGCAGCGTGACGTTCAGCACATGCTCGAGGGCGCGCTTGCGCGCACGCGGGCTGTGGGTATCCGCACCGAGCACGGCCTGGATCTGCACGTCGAAATCGGCGTAGGTCTGGGTAGTGGCCCACAGCGTGAAAAAGAAGTGGGTGCTGTCCACCGGGGCGATGCGCCCGGCGGCAATCCAGGCCTCCAGCACGGAGGCTTTCTCGCGCACCGTGCGACGCAACTCGCTTTGCAGCATTTCGCCCACTACCGGCGCGCCATGCAGCAATTCGTTGGCGAAGACTCGCGAGGCATCTGGCCGCTCATAGGCCAGGGCCATCTTGTGGCGCACATAGCTCTCGATCGCTTCACGCGGATCAGCGTCTGCCGTGATCACGTCGGTGGGTGAGAGCCAGTCGTGCAGCACCCGATCGAGCACTGCGCGATAGAGCTCGGCCTTGTTGCCGAAGTAGTAATGCAGATTGGGTTTTGGTACGCCCGCTTCTTCGGCGATCTGGGCCATGGTGGCGCCGCCGAAGCCGGCTCGTGCGAAGACGCGTTCGGCGCCGCTGAGGATGGCGGCTTCGTTGAGCTGGCGGATGCGGCTTTTGCTGACGTCTGACTCTTCAACGAGCGCGGCCTTCGCACGGCTTGCGGTTTTCCGGGTCGTCATGGCCATGGTCTCGGGCGGGCAGTGGGGCCCACATTCTAGCTTCCGGGCCGGATGGCCGGGGTAGCCGGGAGGGGGCGGTGCCGCCCCTCCCGGCCGGGCTTGCTTACTTCGCGGCTGCGTCCCACACCATGTGAGTCATGGCGGCCTTGCCCGGATCCTTCTTGATGACCGGATCCGAACCCCCGCTCATCAGCACCTTCACCGTGCGCTCATAGGCGGCCGGGTCGAGGTAGCCGATCTTGGGCGTGTTGGCGTTGGAGATCAGCTTGGCGACGTTTTCCATCTGGCGCTTCTGCACCGCAACGGTGGCGCTGCCCGAAGCATCCTGGGCCACCACGATCTTGGCGGCTTCTTCCGGATTCTTCACTGCGTCGTTCCAGCCCTTGAAGCTGGCCTTGAGGAACTTGGCCATCTTGGCGACGAAGGCCTTGTCACGCAGATTGGATTCGAGCACGTAGAGGCCGTCTTCCAGCGAGGCCACGCCCTGATCCTGATAGAAGAAGGCGAGCAGATCGGACTCTTTCACGCCGGCGTCCACCACCTGCCAGTACTCGTTGTAAATCATGGTCGAGATACAGGCGGCCTGGTTCTGCAGCAACGGATCCACGTTGAAGCCCTGCTTGAGCACGGTGATGTCCTTGCCCGGCTTGTAGCCCAGCTTGTTCATCCAGTTCAGGAAGGGGTACTCGTTGCCGCCGTACCAGACGCCGAGGGTCTTGCCCTTGAGATCCTTGGGTGAGCTCACGCCGGAAGCCTTCTTGCAGGTGAGCATCAGGCCGGACTTGTCGAAGACCTGGGCGATGTTCACCAGCGGTACGCCGGCTTCGCGTGCAGCGAGGGCATCCGGCATCCAGTTCACCACCACGTCGGCCGACTTGCCGGCGATCACCTGCACCGGCGAGATGTCCGGGCCGCCCGGCTTGATCGTTACATCCAGCCCGGCTTCCTTGTAGTAACCCTTGGCCTGCGCCACGTAATAGCCGGCGAACTGCGCCTGCGGCACCCATTTGAGCTGCAGGGTGACCTTCTCGGCCGCCTGGGCGCCGATCGAACCGAAAGCCGCAGCGGCCGCCAGTGCGCTAAAGACAAGATGCTTCCTGAACCTGTTCAACGTGGACATCGGACAACTCCTTGGTTGGGTGAAACGAGGGGGCAAGAACGAAAAGAAGGGGGCTCAGGATTGCGCCGCGCGTACCGACGGATGCCAGAAATTGACGCGCCGCTCGCAGAGCACCAGCAGGCTGTAGAGCGCCGAACCCACGATGGCCGAGAGCACGATCGCGGCCCAGACCAGCGGCATCTGCATGCGCGCAGCCTCGGTGGAGATCCGGAAGCCCAGGCCTGCCGTGGGCGAGCCGAAGAACTCGGCGACGATGGCGCCGATCAGGGCCAGGCTGGCATTGACCTTGAGCGCGCCGAAGATGAAGGGCATGGCGGCGGGTAGTCGCAGTGCCAGCAGCTGCTGACGCGGGCTGGCCGCATAGGAATGCATCAGTTCGCGCTCCAGCTTGCCGGCGGCCCCAAGGCCCGCCAGGGTGCTGACCATGGCCGGGAAGAAGGTCATCAACACCACCACGGCGACCTTGGAAGGCCAGTCGAAGCCGAACCACATCACCGCGATCGGGGCGACGCCGACCAGCGGAATGGTGCTGGTGAGCGAGGCGATCGGCAGCAGGCCGCGTTGCAGGAAGGGGGAGCGCTCGATGGCAATGCCGGTGGCGATGCCCAGCCCGCTGCCCAGCACATAGCCGGTCAGAACGGACTTCAGCACGGTCTGCACAAAATCGCCGCCCAGCTTGTCGGCTTCGGTGAACAGCGCAACGAGGATGTCGGCCGGTGCCGGCAGGAGTACGCGCGGCACGGCAAAGGCCGTCACCAGGAGTTGCCAGAAATAGAGCATCCAGAGTCCGAACAGGACGGCCGTCAGCGTGGCGACCCAGGGCGGCGAATCCAGCATGGCCAGTCGCTGCACGCTGGTGCGGGCGAGCAGGAACTGGGCGATGCACAGCAACCAGAAGGCGGTGGCCGGCTCGGACTCTCCGCTAGGCACCGACAGCAACAGCAGGGCTCCGGTGAGCAGGCTGCCCAGCAGCAACGGGAGGGTGCCGAGCAGGCAGCGCAGGGGTTGCGCCGCCAGCAGCACGCAAACGATCTGGAGTGCCGCGACGCGTAGCGCGGGGCTGTGCAGGGCCGGCAGCGGGATGACCGGATCGAAGCCGCTGAGCGAGAAGGTCTGGCTCAGTGCCAGGCCGGCCGGAATGATCGCCAGCAGTGCGCCGATGGCGCCGGGAAGTTTGGTCTGACTCATGCCTGCCTCCTGCGTCCGACAATCAGGTATTCCACCGCAGCGACCAGCGCGGTGAGCACTACGCCCAGCAGCGCCGCCATGATCAGGGCCGACCAGATCTGCAGGGTGTTGCCGTAGTACGAACCGGTGAGCAGCCGCGCGCCGAGGCCGGCCTGCGCACCGGTGGGCAACTCAGCCACGATGGTGCCGGCGAGCCCGGCGGCGATAGCCACGCGCAGGGAGGGAAACAGGAAGGGCAGGGAAGAGGGCAGGCGCAGGACGAAGAAAGTCTGGATGCGCGAGGCCGAATAGGTGTGGATCAGCTCCATCTCGAGGCGCTGCGGGGCACGCAGGCCCTGCACCATGGCGACCGTGACCGGAAAGAAACACAGGTACATCGCGATCGTGGCCTTGGGCAGCATGCCGGTGATGCCGAGACTGCCAAGAATGATCAGCACGATCGGGGCGATGGCCAGCACCGGCACGCTCTGACTCGCCACGATCCAAGGCATCAGCGCCCGGTCGAGCGTGCGCGAATGCACGATGCATACGGCGAGCAGGCCGCCGAGGGCCAGGCCCATGAGGAAGCCGGTCAGCGTGGCACCGGCCGTGACCCAGGCGTGCAGCAACAGGTTGCGCGGTGAGTCGAGCGGCGCGTCAAAAATCGAGGTCCACAGATCCAGCGCGATCTGATGCGGCACCGGCAGCACCGGGCGCTGCATGCTGAAGGTTGCGGCGACCAGCTCCTGCCAGCTCCAGGCGCCTTGTGGTGCGAGGACCCGCTCGATCACCCCGGCCGCATTGAGCCAGATAGCGAGCAGATACCAGAGGACGAGCCCGACCGCGAGCAGGGTCGCGACCGGAACCAGATGCTGTTGAAACCGATTCTGGCTCATTGATGCCCCTCCGCCAGCGCCTCGCGTACTTCCTGGGCCAGGCGGGTGAACTCGGGGGTGTCGCGGATCGAGAGATCGCGTTCGAAGGGCAGCGGTGATTCGATTACTTTCACGATCCGCCCGGGACGCGGCGACATCACCACGATGCGCGTCGACAGATACACCGCCTCGGCGATCGAGTGAGTGACGAACACTACGGTGCGGCGCTCGCGCAGCCACAGCTGCTGCAACTGCTCGTTGAGCTTGTCGCGGGTGATTTCATCCAGCGCGCCGAAGGGCTCGTCCATCATCAGGATCTTCGGTTCGAAGCCCAGGGCGCGGGCAATCGACACGCGCTGCTGCATGCCGCCGGAGAGTTGCCAGGGATACTTTTTCTCGAAGCCGGCCAGCCCGACCCGCCCCAGCTGCTCGCGCGCAATCTCCTCGCACTCGGCCTTGCTGCGCCCGATCAGCTGCAGGGGCAGCATCACGTTGGCCAGCACGGTGCGCCAGGGGAACAGAGCCGGCGCCTGAAATACATAGCCATAGGCGCGGCGCTCGCGTGCATCGCTTGGCGTCATGCCGTTGACTAGCACCTCGCCTGAAGTGATTGGCTCCAGATCGGCGATTACGCGCAGCAGGGTCGTCTTGCCACAGCCGGACGGCCCGATCAGCGATACGAACTCGCCCCGGTTGATCGTGAAATCGATTTCGCTCAGCGCATGCACCGGGCGATCCGCAGCCTGGTAGATCACGCTGGCCTTGCGGGCTACAACCGCGGGCCGGGCAACGGGGGTTTCAACTGCAGAGTGGGGGCTGGCCTGAAGTTCGGTGGGGTGCGGTGCATTCATCGGGAAGGCGTCCTGAACCGTCAATTTCTTGACCAAATGGTTTAAATTCAGAACACCTATCGCAAACTTCATGCCACCACCGCAATACGCCGCAGAATCGTTCCCGCGCCCGCAAAACGGGTCTCAGACCGTCCGAAAACGGTGCGTGGCAACGCGGGATTGATGCAAATTGGGGCGTCGCAGGCGGCTTGCCTGCTCGTGCGATCTCGGAAGGTGCTGACCGGCTCAGGGGCTGCAGGCTGGTCGCCGACTCGAAGCGGCGCAATGGCGAAAGCGCCCGGGCAGATTCCGGCGCGCTCAGGTGCGTCCAGGCCGTGACATTCAGGCCGGCAGGTTCGGCACAGGTTTTCGGCAGCCGGAAAGCAAAAAGCCCAGCGCGAGGGCTGGGCTTTTTGCTTGAATCTTTGGTGGCCGGTCGCGGAATCGAACCACGGACACGCGGATTTTCAATCCGCTGCTCTACCAACTGAGCTAACCGGCCAAACGAGCCAAGAAATATAGCAATACTTTTTACGTTTGGCAAGCCATTCGTGCAGAGAAACTTGGATGTACCCGCATGTGTAACTCAATTTATCCGTGCGGATGCCGATAGCCCTGCGAATACGTTGAAACAGACCGCTCACCCCATGAATACCGAGAGCTCCCAGAAAGATTATTTCATCACCCCCGAGCAGCTGAGCGTCGGGCTCTTCGTGTTCATCGATCTGCCTTGGTTCAGTCATCCGTTCAGTTTCAACAGTTTCAAGATCCGCAGCAACGACCAGATCCAGACCCTGCGTGGGTTGGGGGTGAAGCGTTTCCGTTATGACCCGGATCGCAGCGACGCTCCGCAGTTTCCGGCCGCCGCCATGGCCACGGTTGAGCCGGTGGCGACGACGGCTGAGGCGTCTTTGCCGGAGTCTGCCGATGCGGCTGATCCGGCTTTGGCCGCCAAGCGCGAGCGCGTTGAGCGTTTGCGCGAGCAGCGCGTTCGTATGGGCAATGTGGAGAAGGCCTTCGTGAAGGCCGCCAGCATCATGCGCAACATCAATCGCAACCTGCAGGCGCGGCCGAAGGAATGTATCGAGGAAATCGGCGAGCTGGTGCAGCAGATGGCCCAGGCCTTTCTTGAGGCCCCCGAACTGACCCTGCATGTGATGGGCGAGAAGGCGGGTGGTGAAGAGGTGTATTACCACGGCCTCAACACCTCGATTCTTTCCATGATGCTGGCCCGCGACATGGGTATGGCCATGGAGGAGGGCAAGGTGCTGGGCCTTGGCGCACTGATGCACGACATTGGTCTGATCGAGATTCCGGACCGGGTGCTGAAGAAGACCGATGAGCTGACCCACGCCGAGAGCGAATTGCGCAAGCTGCATTGCGAGTACGGCGTGCGCATCGGTCAGAAGGCGGGGCTGCCGGGCAGCGTGCTGAGCATCATCTTCCAGCACCATGAGATGGCGGACGGTACGGGCTATCCAAAGGGACTCAAGGGGGAGACGATCCATCCGCTGGCGCGCATCGTGTCGCTGGCAAACTACTACGACAATCTGTGCAATCCGGTGAATACCGCGAAGGCGCTGACACCTCATGAGGCCTTGTCGCTGATGTTCGCGCAGCGGCGTGCCAAGTTCGATGCCAAGGTTCTGCAGATCCTGATCAAGAACCTCGGCGTCTATCCGCCGGGCAGCATCGTGAAACTATCTAACGATGCGCTGGCCTTGGTACAGTCGGTGAATCCGCAGAAGCCCCTGCGCCCCTGGGTAGTGGTGTATGACCCGGATGTGCCCAAGGAAGAGGCCATCATGCTGGATCTGGAGCAGGAGCCCGATATCAATATCAGCAAGGCAATCCGCCCGGGCCAGTTGCCGGCCGAGGTGTTCCGCTACCTGAGCCCGCGTACCCGGGTAACGTATTTCTTTGACGCTGATTCGCGTGGTGGAGGCGGCAGGTCATGAGTCAGCCGGCACCGGAAGCGATCCTGCTCGACGCCTGCAGCGAGATCATGCTGCTGGTCGATCCGGTCTCGCTGGCGATTGTCGCGGCGAGTGCGGCGGCCACCCGCGAGCTGGGCTATTCGCGTGAGGAATTGCTCGGCAAGCTGATCACCGACATTGAATGTGCGCTTGCGGACGTGTTCTTCTGGGAAGAGGTGCGTAACGGTGGCAGTGCTGAGCTGGTGGATGCGGAAGGCCTGCATCAGTGTGCCGATGGCGAAATGCTGGCCACGCTCAAGAATGTGACCCGGATGAGCGAGGCGCCGGGCTGGATCATCGTGCGGGCGCACGGAATCGCAGCCAGGAAGCGTGCTGAGGAAGAGCTGGCGCTGATGACCTCGCAGCTGCGTGCCACGCTCGAAGCTACGGCCGATGGCATCCTGGTGCTGGATCGCCAGGGCCAGATCAGCAATATGAACCGGCGTTTTTCGCGGATGTGGCAGCTGCCGGGTGAGCTGCTGCTGCGCCACGAGGATCGGCGCCTGATGGCCTACATTCTCGACCAGATCAGTGAGCCGGAAATCCATGCGCGACGGATCACCGAACTGGGCGCCGATGACGAGCGCGAGACTTTCGATGCCTTGCCGCTGCGCGATGGCCGCATGTTCGAGTGCAAGTCGCGCCCGGCGCGCCACGGCGAACAGGTTATCGGCCGGGTGTATTGCTTCACTGACGTCACCCAGCGCCACCGCGCCGAACAGGATCTGATCGCCGCGCGCGATGCGGCCACCTCAGCCAGCCGCGCCAAGGGCGAGTTTCTCGCCATGATGTCGCACGAGATCCGCACGCCCATGAACGGCATCATCGGCATGGCCCAGCTGCTCGAATCCACCCCACTGAACACCGAGCAGCATGAGTACGTGCGCACCATGCGGACCTCGGGCGATGCCCTGCTGGCGATCATCAATGACATCCTCGATTACTCGAAGATCGAGGCGCGCAAGCTGGAGCTGGAGAAGACCCGTTTCCGCCTCGACAGCCTGCTCGAAGATCTTGGCCGCCTGTTCTCGCTGCAGGCGCGTGACAAGGGCCTCAGCTATCACAGCCTGATGGCACCGGGCACCCCGCTCAGCGTGGAGGGTGATCCCACCCGCCTGCGCCAGATTCTGGTCAATCTGATCGGCAATGCCTTCAAGTTCACCGCCCGTGGTGCCATCCATGTCACCGTGAATGAAGTGCAGCGCGAGGCTTCGCGGACTCGCCTGCGCTTTGCCGTGCGTGATTCAGGCATCGGCATTCCGGCTGACAAACAGGCCAATATCTTCACGCCTTTCGAGCAGGCCGACATGAGTACCACCCGGCGCTTCGGCGGCACCGGCCTGGGGCTTTCCATCTGCCGCATGCTGTGCGAGCTGATGGAGGGTGAGATCGGCGTCAGCAGCCAGGCTGGCGAGGGCTCGGAGTTCTGGTTCGAGATCTGGCTCGCCTGCGCGGAGGTCGACGTCCAGCGCGAGGCCCGGCCCAGCGTGTCGCAGGCCATGGTGCCGGAGGAGGCCAGCATCCTCATCGTCGAAGACAACAGCGTGAACATCATGGTGATCAGCAACCTGCTCAAGAAGCTGGGTGCTCGTCAGCTCAGTGTGGCCCGCAACGGTCTCGAAGCGCTGGAGCAATGTGCAGCCCGGAGCTTCGACCTGATCTTGATGGATACCCACATGCCCGAGATGGATGGCCTCACCGCCACCCGCCTGCTGAGGGAGCGCGGGGTCAGCACGCGCATTGTTGGTGTCAGCGCCGATGCCATGGCCAGTGACCACCATGCCGCCTTGGGTGCCGGCATGGATGACTACCTGACCAAGCCGGTGGCACTTGAAGCCCTGCGCCGTACCATCGAGGCTTGGCTGGGCGTGGCCTGAGCATCGCCGTCGGGCGCGGACCGGCCTACAATTGCTGCTTCCGTCAGAACAACAAACGAGCGCCCCCGCCATGAGCCAGTATTTCACCCATCACGTCTTCGTCTGCTGCAATCAGCGCGCAGCGCCCGATGCCTGCTGCAACACCCATGGTGCCAGCGAGCTGCAGACCTATGCCAAGGAACGCGTCAAGGAACTGGGCCTGTCCGGCAAGGGCCAGGTGCGTATCAACAAATCCGGCTGCCTCGGCCGCTGTGATGATGGTCCGGTGCTGGTCGTCTACCCGGAGGGCACCTGGTACACCTTCGTCGATAAGGAAGACATCGACGAGATCATTCGCGAGCACCTGCAGAACGGCCGCATCGTGGAGCGCCTGAAGGTATGAAGGCCCTGCCTACTGAAGCCCAGCTGATCGCAGGCCCGGACGGGGCCATCGAGCTGCTGATCGATGCGCCCGAGTCCCCGCGGGGCATTGCGCTGGTTTGTCATCCGCACCCGCTGTTCGGCGGCGCCAACACCAACAAGGTGGCGCACACCCTGGCCCGTACCCTGCGCGATCTGGGCTACGTCGCGCTGCGACCGAACTTCCGCGGTGTCGGCAAATCGGAAGGGACACACGACAATGGTGGTGCCGAGACCGAAGACATGCTCGCCGTGCTCGACTGGGCCCATGCGCGCTGGAACCTGGATGCCTACCGCCCCACCGTGCTGGCCGGTTTCTCCTTCGGCGCTTTCGTCCAGACCCGGGTCGCCAAGCGCCTGAGCGACGACGGGCAGGCCGCCAAACGCCTGATTCTCGTCGGCACCGCCGCCGGGTTTGTCGAAGGTGCTCGCCAGTACGCGACCGAGGCCGTCAGCCCGGACAGCCTCGTGATCCACGGGTCCAAGGATGAAACCGTACCGCTCGCCAATGTGCTGGCCTGGGCCGAGCCACTCGATGTGCCGGTCGTGGTAGTGCCCGGCGCAGACCACTTCTTCCACGGTCGCCTGCACTGCCTGAAGGACATCATTAATCGCTCCTCCTGCGAGTGCCACTGAACAACAGCAATCCTGTAGGGCCGACTGCAGTCGGCCTCCACGTATGGCGTGCGGTTGAAGCCGCACCTACGTGCGACTCACGCTTGATCTCCTGAACAATTCTGAACGGAGCAACATCATGAAGCTGATCGGTTCCCTTACCAGCCCCTATGTGCGCAAGATTCGCGTGCTGCTGCTCGAAAAAGGCATTCCCTTCGAGTTCGTGAATGATTCCCCGTGGGAGCCAGGTAATCATGTGGCGGAGTTCAACCCGCTCGGCAAGGTGCCGGCGTTGGTGACGGATACCGGCGAGATCTTCTTCGATTCGCCGATTCTCGCCGACTACCTTGAAACCCTCGGTGTGTATCCGCCCGAGCTGCCCACTGACGCGCTCGAAGTCCTGCGCGTGAAGCAGCTCGAAGCGTTGGCCGATGGCATTACCGATGCTGCCGTGGTGTGGCTGCTCGAAACCCGCCGCGCCGCCGAAAAACAGGATGCCGCAGTGATCGAACGCCAGCGTGGCAAGATGGAGCGAGGCCTGGATGCTGTCGAAGCGCGTCTGGGCAGCCATGAATTCCTGTACGGCGGCCAGTTCAGCCGCGCGGACATCGCGATGGCCTGTGGCCTGGCCTGGATCGACTTCCGTTTCCCGGCCTATGACTGGCGTAGCAGCCGCCCGGCGCTCGCCGCCCACATCGCGCGCGTGCTGGCCCGGCCGAGTTTCGAAAAGACCATCCCCGTCGCCTGATGCCGCTGCTCATCGAAAACCTGCACAAACACTATGGTGAGCTGGAGGTGGTGCGTGGCATCAGCCTTCAGCTTCAGCCTGGTGAATGCTTCGCCCTGCTCGGCCCCAATGGCGCTGGCAAGACCACCACCCTGCGCTGCGTGCTGGGCCACACCGAGCCATCCGCCGGCAGCATCGAACTCTGCGGCCTGCCGGTACCGGCCCGTGCCCGCGAAGCGCGTGCCAAGGTCGGCGTGGTGCCGCAGAGCGACAGCCTCGACCCGGATTTCACGGTCACCGAAAACCTGCTCACTTTTGCGCGCTATTTCGGCTTGAGCCGGGAGGCGGCACAGGCGCGTGTGCCCGAACTGCTGGCTTTCGCTGGGCTGGAGGCCAAGGCCGACGCGAAAGTGCCGTCGCTCTCCGGCGGCATGAAGCGCCGCCTCACCATGGCCCGCGCGCTGGTTGCCGACCCGGATCTGCTGATCATGGATGAGCCCACCACCGGGCTGGACCCGCAGGCCCGCCACCTGATCTGGGATCGCCTCAAGGGCCTCATCGCGCAGGGCAAGACAATTTTCCTGACCACCCATTTCATGGACGAAGCCGAGCGCCTCGCTCACCGCATCGCCATCCTCGATCGCGGCCAGATCATCGCCATGGGCACGCCACGCGAAGTGATTGCGGCCCACATCGAGCCGCAGGTCGTCGAAGTCTTCGGTGAGTGGCAGGGCCATGAAGGCGGTGCGGCGGCCTGGGCGGCAGCCCATGCCGGTGAGTTTGCGAGCCGCTTCGAAGTGAGTGGCGAAACCGCCTTCTGCTACCTTGAGCACCCCGAAGCCCTGCTCGCCCACCTTGCCGCCCAGGGCGGCCTGCGTACCCTGCACCGCCCGGCCAATCTGGAAGATGTGTTCCTCAAGCTCACCGGACGGGAGATGCGGGATGAGTAAACTCCTGGTTCCACTGGATCTCTCCCCGCGTCGCGCCCTGTCAGTATGGCGCCGTAATGCCGACGTCTGGCGCCGCCTCGCGATCCCTTCCTTGCTTGGCAATCTGGCCGATCCGCTGATCTACCTGCTGGGTCTGGGCCTGGGCCTGGGCGCCCTGCTACCGCAGGTGCATGGCGTGAGCTATATCAGCTTCCTCGCTACTGGCACGGTGGCTTTCTCGACCATGAACGCCGCCACTTTCGAGGCGCTCTATTCCGGCTACGCACGGGCGCATCAGCAGAAAACCTGGGAGGCGATCATGAACGCACCCCTCTCGCTGGACGATGTGATGGCCGGCGAGTGGCTGTGGGCGGCGACCAAATCGCTGTTCTCGGGCGGCGCCATCCTGATCGTGATCAGCCTCTTCGGGCTGGTGCCCTGGACGCATGCGCTGGCGGCGCTGCCGCTGGTGTTCCTCACCGGTCTGTGTTTTGCCGGCATCGGCTATATCGCCACGGCGCTGGCGCCGGGCTATGACTTTTTCATGTACTGGTTCACGCTCTTCATCAGCCCGATGGCCATGCTCTGCGGGGTGTTCTTTCCGCTCGAACAGTTGCCGGCCTTCGTGCAGGGCGCGGCCCTGGTGCTGCCGCTGGGGCATGCCATCGGGGCGATCCGGCCGCTGCTGCTGAGCGGAGCTACGGATGGGCTCTGGCTGCATGTGCTGGTGCTGTCTGCATACGCCCTGATCGGCATGGCGCTAGCCAGAGCCCTGATGCGTCGTCGCCTGCTGCGCTGATTGCCCGCAAGGGCAAGTGCACTTGGGCTGCCGGCCCTCAGAATCAGCGGGCCGGTGCCTTGCCGGGGCTGGCCCGAAGGGCTGCTTAATCTGTCTTGATCATGAAATTACCCCAGGAGTCCGGAAGCGATTCAGACGAGGAGCTGCTTGCGCGACAGGCCACCGGCCTGCTGCGCATGATCATTCTGCTCACCCTGAGTCTGGGCGTCGGTCTCGGTCTACTGGTCGTTCTGGGTAACGAACAGCCGCAGCCACTGGGCTGGGCGGTGGTATTCGGGCTGGCACTGCTGTGTGGGGTGTCGCTTCTTCTGCTGGAACACTATCCGTCAGCCGTGGCGCGGCGGACCTTCACCTGGGGCTTTACGGGCCTGATCGTGTTGCAGTGTCTGCTGGTCAACGGCATCCGCAGCCCGATTGCGGCGCTGTTGCCAGTTGTGGTGATGCTCAGTGCCTGGTCCGGCCGCCAGCGCGAGACGCTCGCTCTGGGCCTCTTCGCGCTCAGCGCGCTGGGCCTGATGGCGGGTTTGGACGGCATTTTCTGGCCCCAGCAGCAACCCCGCTCGGCGCTCAATTTCTGGGCCAGCTATGCCTTCTGCATTATCACTGGCTCCGTCATTGCCAGCCGGATCGCCCACACCCTGCAAGGCCATTACAGTCGCCAGAAGCAACTCGGGGAACAGTTGGCCGATCAGGTGCGCGAGATGCAGCAGGCCAGGGAGAAGTTCTCCACCTTTTTTTTCATGAACCCGGTGCCGGTGAGCATTACCTCACTCAGCACCGGGCGCTATGTGGAGGTCAATCCGGCCTGGGAAAAGATTGGCGGCTGGACCGGCGAGGAGTTGCGCGGCCGTAACTCGCTGGATCTGGGCATCTGGGTTACGCCGGAGGAGCGTGAGGAATGGATTGCCGAATTCAGTGCGGCCGGACGCATGAGCAATCGGCTGACGCGTTTTCGCCTGCGCGATGGTTTGATTCGCTATTTCCTCGCCAGCAGCGAGGTGATCAATTACGAGGGCGAGCGCTGTGTGTTTGCGGCTTTCATCGATATCACCGAGCAGCGCGAAGCTGAGGCCCGCCTGCGCGAACTCAATGTAAAGCTCGAGGAACACGTGGCCGAGCGCACACGCAGCCTCGCTGAAGCCAACCAGTCGCTGGCGCGCAGCCTGGAGACCCTGCAGCAGACGCAGGACGAATTGGTGCATGCTGAAACCATGGCCTCGCTGGGCTCGATGGTGGCGGGCATTTCGCATGAGCTGAATACCCCGATCGGCAATGCACTGACGGTCAGCACGGCTCTGCAGGATCAGGTGCGTGACTTCTCGGAACGCATCCGGCGTGAGCCGATCACCAAGCAGGCCCTTTTCGATTTTCTCGGCGATCAGCACACCGGTGCAGACCTGGTGGCGCAAAGCCTGCTGCGGGCGGCCGAGCTGGTCACCAGCTTCAAGCAGGTCGCGGTGGATCAGGCTTCCGAGCGCCGCCGCGGTTTTGATCTGGCCGGTGCCATGGGTGACATCCTCAGCACCTTGAGGCCCATGTTCAAGCACAAGCCGATCGAGCTGCGCGTTGATCTGGCTCCCGGCATTGCCATGGACAGCTATCCCGGCCCGCTCGGTCAGGTCATCAGCAACCTGACCCAGAACGCCATCCTGCACGGCCTCGATGGTGCAGACCACGGTACGGTCAGCATCGAAACCCGCGCCGTCGGCACTGAGCGGCTGGAGATCGTGGTCAGCGACAACGGTCGTGGCATTGCCGCCGAACACCTGCCGCGCATCTTCGACCCCTTCTTCACCACCCGCCTGGGCCGCGGCGGCTCCGGGCTGGGCCTGTCGATCACCCACCGTCTCGTCACCACCATCCTGGGCGGCAGCATCAGCGTGCGTTCCACCGAGGGCGAGGGTGCCAGCTTCAGGCTTGAGCTGCCGCGCATCGCACCGCAGCGCGAAGAGGTCGCGGACGACGCCTAGCGGCCGGTGGCGCTGGTAAGCTTGCCGCCATGCCTGCCACCGATGCCCTGCTGATTCTTTGCAACGTACCCGATGCCACTTGTGCACACACGATCGCCCAGACGCTCGTGGAACGCCGGCTCGCCGCCTGTGTCAACATCCTCGCGCCTTGCCAATCGGTGTATCGCTGGCAGGGCAAGGTCGAAACCGCCAGCGAAGTACCGCTGCTGATCAAGAGCACGGCCGAGCGTTACGCCGAGCTTGAAAGCGCGCTGCGCTCGCTGCATCCCTACGAAGTCCCGGAAATCATTGCCCTGCCGATTGCTGCCGGCCTGCCGGCTTACCTCGCTTGGCTTGTTCAGGAAACGGCATGAAAGCCCTGTTTACCCTCCTGCTGCTGTGTGCAAGCCTGCTTGGCCATGCCGCCCAGCCCGAACCGCTGCCACCGGAGCAAGCCTATCGCCTTGCCGCCAGCCTGCTCGATGAACGCACGATTGAAGTGCGTTTCCAGATCGAGCCCGGCTACTACCTGTATCAGTCCAAGCTCGGCTTCGCGCTGGCCGGCACTCCGGCGACGCTGGGCAAGATCGCATTGCCACCGGGCCTGCCCCACGAAGACCGGTTCTTCGGCAAACAGCCGGTCTATCGTGAAGGCGTGGTCTTCACCCTGCCACTGGATCAGGCGGTGGGCGAGGGCGCAGTGCTCACCGTGAGCCACCAGGGCTGCGCTGATTTCGGCATCTGCTACCCGCCCAGCGAAGTGCCGATCGAGCTTCACCCGGCCACCATGAGCCAGGTGAGCAAACCCTCTGGCGCCTCGCTGCTCGCGCTTGAAATACCGCCGCCGGGGGCACAGGAAACCGCTTCCGCCGCGGTGTCTGCGCCTGAAGAGGAGCGCATCTCCGGTCTGCTCGACGGCGGCAACCTCCTGCTGATCCTCGCCAGCTTCTTCGGCTTCGGCCTGTTGCTCTCCTTCACGCCCTGCACCCTGCCGATGCTGCCGATCCTCTCCGGCATCATCGTCGGCCACGGCCACAAGATCAGCCAGCGCCGGGCCTTCTTCCTGTGCAGTGCCTATGTGCTGGGGATGGCCGCCACCTATGCTGCGGCTGGAGTCGCCGCGGCCTTCTCGGGCCAGCTGTTGTCCGCTTGGCTGCAGAACGTATGGGTGCTCGGTGCCTTCGCGCTGCTCTTCGTGGTTCTCGCGCTGGCCATGTTCGGTGTGTACGAGTTGCAAGTGCCGGCGCGCTGGCAGCACAAGCTCTCCGCCAGCGCTCATCATCATGGCGGCTCGGCCCGCCAGCTCGCCATCATGGGCGCCATCTCGGCGCTGATTGTGGGCCCCTGCGTTGCCGCCCCGCTGGCCGGCGCCCTGCTCTATATCGCCAAGACGCACGATGCCCTGCTCGGCGGCCTTGCCCTGTTCATGCTGGGCCTCGGCATGGGGGCACCGCTGATCCTGGTTGGCGTAGCCGCGCGCCGCTTCCTGCCCAAACCCGGCGCCTGGATGGAAGGCGTCAAGCGCTTCTTCGGCTTCCTGTTGCTGGCCACTGCGCTGTATCTCGTCGCCCCGGTATTGCCACCGCTCCTGCCCATGCTTGGCTGGGCCGCACTGCTGCTGGTTGGCGGCATTTTCCTGCATGCGCTGGATAGCCTGCCGCCCGATGCGAAGCCGCTGCAACGTCTGTTCAAGGCCCTGGGCATTCTTCTGCTGCTCGCCGGCGCCGCCATCTTCATCGGCGCGCTGGCCGGCAGCCGCAATCCGCTGCAGCCTCTGTCTGGCCTCAGCGGCTGCAGCACGGCAGCCGCCTGTGAAAATACCGCACCGCGCTTCGAGCGCATCAACAGCAGCGCCGAGCTGGATGCGCGCATCGCCGCCAGTAGCCGGCCGGTGATGCTCGACTTCTACGCCGACTGGTGCGTGAGCTGCAAGGAAATGGAGCAACAGACCTTCGCCGATCCGGCCATCGCGGCCCAGCTCGCCGGTTTCACGCTTCTGCAGGCAGACGTCACCGCCAATCTGCCCGAGCACCGCGAACTGCTCAAACGCTTCGGCCTCTTCGGCCCGCCCGGTACTCTGTTCTTTGCGCCGGCCGGCAAGGAAGTGGCGGGTAGCCGGGTGATTGGCTTCATGGCACCGGAGCGCTTCGGCAAGATCTTGCAAAACGTGAAAGGCCACCCATGAGCGATATCGAACGCCTCAATCCGGCGGCCCGCTATGCCGACGCCACGATCTTCAAGGGCTTGGTGCAGGCTGTCGAAGTACCCGCCTCGGAGGAAGGTGATATCCGCAGCCAGACCGCCGAAATGCTGGCTCTGCTTGAATCCACGCTGGAAGCCGCTGGTTCGGACAAGGGCCGGCTGTTGATGGCCACCATCTACCTCATCGACATGGCTGACTACGCGGGTATGAACGAGGTGTGGGAAAAGTGGTTGCCCGCCGGTAGCGCGCCGGCGCGGGCTTGTGTGCAGGTGGCCGCGCTGGCCCGGCCAGGCTGGCGGGTGGAGATTGCGGTGATGGCGGCACAGGGCGCGTAGGTGCGACTTCAGTCGCACACCGAGCGTGGTAGCGAACCGAAGTCCGCCCTACAGCCCTCCTTCACGTTCATGTTTGCCCAAACCCGCACTCAGCTACGGGTCGCGTTTGCCCCCCCGAAGCCCTAAAATGGAGGGTCTGCCGCCCCCGGCAGGCCACAGAAAAGCGTCCCCAGCCATGCAACTCGCCCCAGAATTCGTGACCGCCCAGCCGCCCGTGCGTTTGCGCGAGATTCCTTACAACTACACCTCGTTTTCCGATCGCGAGATCGTGATCCGCCTGTTGGGCGCCGAGATGTGGGCCGTGCTGGATAGTTTGCGCGCCGAGCGCGTCACCGGTCGCTCCGCACGCATGCTTTACGAAGTGCTGGGCGATATCTGGGTGGTGCAGCGCAACCCGTATCTGGAAGACGATCTGCTCGATAATCCGGGCCGCCGCAAGGCCTTGCTCGAAGCCCTGCGCCATCGCCTGCGTGAAGTCGAGAAGCGGCGCCTGGATTCGCAAACCGAAGATGTGGATCGCAGCGAGAAAGTGGGCCTGCTGGTCGCCGCCGCCAACAAGGCAGTGGACGCCTTCGCAGCCCATTTCGAGCGCACCGCCGCGCTACGCGCCAAGGCACTGAAGCTGCTCTCACGCCATACCCGCCGCGACAACATCGCCTTCGATGGTTATGCTCGCGTCGCCCACGTCACCGATGCGACCGACTGGCGCGTCGAATTCCCCTTCGTGGTGCTCTACCCGGATACCGAAGAGGAAATCGGCCATCTGGTGCGTAGCTCGATCGAGCTGGGCCTTACCATCATCCCGCGTGGCGGCGGCACCGGCTATACCGGCGGCGCCGTGCCGCTCACACCGAACTCGGTGGTTATCAACACCGAGAAGCTGATCGATATCGGCAAGGTGGATTTCAATACTTCACTGCCCGGCGTGGAGCAGCCTTACGCCACAGTCTTCACCGGCGCCGGCGTGGTCACGCGCCGGGTGATGGATCTGGCTGACGATACCGGTCTGGTCTTCGCCTGCGACCCGACTTCGGCCGACGCTTCCTGCATCGGCGGCAACATCGCCATGAACGCCGGCGGCAAGAAGGCCGTTCTGTGGGGCACGGCGCTGGATAACCTCGCCTCGTGGAAGATGGTCACGCCAGACGGCAACTGGCTGGAAGTCGAACGCCTGAACCATAACCTCGGCAAGATCCACGATCAGGCCGAAGTGATGTTCCGCCTGAAGCGCTTCGATGCCGATGGCAAGAAGCTGCTTGGCGAAGAATTTCTGACCATCCCCGGCGAGCGTTTCCGCAAGGTGGGCCTCGGCAAGGATGTGACCGACAAATTCCTCGGCGGCCTGCCCGGCATCCAGAAGGAAGGCTGCGACGGCATCATCACCAGCGCGCGCTGGATCCTGCACAAGATGCCCCCCCACACCCGCACGGTGTGCCTGGAGTTCTTCAGCCAGGTACGCGAAGCGGTGCCGGCAATTGTCGAGATCAAGGACTTCATCGAGCGCCTGCCCAAGGTGGGCGATGCGCGCGTGCTGCTGGCCGGCCTCGAGCACCTCGACGAGCGCTATGTGAAGGCTGTCGGCTACGCGACGAAAGCCAAGCGCCACGGCCGGCCAAAGATGGTGCTGATCGGCGACATCGTCGGCGACGACGAGAACGCCGTGGCGCAGGCCGCCTCCGAAGTGGTGCGCCTGTGCAATGCGCGCGGAGCCGAAGGCTTCATCGCCGTGACCGCCGAGACGCGCAAGAAATTCTGGCTCGACCGCTCGCGCACTGCCGCAATCGCCAAGCACACCAACGCCTTCAAGGTGAATGAAGACGTGGTGATCCCGCTGCCGCGCATGGGCGATTATTGCGATGGCATCGAACGGATCAATATCGAACTCTCGATCAAGAGCAAGCTGCGGCTGGTCGAAGCACTGGATACTTTCTTCCGTGGCAATCTGCCGCTACGCGCCACGGAATCGGCGCTGGAAAAAGACGAGCTGATCGGCGACCGCCGCGTGCGCGTGCTGGATGCCATCGCTACCGTGCGCAGCCGCTGGACCTGGCTGCTGGAAAACCTCGATCTGCCGCTGAGTGAGGCCGAAGCGAAGTTCGCCGAGCTGGGCATCAACGCCGGCCCGCTGCAAAACCGGGCCGACGAACTGCGCCTGTTCCATCGCGTTCAAGACTATTCCGTGCGCATTTCGTGGAAGGCCGAGCTGAAGGCCGCCATCGAAGAGATTTTCGAAGGCAACACCTACCGCCCGATCATCGAGCGCATGGAGGCGATCCACAAGGAAGTGCTGCGCAGCCGAGTTTTTGTGGCCCTGCACATGCACGCCGGCGACGGCAATGTGCACACCAACCTGCCGGTGAACTCCGATCACTACGCCATGCTGCAGGAGGCGTACGCGGCGGTCGAGCGCATCATGCATCTGGCGCGCGGGCTGGGCGGCGTGATCTCCGGCGAGCATGGCATCGGCATTACAAAATATGAATTCCTCAGCGAAGAAGAGCTCGCACCCTTCCACGCTTACAAGCAGAAGGTTGACCCGGAAGGCCGTTTCAACGCCGGCAAGCTGATGCCCGGCGCCGATCTGCGCAATGCCTACACGCCCTCCTTCAACCTGATGGGCCACGAGTCGCTGATCATGCAGCAGAGCGACATCGGCGCGATCTCGGCCTCGGTGAAGGACTGCCTGCGTTGCGGCAAGTGCAAGCCTGTCTGCTCTACTCACGTGCCGCGCGCCAACCTGCTCTACTCGCCGCGTAACAAGATCCTCGCCACGTCTCTGCTAATCGAGGCCTTCCTGTACGAGGAACAAACGCGGCGTGGCGTGTCGATCAAGCACTGGGAAGAATTCGAGGACGTGGGCGACCACTGCACGATCTGCCACAAGTGCTACACGCCCTGCCCGGTAGATATCGATTTCGGCGACGTGTCGATGGCGATGCGCAGCCTCTTGCGCAAGATGGGCAAACAGAGCTTCAACCCGGCCAAGACGCTGGCCATGGCCTTCCTCAACACGACCTCGCCGGAGAAGATCAAGTTCCTGCGCAAGGTCTCGATCGAGTGGGCCTACAAGGCGCAGCGTCTGGGTGTGGATCTGCTGCGGCCGTTCAGCAAGGGCAGCACAAAGCAGCCACCGGCCTCGCTGGGCAAGCCAGCGCTGAAGGCGCAGGTGATCCACTTTGTGAACAAGAAGATGCCGGGCAACCTGCCGAAGAAGACCTCGCGCGCGCTGCTCGACATCGAGGACGATCACGTTGTGCCGGTGATTCGCAATCCTGCGACGACCAAGGTCGATTCGGAAGCGGTGTTCTACTTCCCGGGCTGCGGCTCGGAGCGACTGTTCTCGCAGGTGGGCCTGGCCACCCAGGCCATGCTCTATCACGTCGGCGTGCAGACGGTTTTGCCGCCGGGCTATCTGTGTTGTGGCTATCCGCAGCGCGGCTCGGGTCAGGATGACAAGGCCGAGAAGATCACCACCGACAACCGCGTGCTCTTCCATCGCGTTGCCAACACCCTCAACTACCTCGACATCAAGACCGTGGTGGTGAGCTGCGGCACCTGCTTCGATCAGCTCACCAAGTACGAATTCGACAAGATCTTCCCGGGCTGTCGCCTGATGGACATCCACGAATTTCTGCTCGAGAAGGGCGTGAAGCTGGAAGGGGTGAGTGGCACCCGCTACATGTATCACGACCCCTGCCACAGCCCGATGAAGCAGCAGGATCCGCTCAAGACGGTGAATGCGCTGATTACCGGCGTGGCCGGTCAGGCCAAGATCGAGAAGTCGGACCGCTGCTGCGGCGAATCCGGCACGTTGGCCGTGGCCCGCCCGGACATCTCGACCCAGGTGCGCTTCCGCAAGGAAGAAGAGCTGGTGAAAGGCGCAGACAAGCTCCGCGCGGATGGCTTCGAAGGTGATCTGAAGGTGCTCACTTCCTGCCCCGCCTGCCTGCAGGGGCTGCAGCGTTACAACGAAGATGTTGAAAAGCTCGACGCCGATTACATCGTGATCGAGCTGGCCAAGAACATCCTCGGCCCGGACTGGCTGCCCACCTATGTGCAACAGGCCAATACCGGTGGCATTGAGCGCGTGCTGCTCTAAGCCTCCACAAACGTGTGTCATCAAGAAGGCCCGTGTGACTTTTGTCACACGGGCCTTTTGCTTGGCGTCTGTCCCCTCGGGCAAAGCCTCGCAAACTGCCCTTTCGGCAGGCCAGCAAGGCCGGCACGGCTTCGTAGAATCACTCCGCTACCGTATCTATGGATGAAGCCATGCAGCACGCAACCCGCAATGACGATGCCCTGACTACGACTTGCTTCGATCTCGAGGGCTACGAGGTCTTCGCGAATAAAGAAGAGTACCCGGCCACTCTGGCCCTTACGACGCCGGCCGCCTTGGCGGCTAACGGGCCGATTGATCTACCGGCCATCCCCACCGTTTGTCTGTCTCAGCCTCCTGCTCCCATGCGCCTCGACAACTGGCGCTTGGTGCTGGTGCGTGGTGTCATCGAAGCCATTACCCCGAATCACATCGTGGGCTCGGCTGTGCAGATTCCCAAGGGCCGCACCAGCCCGATTGCCGCATTCGATCCGCTGACCCGCCGCGTGCGTACCCACAGTGGCTCGGTGTATGAGCTGGGAATCCCCGAGATGGCTTTCGAGCGCGTGTCGCCAGAGGTCATGCGCTGCCTCGGTTTCTGAGCTAATAAGCACATTGCCTCCTGTCATCCAGCAGGCATGACAGTGGCGCTGTTTTACGGCAGCATGGCATTCCCGAGCGGATTGCTCGGGCTTTCCTCTTCATCTGCCGATCCGCTGCCATCATGTCTTTCCGCCTGCTTGCCTGCATCGCCCTTGTTCACGTTGTTTCAGCGGCTGCCCAGCCGGCTGGTAAGCCCGCGCTGACGGTCAGCCTGGTCACCCCCCAGGCGCAGGAGTGGTCCACCCAGATCACCGCCAACGGCAGCATTGCGGCCTGGCAGGAAGCCATCATTGGCGCCGAGATTGGCGGCTTGCGCCTCGACGAGGTGGCGGTGAACGTGGGCGATCACGTCAAGCGCGGTCAGGTGCTGGCTCGCATGCAGCGCGATGTGGTGGAGGCTGAGCTGGCACAGAGCCGGGCCAGTCTGGCCGAGGCCGAAGCCGCCCTGTTCGAGGCCAAGACCAACGCCGATCGTGCCCGCCAGATCAAGGACAGTGGCACTTTCAGCGCCCAGCAGGTGGATCGCTACATCACCAGTGAGGCGACTGCCCAGGCCCGAGTCGAGGTGCTCAAGGCCAAGCTCCGCGCGGATCAGTTGCGCATGGATAAGACGGTGGTGCGGGCGCCCGATGACGGCACGATTTCCGCTCGTAGCGCCACCCTCGGCGCCGTGCTCCAGGCTGGCCAGGAGCTGTTCCGCCTGATTCGTCAGGACCGCCTCGAATGGCGCGCCGAGCTGCCCGCGGCCGATCTGGCCAAGGTGAAGCCTGGCATGACGGCACAGGTCTTCCCGGCCAGTGGCGAACCGATTGCGGCCACGGTGCGCGCACTCGCCCCGACCGTGGACCCGAAGACCCGCAACGCCTTGGTTTATGCCGATATCAAGACACGGGGTGAAGCGCGGCCCGGCATGTTTGCGCGCGGTGAAATCCGTCTGGGTGCCCAGAAAGTGCTGACCCTGCCGCAAGGCGCAGTGCTGCTGCGCGACGGCTTTGCCTATGTGTTCCGGCTCGGCACGGACAGCCGGGTGCTGCAGACCAAGGTCACGCTGGGGCGTCGCCAGGGCGAGCGGGTGGAAGTCAGTGCCGGGCTGGAGGCGGGCAGCCAGGTGGTCGTGAGTGGCGTGGGCTTTCTCGCGGATGGCGATCTGGTGCGTGTAGCACCGGCCGCAGCACGCTGAGGGGCCGTCCATGTTCAACGTCTCCTCCTGGTCGATCCGCAATCCGATTCCGGCCATCCTGCTCTTCGTGCTGCTCACCCTGGGCGGCCTGCTGAGCTTCCGTGCGATGCAGATCCAGAACATGCCGGACATCGATCTGCCGATGGTCGTCGTCACCGCCAGCCTGCCTGGCGCTTCGCCGGCACAGATGGAAACCGAGATCGCGCGCAAGATCGAAAATTCGGTGGCCGCGATTCAGGGCGTGAAGCATATCTACACCCTGGTGCAGGATGGCACGGCCTCGGTGACCATCGAATTCCGGCTCGAAAAGCCGACCCAGGAAGCCACCGATGACGTGCGCGACGCCGTGTCGCGGATCCGCTCGGATCTGCCCGGCGACATGCGCGATCCGGTGATTGCCCGCTCGTCCATCGCCGGTACGCCGATCCTGACTTACACCGTGGCCTCCTCACGCATGGACGAGGAAGCCCTGTCCTGGTTTGTGGACAACGACGTCGCCCGCTCGCTGCTCTCAGTGAAGGGCGTGGGCGCGGTCAGCCGCGTCGGCGGGGTGACGCGCCAGGTGGGCGTGGAGCTGGACCCGGACCGCATGCTGGCGCTGGGCGCCACCGCCGCCGAGATCTCGCGCCAGCTGCGTCAGGTGCAGCAGGAAGCCTCCGGTGGGCGTACCGACCTGGGGGGCGCCGAGCAATCGGTGCGCACCATTGCCACCGTGCAGAGCGCGACCGAACTGGCCGCCATCGAGATTCCGCTCAGTGATGGGCGCAGCGTGCGCCTGGATGAAGTTGCGAACGTCAGCGACACCATTGCTGAGCGCCGCTCGCAAGCGCTCCTGGACGGCCAGCCGGTGGTGGCCTTCGAGATCGTGCGCAGCAAGGGCGCCAGCGAAGTCGACGTCATGAACGGTGCGCGCAAGCAACTCGAGCAATTGCGCGAACGCCATCCGGACATTGCCATCACCGAGGCCTTCAACTTCGTCAATCCGGTGATTGACAACTACGACAGCTCATTGAACCTGATGTACGAGGGCGCACTGCTGGCAATTCTGGTGGTGTGGCTGTTCCTGCGAGATTGGCGCGCCACCCTGGTTTCCGCCACCGCCTTGCCGCTGTCGATCATCCCGACCTTCGCGGTGATGTACCTGATGGGATTCACCATCAACGTGGTGACCTTGCTGTCGCTCTCGCTGGTGGTCGGCATCCTGGTGGATGACGCCATCGTCGAGATCGAAAACATCATCCGCCATCTGCGCATGGGCAAGACGCCTTATCAGGCGGCGATGGAAGCGGCGGACGAAATCGGCCTGGCGGTGATTGCCACCACCTTCACCTTGATCGCGGTGTTCCTGCCCACCGCTTTCATGACGGGCGTGGTCGGCAAGTTCTTTGTCCAGTTCGGCTGGACCGCCGCGATCTCGGTGTTCTTCTCGCTGGTTGTGGCGCGCATGCTCACCCCGATGATGGCGGCCTACCTGTTGCGCGCCGATACCCCCGGGCATGAGCTGGCGCGCTGGGAGCGTCTCTACATGCGTCTGGCCGACTGGTGTCTGGCTCACCGCGTGAAAACAGCCGTGATCACCATCGTCTTCTTCTTCGGTGTGCTGATCGGCCTCACCCCGCTGTTGCCAGCCGGCTTCATGCCGCCGGACGATCTGCCGCAGACCCAGGTGATGCTGACTCTGCCGCCGGGCAGTACGCTGGTGCAGGCCCAGAGCGTCGTGGCGCAGGCCGAGGCTGTGGTGCGCAAGCATCCGCAAGTGAAGTCGGTCTACACCGCCATCGGGGGCGGCGCCTCGGGGGCAGACCCCTTCGCGCCCAAAGGCGCGGCGGAAGTTGGCAAGGCCACGCTGACCATCAATCTCAGCGCGCGCAGCGAGCGGCGCGGGATCAGCAAGCAGGACATCGAGGCCGACTTCCGGCAGCAACTCCAGGACATTGCCGGCGTGCGCATCAAGGTCGGCTTCGGTGGCTCCAGCGAGAAGTACCAGATGTCGCTCGCCGGGGACGATGGCGAAGTGTTGCTGGAGCAGGCGCGCAAGATCGAGCGCGAGATGCGCAGCGGCATTCCCGGCATCGGAGCGATCACCACCAACGCCAGCCTGGTGCGCCCCGAGCTGGTGATCCGGCCGGACTTCGCGCGCGCCGCTGACCTCGGTGTGAGTGCTGCCGCCATCGCCGACACCCTGCGGGTGGCACTGGCGGGCGATTACGATCAGTCGCTGGCCAAGCTCAACCTTGCCCAGCGCCAGGTGCCGGTGATGGTCAAGCTGCGGGATTCGGCGCGCCAGGATCTAGACCTGATTTCGCGTCTGAATGTGCCCGGTGCACGTGGCCCGGTCAGTCTTGCCAATGTCGCCAGCATCACACTGGATGGCGGCCCGGCGCAGATCAACCGTTACGATCGCCGCCGCAGCGTGAACTTCGAGATCGAGCTCAACGGCCAGCCGCTCGGCGAAGTTGAAGCGCTGGTGCAGAAGCTGCCGAGCGTGCGGCAACTACCACCGGGCGTGACCCAGACTGCCTTCGGTGATGCCGAAGCGATGGGCGAGCTGTTCACCGGCTTCAGCATGGCGATGGGCGCCGGCGTGCTGTGCATCTACATCGTGCTGATCCTGCTGTTCAAGGATTTCGTGCAGCCGGTCACCATTCTTGCTGCACTAGTGCTGTCGGTGCCTGGGGCGATCCTGGCCCTGTTCGTGACCCGCAACGCGCTGACCATGCCGGCCATGATCGGCATGATCATGCTGATGGGGATTGCCACCAAGAACTCCATCCTGCTCGTCGAATACGTGATCATGGCCCGCCGTGATCACGGCCTGGGCCGGCTCGACGCCCTGCTGGATGCCTGTCGCAAGCGCGCCCGCCCGATCGTGATGACCACCGTGGCGATGGGGGCCGGCATGCTGCCGATCGCCATCGGCATGGGCACCGACCCGAGCTTTCGCGCGCCGATGGCCATCGTCATCATCGGCGGCCTGATCACCTCCACCTTCCTGAGCCTGCTGGTGATCCCGGTGTTATTCACCTACGTGGATGACGCACGCCTGTGGGCACTCCAGGTGCTGCGCCGCAAGCGTGCCTGATCCGTCACAATACGACCTCTGCAGCAAGGATTCGCCATGAGCCACACCCCGCACACCATGCCCTTCGAACTCTTCCAGCAATGGCTGTCCGAGGCCGAAAAGAGCGAACCCAATGATCCGAACGCGATGTCCATCGCCTCGGTCGGGCCGGATGGCATGCCCTCGGTGCGCATGGTGCTACTCAAGGGTTTCGATGAGCGCGGCTTCGTGTTTTATACGAATCTGGGCAGCCAGAAGGGGCAGGAACTGTTGGCCCACCCCAAAGCCGCGCTGTGCTTTCACTGGAAGTCGCTGAAGCGCCAGGTCCGTGTCGAAGGCAACGTGGAGCCCGTCAGCAAGGAAGAAGCGGACGCCTACTACGCCAGCCGCGCGCGCGATTCACGCATCGGCGCCTGGGCCTCGAAGCAGTCGCAAGTCATGGAAGGCCGTTTCGAACTGGAACAGCGCGTGGCGAAATACGCCCTGAAATTCGGCATCAGCGAAATCCCGCGCCCGGAGTTCTGGAGCGGCTTCCGCATCGTGCCGACCAAGATCGAGTTCTGGAAAGACAAGCCCTTCCGCCTCCACGAGCGCATCGTGTATCGCCCGACAGAAGACGGCGGCTGGGACACCAGCGTGCTGTTTCCCTGAGCGGCGCCGAACGTTTTCGTAGGTGCGACTTCAGTCGCACAATATAGGTAGCAAGGCCGACTGAAGTCGGCCCCAAGACGACCGCCCCTAGAAAGCTCAAGCGTGCGGGAAGGTCACTACCTGCTCAACATCCAACCGGATGCCGATCGGCTGGCCAATCGTATGGTTGTGGTGACTGGGCACCAGTGACAGCACTTCCGCGCCGCTCGGCAGGCGCAGGGTGTAGAGGATTTCGGCACCCTTGAAGGCCTTGCGGGCCACGATGGCCTGCAGCGGGCTGCTGTCGTCATGCACGATGTCGTCAGGGCGCAGCAGTACGTCCACCACGCATTCGCGGCTGCCATGGCAGCACTCTACCGGTACGTTCGAACTCAGCCGCCCGAGTTCGATTTCCACCGTGGCCGGATCGCGCACCACGCCTTGCACGATGGCGCCCTGGCCGACGAAATCGGCTACGAAGCGGTTCGCCGGCCGGTGGTAGAGCTGCCAGGCATCGGCCCATTGCTGAATGCGCCCTTCGTGCATCACGCCAATCTCGTCCGCCATGGCGAAGGCTTCGTGCTGATCGTGGGTAACCAGAATGGCGGCGGTACCGGCTGCCTTGAGAATGTCGCGCACTTCCAGCGACAGGCGCTCGCGCATCTCACTGTCCAGATTCGAAAAAGGCTCATCCAGCAACACCAGCGCTGGATGAGGGGCTAGGGCGCGGGCCAGGGCTACGCGCTGCTGCTGGCCACCGGAGAGCTCGTGCGGGAATTTCTGTGCTTCGCTGGCGAGGCCAACCAGTTCGAGCATTTCGGCGACCCGTGCTTCGCGCGCCGGCCGTGCCAGCTTGCCGAGGCCGAAGCTGATGTTGGCGGCCACGGAGAGGTGGGGGAACAGGGCGTAATCCTGAAACACCATACCGATGCCGCGCGCTTCGGGTGCCAGGTGGGTGTCGGCACTGCCGATCAGACGCGCCTCGAAGTGAATTTCGCCGCCCAGCAAGCGCTCGAAACCTGCAATCGCGCGCAACACCGTGGTCTTGCCGCAACCCGAAGGCCCCAGCAGGCAGGCGATGGCGCCGGGAGCCAGCTCGAAACCGAGGCCACGCACGACTTCATGCCTGCCGTAGGCGAGGCGCAAATCACGGGTTTGCAGGACGGGTGCGGGCATGTGCAGCAATCGGGGCGAGTCAGATGAGAATCATTATAATCTCGACACTCCTCTCTACCGGCACCACGCCCGTGCAGTCTTTCCTCCCGCGCCTGCGTTCCTCCTTCAGCCCGCTCACCCTTATCGGGGGGCTGTGCGCGCTGATCCTCGCCGTGCCGGTGGTGGTGGTGGCCGGCAGCGTGTTTGCAGGCGGCACCGGCGAGACCTGGGTGCATCTGCTGGAAACCGTGTTGCCCGAGTTCGCGCTCAATACCGCGATCATGGTGGTGGCTGTCGGCGCGGGCGTGGCGGTGATCGGCGTGGCCTGCGCCTGGCTTACCACGATGACCGAGTTTCCGGGCCGGCGCGTCTTCGAGTGGGCGCTGATCCTGCCGCTGGCCTTCCCGGCCTATGTGCTGGCCTACGTCTACACCGATTTCCTGCAGTTCGTCGGCCCGCTGCAGAGCTGGCTGCGAGA
Organism: Uliginosibacterium sp. TH139; assembly: GCF_002855595.1. Classification (NCBI taxonomy): domain Bacteria; kingdom Pseudomonadati; phylum Pseudomonadota; class Betaproteobacteria; order Rhodocyclales; family Zoogloeaceae; genus Uliginosibacterium; species Uliginosibacterium sp. TH139. The sequence goes on along the minus strand of NZ_PKRR01000001.1, from coordinate 148,307 downwards.
AACCTTCCAGTGGACCCGCGCCGATTACTGGTTCCCGGATATCCGCAGCGTCGGCGGCGCCTGCGCGATGTTCACGTTGGTGCTGTATCCCTATGTTTACATGCTGGCCCGCACCGCCTTTCTGGCCCGCGCCGGCAGCCTCACCGAGGCCGCGCGCAGTGCCGGGCTGGGCCCCTGGGCGGCCTTCGTGCGCATCTCGTTGCCGCTGGCGCGGCCGGCCATCGTTGCCGGCGTGAGCCTGGCGCTGATGGAAACGCTGGCGGACTTCGGCACGGTGTCCTATTTCGCGGTGCAGACCTTCACTACCGGCATCTTCCGCGCCTGGTATTCGCTCGGTGACCGCCTCGCCGCCGCCCAGCTTGCCGCGGCCCTGCTCAGTTGCGTGGCCCTGGTGCTGCTGCTGGAAAAGGCTTCGCGCGGACGTGCCCGCCATACTGCTGGCCAGCGCGCCCGTCCCGGCCGGCGTGCCGAGTTGCGCGGGTTGGCCGCCGCGCTGGCGGGCCTCGCCTGTTTTGTGCCGCTGGCTGGGGGCTTCCTGCTGCCGGGCTACTTGTTGCTGCAGATGGCCTTTCGCGAGGGCGATGCGCAACTGGGCAGCCGTTATCTGGAGCTGGTGCATAACAGTCTGCTGGTGGCCGGGCTCACCGCCGCCTGCGCAGTGCTGCTCGGGCTGCTGCTCGCCTACGCCGCACGCATGAGCCGCTCGCGCCTGCCGGTTGGTCTCAACCGGCTGGTCGGCCTCGGCTATGCCCTGCCCGGCGCGGTGATCGCAGTGGGCATCCTGATTCCGGTGACACGTCTTGACCATGTGTTTGCCGTGTTCATCCACTCGGCCACCGGCAGCAACCCTGGCCTGCTCCTGACCGGCAGTCTTGCTGCGCTGATCTACGCCTACCTGGTGCGCTTCCTCACCGTGGCGCTGGGCACCCTGGAAACCGGGCTGGCACGTATCACTCCGTCGATGGACGAAGCCGCGCGCAGCCTCGGCGCCGGCCGCGCCACCACACTCGCCCGGGTGCACTGGCCACTCTTGCGCGGCAGCCTGCTCACGGCAGGCCTGCTGGTGTTTGTGGACGTGATGAAGGAGCTGCCCGCCACCCTGGTGATGCGCCCCTTCAACTTCGACACCCTCGCCACCCAGGCCTACACGCTCGCGTCAGATGAGCGCCTCACCGAAGCTGCAACGGCTTCGCTGGCCATTGTGATCGTTGGCCTGTTGCCGGTGATCCTGCTCTCACGGCGCATCGGCAGGGCTCAATAAACGCCGGTTTTCCGCAGCAGTCGGCGCTTTCGGCAGCTCATTCTGTCACCCAGAATGAAGACATGCGCCTCCTTCCGTTCAGCCGAAACTTCAGCACCGAACTGATCCTGCGTCTGGCCATCCCGCTGGGCGCGCTGGCGCTCGGTCTGATGATCCTGCTAGGTGTGCTGGCCGAGAAACGGGAACGCCAGGTCATCGGGGAATCCCTGGCCCGTGCGGCGGCACGCATGGCAGCGACTCTGGAAGCCAATCTTGCCGAGCGTGTGGCAGATGTCGACCTGCTGGCCAGCCACGGAGCGTGGTATCGGGAGAACGACCGGGAAGGCGCCCAGCGGGCCTTTGATGTGATGCGCACGCGCCATCCCGCGTTTGCCTGGATCGGCCGTACCGATGCCCAGGGCCGTGTGCAGGCGGCTAGCGATGGTTTTCTGCAGGGCGAGTCGATCGCCACCCGGCCGGTATTCAGCGAAGGCAAGAAAGGTCTGTTCCTCGGCGACGTGCATGAAGCCGTGCTGCTCGCGCGCCTGCTGGGACCACCGCCGGACGGCGAGGCGGCCTTGCGCTTCATCGACATTGCCCGCCCGGTGTATGACCAGCACGACAACTATGTCGGCGTGCTGGCGACCTATCTGTCGTGGAGTTGGGTGCGCCAGTTCTTCGAACAGATGCTGACCGATTTTGATCGTGTGCGTGGCGTCGAGCTGCTGATCCTCAATCATGAAAACCGGGTACTGGCCGGCCCGGACCCGCAGGTCGGACGCATGCTCGCGCTGGAGGGAATGGCTAAGCCTGACGGGGCTGGCAAGGCGCATTGGCATGAAGCAGCCTGGCCCGACGAGCCGCGCCATCTGTTTGCCTGGATCGACATGCCACCTCCCGACCATCTGGCTGCGCTGGGCTGGCGGGTACTGGTACGCCAGCCCAGCGACCGGGCTTTGAGCCCGGTACGCCAGCTACGCATCCAGCTAGCTATCGCTGCACTCCTGCTGACGCTCGGTGTGATAGGCCTGGCCTGCATCCAGGCCCGCCGCATTACCCGTCCGCTGGCGCGCATCGCGCAGGCCGCCGAAGCCATCACCGAAGGCGCCGAGCCACGGATTCCGGCCAGTGATTCTCATCTCTCTGAGGTCGATAGTCTTTCCGGCGCGCTGCAGCACATGCTGGACACCCTGACGCACCGGGAGCAAGCGCTCGATGACATGCAGCAACTCGCCCACCGCGATGTCCTCACCGGCCTGCACAACCGACGTGCGCTGGAGTTGCACATGGAGCTTTCGGCTGAACGAGCCCGCCGCAGCGGCGAAGGGCTGGCGGTGCTGGCCATGGATCTGGATGGCTTCAAGGCGGTGAATGACAACCACGGCCATGGCATTGGCGACGCGCTGCTGCGTGATGTGGCGCGACGTTTGCAGGAGGTGGTGCGTAGCGGTGAAATGCTGGCGCGCCTGGGCGGGGACGAATTCGTGGTCCTGGTGGTGGCACCGCGAGCCCAGCTGCAGCAGGTGGGAGAGACCGTGGCGCAGCGCATCCTTGGCTGCTTCGAACGGCCCTTCATGGCGGATGCGCAGGCGCTGCGGGTGGGTTGCAGCCTCGGCGGTGCGCAGGGCGCTGCAGACGACCATCCGCAGGACATCCTTCGCCGCGCCGACGAAGCGCTGTACATCGTCAAGCGCAGCGGGCGAGGGCGCTTTCAATGGTGGACCGGGCAGGCATGAAAAAGCCCCGCACAAGGCGGGGCTTTTTGCTTCAAACCTGATTTGCTCAGCGCCAGCCGGCGCGGTCGAAGATCTTCTGGGCGGTGATGGCACCCTTCGAGGTCTTGCCGATTTCCAGGGTATCGGCCTTGAACGGGCCGAGGCGTTCCAGCGCCGGGTTCTTCACCTTCACGCTGGGCACGGTGGGCCATTCGTTGTTGCCGTCGGCAAAGTAGATCTGGGCTTCGTCGGAGGCCAGATATTCGAGGAACTTCACGGCCGCTTCCTTGTGCGGTGCGGTCTTGAGCATGCCGCCACCCGAAACATTGATATGCGTGCCCCAGCTCTGCTGGTTCGGCCACACCACCTTTACGGCTTCCATCGCCTTGCGGTCTTCCGGGGCGGAGGAGCGCATCATGCGCGCCACGTAATAGGAGTTGGCCAGCGCCACGCCGCATTCACCCGCACCCACGGCCTTGATCTGATCGGTATCGCCGCCCTTGGGGGCCCGCGCGAAGTTGGCGACCAGCCCGCGCACCCAGGCTTCGGTCTTAGCTTCACCTTCGTGAGCAATCATCGCTGCGCCGAGGGACAGGTTGTAGGGATGCATGCCACCGCGCACACAGACCTGTCCTTTCAGCTTCGGATCAGCCAGTTGCTCGTAGGTCTGCACGTCTTCGGCCTTGATCGACAGCTTGTTGTACACGATCACACGGGCACGCGTGGAGAAGGCAAACCACTCGCCGGTGCGCAGGTGCGCCGGGATGCGGCTGTCCAGCACTTTCGATTTCACTTCGGCAAAGATGCCCAGTTCGTCGGCCTTGGCCAGACGCGTGGCGTCCACGGTGATGAACACGTCGGCCGGGCTGTTCGCGCCTTCGTTCTTGATGCGTTCGAGCAGCGCGTCTTCCTGCGCCTCGATGCGGTTGATCTTGATGCCGGTGGCCTTCTCGAAGTTCTTGTAGAGGGCTTCGTCGGTCTGGTAATGGCGGGCCGAATACAGGTTCAGCTCGGTATCGGCAGCCTGGGCGGCCATGCTGGCAAGGCCGCCCAGCAGGGCAGCGGCGAACAGCTTATGCATGAAGACTCTCCTGAAGGGGAAGATTGGGAGCGGCTTTTGATCATACGCAGCGCTGTTGCTTAATGCAAACCATTCTCAAATGGAGTAAAAAACAAAGCCCGCCGAAGCGGGCTGTGTTTATCTACGGCGTGCTTACCAGATCAGCCAGATCCCGGCGATCACCAGTAAGGTCAGACCCAGCAGCTTGCTTTTCTGCTCATCGATGAAGCGTTGGCGCACGGCTGTGCTGACCGGTGGCTGGTGATGCAGCTCCTCACGCAGACTGGGCGTACTGCGGCGGGCCACTGCGGCGCTGTGACGCACCAGGCCTTCCGGCATGTTGCCCATGATGGTGGTTGGCGTGGCATAGGCCGAGGCATCCATCGGAATCTGCTTCTGGCTCTGGCGACGCTCGCCCGCGCGGCGTTCCATGGCTACGCCGCATACCGTGCAGCGTGTGCTGCTGGCCTGACGGCTACCGCACTGGCCGCAGCGTACATATTCGATGACGCTGCTGCCGGCTTTCGCTGCGGGCACGGCAATCGGCTGTGCAGCGCGTGCCGGCTGAGGGACATGGCGCATCACTGGTGCGCTTTCAGCCGGAGCCGCCGGACGCATTTCATCAGCCTCATCCGTGGTGCCGGGCAACTCGAACTGGGTCTGGAGCAAGCCGGCGTAAGGATCCTCGCTGGTCTTGCGTGGTACGGGTGCGGCAGCGTTCACTACGGCAGGCGCTTCGGTCTCGACTTCCAGATCGATCTGCATGCCGATGCGAGCCAGCTCCACCACATAGCGGCTCCCCACATCGGAACTCACTCCGCGCTTGAGAACGGCCTTGCTGCCATCAAAGATGCGCACGATCTGCGCCGGATTCAGCTTGAGGCGAGCGGCGGCGGCCTGCATCACGGCAGCGCGCGTAAAACCATCGAGGGTGCGCCCCCAGAACACGACCTTGAACGTAGCCAGTGCCTGTACCGAGGCGTTGCCCCGTGCGATACGGGCCATTCCGGCATTCATGCCGAGGCCGTGCAGCACGGACAGATAAAGCTTGGCGGACTCTTCAGTGACGCCCTTCTTGAGTACAACCTTGCGGCCACTGAACAGGCGTTCGACCTGCGGCGGGTTCAGCCCGAGGCGCTTGGCGACGGCTGCCTGTACCTTTTCCGGCGCATGCCCATCCAGCAGGCGACCACTAAATACAATGTTGTACATCGAGATTCCCCCGCAATTCTTCTTGTTCCCCGCCGCAAGCGGGTGTTTTGAATCATCTTGGGCAATCTTAACCTGCAGGCCCATTAGGGCATTCACCAACCGCGCCAGACTTTTGCTGCCGAGAAGTTGAGCGTCGCCTATGTACAACAAAAGTACTATGCCTACAGGCTCAATGTTTCATCACGACCGGGCTCGGGGGCAGGTCGTCCCGGCCGCATCACGGGTCAGCGCATGAGCCCCCAGACCAGGGCTGCCACGACGACAGCGGCGGCGATCAGCAGCGGCAGGCGGGAACGCCGGGCGGGTTCTTCCTCCTCCTGCAGCTCCTGTTCTTCCATCAGGGTGTGCAGCGAGGGCCCTTTGGCACGCGGCCTTTCCTGTGGTGACAGATAGGGGCGGGCCGCTTCGGCCGGTGTCACCAGCGTGGTGGGTGCAGCATCGTGGAACACGGGTTGGCGGCCGCCATAAGGCCGACGTGCCGGCAAGTCGACACCACACTTCGTGCATTGCGCGGCCTGCGGCTGATACAGGCCGCAGCGCGGGCAGTTCAGGTAGCCGTCCTGATTGGCCGACGCATACCCTTCGGTGCCACGCCGTGCGGGCGGCGGTGGCATGACCGGAACGGGCATTTCCTCGGCGGGCTCCTCATGTACCACGTTCGAAGATACGTCGTAGCCAGAAAACGCCGTACCGGAGAGATCACAGGCCGTGCGCAACAGGGCACCGAACTGCGGATCATCTTCCCCCTCCGGCGCCGGCGTCTGGGCCTCCAGCGCGGCGGCGGCCTCCGGTGCGGCCTGCTCCATTTCGAGTTCGATCTGCATGCCGATCAGCGCCAGCCCCACCACCAGGCGAGAGCCCTGGTCGCCGGTGATGCCGCGCTTGAGCACGACCTTCGAGCCGCTGAACATCTGCATCAACTGAGCCGGACTCACCCGCAGGCGCTTGGCGGCGGCGGCCATCACGGCGGTGCGTTCGAAGCCGGGCAGCAGGCGTCCCCAGAACACCGCCTTGAACTCGCTACCGTCTTTGCGCGGCGCCTCTTCCTGCGCCAGCGGCACCAGCCGGGCGTCCAGCCCCATGCCGCGCAGCTCGGTCAGATAAGCCTGGCTGCTGGCTTCGGCGACTGCTTTCTTGAGTACCACGGTCTTGCCCGTAAACAGGCGGTCAACCTGTTTTTCCTGCAGACGCAGGCGCACCGCGACATCCATCCGTACGATCTGCGGATCAAAGCCGGGTAGCAAGACTCCGTTGAACTCGATGCGATACATCACTCCCCCTGCGCTCTCATGGCCGATCGCGAATCCGGCAAATTTTTTGTGATTCGCGATTATGCCTAGAGTGACTTTTCATGCCCTTGCTTGCCCGCAAGTTCCGACGAACGCAGGGCTTTTATGTGTGACAAAAGTCACGCTCGCAGTCCATGTCATGACCAGCGGCGGCTTGAGCTGATTGAGCGGAGGTCGCGCGCGGTGTCCTGAACAAGTGGCCAAGTCTGCACCAGAGGCGCACGCCCTGCTCTATTTTCTGGGGCTTTATGGAAGCCTGGTGCCCTCGTTGCGCATGCAAGCCATGACATTTTATGTCTTGACATTTTATGTCTAGACTTCTAGTCTCGAATCACCCTATTGCTTCGACATATTCAGGAGGCGGTGAGAACGATCATGAAAACCCTGCAAGAACAGTTGCGTGGACTGGATCTGATGACGAGTGCTGCACTCGGCGGCTTGAGCGTCCAGCTGCAGCCGATCCCGGGCGATGTGGAGGTGATTCAGGTGAGCATTGAGCAGCGTGACGCCTTGCCGATCTATGTGACCTGCTCCGACAGCCAGGTGCTGTGCATGTGTTACCTGTGGGCCGATGAGGATGTGCGTGCCGAGCGGCGGACGGAATTGCTCGAGACCCTGCTGGATCTCAATCCCTCGGTGCCCTTGTCATCCTTTGGGCGGGTGGGCAAGCACTACGTGCTCCTGGGAGCCCTGTCGCGCAATGCGCGGGCCGAGGACGTGGCGCAGGACGTGGCCGCCTTGAGCGACAACGCCATTGACGCGCTGGACGCGATGTCCGAATTCTTGAATTGAGCGGAGGCGATCATGTCTGTACTGAAGAAACTGGCAACCCTGATGCGCAGCAGCGTGCGCGAGATTGGTGAGAGCGTTGTAGACGCTAACGCCACACGCATCTACGAACAGGAAATTCTCGACGCCAAGCGCAACGTGGCGCAGGCACGTGGCGATCTGACAGGTGTGATGGCCAAGGAAATGCAGAGTGCCCGTGAGATCGAGCGCCTGCGTGGTGAAGTCGCCCGCTATGAGGCCCTGGCACTGGAAGCCCTCACCAAACAGCAGGACACGCTGGCGGAGGAGGTGGCTGGCCGTGTCGCCGAGCTGGAACTTGAACTGAATGAGCAGACCAAGGCGCATGCCAGCTATGCCGTGCAGGTCGCACGCCTGAAGGAGTTGATCAAGGGCGCTGAGGCAAAGATCCGCGAGCATGAGCGCCAGATCGTGATGGCCAAGACGACCGAGAGCGTCTATCGCGCCACGCGCTCCATTGCCGATAGCGTGGATGGCACCGGCTCCAAGCTGCTCAGTGCCAAGGAGTCGCTCGAACGCATTCGCCAGCGTCACGAAGACCTGTCGGATCGCATGACGGCTGCCGAGCAACTGGAGCGCGAAGTGGGCAGCAAGGCGCTGGAAGCCAAGCTGGCGGCGGCCGGCATTGGTCCGGATGCCGATCGCAGGGCCGGCATCCTGGCCCGGATCCGGGCACGCGCCGAAACTTCCGTGGCCTCGAGTGAGGCCGATAAGCCGGCGGTCAGCGAATGAGCGTCAGCAACAAGCCGGCGCGCTGGCAGAGCTCGGATGAAGCGATCCGGGCTGTGCAGGTGGCTTTCGATGTGGAAGAGGCTGTGCTGTCGGCGGTGCGCCAGGCGGCCTTTGACCAGAATCTATCTACCTCGGACCAGATCCGCCAGATTTTGGGCTTGCCTGTTTCGAGCCGCCCCAAGCGGCCACGCCTGACGGTTTCGCTGGCGCAGGCGGATTACGAGATGCTCGGCGCTCGCTATGGCGTGCCTGCAGATGAGCGGCTGGCCATCAAGGAGCGTGTGACACGAGAATTGATTGCCTTTGCGCAGCATGGACAAAAGGGCAGGTCTGGCTAGACCTGCGCCGCCTGCAAGGTCTGGCAAGGAGAATCCGCCTCCAAGCGGATTGCATCGCATAACAGGGCGCCTGGCGTGGCCCGGATGGTACGGGGGAATCATGGGGAGTTTTATGGCAGCGGCTTTCAGTTATCCGACAGCGATACTGAGCGCCTTGCTGCTGGTCGTCGTCTTCTACTGGTTGCTGGCCTTGGTCGGCCTGGTGGATTTCGAAACCAGCGGCATCGAGATCGATACCGATGCGCAACTGGATGGTGATGCCGGCGACATCAGCGTGCTGGCCAGCTACATCCTCGCCATGGGGCTCAACGGCGTGCCTTTCTCCATCGTTGTCAGCCTGCTGACCCTGATTTCCTGGACGCTCACCTGCACCGCCGCAGAATGGCTGCTGCCCTTGCTGCCCGGCAAGCTGCCCGGTCTGCTGGCAGGAACACTGATCCTGCTGCTGTCACTCGCGTTGGCCATCGTGCTGACCGCTCGCATCGTGCGCCCTTTGCGCAAGCTCTTCGTCAGCCATAACGCGGTGTCCAACGCCAGCATCGTGGGGCAGAGCTGTCGCATCCTGACCGGCTCGGTAACCGAAAAATTCGGCCGTGCCGAAGTGGCCACGAATGGTGCGTCGATCAACATCCGGGTCTGGGCGGCCACTCCCAACACCCTGGGCAAAGGCGCCAGTGCAAGGATTCTTGAATACGAAGCCGATACCGGCCGCTATCAGGTCGCAGCCGAGCCCTGAGCGCAGTCCTTCATCACACCCCGTCACTAGCCACTCTCCATCCTTCTTATCCTGAGGATCTTTCATGGAACCGATTTACGTCGCCGCAGGCCTGGGCGCTCTCTTTCTGCTGGTCATCTTCGCGATGTTTGCCAAGTTCTACCGCAAGGTGGAACAGGGCTATGCGATGATCGTGAACACCCTGCGTGCTGAGCCCGAGGTCACTTTCACCGGCCGCATGGTGTATCCCATCATCCACAAGGCCGAGATGATGGATATCGCGCTCAAGACGGTGGAGATCGACCGCACCGGCAATGAAGGCCTGATCTGCCAGGACAACATCCGCGCCGATATCAAGGTGAAGTTCTTTGTGCGGGTGAACAAGACTTCCGAAGACGTGCTCAAGGTGGCGCAGGGGATCGGCTGCGAGCGTGCCTCCAGCCCGGAGACGCTCGAAGAGTTGTTTTCCTCCAAGTTTTCCGAAGCCCTCAAGACGGTCGGCAAGGCGATGGATTTCGTCGAGCTCTATCAGGCGCGTGACAAGTTCCGCGACGAGATCATCCGCCAGATTGGCGATGATCTTTCCGGCTATGTGCTGGAAGACGCAGCCATTGATTACCTTGAGCAGACGCCGCTCTCCAAGCTCGATCCGCACAACATCCTCGATGCCCAGGGCATCAAGAAGATTACCGAGCTGACAGCGGTCGAAAATGTGCGCACCAATGAACTGCGTCGTAACGAAGAGATGCAGATCAAGAAGAAAGACGTTGAAACCAAGGAAACCCTGCTCGAACTGGAGCGTCAGCAGGCCGACGCAGAAGCTCGCCAGGCACGCGAGGTTGCCAATGTGCGGGCGCGTGAAAAAGCAGAGTCCGACAAGGTGGCTGCCGAGGAACACACCAAGGCTGAACTGGCGCGCCTGCAATCCGAACAGCTGATCGCGGTGCAGCAGGAAAACGTGCTGCGCGAGAAGGAAGTGGCGGAGAACAACCGCAAGCGTGCCGTGGCCATCGAAGAGGAAAAGGTCACCCGGGCCCGTGAGCTGGAGATTGTGAATCGCGAGAAGGAAGTCACGCTGCAGGAAATCGAACGGGACAAGGCTGTTGAAGTGCAGAAGAAGGCGATTGCCGACGTGGTGCGTGAGCGCATCGTGGTTGAGCGTACGGTTGCCGAGCAGGAAGAAGCGATCAAGGAATTGCGTGTCGTGGCCGAGGCCGATCGCACCAAAAAGGCCGTCGTAATCACCGCCGAAGGCAAGGCAGAAGAGCAGCTGGTGCTGGAAGTGAAGGCGGCCGAGGCTGAGGAGCGGCGTGCCCGTCACAAGGCGGCCGAGGAGCTGACCCTGGCAGAAGCCAAGCTCAAGGTGGCCGAGAAGCAGGCCGAGGGCAAGAAGCGCGAGGCCGAGGGCGTGGAAGCCATGGCCGCCGCACCGGGCTTGGCCGACGCCAAGGTTCTGATGGTGTCCGCCGATGCCAAGGAAAAGCAGGGCATGGTCGATGCCAAGGTGAAGATCGCCGAGGCCGAGGCCGTCAGCAAATATGGTCTGGCCGAAGCCGACGCCTTGCGCGCCAAGATGGATGCCGAAGCCGAGGGCAAGGAAAAGCTTGGCTTGGCCGATGTGCATGTCCGCAGTGCGGATGCCGATGCCACTGTCAAATCCGGTCAGGCTGAAGCCCAGGTCATTGAAGCCCGCTTCCAGGCTGAGGCCAAGGGCTTGCGCGAGAAGTTCGATGCCATGAAGGCGATGAGCCAGGACACGCGCGAGCACGAGGAATTCCGCATGCGTCTGGAACGCGCGCATACCGAAACCATGGCTGGTATCGAAGCGCAGAGCGGCATCGCCAAGGACCAGGCCGAGGTACTGGGCACCGCACTGGCCAACGCCAAGATCGATATCGTGGGAGGCCAGGGCGATTACTTCGACAGCTTCGTGCGCGCCCTGTCGATCGGCAAGGGTATCGACGGCGCGATTGCCAAGAGCGATACGCTGAAGATCGGCCTCAAGGATCACTTGAGCGGTGAGCGTGACATGGTGGGTGATGTGCGCGACATCATTGGTGCGCTCGGAGGCTCCGCAGCTGAGCTGCAGAACCTCAGCGTGGCGGCTTTGCTGACCAAGGTGGCGCGCGATGGCAATGACAGCCAGAAGGCTGCGCTGCAGACCCTGATCGATGGTTTCCGCAAGTAACAAGGAGCCGATGCAATGAGCGAGAACCGTGATTACCTGGAGATAGCCTTCCGCTCCATCGAGTGTTTTTCCGACGATGGCAAGCTGCGCGTGGACGAGTTGCAGAAGCTGGTCGATGTCGCTTTGCGCGATGGTGTGGTGGATGCCAACGAGAAGCGCGTGTTGCGCAACATCCTGCGTCGCCTCAAGACCGATGAGCTGACGCCGGACATGCTCGCAAAGATCGACGCCGTACGCGCGGCAACGGGCATCTGATGGGCGCGCGCGTTGTTTGCAACTGTGCGCCACGCGCTGAGCTGGTGCGTGTCGAGCTCGCGCCCGGCTTGCCGGCGCAGCAATGCGAAGCCTGTGGTGGTGTGCTGCTGGGCATGGCCGATCATCGCCACTGGCGTGAAGCCGCGGCAGTTTCGGCCTTGCCCGGAGAGGCCGCGCCGGCGCTGAGCGATAGTCCATCGGCGCGGGCGTGCCCTGCCTGTACCCGCCTGATGCAGCGCTATCGCGCAGGCATGACACCGGATTTTCGCGTCGACCACTGCCCGGCCTGCCAGCTGGTGTGGCTGGACAAAGGCGAGTGGCAGGCGTTGGCCCAGGCAGGGCTGGCGACCCGGCTCGGCGAGATCGTCAGTGCAGCCTGGCAGCGACGCGTGCAGAGCGATGAACTGCGTGCGCGGCGCGAAGCTGGCCTGCGCAGCAAACATGGTGATGCCTGTATTGACGAAATCAAACGCGTGCGCGAATGGCTTGATGGCCAAGCGCAGCGCGACGAGTTGATTGCGTTGCTGCGCGCAGGTTGGTAATCAAGCCCCGCTTGCGGGGGCGCTGAACATTCAAGATGGCGAAGATGGACGACACCTCACAAACGCAACCCGCAAGCAGCCAGGCCGAAAGCATGCTGGCTGGCAGCAGCAGCTACGATCTGCTCAAGAAACGCTTGAGCGATCAGGGCGATGTGCTGCTGGCCCAGGCTTCTGCGCTCAATGCTGCGCGCGTCGCAGCCTTCGGCAAGTCTGATCAGGCGCTGATCCTGCGCGCGCGTGCGCGCACCGAAAACAACTGCGTGGCGCGCGACATCGTGCGCATCGGCGAGCTGCTGTTGTTCGGTTTCAACGTCACCCTGGGCCTGCGCCGTGAAACCGCGCCTGGCGACGTGTTTGCCCTGTATCGGCTGGCCTCCAGCGAGGGCGCCGATGAGCTGGAAAGCGTGCCGCTGGCCGGCAGCTTCCTCGAGGACACGCGCTTCGGTTCCGATTTTCGCGAGCTCTACGCCTACTACAAGCAGGCGCAGCTGATCCAGTTGCGGGTGACGCAGGACAAGTTGCTCGCGGCTTTCCGGATTGGTGCACAGCTGGGCGATGTGCGGGTGTTCCGCTGGAACATCGATCGGGATGGCGCGCTTACTTACATCGACAATCGTGGTGAGCGCGACATGGCTTTGCCGCCGACCCACGATTTCGAGTGGATTCCCACCACCCGCGAAGATCACGTGGGCGGCAAGCATCCGCATGTGAACATCCTTGACACCGTGTTCGTGGAAACGGTTGGCGGGGATCTCACGATCAAGATCGAGAACAATAGCGAGACCGGGCTGGGCATCCATTCCGAGCCGGTCGAGGATCGTAATCAGTCTCTGGCGGACGCCGAGATTGCCTATGCCAGGCTCGGTTCGCTGATCCTGCTGCGCGTGCGCCCGTATCGCGAGCAGCTCGAACGTTATCTGGTCTACAACATCCGCACCCAGCAAGTGCTCCGCATCGATGCCATTGGCAAGGCCTGCGTGCAGTTGCCGGAAGACCACGGCATCATTTTCCCCGGTGGTTATTACCTGCAGTCCGGCGAATCGAAGCGTTTCGACATGCCCGGTGAGGTGGTCGACAACCTGCGTTTCAAGCGCATGATCCGTTCGCCCAATGGCGAGGATGTGCTGTACGTCTTCTATGCGCCGGGCATCGGCCACTACGGCCTGTTCACCTACAACCTGATCAACAAGAGTCTGGCCACCCCCATTCTCGCCAATGGCTACGCACGCTATCCGGATGGCCGGGTGCTGGTCTTCATGGCCGATAGCGGTGAGCCGACCCGCGTGCACCCCATGCAGCTGTGGCAGACGCCCTTCTGCAGCGAGGAACACGCGGCGGCTTCCCCCAAGGCGCAAGGATTTTTTGGTCGCGTCGGCAATGCTGAGCTGGTTCGCGGCATATCCGAACTGATGGCCATTGCGCGTGCCCTGCGCGAACAAACCCCTACCCGCACGGCCTACGAAGATCTGATCCGTCAGTGTGTGCGTGTGCAGGACGCTTACTTCTGGCTTGATGCTAACGAGGCCGGTGGCCTGCTTTCCGGCCTGAAGCAGATTGCAGAAGGCGCCCGGCAGACGCTCGATGAGTTCGAGAAAGTCGACAGCATCCGGCGCGAATCGGCGGCGGCACTCACGCGTGCCCAGAGTGAGCAGCGGATATTGATGACCGATGTGGCCAGCATGCTCTGGCACAAACCGGATGATTTCGTGCAGGCCTTGGGCCGCCTGCGTGAGCAGCGTGGCAAGTTGCTGTCCCTGCGCGAGCTGCGCTATGTCGAGCTGGGCGTGATCGATACGCTGGATGCCGATCTGGCGGCCGAACAGGGCCGGGTGGGCGAGCGTGCCGTGCAGTTCCTGGCGGGGGATGCCGCCTTCAATGGCTATCGCGAGGCGCTCGCCAGGCAGGCTGGCGAATTGTTGCAGGCTGCCAACACCAGCGAGATTGATCGAATGCTGGCGGCGCTGGATCAAACGGCCAGCGGTCTCGATCTGCTCACCGAGCAGCTGGGCAGCCTGCCCGGTGGCGATGCGGTGATGCGCACCCGCATCCTGGACCAGATTGGCGCGGTGTATGCCGAAGCCAACCGCCTGCGAGCCGAAGCACGTCGCACCCGTAAAGGGCTGGGGGCAACTGAATCCGCGGCGGAGTTCGGCGCGCAGTTCAAGCTGTTCGGGCAGGCTGTCGAGAACGCGCTGGATTTTGCCGACACGCCGGAGAAGTGTGATGACGCGCTGACGCGTCTGCTGGCCCAGCTTGAGGAGCTTGAAGGGCGCTTCATCGAGCAGGAGGCTTACATCGCCGATATCGCCAGCAAGCGCGAATCGGTCTATGAGGCCATCACCGCGCGCAAGCAGAGTCTGCTCGAAGCGCGCCAGCGCCGCAGCCAGGCGCTGGTGGATGCGGCCGAGCGGATCCTGGAGGGTGTGCAGCGGCGTGTCGCGCAGCTGATTGATCTGCCCGCCGTGCATAGCTACTTTGCCGGTGACCCCTTGCTCGGCAAGCTGCGCAAGCTGATCGAAGAGCTGCGGGCCATGAACGCCGCCGTGGCTGCAGATGAGCTGGATACGCGCCTGAAAACTGCACGCGATCAGGCCCAGCGCGCAGTTCGGGATCGCGCTGAACTGGTCAGCGATGGTGGTAATGCACTGCGCCTGGGCAAGCACGCTTTCACGGTCAGCCGTCAGGCGCTGGATATCACGCTGGCGCCGCGCGATGGCAGCCTCTTCTACCACCTCACCGGTACCGACTATTTCGCGCCGGTTGCGGATGCGCGTCTGGATGCACTCAAAGCCTACTGGCAGCAAAGCCTGATCTCCGAGAGCGCAGCCCTGTACCGTGCCGAGTACCTGGCTGGCAGCTTGCTGGAGTCCGTGCTGGAAGGCCGGGGGCCGGTGGCATGGGATGCGCTGCAAACGCTGTGCTCACAGCCGGAAGGCGCGGCACAGCTTGCTGAGCTGGTGCACAAACACGCTGCCGAGCGCTATCAGGAGGGATATCAGAAGGGTGTGCACGATAGCGATGCCCTGCAGATCCTGACGCATCTGGTCGGCATGCAGTCTGAAGCGGGTCTGCTCGCGTTTGGGCCGCTGGAGCGGGCCTGGGCTCAGCTGTTCTGGTTCCACGGCTGCTTCGATGCCGAGCGTGACACCTGGGCGCGCGGAGCCCGCGCCGCCGAGCAGATGCGGACGCTGTTTGGCGCACGGGCCAGCTTTGAGCGTCTGATGGGCGAGGTGGCTCGCAGCATGGCTGGCTTCATGCTGCGCTTTGGTTTGCCAGATGGACTCGATGAGGCAGCGGTGCTGACGCTGCAGGAGCGCGCTGCCGAATATCTGGTCAGCCAGCTGGCCAGCGAGCGTGGCGTGGAGGCCTGGGTGATTGCGGCTGCCGGGGAGGATCTGGCGGCTGAACTCGTCCGCCAGCTCGAGCGGGCCGGCAAGCTCAGTGCCTGGCAGCAGGATCTTGCCCATGCTCAGCCTGCCGAGCGTTGGGCGCTAGCCTGTGAATGGCTGCGCGCCTTCGATGCGGCGCAAGCGCTGTCGGCCGCAGCCTGGGTGCCCGACGCGGCCATCCAGCTGGCCCAGCCGGCCCAGCGCCTGCGTGTGAACGCCCAGCTGGACCGGGAGCTGCAAGGCCTGCTCGGTGAACATCCGCGTATCGTCGGCGGTGTATTGCGTCTGAACCTGAATGATTTCTGGCAACGCTACATCGCGCACTGCCGCAGCGTGGTGCCGGCCTTTACTGCCTTGCAGGCCTTGCGCCAGGAACTGATCGGCCGCGAGAAGACGCGCCTGCGTCTGGCCCAGTTCCAGGCCAAACCTCTGGCCACCTTTGTGCGCAACCGCCTGATCGATGAAGTCTATCTGCCCATCGTGGGCGACAACCTCGCCAAGCAACTGGGTACGGTGGGTGAAGGCAATCGCACCGATCGCATGGGCATGCTGCTGCTGATCTCGCCACCGGGCTACGGCAAGACCACCCTGATGGAGTATGTGGCGGACCGTCTGGGCCTGGTTTTCGTGCGTATCAACTGCCCGGTGCTGGGGCATGAGGTGACCGGGCTGGACCCGGCCAGCGCTGCCCATGCTGCGGCCCGGCAGGAGCTGGAGAAGCTCAACCTCGGCCTCGCCATGGGCAGCAATGTGATGCTGTATCTGGATGACATCCAGCACACCAGTCCGGAATTCCTGCAGAAATTCATTGCACTTGCCGATGGTACGCGCCGCATCGAAGGCGTATGGGACGGCCAGCCTCGCACTTACGACATGCGCGGCAAACGCTTCGCCGTGGTGATGGCAGGCAATCCCTATACCGAGTCGGGCGACGTGTTCCGGATCCCGGACATGCTGGCCAACCGCGCGGATATCTACAACCTCGGAGATGTGCTGGCGGGCCGCGAAGCGGTGTTTGCGCTGTCCTACATCGAGAACGCGATCACCGCCAATCCGGTATTGCTGCCGCTGGCCTCGCGCGACCCGAAGGATGTGCACCGCCTGGTGCGCCTGGCCGAAGGCGAGGAAGTGGCGGGCAGCGAGTTTTCGCATGCTTACAGCGCTCAGGAACTGGATGAGCTCACTGCCCTGCTGCAGCGCCTGTTCCGTGCTCGCAACATGCTGCTGAAGGTGAATGCCAGCTACATCGCGTCAGCCGCGCAGCAGGAGGATTACCGCAGCGAACCGCCTTTCAAGCTGCAGGGCAGTTACCGCAACATGAGCAAGCTTGCCGCGCGGATTACGCCCCTGATGACGGATCAGGAGCTGGATTCCCTGCTACGCGACCACTATCGCGGTGAGGCCCAGACCCTCACGACCGGCGCCGAAGAGAACCTGCTCAAGCTGGCCCACCTGCTTGAAGCGCCAACGCCTGAAGAGCAGGCGCGCTGGCAGGAAATCCGGGAAGAGTTCATGCGCCTTCGCAAACTCGGTGGCAGCGATGATGGCAGCACGCGAATTGCCAATACCGTGCTCGATCTGGCCCGGGCCGTCGACGGTCTCAAGCGCGATTCGCGCCTGGATGACAGCCTGCGCCAGGGGCTTACGGCGCTGGCGGAAACGCTTGGCGCGATCAAGCCCAAGATCACCATCACGAACGCTGCGCCGGATCTGGCTGGCTTGGGCGAGTCCCTCAAAGGAATGACGGACGCCTACGATCGAGTGCTGCTGCCATTGGTGACGGCCACTTATCACAAGATGAAACTGGACCATACGCTGTGGGAAGAAATGAAGCGCATGTCCGGTTACGTTGAAAAACTTGAAAAATCACTCGAAGCCGGGGCTGTCCGCAGCAAATCCGGTGACAAGGCCTGAGCGAGGAGAAGCAAGCGAATGAAGCGAACCCAGTATGCCTGGCCCCTGCCAGAGGCTATCAACGCTCGCCTGGGCAGCGAGAGCTGGGGCGCCCAGCGTGCCATCTTCGAGGCCGGGCATTTGCTGCTCGTGCTGCACACGCCGCCGCGTGGCGATGGCAACGAGCGTGAGCACGAAGTCTTCCTGCGGCTGCCCGAAGGCAAGTGGATGCACAAGGGGCTGGATCGCGGCGAGCATGCTCTGAACAAATACCTGGAGGACTATCTCGGCCTGCATGCCGAGTTGGAAGGGCGCTTCGAGAAAGCACACGGCATCGACGCGCTGTTTGCCATCATTGACAGCCTGATTCCGATTGCACGTGCCTCTGCCAACATGAAGGCTGCTCTGCAGTCTGCCCGCGAGCAACTGGGCAACGACCCGCGCATCATCGATTTCCGAGATCGCAGCGTCGAGATCGCGCGTGGTTTCGAGCTTCTGCTGGCGGATGCCCGCCTGGCGCTGGAGTTCCGCCTGGCACGCAGCGCTGAGGAACAGACCCGGGCCGCAGAGGCTGGCAACCGGGCCCAGCACAAGCTCAATACCCTGGCCGCTATCGCCTTTCCGTTGATGAGCGTATCGGCCGTATTCGGCATGAATCTGCACAGCGGGCTGGAACAGATGCCGGCGCTGCTTTTCTGGCTGGTGTTCATTGGCGGGCTCGGGCTCGGCATGCTGGTCAAGAGCTGGATCGGCGTTAGTGCGCCCGAAGCGGGCAGCAAGAAGAAGTCCGGACGATCCTGAGCGCCGCCATGCACGCCCACCTTGAAGAAGCCATTACCCGGCTCGAAGCCAGTTTTGTTGATCAGCGCCTCAGCGAAGAAGAGCGGCGCGGCCTGACTGAAGTGCTGCGAGAGGTACGGCCACTCGAAGAGAATCTGCGCCATGTGCGCAAGCTCGCGTTTGCAATTGCCCGCCAGCATCTGGGCGAGGACGCTGCCGTGCAGGATATCTTGCGTTGGCTGGAGGGCGTGATGCGGGCGCTTGATTCCGCGCGCCCAGCCCCTGCTAGCGCCAGCCACGCGGTTTTCTTCAGCCCGGGCCAGGACTGCCTGAACGCCATCCTGCAACGCCTGCGCCAGGCTGCCAGGCAGATCGACATCTGCGTGTTCACGATCTCGGACGACCGGATCAGCGAAGAGATCCACGCAGCATATCGGCGTGGCGTACGTATCCGCCTGATTACCGACAACGAAAAGGAAGACGATGTCGGCAGTGACATCGCCGCGCTGCGGCAGTCCGGCATTCCGGTCCGCGTTGATCGCAGCACCGCCCACATGCATCACAAGTTCGCGCTGCTCGATCAGAGCTACCTCCTCAACGGTAGTTACAACTGGACGCGCAGTGCCGCGCACAGCAATGAGGAAAACCTCGTCGTGAGCAAGGATGCGGCGCTCGTGGCGGCCTTCTCCGCCCAGTTCGAACAGCTCTGGAGTGCTTTGGGCAACTGAAGTTTGCCTACGCCGGCCTTCCGGGCAGTCTCCGGCGGCGGCTCTTCACTTCGGGTCTGGCCCGCCGTCAAGAAAGAAACTCTGTTTCTCTTTGCGGAATCATCATGCATCCCATCCCGAGGTATTTCGTTCTTGCAGGGTTGAGCCTCTTTGCGCTGACGGCCGCCGCGCAGGAATCCCTGCGGCTGTGTCACAACCAGGACGAATCTTTTCCCTGGCTGCTTAAGCGTACGCCCGGAGTCAGCCAGATCATGGCCACCGAAGCAGCCAAGGCGCTGAAGATCAAGCTGGTTCTGCTGCCGATGCCGGGCGCCGGCTGTGTCGAGGCGGTGCAACAAGGCCGCGTGGATGGCGCGATCAGCATAGTCTTCCTGCCGGAACGGCTGACCAGCATGGTGTATCCGGGCCCGGCTAGCGGACCCGCCGATGTCCAGCAGCGCATGTACAACAACAGTGTCAGCCTGTTTCACCGCAAGCAGGACAAGCTGCTCTGGGACGGCAAGAAACTGCAGGTGAGCGGGGTGGTCGGTGTCCGGCGCGGCAATTTCGCGGCTCAAACCCTGCTGGCCATGGGGATCAAAGTGGATAGCACGTCCACGTCCTATGTGGAACTCTTCAAGCGCCTGGAGCGTGGCGAGATTGCTGCCGCTGTCATCGAGACTATCGACGGCAGCGAAATGCTTCGCCATACCATCAGCCTGCGCAGCCTGATTGAAATGCACCCGCAGCCCTTTGAGCGCGAGGCTTTTTACACCGTCTTCTCCAAGGCTTACGCGAGTCGCAAACCTCAGGTCGTGAAGGACTTCTGGAAGCAGATGCAGCAACTACGGACTTCTCCGGAATTCGCTGGAAATGTGCAGTATCTGGTGCGCAATCTGGATTGAGCGCGCAGGTACCAGCCCTTCAACGCAAGGTGGAGCTGGCCAGCTTGGCGGCCAGGGCCAGCAGCACCGCACCGATACAGCGTTCGAACCAGACCATGCGGTGGCGTAGCCAATTCAGCAC
The DNA here is from genome assembly GCF_002855595.1 of Uliginosibacterium sp. TH139. Lineage (NCBI taxonomy): Bacteria > Pseudomonadati > Pseudomonadota > Betaproteobacteria > Rhodocyclales > Zoogloeaceae > Uliginosibacterium > Uliginosibacterium sp. TH139. Next base: position 128,419 of record NZ_PKRR01000001.1, on the reverse strand, counting down.
CTGAGGTGAGGAGAACAGGCTCGCGACCAGCCCGAACCAGAGCAGGGATTCGCCCACAAGCAGGATGCCGATCAGGGCGGTTTCGGCGTGCCCCAGCTCTGGCGTCAGCACCTGAGACAGGATAGAGCCGAAATAGAGCATGGCTTTCGGATTCAACAGGTTGGTCAGGAAGCCGGTTACGAAGGCGCGGCCGCCGGCTTGGGCGGCCTGAGCCTCGGGCAGTGCGCCACGCGAGCGCAGGCACTGCACGCCCAGCAAGCCCAGATAAAGCGTCCCGACGATGGCCAGCAGGCGGGAGAGTCCCGGCAGCGCCGCCAGCACCAGCGACAAGCCCAGCGCACAGATCAGGACATACACACCAATGGCACTGGCTACGCCGGCTGCGGCCCATAGCCCCGTCTGCCGTCCCGAGACGATCGAAAGACGCGTGACCACCGCAAAGTCCGGCCCCGGTGAAATCAGCGCCAGCGCGTGGATGCTCAGTACGAACAGCAGGGAGTCGAGGGACATGGAGAGTTTTTTTGAAACGCGAGGGCTTGCCGAATGCTACGCCGTCTCTCTCAGGTGCGGATGGCCCCCGGCAATTTCAATCTCCTATCGGCTGTCTTTGCGGCGGATTGCACTGTGTTCCGTGTCGTCCTACACGGTTGCTGTGGAGGGTGGCGGGAAAAGCCGGCTGACCCCGTAGGTGCAGGCTGCAATGGTGGCAAGAAATCCGGCCAGAAACCACGGGAAAGGCAGCACTCCGTAGGCCAAGGGCTTGGCGACACCGAGGAAGCTGCCGTAGAGCAGGCAGCCCGCTGAAATCCCGAACATCAGCTTGCGGCGCAGCGCCGAAGCCGTCTGGATGGTTTTCCTGATTCCCCATGAGTTCAAGCCCCACAGCAGCACGAGGCTCACCTTGGTCCACAGCTTGGGATTGTTCAGGTATTCGCTCAGCCCGTTCAGGTAGATGCCGACGCTGATCAGGATGGCACCCGAAATCCACAGATGAGCTTCGCCCCAGTTGAAGACATACCGCCAGACGGGGTGGCTGCTTTCCTCTCCACGCAAGACGCGGGCGAAGTGGAAAATCGCCATCATGGCCGCCACGGTTGCCATGAGGTGGTAGAAGGCCGCAAGCGCGACGATGAATTTTGCAGTCATTTTCAGGCCATCAATATCAGGGGCTTGTCGGGTGTTGTCGGCCCGCAGTGAGGCCGGCGCGAAGGATCGTGTTCTCGGCTGCCCCGTTGTGGGAGCCCCCCGGAATCGGCCGGCACAAGCATTTGGCGGCAGATCAGGATGCCGCGCACACCAATGGCTAACCCAAGGAAAGAACAGGACTTCGTAAATGATAATGATTCCTGATTGGAGTTCATTTACGTATATCAATAAAGTCGGCCTGCGCGGAGCGAAACGCTCTGCCTGAACCTGCCGTCCTCCGCTCGTGCGTCAAATCGCGCCGGAGTAAAGCGGCAGGAATCCGCCCGGTGCGCGCGCTGCAGTTCTGATCAGCTGCGTTGGTGAGCGGCGCGACCAATCCCCGTCTCGCCTGGGGGTACGGCTTCAAGCTGTGTGCTTCGCGGAGTGATGTCCCAAGAGGGCGCGGTGCGTGCTGGCGCGTGATGACATTCGCTAGCATCGATGGCTTCAACCCTTGCTGCCACTGGCGCCGAAAGGACACCGCATGATGGGTCGTATGCCGCCTCCGCCATGTACTACGGCTTCGCTATCGCATCTGGGGGCATTCTTGTGTGGCGTACTGGGGCTGGTACTGAGTGCCTGCGGCAGCCCTCCGGCGCCGCCTCAGCAAGCCGGCGTGCAAATGCACAAGGGGCCGATCTTCAACGAGGCGTTCACGGATGGTTTCATGATTGCCGTGGATGAGCAGCGCTATCAGTTCCGCCCTCAGCTTATTGGCGAAATCCGCCTTGAAAGCGGCCAGCTCGTGGCCTGCGATCCGTTGGTCAGTTGCGATCTCCCCTTCACTCAAGCCGTGCCCGCCGGGCGTTTCCCGCTTCAACTGGCGATAGCCCGCAACGGGGAAGATGAGCGGATCGGTTTCGCCCGAATCGTCTTTGCCCCGGGGCGGATCGAGGCCTGGGAGCTGGCGCTCACCGCCGGCCAGGATCGCGCCAGCCTCAAGCCGGGCGAATTCTTCGGCTACGGCGTGGACAGCGGAACCGGCGCATTCATGGATCTGGCCGCCTTGCGCGAATTCGAAGCGCGGCGCCAGCGTGAGGGCGAGGAATTCGACGATGCTTTGTTCGAAGAACTCGACAAGCATTACCAGCACACGCGCAGCTGGCACCTGCTTGAAACCGCCAAGGGAACAGTGGCCATGTTCTCCAGTGGCTATGGCGATGGTGTGTATTCCACCTGGTTCGGTTACGACAGTCGCGGCAAGCTGATCGCTGCGATCACTGATTTTGGTCTGGTGCCCTGGGAGTGAGGGCTGGCAGGGGCAAAAAAGCTGGAGAGTGCGAGGCCGAGAAATTTTAGCGAGCTCGAAATTTGCAAATCGGCGTACTGCAGTGAGTGGCCCGGATACCGCGTAGCGGAATCCGGGATCAACACCCCGAAAACCCCGGATTCCGGCTTTCAGCCTTCATCCGGGCTACTTGCTGGATGCCCAGCCAACCCAGATACAGCACGCCCACTACCGAGAGGATGCGGGAGAGCCCCGGCAAGGCAAGCAGCACCAGCGATAGCCCGAGCGCGCAGACCAGCACATACATCCCAATCGCCGCCGCCACCCGGCGGCCGCCCACAAACCGGTGCGCCGCCCGGCGACGATGGACAAGCGCGTCACCACCGCAAAATCCGGCCCCGGCGAAATCAAAGCAACGGCGTGAATGCTCATGACGAGCAGCAAGGCGTGAAAGGACATGTGAATTTCCGAAAACCGTTGGATGCGTGACAGAGTTCAGATGCGGGTTGGGAGTGAGGATTCAAGCTGGCAGGACAACTTGCTGAAGCAAGTTAGCAAACAAAGTCGATCCATCCTGCGAAAAGCGCAATTACGATTCCCAGAAATGCTCCGGCGATCAGCCCAAAAGCAACCAGCAGACATTTGCGGACAAGTTGCATCCGAGCATGAAAACGAGGTGCTCCCGCTGCAACACTCATTTTGATTCTCCTGAGCGTGTGGTTACCACGATTGGTCTTTGCCTCACTTTTTCTGTGATGGCCGCATTCAGGTCATCAACGGATTGTCCGGCTGCTTTGGCAGTGCGCAGTATTTCCTGATCGCCCATCCCTTGTGTTCGCGAAGCCTCGGCAAGAGACCAGGCTCGGGTGGCCCGCCGACCGCTACGACAATAGAGCAGCACAGGTTGGCCATCTGGTTGATCGACCACGGATGCTAGCTTGGTAACGACCTCTTCAGGCACTCCGTCACCATGAGGAACAGGTAGATAGATAAAGCGAATGCCGTGCCGTTGTGACTCAGCCTCAATCTCCTGTGATGAAGCTTGTCCAGCCGCTTCTCCGTCCGGGCGGAAATCCACGATTGTTTTGTAGCCGTTAAGTTTGATCTGCTTGACTTGCGAGGTTTCGATCTGTCCGGCTACTGCTACGTACTCGGAGAGTTTTATGGCTTTTAGCGCAGGGTGGTCAGCAGCATATGCATAGGCAAAATAGCCGACCGTAATGGCCGTCCCGGCGATCAGCGCCAACAGGAATAAGTGATGGCTTTTTAAACGCGCAATACGGTGTCTGAGCATGGCAATCTCAAGCAACAAAGGTGTCGCCAAGAATAGTCCAGAAGCATTTCTTCCGGAATCACGATCAGCGTTTCAAAACAAAAACCCCGCCGAAGCGGGGTTTTTGTTTTGAAGCTTTGGTGCAGCAGCACACCAGTCGCGGAGAAACCGTAGCGAGCGGGTCGAGGTTGAAGCAAGGAGCGGAAACGTACGTGAGTACGTTGAGCACCGGAGCTTCAAGATCGGCCCGCGCAGTAGGTTTATCCGCTGGCTGGGGGTTACATGCCCATGCCGCCCATGCCACCCATACCGCCCATGTCGGGCATGCCGCCGGCCGGCTTGTCTTCAGCCAGTTCGCCGATCATGCAGTCGGTGGTGAGCATCAGGGATGCGACGGAAGCAGCGTTCTGCAGTGCGGTGCGGGTGACCTTGGTCGGATCCAGCACGCCCATTTCAACCATGTCGCCATAGACACCGTTGGCAGCGTTGAAGCCGAAGTTGCCCTTGCCTTCGAGCACCTTGGAGACAACCACGGAGGGTTCGTCACCGGCGTTCTGGACGATCTGGCGCAGCGGCTCTTCGATCGCGCGCAGCACGATCTTGATGCCGGCTTCCTGATCGGGGTTGTCACCCTTCACAGCGCCGATTTGCGAGCGGGCACGCAGCAGGGCCACGCCGCCGCCGGCCACGATGCCTTCTTCCACAGCAGCGCGGGTAGCGTGCAGGGCGTCTTCAACGCGAGCCTTCTTTTCCTTCATTTCGACTTCGGTGGCAGCGCCAACCTTGATCACAGCAACACCGCCGGCCAGCTTGGCCTTGCGCTCTTGCAGCTTTTCCTTGTCGTAGTCGGAAGTGGAAGCCTGGATCAGTGCTTCGATCTGGGCGACACGCGCCTGGATGGCGTCAGCCTTGCCCACGCCGTCGATGATGGTGGTGTTTTCCTTCTCGACTTCGATGCGCTTGGCTTGGCCCAGGTCAGCCAGCGTGGCCTTCTCGAGCGACAGGCCAACTTCTTCGCTGATCACTTGACCGCCGGTCAGGATGGCGATGTCTTCCAGCATGGCCTTGCGACGATCGCCGAAGCCCGGAGCCTTGACGGCAACAGTCTTCAGGATGCCACGGATGTTGTTCACCACCAGGGTTGCCAGCGCTTCGCCATCCACGTCTTCAGCGATGATCAGCAGCGGGCGGCCAGCCTTGGCGACTTGCTCCAGAACCGGCAGCAGGTCACGGATGTTGGAAACCTTCTTGTCGTACAGCAGCACGAAGGGGCTATCCATCGTGGCGATCTGACGATCCTGGTTGTTGATGAAGTAGGGCGACAGGTAGCCGCGGTCGAATTGCATACCTTCGACGACGTCCAGCTCGTTGTCCAGGCTCTTGCCGTCTTCAACGGTGATCACGCCAGCCTTGCCAACCTTGTCCATCGCGGTAGCGATGATTTCGCCGATGGAAGCGTCGCTGTTGGCGGAGATGGAGCCGACCTGAGCGATTTCCTTGCTGGTGGAACAGGGCTTGGAGACCTTCTTCAGCTCTTCGATCAGGGCTGCAACAGCCTTGTCGATGCCGCGCTTCAGGTCCATCGGGTTCATGCCGGCGGCCACGAACTTCATGCCTTCGCGCACGATGGCCTGGGCCAGCACGGTGGCGGTGGTGGTGCCGTCACCGGCGATGTCGGAGGTCTTGGAAGCGACTTCCTTGACCATCTGGGCGCCCATGTTCTCGAACTTGTCCTTCAGTTCGATTTCCTTGGCGACGGAGACACCATCCTTGGTCACGGTCGGGGCGCCGTAGGAGCGCTCCAGCACCACGTTGCGACCCTTCGGGCCGAGGGTGACTTTAACGGCATTGGCGAGAACGTTAACGCCAGCAACCATGCGTTCGCGAGCGGAATCGCCGAACTTGACTTCTTTAGCAGCCATTTATAGCTCCAGTGATATTCAGAAAATTCGTGGAATGAAAGGAGGTGCGCTGCGTGAGCGGAGCCTTTAGCCCGACCCGCATTCGTTGCGCGAGACCAGTCCTTACTCGATGACGCCGAAGATGTCTTCTTCGCGCATCACCAGCAGTTCTTCGCCGTCGACCTTGACGGTCTGGCCGCTGTACTTGCCGAAGATGACCTTGTCGCCAGCCTTCAGTTGCAGGGCGCGCACGGAGCCGTCATCCAGCAGCTTGCCGGTGCCGACGGAGACCACTTCACCCATGTCGGGCTTTTCAACGGCAGAGCTGGCCAGAACGATGCCGGAAGAAGTCTTTTCTTCGGCTTCAACGCGCTTGACGACCACGCGGTCGTGCAGGGGACGAATCTTCATATCCACTCCTGTTAAGGGTTTGATTTAAAAAATCTTGGGTGCGTGGCACCCGGGGGAACCCGGGGAGGGCCGGGGCGGCTGACGCCGCGCTGTTAGCACTCTCCCCTGACGAGTGCTAATGATAGGGGCGGGGTGGGGCGGTTTCAAGGGACGACCGTGAACTATTTTTGTTACGCACCAACGGCTTGGGTAAGCCAAGGCGGCCCAAAGCCGCTGGCAGAGGGGCTGCCGACAAGCCTCTGCAGGGGTTGGCGATGCCTTACGGCGCTTTCTGTGCGGACACCACCGGAGGTTTGCAGGTACTCGTCCCGAGCGGGCTCAGTCTGCGTGTTCGGCCTTGTGTCCGCGCCACACAGCGGGGTGGGTACTAATCAGGCTGGCGACGATGATCATGGCGATGCCCAGGATGGAGAGCAGGGAAATCCGGTCTCCCCACAGCAGCGTGCCGTAGAGGCTGGAGAAGATCACCGTCGAATAGCCTACGCTGGCCGTGACGATGGCCCGCCCGCGCCCGAAGGCCCGGCTCAACGTGAGCTGGCCGAGGCCGCCGCACAGTCCGACGGCGATCAGGTAGCCCCACTCAAGCTCACTCGCCTGCGTGGCAGAAGAAGATAGCCACAGCGCCACGGGCAAGGCCAGCAGGGCCGTAGTCAGGGAAAAGATGCACACGGTGCGCCATTCAGGCTCGCCGGCACGCCCCAACTCGCGCAGGTTAAGCTGCGCTACGCAGGTCAGAAAGGCCGACGCCAGGCCATAGGCTGCGCCCACCCACTGTTCCTGGGCAAAGCTTGGCTGCAGCACCAGTACCACACCGGCAAAACCCAGCGCCAGCGCGCCAAACACCGCGCGCGGTGGCGGCTGACGGAAAGACAGGATGCCCGCGAGAAACAGCGCCGAGGTGTTGTTAAGCGTGACTGCCGTGGCCAGCGGCAGGTGCGTGATCGCCAGGAAGTACAGCAGCATCGACAGGGTGCCGGCGGTGGAGCGGTACAGATGGCTTTTCCAGTGTACCGAGTACAGCGAACGCTGCTGCCACAGCACCCATGCGCCCAGGATCAGGGCCGGCACCAGACCACGTACCCCCACGATCTGGCCGATATTGAAATGGCTGCCAACGGATTTTACGCAGGCGCCCATGGTGGCAAACAGAAAGCAGGTCAGCAGCATCCACAGCGCGTTCATCTCGGCATCCCCTGAAAGGAGGCGCCATTCTTCGCCAGAAGACGTCGTATGACAAGCGCTGTTGTCAGCCCTCTTTCCGGCGCTCGGCTTCTTCGCTGGCGAGGCGCAGCCGCTCGCGGCTGTTGGAGAGGTGCAAGCGCATGCCGGCCCGGGCGTTTTCAGGATCACGCCGGGCGATGGCTTCGAGGATGCTCAGGTGCTCCTCGTTGGAGCGGCGCAGATAACCCTGCCCCGGCGCCGAGGAAAACACCGAGGTGTCCAGGCGCGTACGCGGAATCGTATTGATGCCGAGCTGACGGTAGAAATTCTCGAAATACGGGTTGCCGGTGGCCTGAGCCACGAGCAGGTGGAACTTGAAGTCTGCGTCGACCGAGCTGCCACCTGTGCTGAGCTCGTCGTCGAACTCGCGCAGGGCCTGACGCATCTCCTCCACCTGCGCATCCGTGCGACGCAGCGCAGCAAGGCCTGCCGCCTCGGTTTCGACGCTAATGCGCAGTTCCAGCATGGCCAGCAGTTCGCGGATGGTCATGGCCGTGGCGCTGTCCATGTGCAGCGGCGAAGCCACTGGCTGGGCCAGCACGAAGGTGCCCACCCCATGGCGCGTCTCGACCAGCCCGGCGGCCTGCAGGCGCGACATGGTTTCGCGCACCACAGTGCGGCTTACGCCATGTTCGGCCATCACTTCGGGTTCGGTCGGTAACTTGGCGCCGGCCCGATAGACACCGTTGCGGATCTTGCCCGCCAGGTCGTTCATGACTGTCTCGACCAAGCTGGGGCCGCGTTTGCGGGCTGGCAGCAGCGAGCCATCTGCTTTGTTCATAGGGTTTTCCGCAGTCAGAGACAACGCTTATAGGAAACATTCATGCGCTCATTATACTGGCTGATAAGACGTACGACGACATATGACATATCTAGCTGAAGTCCGCAGTGCCTGCCAGGTTTCATAAGGGCACTCGCCGAAAACCCTGATCCGAGGTCAGCATGATTGCAACGCACAGCAGCACCCCGATCGTGACCGAAATGCGGGTGATCCCGGTCGCCGGGCACGACAGCATGTTGTTCAACCTGTGCGGCGCGCACGGCCCCTATTTCACGCGCAACCTCGTGATCCTGCGCGACAACGCCGGCCACACCGGCATCGGCGAGGTACCCGGCGGTGAAGGCATCCGCCAGGCGCTGGAGCGCTCGATCAGCCTGGTACTTGGCAAGCCGATCGGGCTCTACAACAGCGTGCTCAACAGCATCCGGCGCAGCTTCGTGAGCGGCCACACTGCCCACCAGGCCACGGTGCATCAGGTCACCTCGGAATCCGAGGCGCGCGTGCTCAAGCAGCCGCACGAAATCAACCTGCGCATGGACAACGTGATCACCGCCGTCGAAGCAGCCCTGCTGGACCTGCTCGGCCAGCATCTGGGCGTGCCGGTGTGCGAGCTGCTCGGCACGGGCAAGCAGCGCGATGCGGTGCGCATGCTCAGCTACCTCTTCTATATAGGTGAGCGCCAGCGTACCGACCTGCCCTACGCAGCCGAGCCTGAAGCGAAGAGCGAGTGGTATCGCCTGCGCAACGAAGTGGCCATGACGCCGGAATCCATCGTGCGGCTGGCCGAAGCCTCGGCCGAGCACTATGGCTTCAATGACTTCAAGCTCAAGGGCGGCGTGATGCGCGGCGAGGAAGAAATGGCTGCCATCGCCGCCATCAAGCAGCGCTTCCCGCAGGCCGGTGTCACCCTGGACCCCAACGGCGCCTGGTCACTCGCTGAAGCCATCGCCCTGTGCAAGGGGCAGGGCCATGTGCTGAGCTATGCCGAAGACCCCTGTGGGCCGGAAGCCGGCTACTCGGGGCGCGAGATCATGGCCGAGTTCAAGCGTGCCACCGGCATCCGCACGGCCACCAACATGGTCGCCACCGACTGGCGCCAGCTCAACCACTCGCTGAAGCTCGATTCGGTCGACATCCCCTTGGCCGACCCGCATTTCTGGACCATGCAGGGCTCGGTGCGCGTCGCCCAGATATGCGACGAATTCGGCCTCACCTGGGGCTCGCACTCGAACAACCACTTCGATGTGTCACTAGCCATGTTCACCCATGCCGCCGCCGCGGCACCGGGCCAGATCACCGCCATCGACACTCACTGGATCTGGCAGGAAGGCCGCGAGCGCCTCACTACCGAGCCGCCGCGCATCGTCGGGGGCTGCGTCGAGGTGTCCGCGAAACCGGGTCTGGGCATCGAGCCGGACATGGATCGCATCCTTCAGGCCAACGAGCTTTACAAGAAAGTCGGCAGCGGCGCGCGCGATGACGCGATGGCCATGCAGTACCTGCAGCCCGGCTGGAAGTACGACCCCAAGCGCCCCTGTTTCGTTCGCTGAGGAAACTCGCTCATGACCCCCGCACAGCCCTACTCCGCCTTTCCCAACCAGTTTCGCCGCAATCTCATCGCCGGCCAGAAGCTGACCGGCTGCTGGTGCGCACTGGGCAGCCCGATCAGCACCGAAGTGCTGGGCCTCGCCGGTTTCGACTGGATCCTGCTCGACGGCGAGCACGCCCCGAACGACGTGCTCTCCTTCATCCCGCAGCTGATGGCGCTGAAAGACAGCGTCAGCGCGCCCGTGGTGCGCCCAGCCTCGAATGACGCTGTGCTGATCAAGCGCCTGCTCGACATCGGCTTCTACAACTTCCTCGTGCCCTTCGTGGAGAGCTCCGAAGACGCGGCCCGCGCCGTAGCCGCCACGCGCTACCCCGGTGCCGGCATGCGCGGCGTATCGGTGGCGCATCGAAGCAACCGCTACGGCACGGTGAAGGATTACCAGCAGATCATCAACGACAACATCAGCGTGATCGTGCAGATCGAAAGCACCTTGGCGCTGAGCAATATCGAAGCCATTGCCGCCGTCGAGGGGGTGGACTGCCTCTTCGTGGGCCCCTCTGATCTGGCCGCTGGTATGGGGCATCTGGGCAATGCGGCCGATCCCGCCGTGCAGGCAGCTATCACCCGCATCTTTGCTGTGGCCAAGGCCGCCGGAAAGCCCAGCGGCATTCTGGCGCCGGCAGAAACCGATGCGCGTCGCTATCTTGAGATGGGCGCCACTTTCGTCGCTGTGGGCAGCGACCTGGGCGTATTCCGCAGCGGCACGCAGGCCCTGCGCGACAAATACCTCTGAACGACACGCCATCACCCATTCGCACAAGGAGTTTCGCAATGAGCAAGCTGGGTTTCGTAGGTCTGGGCATCATGGGCACGCCGATGGCGGCCAACCTCATCAAGGGCGGCCATGAGCTGGCGCTGTTCACCATCGGCCCGGTGGCCCCGGCGCTGACCGAGGCGGGCGGCAAGGTGTATGCCTCCGCCAAAGAGGTTGCGCAGCATTCCGACATCATTTTCATCATGGTGCCGGACACCCCGCACGTAGCCGCCGCGCTGTTCGACGAAGCCGGCATCGCTGCCGGCCTCACCGCCGGCAAGATCGTGGTGGACATGAGCTCGATCTCGCCGATCGAGACCAAGGAATTCGCCGCGAAGATCCGCGCGCTGGGCTGCGAGTATCTGGACGCACCGGTCTCCGGCGGTCAGGTCGGCGCGGAAGCGGCCACCCTGTCGATCATGGTCGGCGGCAGCGAGACCACGTTTGAAACCGTCAAGCCGCTGTTCGAGCTGATGGGCAAGAACATCACCTTGGTCGGTGGCAATGGTGATGGTCAGACCGCCAAGGTGGCCAACCAGATGATCGTGGCGATGAACATCCAGGCGGTCGGCGAGGCGCTACTGTTTGCCTCCAAGGCCGGTGCCGATCCGGCGCGGGTGCGTCAGGCGCTCATGGGCGGCTTCGCCTCGTCGAAGATCCTCGAAGTGCATGGCGAACGCATGATCAAGCGCACTTTCAACCCGGGCTTCCGCATCGAGTTGCACCAGAAGGATCTGAATCTCGCGCTCACTTCGGCCCGCAAGCTCGGCGTGGCCCTGCCCAACACCGCCACCTGCCAGGAAATGTTCAACACCTGCGCAGCGCACGGCGGCGCGGCTTGGGATCACTCGGCGCTGGTGCGCGCGCTGGAGATCATGGCCAATTTTGAAGTTGGTCAGAAATCCTGAACCACGACCCCCCGGCTCCGCCCCCTGCAGCCCGGGCGGGCCGCTTAACAGAGCAGCCAGAACGCAGCACGGCTTTACCCGATGGCGTTGCACCCCTCCAGGTCAGCGCCGGACCCACCCTCCAGGAGGACTCTTGATCATGAAGAAGGCAATCGGTTTCACGCTCGCGGCCATGACGCTTGTCATCGGCTCCACTTTCGCCCGGGCCGCAGATGTTGCGTGGCCGACGCGCCCCGTGCAGATCATCGTGCCGGCCGGCGCTGGTGGCGACACGGACTTCAACGCCCGCCAGATGGCACGTTACTTCGAGAAGATCACCGGCAAGACGATGATCGTCACCAACGTGAACGGCGGCGGCGGCACGATTGCCATGTCCCAGGTGGCCGGCGCGGCGCCGGATGGCAACACCATCCTGTTCGCCCACACCGGTCACCTGATCGTCAATGAAGTCTCGGGCCTGACCAACGACAAGTTCGACGCCAAGTTCGATATTTCCTGTATCGCCGCCGTCGACAAGAGTGTGGTGCTGGCCGCCGGCAAGAAGTCTGCCCTGAAGGAAGTGAAGGACATCGTCGCCAAGGCCAAGGCTGCGCCGAACTCGGTGATCTACGGCACCGAGCTGGGCGGCTACTCACACCTGCAGGGCCTGATCTTCCAGAAGCAGGCCGGCATCCAGATGAAGTTCGTCGACGTCGGCTCGGCTTCCGACAAGATCACCTCGCTGCTCGGCGGGCGCATCGATCTGGCCTCGATCTCGTACGGCCCGGTGAAGGATTACCAGGCCACCGGCGACATGTTCATGGTCGGCCAGTACAACAAGGCCCGCAACCCGCTGCTCGGCGAGATCAAGACCTTCAACGAACAGGGCATGAAGTTCGACATGGAGAAGCCCTACATCGTCGCGTTCCCGAAGGGAACCAACCCGGCCATCATCCAGAAGATGTCCGACGTGATGGCCCAGATCACCAAGGATCCGGCCTACGCCAAGGCGCTAGAGGAAGGCTTCAAGCAGCCCGTGGCTTTCTACCCGACCAAGGAAGCGATCACCGAGCTCAACGCGGTGCGTGACGATTACATGCAGTACAAGGATCTGCTGCGTCAGAAGAAGTAAGCCTGCAGAGGGGGGCGTGCGCCACGGCGCGCGCCCCTCGGCGCCCGGCTCTCAACCTTCTCCAGGAAAAACATCATGAGCAACATCCGAACACGCGAATTCGCGGTTGGCATCGTCTTTCTGCTGGTCGGCTTTGGCTACCTGTACATGACCAGCCAGCTGCCACGCAAAGAGTTCATCGACGCGGCCTTCGTGCCCTACGTGCTGGCCATCACGATGTGTCTGCTCGGCGGCTTCCAGCTGTGGGACGCCAGCAAGATCGGCGCCGATGCCCCGGCCAAGGCTGAAGACAAGGCGGACTACCGCACCGTCGTGAAGACTCTCGGCCTGATCATCGCCTACGCGGCCCTGCTCGAGCCGCTCGGCTTTCCGGTGATCACGGCGATCTACCTGTTCGCCCAGTTCATCGTGCTGACGCCGAACGACCATCAGGTCAGCCTGCCGAAATATGCGCTGATCGCGGTGCTCACTTCGGCCATCGTCTACGCCACTTTCCGCTATGCCTTCGACATGCTTCTGCCGGTCGGTGTGCTGAGCGCCTTCCTCAACTGACAAGGGGCCCACCATGCTTGCATTGTTCCAGCAGGGCATCGAGATCGTTTTCACCTTCCAGGTGCTCGGACTCATCTTCTTCGGCACCGTGGTCGGCATCATCTTCGGTGCCATCCCCGGCCTCACCGCCACCATGGCGGTGGCGCTGTTCCTGCCCATCACCTATTCGCTCAGCGCCACCTCCGGCATTGCGCTGCTGGTGGGGCTCTACATCGGCGGCGTGTCCGGCGGCCTGATCTCCGCCATCCTGCTGAAGATTCCGGGCACCCCGGCCTCGGTGGCCACCACCTTCGACGGTGGACCGATGATGGAAAAGGGTGAGGGCGCCAAGGCACTCGGCGTCGGCATCTTCTATTCCTTCCTCGGCACCTTCGTCTCCATCCTGGCCCTGATCTTCATTGCGCCCACGCTGGCCAAGATCGCCCTGAGCTTCGGCCCGCACGAGTACTTCTCGATCGCCATCTTCTCGCTCACGCTGATCATCACGCTCTCCACCGGCTCGATGGTCAAGGGCATCTTCTCCGGCGCCTTCGGCTTCATGTTCTCGACCGTCGGCATCGCCCCGGTGGATGCCATTACGCGCTTCACCTTCGGCCGGATCGAGCTCAACAGCGGCTTCGACATCCTGCCGGTGCTGATCGGCCTGTTCGCGATCTCCGAGATCATCAAGGTCGCCGAAGAGGTGAAGAGCGAGCAGCACGCCCAGATCCAGGTGGTCAAGCTGAAGGGCTTCGGCTTCTCGCTCAAGGAGTTCTTCGAGCAGGGCTGGAACTGCATCCGCTCCATCCTGATCGGCACCGGCATCGGCATCCTGCCCGGCATCGGTTCGGGCACCTCGAACATCGTGGCCTACATGGTGGCCAAGAAGCAGTCGAAGAACCCGGAGAAATTCGGCACCGGCTGCATCGATGGCATCGTGGCGTCCGAAGCGGCTTCGTGTTCGGCCGTGGGCGGGGCCATGATCCCGCTGCTGACCCTGGGTATTCCGGGTGACACGGTGACGGCCATGTTGCTCGGCGGCTTCATGATCCACGGCATCCAGCCGGGGCCGTTGCTGTTCATGTCGCAAGGCCCGCTGGTGTATTCGATCTTCATCGCGATGATCGTTTCTGCCGTATTCATGCTGATCTGCGAGCTCTACGGCGTGCGCATTTTCGTGAAGATGCTGGCAATCCCGAAGCACATCCTGCTGCCGATCATCCTCGTGCTGTGCGTGGTGGGCGCCTTCGGCCTCGGCAACCGCATCTTCGACGTAGGCACCATCGTGTTCTTCGGTCTGGTCGGCTACGCCTTCGTGAAGTGCAAGATCCCGCAGACGCCCTTCATCATCGGCCTGATCCTCGGCCCGATGGCGGAGACCAACCTGCGCCGCGGCCTGATGCTCTCGGATGGCAACTTCATGGGCTTCCTGACCGAGCCGATCTCGGCCGGCTTCCTGGCTGTCGCAGTCGCGTCGGTAGTGCTGCACATCTACAAGACCCACGCTGCCCGGCGCAAGCAGCGCGCCGCCAGCCTGGCCTGAGCCAGCCCCCTCAGCAGACCGGTGATGCGCTCACCGGTCTGCTGCGTTGAATGTCATACGCCCTTCAAGCAGGCTTTGAAGGGCTTTGTGTCTTGTCAGGATGCGCCGGAGAACATGATGTTCGAGTTGAGCCAGATCCGTTGCTTCGTTGCCGTCGCCGAAGAATTGCACTTCAGTCGCGCCGCCGAGCGCCTGAACATGACCCAGCCGCCCTTGAGCCGCCAGATCCGTCTGCTGGAGCACAGCGTCGGCGCGCAGCTGCTCGAGCGCAGCAACCGCTCGGTACGCCTCACCGCGGCCGGCAAGGCCTTTTTTCCCGAAGCCTCACGCATCCTGCGCATGGCCGAGGAGGCCGCCACGCTGGCGCGGCGGGTGGGCAAGGGCGAAGCGGGCTCGCTCGCCATCGGCTTTACAGCGGCCTTCGGCTATCACCTGCTGCCGCAGCTGGTGCGCCGTCTCAAGGTGCGTGCGCCCGGCGTGTCACTCACGCTCAAGGAGATGGTGAGTGCCGCCCAGCTTGAAGCCCTGAGCGCAGGCCAGCTGGATGTGGGTCTGCTGCGCCCGCACCCGGGCCACGGCGAGTTGGAAACTCACGCCCTGGGCGGCGAAACCCTGCTCCTGGCGATCCCCGAGCAGGACGCCGCGCTATGGCCCGCCGAGGTGGCGCTGAAGCTGCTGCAGGATCGCAACTTCCTGATGTATTCGCCCTACGAGGCGCGCTATTTCCACCAGCTGCTGGTGGGCTGCTTTGATCGCGCCGGCGTGGTGCCGCGCGTGGTGGAGCATGTGGGGCAGATCCACACGATGCTGGCACTGGTGGCCTCCGGCGTAGGCGTGGCCCTGATCCCCGAATCGGCCAGCGGCCTGCATCTGGAAGGCGTATTGCTGCGCAAGCTGCCTGAGCTGGGGCCGATGGTGGGGCGTGTGGTGTCGTTCCGGCGCGATAACGACAACCCCATGCTGACGCTGTTCCGGCGCGATGTGCTGGCCCCGCTGATGCTGTGAGCGCTCGCTTGTCGACCCTATCCAGAACTGCCGTAAACCCTAGTCACGATACAAAATCTGAATCAATTCAATCATTCATTGGTTTGATGGACGCATAAGCCAGCTCTAGGATTCGTCTCATACCCATCTGCCCTGTGCGGTCGATTTCCGGCCCGCAGGTTTGACTCCCGGAGGAGACAATGACTCAGACCCAAAGCGCAGCAGCCACCCTGGACGGCCCCGTACCTGCGGCCCAAGCCCCGGCGGCAAGCACACCGAAACTGGATTCCAAGGCCCGCTGGGGCATCCTGGCGATGCTCTTCCTGGTGACCACGATCAACTACGCCGACCGTGCCACGATCTCGATCGCCGGCCCGGAAATCCGCCGCGTCTTCGAACTTTCGCCGGTGGAGATGGGCTACATCTTCTCGGCTTTCGGCTGGTCCTACGTGCTGGCCCAGCTGCCCGGCGGCTGGCTGCTCGACCGCTTCGGCTCCAAGATCACCTACTTCTTCTCGATCTTCCTGTGGTCGCTGTTCACACTGATGCAGGGCGCCATCGGCTTCTTTACCGGCGGTGCTGCAGTGGCGGCACTAATCTGTCTGCGCTTGCTGGTAGGCGCCGCCGAAGCGCCGTCCTTCCCCGGCAACAGCCGCATCACCTCGGCCTGGTTCCCGACGCATGAGCGCGGGCTGGCGGCCGCCATCTTCAACTCGGCGCAGTATTTCGCCACCGTGCTATTCGCCCCGATCATGGGCTGGATGGTGCATGAGCATGGCTGGGAAAGCGTGTTCTACGTGATGGGCAGCCTCGGCTTGCTGGTCGCGCTGCTGTGGCTCAAGGTGATCCATAGCCCGAAGGCCCACCCCTCCATCAGCAAGAGCGAGCTCAGCTACATCGAGGAAGGCGGCGGCCTGGTGCATCTGGATGCCGGCCAGGGCGCAGCCAAGAAGGCCGCGCAGGTCGATACCTGGGCCTGCATCAAGGAGCTGCTGTCCAGCCGCATGCTGCTGGGCGTGTATATCGGCCAGTACTGCATCACCACGCTGACCTACTTTTTCCTGACCTGGTTCCCGGTGTATCTGGTGACCGAGCGCCACATGACCATCCTCAAGGCCGGTTTCGTGGCCTCGCTCCCGGCCGTGGCCGGCTTCCTCGGCGGCGTCTTCGGCGGCTGGCTGTCCGACCGCCTCACCCGCAGCGGCTGTTCGCTGTCGGTGGCACGCAAGACGCCCATCGTGTTCGGCATGCTGATGTCGATGAGCATGATCGCCTGCAACTACATCTCCACCGATGCACTCGTCATCGCCATCATGTCGCTGGCCTTCTTCGGCAAGGGCGTGGGCGCACTGGGCTGGGCCGTGGTGTCCGACACCTCGCCGAAGGAGGCCGGCGGCCTCTCCGGCAGCCTCTTCAACACCTTCGGCAACACCGCCGGCATTACCACCCCGATCGTGATCGGCTACATCGTGCAGGCCACTGGCTCCTTCGCTGGCGCCCTGGTGTATGTGGCGGCCTGCGCGGCCCTGGCGATCGCCTGCTACCTCTTCGTGGTGGGTGACATCAAGCGCGTGACGCTGAGCAAATCGATCCGCAACTGAACCTGACCCTCAGCCATGGCGGCCCGCATGGATGGGCCGCCAAGCACTCTCCCCCTCATTTTCTTCCTTGTGGAAAGAACGCCATGAACACACAAACGCACAGCACTCCGGTCATTCGCGAACTGCAGGTGATCCCCGTCGCCGGCCGCGACAGCATGGAGCTGAACCTCTCCGGCGGCCACGGCCCCTTCTTTACCCGCAACATCGTGATTCTCAAGGACAGCGCCGGCAACACCGGTCTGGGCGAAGTGCCCGGCGGCGAGAAGATCCGCCAGACCATCGAGGATGCCCGCCCGCTGATCATCGGCCGCACGCTGGGTGACTACAACGCCGTGCTGAATGCCATGCGCCGCACCTTCGCCGACCGCGATTCCGGCGGCCGCGGCCTGCAGACCTTCGACCTGCGCACCACCATCCACGCCGTGACGGCCGTGGAATCGGCCTTCCTCGATCTGCTGGGACAGTTCATGAACGTGCCAGTGGCAGCACTCCTCGGCGAAGGCCAGCAGCGCGACGCCGTGCAGATGCTGGGCTATCTCTTCTACATCGGCGACCGCAACAAGACCACACTGAGCTACCGCGATGAAGCCGGCGCCGACAACGACTGGTTCCGCCTGCGCAACGAAGAAGCGCTCACTCCCGAGGCCATCGTGCGCCTCGCCGAAGCCACGCACGAGCGCTATGGCTTTCAGGACTTCAAACTCAAGGGCGGCGTGCTCTCCGGCGACGAAGAAATGGAAGCCATCATCGCCCTGCACGAGCGCTTCCCCGAAGCCCGTATCACGCTGGACCCGAACGGCGCCTGGTCGCTCGCCGAAGCCATCCGCCTGTGCCGCGACAAGCACGGCATCCTGGCCTACGCTGAAGACCCCTGCGGCGCCGAGAACGGTTACTCGGGTCGCGAGGTGATGGCCGAATTCCGCCGCGCCACCGGCCTGCCGACCGCCACCAACATGGTCGCTACCGACTGGCGCCAGATGGCCCACTCCTGCCAGTTGCAATCGGTGGATATCCCGCTCGCCGACCCGCACTTCTGGACCATGCAGGGCTCGGTGCGCGTCGCCCAGATGTGCGAGATGTTCGGCCTCACCTGGGGCTCACATTCGAACAACCACTTCGACATCTCGCTGGCCATGTTCACCCACGTCGGCGCCGCCGCGCCGGGCAAGGTCACTGCCATCGACACGCACTGGATCTGGCAGGACGGCCAGCGCCTGACCAAGGAGCCGCTGAAGATCGAAGGCGGTTACATCAAGGTGCCGGAGAAACCCGGCCTGGGCATCGAGATCGACATGGCAGAAGTCGAGAAGGCCCATCAGGCCTACAAGAACATGGGCCTCGGCGCGCGCGACGATGCGGTGGCCATGCAGTTCCTGATCCCGGGCTGGACCTTCAACAACAAGCGCCCGTGCCTGGTGCGCTGAGGACATGAGCATGAATAGCCCTGCCTACACCCCCATCCCCAACAGTTTCAAACGCCGCCTGCAAGAGGGCGAAAAGCTGATCGGCTGCTGGCAACAGCTGACCAGTCCTTTCTCGGTTGAAGTCATCGGCCTTGCCGGCTTCGACTGGATGCTGCTCGACGCCGAACACGCGCCGAACGACATGCAGAATCTGGTCATGCAGCTGATGGCCCTCAAGGACAGCGCCAGTGCGCCGGTCGTGCGGCCACAGTCGAATGATCCGGTGCAGATCAAGCGTCTGCTCGATGCCGGCTTCTACAACTTCCTCGTGCCCTTCGTCGAGAACGCGCAGCAGGCCACCGCCGCGGTGGCCGCCACGCGCTATCCGCCCGAAGGCATCCGTGGCGTATCGGTGGCCACGCGCAGTAACCGCTACGGCACGGTGCCGGACTACCAGAAGGTGGTGAACCACAACATCGTGGTCGCCGTGCAGATCGAAACACGCTCGGCCGTGGCCGACATTGAGGCGATCTGCGCCGTGCCGGGCGTGGATGTGCTGTTCATCGGCCCCTCGGATCTGGCTGCCGGTTACGGCTACCTCGGCGATCCGGGGCACCCCGAGGTGCAGGCAGCCATCGCGACTGTCGTGGCCGCCGGCAAGAAGCACGGGGTGGCCGTGGGCATCCTTGCTCCGGTGGAGGCCGATGCGCGTCGCTATATCGAGATGGGCATCACGATGGTCGCGGTGGGCAGCGACATCGGTCTGCTGCGTGCCGGCAGCCAGACACTGCGCGACCGCTATGCCGGCGCTTGAACAGACATCATTCATTTTTCAGGAGAAGCAAATATGAGCAAGCTGGGTTTTGTTGGACTGGGCATCATGGGCACGCCGATGGCGGCCAACCTCATCAAGGGCGGCCATGAGCTGGCGCTGTTCACCATCGGCCCGGTGGCCCCGGCGCTGACCGAGGCGGGCGGCAAGGTGTATGCCTCGGCCAAGGAAGTCGCACAGAACGCCGACATCATTTTCATCATGGTGCCGGATACGCCGCACGTGGCCGCCGCGCTGTTCGACGAGCACGGCATTGCCGCGGGCCTCACCGCCGGCAAGATCGTGGTGGACATGAGCTCGATCTCGCCGATCGAGACCAAGGAGTTCGCCGCGAAGATCCGCGCGCTGGGCTGCGAGTATCTGGACGCACCGGTTTCCGGTGGCCAGGTCGGCGCCGAAGCCGCCACGCTCTCCATCATGGTCGGCGGCAGCGAGGCCACGTTTGAAGCCGTCAAGCCGCTGTTCGAGCTGATGGGCAAGAACATCACCCTGGTCGGTGGCAATGGTGATGGTCAGACCGCCAAGGTCGCCAACCAGATGATCGTGGCAATGAACATTCAAGCCGTCGGCGAAGCGCTACTGTTTGCCTCCAAGGCCGGTGCCGATCCGGCGCGGGTGCGTCAGGCGCTCATGGGCGGCTTCGCCTCGTCGAAGATCCTCGAAGTGCATGGCGAACGCATGATCAAGCGCACTTTCAACCCGGGCTTCCGCATCGAGCTGCACCAGAAGGATCTGAACCTCGCCCTCAGCTCCGCCCGCAAGCTTGGCGTGGCCCTGCCCAACACCGCCACCTGCCAGGAAATGTTCAACACCTGCGCAGCGCACGGCGGCGCGGCTTGGGATCACTCGGCGCTGGTGCGCGCGCTGGAGATCATGGCCAACTTCGAAGTCGGCCAGAAGGCCTGAGCGGAAAGGGGATGCACATGAGCAGCCAGCGTTCTGCCGAAAGTCTCCTGCGGGACATGTTCCTCGCTGCCATCGAGGCCGCGCAGCCCGCTCACTGCATTCCCGCCTTCCTGCCGGAAGCGCCGCGCGGGCGGCTGATCGTGATCGGGGCCGGCAAGGCCTCGGCGGCGATGGCCGCTGCGGTGGAAGCGGCCTGGCCGGGCAAGCTCGAAGGCCTGGTCGTCACCCGCTACGGTTACGCGGTGCCCTGCCAGCAGATCGAGATCGTCGAGGCCGCCCATCCGGTGCCGGATGAAGCCGGCCTCACGGCCGCGCAGCGCATCCTGGATCTGGTCAGCGGCCTCACGGCGGATGACACCGTGCTGTGCCTGATCTCGGGCGGTGGCTCGTCCTTGCTGCCGCTGCCCCTGCCGGGCCTCACGCTGGCCGACAAGCAGGCCGTGAATCGCGCGCTGCTGGCCTCGGGGGCCTCGATCAGCGAGATGAACTGCGTGCGCCGCCACCTCTCCGCGATCAAGGGCGGACGCCTCGCCGCCGCCAGCCATCCGGCCAAGGTCGTGACCCTGCTGATTTCCGATGTGCCGGGCGATAAGCCCTGCGACATCGCCTCTGGCCCCACCGTGGCGGATATCACCACCTGCGAAGACGCGCTGGCTATCGTGCGTCGCTATGGCATCGCGCTGCCGGCGAACGTGCTCGAAGTGCTCGCCAGCCCGGCGGCTGAATCCATCAAACCGCTCGATCCGCGTCTCGAATATTGCGAGACTCACCTCATCGCCACGCCGCAGATGGCCCTCGAAGCCGCAGCCAAAGTGGCACTGGATGCCGGCGTGACGCCTTACATCCTCGGCGACAGCATCGAAGGTGAGGCGCGCGATGTGGGCAAGGTCATGGCTGGCGTGGCGCTGCAGGTCGTCCAGCATGGCCAGCCTTTCCGCACCCCCTGCGTGCTGCTCTCGGGCGGTGAAACCACGGTCACCCTGCGTGGCCAGGGGCGTGGCGGGCGCAACGTGGAGTTCCTGCTCTCGCTGGGCATCGCGCTGGATGGCGCAGCCGGCGTGCATGCACTGGCCGGAGATACCGACGGCGTCGATGGCGTCGAAGAAATCGCCGGAGCCTATCTCGCCCCGGACACCCTGCAACGCGCCTGGGAGCAGGGCATCCGCCCTAAGGACAGCCTCGCCAATAACGACGGCCATGGCTTCTTCGGCGCACTCGGCAACGCGGTGGTGACTGGCCCGACCCTGACCAATGTGAATGATTTCCGCGCCATTCTGATTGAGGAGCCACAGGCATGAAAACCGTGACCCTGCCTGGCGGCGAAGCAGTGCCCGCACTTGGCATGGGCAGCTGGATGATGGGTGAAGTGCGCGCCAACCGGGCGCGCGAGCTGGCGGCCCTGCAGGCCGGGCTGGATGCGGGGCTGAGCCTGATCGACACTGCCGAGATGTATGGCGATGGTGAATCGGAACGCCTCGTCGGCGAAGCCATCCGGGGTCGGCGCGACGGCGTCTTCCTGGTCAGCAAGGTTTATCCCTTCAACGCCGGGCACCGCAGCATGATCAGCGCCTGCGAAGCCAGCCTGAAGCGTCTCGGGACCGACCGGCTCGACGCCTATCTGCTGCACTGGCCCGGCTCCATCGCGCTGGACGAAACCCTGGAAGCCTTCGAGCGCCTGCAACGTGAAGGCAAGATCCGTTACTGGGGCCTGAGCAATTTCACCGCGCTCGGTATCGACGATGTGCTGAAGGCCTCTCACGGCAAGCTCCCGGTGTGCAATCAGGTGCTCTACAACCTTGGCCGGCGCGGCATCGAATGGGATCTGCAGCCCTGGTGCCGTGCGCACGGCATTCCGCTGATGGCCTACTCGCCGCTGGAGCAGTCGCGCCTGCTGCACGATCCGGGCCTCGGCCGCATCGCTGCCTCCCTGAACGTCACTCCGGCTCAGCTCGCGCTGGCCTGGCTGCTCGGTAACGAGCAATGCATCATCATTCCGAAGGCCTCGAGCCCGCCACGCGTACTCGAAAATGCCGCCGCCCTGTCACTTGAACTGGATGCCGCCACGCGCGCCGCCCTGAACATTTTTTTTCCACCTCCCGCAGCGGCTACGCCGCTCGAAATGCTCTGATGCAGGCTTGCTTCAGGCGTAAAACAGGGCAGGGCGCCGAACACTGTGCCATGGCACGGCAAGGCGATCCAGGCAAGTTATACGCTCGAAGGCAACTCCGCAGGACAAGACGAAAGTGAAGGAAACGCCATGAATATCCCGAATACCGGCAAGGCCCCACTGATCATTCGCATGCACCCGGCCGACAACGTGGCCGTGATCGTCGGCGTGGGTGGCCTGCCCGCCGGCACCGAAGTCGCTCCCGGCGTGGTGCTGCGCGAACATGTACCGCAGGGCCACAAGGTGGCGCTGGAGCCGATCGCCAAGGGCGAGGTGGTGCGCCGCTACGACGTGAGCATCGGCACTGCCCGCGAAGACCTCGCCACTGGCCGCTGGGTGAATGAAAACCTGCTCGCCATGCCTGAAGCCGTGGGGCTCGAAGGCCTGCCGCTGGCCACCCGCAAGCCGCCGCAACATGCGCCGCTTGAAGGCCATACCTTCATGGGCTACCGCAATGCCGACGGCAGCGTCGGCACGCGCAACCTGCTGGCCATCACCACTACCGTGCAGTGTGTGGCCGGCGTGGTCGAACATGCCGCCAAACGCATCCGCGAAGAGCTGCTGCCGCAATATCCGAACGTGGATGGCGTGGTGGCGCTGAACCACACCTACGGCTGTGGCGTGGCGATCGACGCGCCCACCGCGATCATCCCGATCCGTACCGTGCGCAACCTCGCCCTGAATCCGAACTTCGGCGGCGAGGTGCTGGTGGTGAGCCTCGGCTGCGAAAAACTGCAGCCCGAGCGCCTCGATCTGCCCAAGGCGGTGATGCTCAAGCAGGAGAAAGACGACACGGCAGGCCTCGACGTGGTGTGCCTGCAGAACGAGCAGCACGTCGGCTTCGGCGCCATGATCGATTCGATCATGCAGCGCGCCCGCGTCCATCTGGAGCGCCTCAACGCGCGTCAGCGCGAAGTCTGCCCGGCCTCCGCACTGGTCGTCGGCATGCAGTGCGGCGGCTCGGATGCCTTCTCCGGCATTACCGCCAACCCGGCGCTGGGCTATGCCGCCGACCTGCTGGTGCGGGCCGGCGCCACCGTGATGTTCTCCGAGAACACCGAGGTGCGCGATGGCGTGCGCCAGCTCACCGAGCGTGCCGCCACGCCCGAAGTGGGCCAGGCGATCATCCGCGAACTCGGCTGGTATGACGAATACCTGAAGCTGGGCCAGGTGGACCGCAGCGCCAACACCACCCCGGGCAACAAGAAGGGCGGGCTGTCGAACATCGTCGAGAAGGCCATGGGCTCAATCGTGAAGTCCGGCTCATCGGCGATTTCCGGCGTGATCTCGCCCGGTGAGCGACTGGCAGACCGCGGCATCACGTCGGGCCTGGTGTATGCCGCTACGCCGGCCTCGGATTTCATCTGCGGCACGCTGCAACTGGCGGCCGGCATGAACCTGCACATTTTCACCACGGGCCGTGGCACGCCCTATGGCCTGGCCGAATGCCCGGTGATCAAGGTCGCCACGCGTACCGATCTGGCCCGCCGCTGGCACGACCTGATGGACGTGAATGCCGGCCGTATTGCTGACGGCGAGGCCAGCATCGAGTCCCTGGGTTGGGAAATCTTCCAGCTCATGCTCGAGGTGGCCAGCGGCCGCAAGACCTGGGCCGAGCAGCTGAAGCTCTACAACGCGCTGACTCTGTTCAACCCGGCGCCGGTGACCTGATCCGCCGCAGCCCGGATAGCAGAGAAGCCCGCAAATGCGGGCTTCTCTGTTTTTGTACCGGCCCTGCTGCGGGTACAAGGCTCATGGATTGTGCAAGGCCGCGCTGCGTAGCAGGCGCGCCTTGCTTTCGGAAAGATGCATGCGCAGTGCCGCGCGGGCAGCTTCCGGATCCTGGCGTTCGATGGCGAAGCAGATCTGCTCGTGTTCGCGCTGGGCGTGGTTCAGGAACTCCTCGGGCGAACGGCTGCTGAGGCGGCCCGGGCGCATGCTGGCACGAGTCATCAACAACTCGCTGACATAGTGGAAGAGCTTCAGGAAGTGCGGATTGCCAGCCGCCTCGGCAATCAGGCGGTGGAAGCGCAGATCCGGCTCGAGCGCATTTTCATCCCGCAGGATGGCTTGTTCGATGTCGCGCAAGGCCTGCTTCATGGCCTCGAGCTGCTCCGGCGTACGGCGTTGTGCGGCGAGCACCGCGGCTTCTGATTCCAGCCCGATACGCAATTCGAGCAGAGACACCACTTCCTGGATGTCCGTGAGATGGCCCGAATCAATATGGAATCCCTTGGCCGCTTCCTGCTGCAGCACGAAGGCGCCGGAGCCCTGACGCGTCAATACCCTGCCGTTGGCACGCAGGTTGGCAATGGCCTCGCGTACGACAGTACGGCTCACCCCGAACTCGCTGATCATTTTTTGCTCGCTCGGCAATTGGGTGCCGACAGCGTACTGGCCGGAGGTGATCCGTTCGGCCAGGGTGCGGGTCAGCTGGCCAGTCAGGGTTTCGCGCGGCCGGGCTTTAGTCATGCCGTACTCCTGTGGGCTACCTGTCATGATGACTTTTAACTCGTGTGACGTCTTGAACTTATTATATGACTAGTTTCCAGTGCTTTTTCTCCCCAAGGGAAAGCCCTGATGAAGACGTTCTAAGGCCGTATAAATCCAAAAATAGACATTTATTCAAGGATATATGTAAAAAACCTAGGGTAAACGTCTAGGGGTTTAGTGGGTTTGACGCCTTGGCTTCGTGCTCACTACTATTCAGCTCAACACGTATGACGACTGACAAGATGCGGCCCAGGCTCGCAGAACCAGGAGAAATGATGAAGATCGAAAGCATCCGCGGCACCGTATTCACCTACCCGAGCAAGCGCTCGGTGGATAGCGCGGGCCACTCCCATCCGGGACCGGAGAAGGACGCCAAGCTGGCGATGCTGACCATCACCTGTGATGACGGCAGCGCAGGCCATGCTTTCGGGCCGGTCGAAGTGATTCGCCAGCATGTGCTCGACGCTTTCTTCCGCAAGGTGATGATCGGCGCCGATCCCTTCATGCGCGAACAGATCTGGCAGGACCTCGCCCACTGGCAGCGTGGCAGCGCCGGCCAACTCACCGACCGCGCGATGGCCGTGGCTGATCAGGCGCTGTGGGATCTGGCCGGACGCAAGCTGGGCCAGCCGGTGTACAAACTGATCGGTGGTTACCGTGACAAGGTGCCGGCCTACGGCTCCACCATGTGTGGCGATGAGCTCAAGGGCGGTTTGTCCACTCCCGAGGAATACGCCGACTTCGCCCTCAAGCTGGTGGCGCGCGGCTACAAGGCCATCAAGCTGCACACCTGGATGCCGCCAGTGGCCTTCGCGCCGAATGTCGAGATGGACATCAAGTGCTGTGCCGCCGTGCGCGAAGCGGTCGGCCCGAACATCGACCTGATGCTCGATGGCTATCACTGGTACTCGCGCACCGAGGCGCTGAAAATCGGCAGAGCACTCGAAAAGCTCCAGTTCGCCTGGTTCGAGGAAATGATGGACGAGCAGAGCATGTCCTCCTACGTGTGGCTCACCCAGCAGCTGGATATCCCGATCCTTGGCCCGGAATACATGGGCGGCAAGCACCATACCCGCGCCGAATGGATCAAATCCGGCGCCGCCACCATCACCCGTGCCGGCGTGCCGGGCGTGGGCGGCATCACCCCGACCCTCAAGGTGGCCTACATGGCCGATGCCTTCGGCATGAATTGCGAAGTGCACGGCAACGGTGCGGCAAACCTCGCGGTATGCGCGGCGATCAAGAACTGCCAGTGGTACGAGCGCGGCCTGCTCCATCCTTTCCTTGAATACGACGAGGTGCCGGCCTATCTCAACAGCCTGGCCGACCCGATGGACAAGGACGGTTTCGTCCATCTGTCGCAGCAGCCCGGCCTGGGCGAAGACATCAACTTCGACTACATCGCCGCCCACACCGTCACGACTTACTAAGGACCTTCAAAGGCCCCGTCCGACAGAGACAACCAAGGAGACCCGCATGAAATTCAATCGCCTGCTTATTGCTTCCGCCGTCGCACTGGCCCTGGCCAGTGGTCTGGCCGCGGCCAAGACGCCGAACGATCAGCTGATCGTCGGCATGAGCATGAACAATCTGCTGTCGCTCGATCCGGCCGGTGCCACCGGCAATGATGTGGTCGAGGTGAATGCCAACATGTACGACTCGCTGGTCGAACTGGACCCGGCCGACACCTACAAGATCCTGCCGGGTCTGGCCGAAAGCTGGACGGTGGCACCGGACAACCGCAGCATCACGTTCAAGATCCGCAAGGGCGTTAAATTCCATTCGGGTAATCCGCTGACTGCTGAAGACGCCGCCTGGTCACTGCAGCGTGTGCTGAAGCTGAACCTCGCGCTGGCTTCGGTGTGGAAGAGCTATGGGTTTTCCGCTACCAATGTGGAGCAGAACATCCGCGCGCTGGATGCCGAAACCTTGGTGCTGACCCTGCCCGAGCCGACCGATCCGAAGCTGGTGATCTACACCCTCGGCACCTCGGTGGGCGCCATGGTGCTGGATCGCAAGAAGGTGTTGAGCAACGAGAAGGATGGCGACATGGGCAAGGCCTGGCTCACCACCAACGAAGCCGGCTCCGGCCCCTTCGCGCTGAATGACTGGCGCCAGAAGGATGTACTGCTGATGAGCCGCTTTGACGGCTACTGGCGCGGTCCGGCCAAGTTGAAGCGCGTGGTGCTGCGCCACATGACCGAATCGCAGACCCTGCGCCTGATGCTTGAGCGCGGTGATATCGATGTGGCCGCCGGCATGTCGGTGCCCGATGTGGAATCGATGAAAAAGAATCCGAATGCCGTGATCGAGGCGGTCAAGCGCGGCAATGTGTACTACGTGGCGGTCAGCGTGAAGGATCCGAAGTTCGCCGACAAGCGTGTGCGTCAGGCCATTCGTGCGCTCATCGACTATGACGGCATCAACAAGACGGTGATGCCCAACTACGGCCTCTACCATCAGCGCCCGGTGCAGATGGGCCTGCCGGCCACACTGCCCAACCCTGGCTACAAGCTCGATGTGCCGGCGGCCAAGAAGCTGCTCGCCGAAGCGGGTTTCCCGAACGGCTTCAAGACCACCATTCGCGTGCTCTCCGATCCGCCATTCATCAACATCGCCACCAACCTGCAGGCCACGCTGGCCATGGGCGGCATCGAGGCCAGCGTAATCCCGGGTACCGGCAACCAGGTGTATGGCGCGATGCGTGATCGCAACTTCGAGATCATCGTTGGCCGTGGCGGCGGTGGGGCCGAGCCGCATCCGCACAGCAGCCTGCGCTCGCTGGTCTATAACCCGGACAACCGGGATGAGGCCAAGCTGACCAACTTCCAGGGCTGGCGCACCTCCTTCATCAGCCCCGAGATCAATGCCCTGATCGAGAAGGCCGAGATCGAGCAGGACGAGAAGAAGCAGATCGTCATGTATCAGGAAGTGCAAAAGCTCTACGACAGTCAGGTGGGGGCGATCCAGCCGGTGTCGCAGATGGTGGATACCGTGGTCTTGCAGAAGGATCTGCGCAATTTCCACAGTCACCCGGCTTCCACCACGCGCTGGCGCGAGGTCTACAAGCAGCGCTGAGTTCCCGATCGCTCATCCGCGCTCTGCGGATGAGCGCCTCCTGTTGCAACGGAGCATTCCATGTCGATCTTCTTTCCTTCTGGCCGTTCCGCGCGCCGGCTGACCGGTTTCGGCCATCGCCTGGGCATCGTGGCAGTGACCCTGCTGGGCTTGCTGGCCATGACCTTCTTCATCGGCCGCGTGATGCCGCTGGACCCGGTGCTGTCCATCGTCGGTTCGGACGCTGACCAGTCCACCTACGATCAGGTCTTCCACCAGCTCGGGCTGGATCAGCCGCTCTACATGCAGTTCGCCTACTACCTGCGCGATCTGTTGCACGGTGATCTGGGCCGTGCGCTGCTCTCTGGCAATGCCGTCACGGCCGACATCGCCCGCGTTTTTCCGGCCACCATCGAGCTGGCCACCATCGCGATTCTCTTTGGTACCTGCGTCGGCGTGCCGCTGGGCGTGTTCGCCGCCACCCGCAAGGGCCGCATGGGCGACCAGGTGGTGCGGGTGATCAGCCTGTGTGGTTACTCAGTACCCGTGTTCTGGTTCGGCATGATGGGCCTGATCATCTTCTACGCCTGGCTGGGCTGGGCCGGCGGCGCCGGGCGCGTCGATCTGGCCTACGACGGTCTGGTACAGAGCCGCACGGGCCTGCTGCTGATCGACTCGGCGCTGGCCGGCGAGTGGGAAGTATTCCAGAGCGCCATCCGCCACATCACCCTGCCGGCCTGCATCCTCGGCCTGCACTCGATGGCCTACATTGCCCGCATGACGCGCTCCTTCATGCTCAACCAGCTCAACCAGGAATACATCATCACCGCGCGGGTCAAGGGCCTCTCGGAGTTCGAGGTGGTCTGGCGCCATGCCTTCCGCAACATCCTGGTGCAGTTGCTGACCATTGTTGCCCTGGCCTACGGCTCGCTGCTCGAAGGCGCGGTGCTGATCGAAACCGTGTTCGCCTGGCCCGGCTTCGGCAGCTACCTCACTTCCAGCCTGCTGCTGGGCGACATGAACGCGGTGATGGGCTGTGTGCTGCTGATCGGCATCATCTTCGTAACCCTGAATCTGGTGGCCGATGCGCTCTACCAGGTGTTTGACCCCCGCACTCGATAAGGCAGGCACCATGACCACGACAACTCTTCCCGCTGTGGCCCGTGAGCAAACGCCGCAATCCTCCGCCCAGGCCCTGCGCCAGAACCTGGCGCGCAACCTGCGCAAGCTGGTGCGCAATCCGCTGTCGGTGGCGGGCCTGGTGGTGATCGGCGCACTGCTGCTGCTGGCCGCTTTCGCGCCCTGGATTGCCACCCACGACCCGCTGGCTCAGGATCTGGCCAACACCCTCAAGGCGCCGGATGCCGCACACTGGTTCGGCACCGACGAATATGGCCGCGACATTTTCAGCCGCCTTGTGTATGGCTCGCGCATCACGCTCTACATCATCTCGCTGGTGACCGTGATCGTCGGCCCGGTGGGGCTCGCCATCGGTGTGATCTCGGGCTACTTCGGCGGCTGGGTGGATACGGTGTTCATGCGCATCACCGACATCTTCATCTCCTTCCCCGGCCTCGTCCTCGCGCTGGCTTTCGTCGCTGCGCTCGGCCCGGGGCTGGATCATGCCGTGATCGCCATCGCACTCACCGCCTGGCCGCCGATCGCGCGTCTGGCGCGCGCCGAAACGCTGTCACTGCGCAAGGCTGACTACATCGTCGCGGTGCAACTGCAGGGCGCCTCCTCCACCCGCATCCTGCTGCGCCATGTGGCGCCGATGTGTCTGTCTTCGGTGGTGGTGCGCCTGACCATGAATATGGCCGGCATCATCCTCACCGCCGCCGGCCTCGGCTTCCTGGGCCTTGGCGCCCAGCCGCCGGTGCCGGAGTGGGGCGCGATGATCTCGGCGGGGCGCCGCTACATGCTGGAGTGCTGGTGGCTGGTGGCCATGCCCGGCGCCGCCATCATGTTTGCCAGCCTGGCCTTCAACCTCTTCGGTGATGGCATGCGCGACGTGCTCGACCCGCGCTCTGAATAAGGGAGTCTCCATGATGAATCTCGATCAAACCAATCTGGACCCCCTGCTGCAAGTGGAGGACCTGCGCGTGAGCTTCACCAGTGGCGGTTCGCTGGTCGATGCGGTGCGCGGGGTGTCGTTCAGCCTCGGCCGCGAGAAGCTGGCCATCGTTGGCGAATCCGGCTCGGGCAAGTCCACCGTGGGCCGTACCCTGCTGCGGCTGCATCCGAAGAGCGCCCGGATCACCGCCAGCAAGATGCAGTTCGGCGACATCGATCTCGCCACCTGCTCCGAGAAAACCATGCAGTCCATTCGTGGTCAGCGCATGTCGATGATCATGCAGGATCCGAAGTACTCGTTGAACCCGGTGATGCGCGTCGGTGATCAGATTGCCGAGGCCTATCTGGCGCACCACAAGGTCGCGCGTGCCGAGGCCAATCAGCGCGCGCTGGCGATGCTCGAAGCGGTGCGCATCCGCGATCCGCAGCGCGTGTTCCGCATGTATCCGCACGAAGTGTCCGGCGGCATGGGCCAGCGCATCATGATCGCCATGATGCTGATCACCGAGCCCGAAGTGGTGATCGCCGATGAGCCGACCTCCGCACTCGACGTGTCGGTGCGCCTGCAGGTGCTGGCTACGCTGGACGACCTCGTCTCCAAGCGCGGCCTTGGCCTGATCTTCATCAGCCACGATCTGAATCTGGTGCGCAGCTTCTGTGACCGGGTGCTCGTGATGTATGCCGGCCGCGTCGTCGAGTCCATCGCCGCCGCCGATCTGGAGCATGCGAAACATCCTTATACCCAGGGTCTGCTGGCGTCCTTGCCGAGCGTGGACGTGCGCCGTGAGCGCCTGCCGGTGCTGCAGCGTGACCCGGCCTGGCTTACCGAATCCGTCGGCGTCTGAGGAGAAACAAGATGGCAATGATCGAAGTCGACAAGCTCAACCTGACCTTCGGCGAGGGCGAAGAGGCCAACCAGGTTCTGCATGACGTGAGTTTCGAAGTCGGCGATGGCGAGGCCTTTGGTCTGGTCGGTGAATCCGGCTCCGGCAAGACCACTGTGCTGCGCTGCCTTGCCGGCCAGTACAGCCACTGGAGCGGGAGCCTCGCCATCCACGGCGAGAAGCTTGGCCGCCAGCTCGATAAGGCGCGCTGCCGCAAAGTGCAGATGGTGTTTCAGGATCCCTACGGCTCGCTGCATCCGCGCCATACCGTCGAGACGGCACTGCGCGAACCGCTGGCGATCCACGGCATCGGCGACGCGAGCCGGCGTATCGACACGATCCTCACCAAGGTCGGCCTGCCGACCAATTTCCGCTATCGCTATCCGCACCAGCTCTCCGGCGGCCAGCGCCAGCGCGTGGCGATTGCGCGTGCCCTGATCCTTGAGCCGCGCATCCTGTTGCTGGATGAACCGACCTCGGCACTGGATGTGTCAGTGCAGGCCGAAATCCTCAACCTGCTGGCCGACCTGCGCAAACAGGAAGGCCTCACCTACCTGCTGGTGACGCACGATCTGGGCGTGGTCGCCCATCTGTGCGACCGCGTGGCGGTGATGCAGCAGGGCCGCATCGTCGATCTGATCGAGAGCGCCAGTCTGGTCGGCGCGGTACCCGAGCACCCCTATACCCGCATGCTGGTCGAAGCGAGCCGCCACTACAGCCGTGAGATGGCTGAAGTCGGGGCCGACCTCACTCCCGCTGAAGCCGTCTGAACCCAGGAGAATCCACCGTGGACATGATCCTCAACCGTTTCAAACGTGGCCTCGCTGAAGGCCAATTGCAGATCGGCCTGTGGTCGCATCTGTCGAACCATGTCAGCACCGAAGTCATCGGTGGCTCTGGTTTTGACTGGATCGTGCTGGACGCCGAACACTCGCCCAACGAAACCTTCCAGTTGCACCAGCAGCTCCAGGCCCTGTCCGAGGGCGGCAGCAGTGCCGTGGTGCGCGTGGCCTGGAATGACAAGGTGCTGATCAAGCGGGTGATCGACATTGGTGCCCAGACCCTGCTGATTCCGCAGGTGCAGAACGCTCAGGAGGCCGCCGAAGCGGTGGCCGCAACACGCTATCCGCACGACGGCGGTTTGCGTGGTTTCACCGGCCTGTCGCGCGCTTCGCGTTTTGGCCGCATCAAGGATTATCACCAGCGCGCTGCAGATGAAATCTGCGTGGTGGTGCAGGTGGAAACCGTTGAAGCCCTGGAGCAGATCGAAGCCATTGCCGCCGTCGAAGGTGTTGACGGCATCTTCATCGGCCCCGGCGATCTCTCGGCGGCCATGGGCTTCATCGGCAATCCGGGCCATCCGCAGGTGCAGGCCGCGATTGCAGACGCCGTGAAGCGCATTCGTGCCGCCGGCAAGCCGGCCGGCATCCTTACCGGCGACGAGGCCCAGGCGCGTCAGTACATCGAATGGGGCTGCTGTTTCACCGCCGTGGGAGCCGACATCGCCCTGCTGGCGCGGGCCTCCGAGCAACTCGCGGCACGCTTTGCGCCGCTCAAGAACACTTGCCCACAGGCCGCCTGAGGCCGCGTTTCAATCACCGGACAGTCACAGGAGTTTCGACATGGAAAAAATCGGTTTCATCGGCCTTGGCATCATGGGCACGCCGATGGCGGGCCACCTCATCGCCGCGGGCTACCCGGCGTATCTGCACACCGTTGGCGAAGTGCCGCCCTCACTCGTCGCCGCTGGCGGCATCGCCTGCCGCAGCGCGGCCGAAGTCGCGGCGCAGGCCGATATCGTGATCATCATGGTGCCGGACACCCCGCACGTCGAAGCCGTGCTCTTCGGTGAAAACGGTGTGGCGGAGAGCATTTCTGCCGGCAAGGTGGTGGTGGACATGAGCTCGATCTCGCCGGTGGCCACCCAGGAATTCGCGCAGAAGATCGAAGCCCTCGGCGCCGACTACATCGACGCACCGGTCTCTGGCGGTGATGTGGGCGCCAAGGCTGCCAGCCTGACCATCATGTGTGGCGGCAAGGACAGCGTCTTCGAGCGCGTGCGCCCGCTGTTCGAGAAAATGGGCAAGAACATCACCCTGGTGGGCGAGGCCGGTGCCGGCCAGATCACCAAGGTGGCCAACCAGATCATCGTCGCGCTGACCATCGAAGCGGTCGGCGAAGCGCTGCTGCTGGCCTCCAAGGCCGGCGCCGATCCGGCCCGGGTGCGTCAGGCGCTGATGGGCGGTTTTGCCAATTCGCGCATCCTCGAAGTGCATGGCGAACGCATGATCAAGCGCAACTTCGCACCGGGCTTCCGCATTGCCCTGCATCAGAAGGATCTGAACCTCGCCCTGTCCACCGCGCGTACGCTGGGCCTGTCGCTGCCCAACACTGCGACCTGCCAGGAGCTCTTCAACAGCTGCGCCGCACGGGGCGGTGAAGCCTGGGATCACTCCGGCATGGTGCGCGCGCTGGAGCTGATGGCCAATTTCGAAATCGGGCAATCCGCCTGAGGAAAGGGCACGCGTGACGTACGATCCTCAGGTGCTCCTGCGCCAGATGTTCGCGGCGGCGGTGGCCGCCGCTCAGCCGGCACGTTGCCTGCCCCCCTTTCTGCCGCCGCCCCCGCGCGGGCGCTTGGTGGTGATCGGTGCCGGCAAGGCATCGGCCGAGATGGCGCGGGTGGTTGAAGGGCATTGGGCGCGGCCGCTCAGCGGGCTGGTGGTCACGCGCTACGGCTACGAGGTGTCCTGCCAGCGTATCGAGATCGCCACTGCGGCGCATCCGGTGCCGGATGAGAATGGCCTCAATGCAGCGCGCCGCATGCTTGAACTGGTGGGTGGCCTGACGGCCGACGACACCGTGCTGTGCCTGATTTCAGGCGGCGGCTCGGCCTTGCTGCCGCTGCCGCTGGAAGGGCTGCCGCTGGCCGACAAGCAGGCGATCAATCGCGCCCTGCTGGCCTCCGGGGCCACGATCAGCGAGATGAACTGTGTGCGCCGCCACCTCTCGGCGATCAAGGGCGGGCGCCTCGCTGCAGCCTGCTATCCGGCGCGCGTGGTGACCCTGCTGATTTCCGATGTACCGGGCGATCATCCGGTGGATATCGCCTCCGGCCCAACCGTGGCTGATCCTACGAGCTGCGCCGATGCGCTGGCCATTGTCGAGCGCTACGGCGTGGTTCTGCCGGCCGCCGCACGCCGCTTGCTGGAGAGTGGCGAGGGCGAATCGGTGAAACCTGGCGACCCGCGCCTGGCGAACAGCAGCTGCCACTTGATCGCCACTCCGGCGCTGGCGCTGGAAGCTGCGGCGAAACTGGCGCGTGAGGCCGGCTTTGCCGTCTTCAATCTTGGCGACAGCCTGGAAGGCGAGGCGCGTGACATGGGCAAGGTGATGGCCGGCATCGTGCGCAACGTGGCGCTCAATCAGCAACCCTTTCCGTTGCCCTGCATCCTGCTCTCCGGCGGCGAAGCCACCGTCACTGTGCGCGGTGATGGGCGCGGTGGGCGCAATGTCGAATTCCTGCTCTCGCTGGGCGTGGCGCTCGATGGCCTGGCCGGCGTCTGGGCCATGGCGGGTGATACCGACGGCGTTGATGGCCAGGAAGAGATCGCGGGCGCAGTGCTTACTCCGGATAGCCTGCAACGCGCCTGGGCACGGGGCATTCGTCCGCGCGCAGCACTCGACGCCAATGATGCGCATGGTTTCTTCGGTGCGCTGGGAGACTCCGTGATCACCGGGCCAACCCTGACCAATGTGAATGACTTCCGCGCCATCCTGATCGGGGCTGCGGGCTGATCGGCGGTGGCATGCATCCTGTTTTCCCTTGTCTGGAGCTGGTCATGAGAAATCCTGCCGGGCCTGTGCTGACCTTTCTGCTGGGCTTGTCCCTGAGCGGCTGCAGTCTGCTTGCGGCGCAGCCAGTATCGCCACAGGTCGCGCCTGGGAGCGCCAGCCGCCCTGTGCTCAATGCCGAGGAAGCTGGCCGTTTCACCCGGGAGCACTACTTCGCGCACAAGGGCCGGCTGTCGGCCCCCGAGCATGATCCCTGGCAGCCTCAACCCATTGATCTGGCTGGCGTGAAGGCCGACTTCGTGGTCGGCGCAGGCGGCAGCCATGCCACCGTGCAGCAGGCGGTGAACGCAGCGATTTCCAGCGGCAAGCGCAGCCGTCAATACATCCGCATATTGCCCGGCACCTATACCGGCGCAGTGTATGTGCCGATCGATGCTGGCCCGCTGACCCTCTACGGCAGCGGCAAGCCTGAAGAGGTGAATATCGAGCTCACCCTGGATGCGCGCACCCCGCCGTCGGCCTACATCGCAGCGCTGAATCCGGCCGGTCAGTTCAAGGCGGGCGACCCGGCCTGGGCCATGTACCAGGTGTGCGCCGGCCAGGCCGCCGACAAGCCGATGGATACGCCCTGTGCCGCCGTGATGTGGGTGCAGGCCGATGGCTTCCAGCTCAAGAACCTGACGGTGACCAACACCCTGCTCGAATCGGTGATCGACGCCAAGCGCGAAGGCCATCAGGCGGTGGCCCTGCGCAGCGATGGCGATCGTGCCCAGTTCGAGCAGGTGCGCCTGATCGGCCGTCAGGACACTTTCCTGGTGAACGTCGGCGAGGCGCCCACGCCCACCAACAAGGTGGGCACTTATCCGCTGGACAAGATTGCGCGGGCTTACATCCGGGATGCCTACATCGAGGGTGATGTGGACTTCGTGTTTGGCCGCGCTAACGCAGTGTTCGAGCAGTGCGAGTTCCGTGTGGTGTCCACCCGCCGCAGCGTGCCGGCGATCGTCTTCGCACCGGACAGTGTGCCGGCCTCCTCGCTGGGCTTTCTGGTCATTCACAGCCGTATCACGGGTGACAAAGGCCATCAGGCGCTGAAGTTCTCCAAGCTCGGTCGCTCCTGGGATCAGGGTGCGGGCGGCACCGGCTATCTGCCGGGCAGCTCGCCCAATGGCCAGCTGGTGATCCGCGACAGCTATATCGACCAGAGCTTTGATCTCGCTGCGCCCTGGGACAAAGCGGCCACCACTGGCCGGCCGCATCGCGGTAATGTGGCCGCCAGCCGCAATTTCGATGACCCCGCCTTCAACCGGCTGTGGGAGTTCAACAACTACGGGCCAGGGGTACAGCTGGTGCCGTGAGCATGCGCCTGGCACTCTGAGCTTCCCTGATTCCTGCCATTTTCTGTCCTGTGGAGTATCTGCATGTCCTTCAAGAAATCTCATTCCCTGATCTGTCTGGCGATGGCTGCACTTGCACCGAGCGCCTGGGCCGTTACCGACATTCGTATCCCGGCCAAGATTTGCGACGTGACCGCTTACGGTGCCAATGGCGAGCGTCAGCAGATCGTGCTCAACACCACGCCGATCCAGCAGGCCATTGATGACTGCGCGCTCGCCGGTGGCGGCACCGTGCTGTTTCCGCCCGGCAACTATCTGACCGATCCGATCTTCCTCAAGAGCAATGTCCGCCTCAAGCTGGAAAAGGGCGCCATCCTGGTCGCCTCCAGCATTGAATCGAGCTATCGCGCCACGCCTGAAACCAAGTACGCCGAAGCCGAGAACGGCTGGCTGCCCTTCATTAGCGTGGCAGGCGCCGAGAACGTGGCGATCAGCGGCGAAGGCACGATCGATGGGCAAGGCGCGGTGTGGTGGGAGCGCTGGCGCAGCAATGTGCGCGCCAATCCGGCCAAGCGCGGCTCCACTGATCGTCCGCGCCTGATCTACATCCGCAACAGTCATAACGTGCTGGTGGAAGGCGTGACCATCACCAACTCGCCGAGCTTCCATGTGGTCATGCGCTACTCGGAAGACATCGACGTGACCCGCACCCGTATCGTCAGCCCGCCGTTTGCGCCGCACACCGATGCCATCGACCCGATCGACAGCCGCAACATCCGCATCACCCACAACTACATCGACAACAACGACGATCACGTGGCGATCAAGGCCGAGAAGGCCGATCCGCGCTATCCCGATGGCGTTACCAGCAACATCTACATCGCCCACAACACCATCAAGGGCGGCCGTGGCATCTCCATTGGCAGCGAGTCTGCGGGCGGCGTGTCGAATGTGCTGGTCGAGCACAACAGCTTCGAAGGCTCGATGTACGGCCTGCGCATCAAGAGCCCGCGCGGCAAGGCCGGCAAGGTGACGAACATCACCTACCGCGACACGAAGATGGTGAACGTCGGCGTGCCGCTGGTCTTCTCCGGCTACTACAAGAGCGCACCGGAGAATGCCGAGGAACTGGCCAAGGCCCTGGCCGAAGGCGGCTTCGTGGTGGGTGACCAGCTCTACCCGGCGGATTCCGATCCGGCCCAGGCCTTTGATGCCGTGAAGACGCCGCACTTCAGCAACATCCGCATCATCAATCTGGTGTCCACCGGCAAGAGTAAGGCCGCGGGTTACATCGTCGGCGTGCCCGAAGCCCCGATCAGTGCGTTCAGCTTCGAGAATGTGAAGATCGAGGCCGAGCGTGGTCTGCTGATCCGCAATGCCAGCGTCGAGGCACGCAAGTTCTCGCTCAAGGCGCGCATGGGTAACCAGCTGATCCTGCAGAAAGATGCCAAGCTGAACCAGAAGTAAGCAGCGTTCGAACCGGGGCCAGCCGAGCTGGCCCCGATCCACAACAAGAGAGCCCTCATGAAATACATCCGCAGCCTGCGCACGCTGTGTGCCGTTTCGTCCTGCCTGGGTCTGCTGGCCTGCGCGCCGACCAGCACCTATGTGTACGTATCGAGTTCGGCCAGCAAGAGCATTCTGGTCGCTGAGCTTGACCGTGCCCATGGCACCCTTACGCCGCGCCAGACGGTCGCCGTCGATGGCACGGTGATGCCACTGGCAATCAGCCCGGACAAACGCTTCCTGTTTGCCGCCCTGCGCTCCAAGCCCTATGCCGTGGCGGCCTTCGCGATCGATCCGCAATCCGGCCAGTTGCGCCACCTCGGCAACTATCCCTTGCCTGAGAGCATGGCCAGCATCGCCACAGACCGCAGCGGTCGGTTCCTGCTGGCCGCCTCCTATGGCGGCAATCTGCTCAGCGTGAGCCGCATCAGCGTCAGCGGCGAAGTAGCGCCCGCGCACCAGATCATCCCGACTCTGCCGATGGCGCATAACCTGCAGGCCACGCCGGACAACCGCTTTGCCTTCGCCACCAGCCTCGGCGGCGATGTGTTGCTGCAATTCAGGCTGGATGTCATGGAGGGGCTGCTGAACCCGAATGCGCCGGCCGAGCTGGCCTTGCCGGCCAAGTCTGGTCCGCGCCATCTGGCGTTTCATCCGGGCGGCCGCTTCGTCTATCTGATGGATGAGCTCGACGCCCGTGTGCACTGCTTCAGCTTCGACGCGGCCAGCGGCACCCTGAGCCCGGTCGCCAGCTTCGGCAGCCTGCCGGCCGGCTTCAGCGGCAAGGTCGCCGGAGCGGATATCCACGTTACACCGGACGGGCGCTTCCTCTACACCTCGGACCGGGGTTCCAACACCCTGGCGGGCTTCAAGGTGGATGCCGAGACCGGTGCCTTGAACCTGATCGGCCACTGGCCCAGCGAAACCCAGCCGCGCGGCTTCAACATCGATCCGGCAGGCCGTTACCTGATCGAAGCCGGCCAGAGCTCCGGCATGCTCAGTGTGCATGCGATTCGCGCCGACGGCAGCCTTGAAAAGCTGGGCCGTTACCCGGCTGGCCAGGGCCCGAACTGGATCGAAATGATCAGCCTGCCACGCTGAAGTCTGCGACAAGAAAAAAGGGGGCTCGCCTGGCGAGCCCCCTTTGTTTGTCTGCAGTCTCGCTCAGGCCTGCGGATAGTCGACGTAGCCGACGCGCGGGTCCGGCTGACCGTAGCCGTAGAAGCTCTCTGGCTTCGGCGCATTCAAGGGCTGCTCGCGCAGGAAACGCAGCGGCAGATCCGGCGTGGCGATGAAGTCCTTGCCGAAGGCCACCGCATCGGCTTCGCCGCTGCTCAAGAGGGCATCGGCCTGGCTGCGGCTGAGGCCCTGGTTGGCGATATACACACCGCCGAAGGCCGCCTTGAGGGCCGGGCCGAGGCGCGGCGCATCCTGCGATTCGCGGGCGAACAGGAAAGCAATCTGGCGCTTGCCCAGTTCGCGGGCGACGTAGCTGAACGTGGCCAGCGGATCGCTGTCACCCATGTCGTGCGAGTCGCTGCGCGGTGCGATGTGCACGCCGACGCGGCCGGCGCCCCACACGCTGATGGCAGCGTCGGTTACTTCGAGCAGCAGGCGGGCGCGGTTTTCGAGACTGCCGCCGTACTGGTCGCTGCGCTGATTGGTGCTGTCCTGCAGGAACTGGTCGAGCAGATAGCCATTGGCACCGTGGATTTCGACGCCGTCAAAACCAGCGCGCAAGGCATTTTCGGCGCCCTGGCGGTAGGCTTCGACGATGTCTGCGATCTCGGCGGTGTCGAGTGCGCGCGGGGTCACGTAATCGCGCATCGGGCGCAGCAGGCTGACATGCCCGGCTGGCTGGATGGCGCTAGGGGCCACCGGCAGCTCGCCGTCCAGATAGTCCGGATGGGAGATGCGGCCCACGTGCCAGAGTTGCAGGAAGATGCGCCCGCCGGCGGCATGCACTGCGCGGGTTACCAGCTTCCAGCCTTCAACCTGGGCGTTGGACCAGATCCCCGGGGTATCCGGATAGCCCACGCCGAGCGGGGTCACCGAGGTAGCTTCGCTGAGGATCAGGCCGGCGCTGGCGCGCTGGGCGTAGTACTCGGCCATCAGCGCGTTGGGCACGCGGCCCTCGCTGGCGCGGCAGCGCGTCAGCGGGGCCATCACGATGCGGTTGGGCCACAGCAGATCGCCGGCCTGGAGGGGTTCGAAGAGGATGCTCATGGTGTGGGTTTCCTTGTGGGCTGCGGGGAGGGGGTCAGAGCTCGTGCTGCATCTTGCGCAGGAAGGCGGCGATCACCGATTCGTTGCGCGAATAGAAGATCCACTGGCCGATCTTGCGGGTGCTGACCAGGCCGGCGCGCTGCAGGCTGGCCAGATGCGCCGAGGCGGTGGAGTGCGAGAGGCCGGTTTTCTCGAAGATCTTGCCGGCGCACACGCCCATTTCGAGCGGATGGGCCTGATCGGCGAAATGCTGCTCGGGCGTGCGCAGCCAGGCCAGGATCTCGCGCCGCGCCGGGCTGGCCAGCGCTTTGATGATCTCTTCCAGCTCGGTTTCGGCGAGCGTGATTGTTTCGTCGGAAGTGGAATTTTCTTTCGTCATGTAGCGAATCGTAATTCGTTATTAAACGAAATACAAGCGCGCGACGAAAAAAACCAGCCCGATGGAGGGGCTGGCGGGTGTGGATCATCCATGTGGTGGATGCGCCAATGCGGGTTCAGGGGGCTGATGTGGCGGCCTTCTTGGCCTTTTTCTCGGCCGCCTCGCGGGCGCGTTGATCGTAGCGGGCCGCGTCGGCCTTGGCGCGAGTGGCGCGTTCGGCCGCTTCCTGCTCTCGCTCTTGGCGCGCTTTCTCGGCCTCTGCCACGCGCGTCTTCTTGTCGGCATCGGCCTTGGCCTTGGCCTCCGGGCCAGGCTGGGCTGCCGGTGCCGGCTTCAGCGGGGGCGGCACGATCGGCGTGCCACCTTCCGGCGCCTCACCCCGGGGCGTGCCGCTCTGCGTTGGCACCGGCGGGCGGGTCGGCTGCGGGGCGGACTTCTCTGCATCCTCAAGTTCCAGCACCTTGGATTTGGCGCGTCGCTCGATCAGGTTGGCATCGATTTCGTACTGACGCACCACCTTCATGCGCTCGATATTGGCGAGGCGCGCCTTTTCGCGGCAGGCGTTGACCAGGAATTTGGCGTAGCAGGCAATGTCGTCGCGCTTGAACGCGGCTTCGGATTCGCTGCGGCGGGCATCCGCATCGCGCCGCAACTCCGCCGCCAGCTGTTGCTGCTCCTTCGCCTCGGCGAGGGTTTGGGGCGGCATCGGCAGGTCGGCCGAAGGCTGCGGGCCAACGGCCTGGGCCAGCGGGCAGGCGATCAACAGGAGGAACACAAGCTTCTTGATGGACATGGGGAGCTGGGCCTCGCGGGCCGGTAGAATGCGCATTGCTTCCAATTCTCCCAGACCCTACGGCCTTGATCCAGTTCCGTAATCTTGCGCTCGCGCGCGGCGCTCGTCGCCTGATCGACAATCTCTCCCTGCAGATCCACCCCGGCTGGCGCATTGGCGTGGTCGGCGCCAATGGCACCGGCAAGTCCAGCCTGTTCGCGCTGCTGCGCGGCGAGCTGCAGCAGGAGCAGGGCGATCTTGATATTCCTTCCGCCTGGACCATTGCCCATGTGGCGCAGGAGACCCCGGCGCTCAGCTGCTCGGCACTGGATTACATCCTCGAAGGCGATGCCGAACTGCGCCGCGTGCAGCGGGATCTGGTGGCGGCTGAAACCGCGCACGATGGTCACCTGATCGGTGAGCTGCACACCCGCCTGCAGGAAATCGACGGTTACTCAGCCAATGCGCGCGCCTCCACCTTGCTGCACGGGCTGGGCTTTGGTGACGCGGACTTCGGCCGGCCGGTGTCGGATTTCTCCGGCGGCTGGCGCATGCGCCTGAATCTGGGGCAGGCACTGATGTGCCGCTCCGACCTTCTGCTGCTCGATGAGCCGACCAACCACCTCGATCTGGATGCGGTGGTGTGGCTGGAAAAATGGCTCGCCGCCTATCGCGGCACTTTGCTGCTGATCTCGCACGACCGGGATTTTCTCGATGCCTGCGTCACCCACATCGCTTTTCTCGACGCGCAGAAGCTCACCCTCTACACCGGCGATTACGACGCCTTTGAGGATCAGCACGCCGCTCAACTCGCCCAGCAGCAGGCGCTGTTCGAGAAGCAGCAGCGCGAAGTCGCGCACCTGCAGAAATACATCGACCGCTTCCGCGCCCAGGCCACCAAGGCACGTCAGGCGCAGAGCCGGATCAAGGCGTTGGCGCGAATGGAGCGGATCACCGCTGCGCACGTCGACACGCCTTTCGATTTCGCCTTTCCCGAGCCGGACCGTGCGCCGGACCCGATGGTGACGCTCAAGGATGTGCAGCTGGGTTATGGCGACAAGACCATCATCGCCAAGCTCAAGCTCGAATTGCGCCCCGGCGCGCGCCTGGGCCTCCTGGGGCCGAACGGCGCGGGCAAATCCACCCTGATCAAGCTGCTGGCCGGCGATCTGGCCGCCCAGAGCGGCACGGTACTGCTCGGCAAGGGCGTGGTGCTGGGCTACTTCGCCCAGCATCAGCTGGAGCAGCTGCGGCCGGA
The DNA here is from genome assembly GCF_002855595.1 of Uliginosibacterium sp. TH139. Taxonomy (NCBI): domain Bacteria; kingdom Pseudomonadati; phylum Pseudomonadota; class Betaproteobacteria; order Rhodocyclales; family Zoogloeaceae; genus Uliginosibacterium; species Uliginosibacterium sp. TH139. Next base: position 86,290 of record NZ_PKRR01000001.1, on the reverse strand, counting down.
TGAATCGCCGCTGCAGCATCTGATCCGCCAGGAGCCGATGACCCGCGAGCAGGAGTTGCGCGACTACCTCGGCGGCTTCGATTTCCGTGGCCCGATGGCCGACGCCAAGGTCGGGCCGTTCTCGGGCGGCGAGAAATCGCGCCTCGCGCTGGCCTTGCTGATCCGTCATAAACCGAATCTGCTGCTGCTCGATGAGCCGACCAACCACCTCGATCTGGAGATGCGCCACGCGCTGACCCTGGCGCTTTCCGAATACGAGGGCAGCATGGTGCTGGTGAGTCATGATCGCGCCTTGCTCAGAACCGTGTGTGACGACTTCCTGCTGGTGGCCGATGGCCTCGCTCAGCCCTTCGATGGCGACATCGAGGACTACCTGGTGTGGCTCGATGCGCGCCGCTCACGTGAGGCGGCGGCCCGGGTGGATGTGCAGGCGGCTGATGACAAGGCCACGCGGATTGCCAGCCGCGAGGCCGAGAAGGCTGACCGGCAGGCGCGCATCCAGCGCCGCCGACCCTTGCTCAAGGAGCTGGAGCAGCTCGAGCGCAAGTTGCAGGGCTGGCAGGGTGAGAAGAAGCTGCTCGACGAGCGCGTGTCTGACCCGGCGCTGTATGCCAGCGGCGATGGTGCGCTGGTGCAGAGCCTGCTCAAGCGTCAGGGCGAGTTGGGCGCCAGCATTGATGCCGGCGAGGAACGCTGGCTGGAGATTCAGACCGAGCTGGAGGAAATCGGCGAAGTCTGACAGCCGGACAAAGCAGACCGGTTCCAGAAAACACAAAGCCCCTGCCGGCGAACCGGACAGGGGCTTTTGCTTGCTGCGTGCTCAGCTTACTTGGTCGAGCACTTGTTCGGGTTGCCCAGCGGGTCGGAACCGAAAGCAGCCACGGTACAGGCGATGGTCTTGCCCGAACCGACGTACTTGCTGACCCACGAACCCTTACGGCCGAAAGCCACCCAGCCGGTGCTGCCAGCGGTACAGGTGCCGCCCAGATCGGCACACTTGCTGTAGCCGCTCGGATAATCACCGGTGCCGGACAGAACCGGTGCAGTGCTGGCCGAGGACGAAGCGGCAGCACTGGAGGCGGCGGCGCTCGAAGCAGCGGCCGAGCTGGCGGCAGCCGAGCTGGACGCCTTGCTGGACGACGCAGCGCTCGAAGTGGCAGCGCTGGAAGCCGCAGCAGAAGACGCAGCAGCCGAGGAGGTGGAGCCGCTACAGGCCGAAGCCGTCAGCACGGCGCCGTTCTTGCCCACGCCAGCGTAGGACGCCAGCTTGTCCTTCACGCACTGAGCCGGAACCGGCTCGTAGGTGTAGGTCAGCGAAGGCTTGGTGGTCAGCGTGGAGACCCAGGTGTCGGCGTTGATGCCACCCGATCCAGCAGAGGTCCAGGTGATGCCATAGGTGGCATTGCTGGCGGCGCTGGTGGTGTTGTTGCTGTCCAGATACCAGGTGCCGCAACCCACTGTGTCATAACGGCAGGTTACCGGTGAGATCGAGTTTTCGAAGTAGTTGCGTTCGATCAGTGCCTTGCCACCCGCGCGAACGTTGATACCCGAATCGGTGATCTTGCTGTACAGGTTGTTGTAGGCATGCACGATACCGCCACGTTGCAGCGGCAGGCGGGCATTCACGTTGTTGTAGATGTTGTGGTGATAGGTCACGTTGCGCTGGAAGTCGGTGGTGCCACTGCTCTGGGTGTGGCCATCCAGGCCGACTTTCTTGCTGTCGTGAATGTAGTTGTAAGAGACCGTGGTGTGGGTCGAGTTCTTCTTGATGTCGATGGCCGACTCAAAGGTCAGGTCACCATCGGGCGAGCCATTGCACTCGTTGTTGACCGAGAACAGCTCGTTGTGGTCGATCCACACGTTCGGCGAGTTGTCGACGCGGATCATGTCGGCATCGTTGTTGGCACCGGCCAGCGCTCCGATCTTCATGTTGCGGACGATCACGTTGCTGGAGTTGATGATGGGGATGCCGAAGTTGGCCGAGGAGCCGTTGGCGCCCTGAATGGTCAGGCCGTAGGTGAAGTCCTTGACCTCAACCTTGCGGTAAGCGTCGTTCCAGCGGGGGTTCGGGCAGTTGTGGTTGGCATCGATGGTGTGATCTTTGATCACCTGAGCGATCAGTGCGTCTTCGTTACCGGTATAGGTCAGGATCAGCGGCAGCTTGGCGGCCTTGGCGGCGGCGATTTCTGCGTTCATCTGGTCCATGGTGGCCGCGCTCTTGACGAGGGCACCGGCCACATTGCCGCCATCGGTGGTGGCGAAACCGCCGGTATTGGCTGCGAATGCTCCGCCAGCCAGCAAGGCGGCGACAACTGCGACGGATGTCTTGAGGGTGAAGCTCATTGACTTGTCTCCTGCTTATATAGGTATGTTTTTGTGCAGCGCCACGCTTCGGATCGTTGCGTGGTGGCTGCGCCGACGCACTGTTTTTTTCGTGCGACGGCGTGAATAAAACATTTTGTTGAGCGGAAAACAAGCCCTTATGGGCATAAATAATTGTTTCCTGTGACGGAAGGCATTCGTTTGTTTTTGGCGCGGACAAAATCTGAAAAAACCGGCCTGATTGCTACACCTTGTCTGGCAAAAATAGGCGATTCAAGCGGTTTGATGCTCTTGTTGTCGGACTTTTGTTGCTGTTGTCTGTCTTTTGGTCGAGCAAGGCTGCAAGGCGCCGGGCGGTGTTTCTTGGCCTGGGGGCACTCGTCAAACCGCCATTCCCGCCGCGTAACCGCTGGCCCAGGCCCACTGGAAGTTGTAGCCGCCCAGCCAGCCGGTGACGTCCATGACTTCGCCGACGAAGTGCAGGCCGGGCTGGCTGCGCGCCATCATGGTCTTCTGGTCCAGCGCGCGAGTGTCGACGCCGCCGAGCGTCACTTCGGCCTTGCGATAGCCTTCGGAGCCTGAGGGCTTGAGCTCCCACTGGTTGATGCTGGCGGCAAGCTGCCGCAGAGCTTTGTCGCCCGCCTCGGCAATCGGGCGGCCAGCGAGGCCCGCGCGCTCCACCAACAGCTCCGCCATGCGTCGCGGCAGCCATTGCGCCACCACGCTTACCACATGCTGGCGCGCGCCGTTCTTGGCAGCAAGCAGTTCGCTGTCCACCTTCAGGTCCGGCAGCAGATTGATGCGCAGGGCGTCGCCCGGCGTCCAGTAAGAGGAGATCTGCAGGATCGCCGGGCCGGACAGGCCGCGGTGGGTGATGAGCAGGTCTTCGCGAAAGAAGCCGGCGTTGCAGGTGAGCTCGACTTCCAGTGCAATGCCAGCCAGCTCGGCGAAGGGCGCGCTGCCGGCGTCGAAGGTCAGCGGCACGAGGCCGGGGCGCGGCGCGATCACCGGAATGTCGAACTGGCGGGCGATGCGGTGGCCGAAATCGGTGGCGCCGATCTTGGGGATCGACAGGCCGCCAGTGGCGATCACCACGGACTGGGCGAGTACGCTGCCGGCGTCGGTATCCACCCGCCAGCCCTCGTTTTCGCGCTGCAGGGCCTCGACCTTGCAGGGCTGGCGCCAGGCGACATTGCCATTGCTGCATTCGGCGACCAGCATGTCGATGATGTTCTGCGCGGAGTCGTCGCAGAACAGCTGGCCCTTGTGTTTTTCGTGCCAGGCAATGCCATGGCGGGCTAGCAGGGCGAGGAAATCCTGCGGTGTGTAGCGCGCGAGGGCGGAGCGGCAGAAATGCGGATTCTCGGAGTGGAAGTTAGCTGGGCCGGCCTGCAGATTGGTGAAGTTGCAGCGCCCGCCGCCGGAGATGCGGATCTTCTCGGCCAGCGCGGTGGCATGGTCGATCACCAGCACGCGCCGGCCGCGTTGCCCGGCCACGCTGGCGCACATCATGCCGGCCGCACCGGCACCGATCACCACTACATCGAAAGTCTCAGTCACAAGGCTTCTCCTCAATGGGCAGCATGATAGCCGGCGGCTTGCTGCCAGCCGGTAGAATGTCGCTACCAACAGGATTCCGGGGGCCCCATGAGCGAGGCTTATCTAGTCAATTTCACGCCACAGGAGACGCGCGTCGCGCTGCTCTACAACGGTGTGGTGCAGGAACTGCACATCGAACGCGAACATGCGCGCGGTTTCGTCGGCAACATCTATCTCGGCAAGGTGGTGCGCGTGCTGCCCGGCATGCAGTCCGCCTTCATCGATATCGGCCTGGAGCGCACCGCCTTCCTGCATGTGGCGGATATCTGGGTGGATCGCTCGGCCGGCGAGCAGCAGCGCCCGATCGAGCGCATCCTCACTGAAGGCCAGAGTCTCATCGTGCAGGTGCTCAAGGATCCGATCGGCACCAAGGGTGCTCGCCTGTCGACTCAGCTCTCCATCGCCGGCCGCCTGCTGGTGTATCTGCCGCAGGACAAACACATCGGCATCTCCCAGCGCATCGAGAGCGAGGCTGGCCGCGAAGCCCTGCGCGCCCGTCTGCAGGGATTGCTGCCCGGTGAGGAAAAAGGCGGCTTCATCGTGCGCACGCAGGCAGAGCAGGCCAGCGACGAAGAACTTGCTGCCGATATCGCCTACCTGCGCAAGCTGTGGGCCGAGATCCAGCTTCAGCGCACTGAAGGCAAGCCGCCTGCGCTGCTCTACCGCGACTTGAACCTCGCCCAGCGCGTGCTGCGCGATCTGGTCGGCAGCGACACCGAGCAGGTCATCATCGACTCGCGCGAGAACTTCCAGAAGCTCAGCCAGTTCGCCAGCGATTACATGCCGCGTGTGGCGCATCTCCTGGAGCACTACTCCGGCGAGCGTCCGCTCTTCGATCTGCATGGTGTGGAAGACGAAATCCAGAAGGCGCTGGCGCGGCGCGTCGACCTCAAGAGCGGCGGCTACCTGATCATCGATCAGACCGAAGCCTTGTGCACCATCGATGTGAACACCGGCGGCTTCGTTGGCGCACGCACCTTCGACGACACCATCTTCAAGACCAATCTCGAAGCGGCTCAGGCCATCGCCCGCCAGCTGCGCCTGCGCAATCTGGGCGGCATCATCCTGCTCGACTTCATCGACATGGAAAACGAGGAGCATCGCCTCACCGTGCTGGCCGAGCTGACCCGCGCCCTGGCCCGTGATCACACCAAGGTTTCGGTCGGCGGCTTCACTTCGCTGGGCCTGGTGGAGATGACGCGCAAGCGCACCCGCGAGTCACTGGCCCATGTACTGTGCGAAACCTGCCCCACTTGCGGCGGGCGTGGTGAAGTGAAGACTGGCCGGACCGTGGCCTACGAAGTGATGCGCGAGGTGGTGCGTGAGGCGCGTCAGTTCAACGCGCGTGAATTCCGCATCCTGGCTGCGCCCGGCGTGGTCGATCTGTTTCACGACGAAGAAGCGCAGGCGATTGCCAATCTGCAGGATTTCATCGGCAAGCCGATTTCCTTCCATGCCGAAACCAGCTACACCCAGGAGCAGTTCGACATCGTGCTGCTCTGAGAAGCTGTTCCCGACCTGACGGCGAGGCCGCTCATTGATAACCGAGAGGACTCATGCGCAGCTCGGACTCCTCATTGATCAACGTAAACTCCGGTTCCTGTGCTGCGCTGCTACAGCCCCTGCTGACGGCCTCTCGCTACAGATCGTGAACAGCTTCCGAGCGTCTAGTGTCGGCCCATGAAAAAGCCCCCGCCGGGTAACCGGACGGGGGCTTTGTTTGAGTGCTGCCGATCAGTTACGGAAGGAGCACTTGTTCGGATTGCCAGCCGGGTCGGCGCCGAAGGCGGCGACGGTGCAGGCGATGCTCTTGTCCACACCGACGTACTTGGTCACCCACTTGCCCTTGCGGCCGAAAGCCACCCAACCGGTGCCACGACTCGGCGTGCAGGTCTTGCCTTCGTCAGCACACTTGCTGAAGTTGTTGGGGTAGTCACCCGTGCCGGAGAGGACCGGAGCGCCAGACGCTGCGGACGATGCAGCCGACGAGCTGGCTTTGCTGGACGAAGCGGCGGAGGAACTGGCCTTGCTGCTGGCTGCGGCGCTGGAGGCTGCCTTGCTCGAAGCAGCGGCAGAGCTGGCGGCTGCCGAGCTCGAAGCCTTGCTGGACGACGCGGCGCTGCTGGCGGCTGCAGCCGAGCTGGCGGCCTTGCTCGAGGCAGCGGCCGAAGAGGTTGCGGCGGAAGAGGCAGCAGCCGAGCTGGTGGAGCCGCTACAGGCGGCAGCCGTTAGCTGAGCACCGTTCTTGCCCACGCCGGCGTACTGGGCCAGCTTGTCCTTCACGCACTGCGGGCTGACCGGCTCGTAGGTGTAGCTGAGGGTCTTCGGGAAGGCGCCAGTGGTGGTCCAGCTGTCGGCGTTGATGCCGCCCGAACCAGCGTCGTTCCAGGTGATGCCGTAGGTAGCGTTATCCGCTGCGCTGGTGGCGTTGTTACCACGCAGATCCCACTTGCCGCAGTTGGCGGTGTCGTAACGGCAGGTGATCGGGTTCTTGGCGTTCTGGAAGAAGTTTTTCTCGATCAGTGCATAGCCACCGGTGCGCACGTTGATGCCCGAGTCGGTGATGCCGTCGTACAGGTTGTTGTAAACGTGGATCCAGCCACCGCGTTGCAGCGGCAGGCGGGCGTTCACGTTCTTGTAGTAGTTGTGGTGGTAGGTGATCTCGCGGCCGTTACCGATGTCGGAAGCCGAGGAGCCATCCAGGCCGACCTTCTTGCTGTCGTGGATGAAGTTGTACGACACGGTGATGTTGTGCGAATCCTTCTTGATGTCGATCGAGGATTCGAAGGTCAGGTCGCCGTCGGGCGAGCCATTGCACTCGTTGTTCACCGCAAACATTTCGTTGTGGTCGATCAGCACATTGGAGGCGCTGTCGATGCGGAACATGTCTGCGTCGTTGCTGGCACCGCCCAGGGCACCGATCTTCATGTTCTTGACTACGACGTTGCTGGAACCACCGTTGATCACAATACCGAAGTTGGCCGAAGAGCCGTTTGCGCCTTCGATGGTGATGCCGGCGGTGTAGTTCTTCACCTCGACATAGCGGTAGGCATCGCTCCAGTGCGGAGCCGGGCAATTGTGGTTGGCGTCGATCGTCGAGTCCTTGACGATTTGGGCAATCAGCGCGTCTTCATTGCCGGTGTAGGTGATGTGCAGCGGATAAGCGCCGGTGGCCACCTTGCTGCCAGCGTCATTCACGCGGGCATTGGCGATGATGGTGTTGATTTCGGCGTAGGTCTTGGCGGTAAACTTGCGGGCGCTACCGATGTTGCCGTCAGCCGTGGCGAAACCACCGGTGGAGGCCGCGAAGGCGCTGCCGGCCAGCAGCGCTGCGACAACTGCAGCGGTGGTTTTGATCGTGAATCGCATGGGATTGCTCCTACTTCTAAAGTTTTATTCCGGGGGTGGCGCGGTAACACCACGAAGGCGTGCTTCTGCCCGGGTGAATTTGGACATGCGCAGAGGTATGTTCCCAAGCGCTTTCTTATGACCGTTCCTACACGGCGACGAACGGTTGCTGTAGGAGTTTGTCCTACAAAATCAGGCGGGATAATGTGAACGGTCCCACCCGTATTGACTTATTTTTCAAGGGTATACCGCCTATGCTGAGCCTTTCCCGCCCTCGCGCTGTCATTTTCGACATGGACGGCCTGCTGCTCGATTCCGAACGTGTGGCCTTGCGATTTTTCGAGCAGGCTTCGCGTGAGTTGGGTACGCCCTGGTCCGCTGAGGTCGGCCTGTCGCTGGTCGGGCTTAATTCGAAAGATGCCAATCTTTTGATTTTAAAAGCCTTTGGCGAAGATTTTCCGCTCGAAGCCCATCGTCAGCGTTTCGGCGAACTGTACGAGGCGGCCATTGTGGCGGGGGACATTCCGCTCAAGCCCTATGTGCGTGAATTGCTGGATTATCTCGTGGCGGCGGACATTCCGCGTGGCGTGGCGACCTCCACGCGGCGCACGCGCGCCGAGGCCAAGCTTGCACGCGTCCATCTGCTGCCTTATTTCGGCGCGCTCACCTGTGGGGATGAAGTGGTGCGCGGCAAGCCGGCACCGGACATCTATGAACTGGCCGCCCGTCGGATCGGTGTGGAGCCACGTGATTGCCTAGCTCTGGAAGACTCGAATGCCGGCGTGCGCGCTGCGGTGTCTGCCAGCATGCCGGTGGTGATGGTGCCCGACCTGCTGCGCCCGGAGGCGGATATCCGTCGCTACGGCGTACCGGTAGTGGATTCGCTCAAGGATGTGCTGATCGCGTTGATGTAGTTTGACCACCAGCAGGCTGACACCCATACTCGAAAAGCCTTCATTCGACTGACAGGAGCTGCACACCATGGAGCCCAACCGTTTTCTCGTCATCGAATTTCTCGACGGCAAGAAGGAAAGCTTCACATTTCCCGCTCCGCCCAGCAGCCCGGCGGCCCGCAAGATGCGCCTGGAAGACTTCATGCAGGGCCAGTTCGTGGTGATCCAGCTCGAGCACGAGATCCAGCTGTTTCCGCTCAGTGCGATTCGTTCTATCCGCCTCTCGGGCTTCATGGGCCTTGGGCCCAACGATGAGATTGGTTTGCCGATCTCGGCAATCCGCGGCGCTGAGCAGATCTGAGCGCCTAGCTCAAAGCTGCATTTCCGGCACGTCGGCCGGGATTTCAAGTTCCGCTTCGGTGGCCGCAACCACCTCGGCCACGCTGACGCCCGGTGCGGTTTCGAGCAGGCGGGCACGGCCGTTGGCGAAGTCGATCACAGCCATATCGGTGACCACCAGATCCACGATGCGCGCCGAAGTCAGCGGCAGGCTGCATTCGCGCACGATCTTGGATTTGCCCTTGGCCGTGTGCTGCATGGCCACGATCACCCGCCGTGCGCCGGTCACCAGATCCATGGCGCCGCCCATGCCGGGCACCATCTTGCCGGGAATGGTCCAGTTGGCGAGGCGCCCGCGCTGGTCCACCTGCAGGCCGCCGAGCACGGTCATGTCCAGATGGCCGCCACGGATCAGGGCGAAGGACATTGCGCTGTCAAATGCGCAGGCGCCGGGCAGGGCACTCACCGGCTTGCCGCCGGCATCGGTCAGGCGCGGCTGGGCCATGCCGGGATCCGGTACGGCGCCGGTGCCGATGAGGCCGTTCTCGGACTGGAAATGAACGTTCATGCCGGCGGGCAGGTAATTGGCGACCAGGGTCGGGATGCCGATGCCGAGATTCACGAGCATGCCTTCGCGCAGTTCGCGGGCGATGCGGCGGGCGATCAGTTCTTGTGCGTCCATGGCTCTCACTCGTGGGCTATCAGGTAATCGACCAGCACGCCGGGGGTCATCACGTGATCGGGGCTGATCACGCCGGTCGGCACGATGCTCTCGGCATTCACGATCACGGTGTCGGCCGCCATCGCGACGATCGGGTTGTAGTTGCGCGCAGTGAGTGCGTACTGCAGGTTGCCGAGGTAGTCCGAGAGAAAGGCGCCGACCAGTGCGAAGTCTGCGCGCAAGGGCGTTTCGAGCAGGTATTCGCGCCCATTCACCTCGATCTTGCGCTTGCCTTCTTCAACACTGGTGCCGATGCCGGTGGGCGTGAGCACGCCACCCAGTCCGGCGCCGCCGGCACGGATGCGCTCGATCAGGGTGCCTTGCGGCACCAGCTCGCATTCGAGTTCGCCGGCCAGCATCTGCCGCTGGGTTTCCGGATTCAGGCCGATGTGGCTGGCGATCAGGCGGCTCACGGCGCGTGCCGTGATCAGCTTGCCGATGCCGCGACCGGGCGCGGCGCTGTCGTTGGCAATCACGGTGAGATTCTTGCGGCCCTGACGGACCAGTTCATTGATGATGGGTTCGGGTGTGCCGACGGCCATGAAGCCGCCGATCATCAGGCTGGCTCCATCCGGGATCAGGGCCACGGCATCGGCAAGGGAAATGGTCTGCATCGCGTGTTCCGCCGGGAGTATTGAGAGCGGGGCGGCCGCGGCCACCCCGTATTCAGGATCAGGCCACGATGTGCAGGCCGGCATCCACGAAGATGGTGTCGCCGGTCATGCCCGAGGCGCCACCGCCGACGAGGAAGGACACCACGCGGCCGACCTCGTCGATCGATACCATGCGCTGGCCCGGTGAGCGCGTCACGGCCATGTCGATCAGCTCGTCGAAGTGGGCGATGCCGCTGGCGGCGCGGGTCTTCAGCGGGCCGGGCGACACGGCATAGACGCGGATGCCATGCTGGCCAAGCTCGTTCGCCATGTAGCGCACCGAGGCCTGCAGGGCGGCCTTCACCGGGCCCATGATGTTGTAGTTGCCGACGACCTTGTCGGCACCGTAGTAGGTCATGGTGACCAGCGCGCCGCCATCCTTCATCAGCGGCTCGGCGTAGCGTGCCATCTCGATGAAGGAGTGGCAGGAAATCTGCATCGACTGCAGGAAGCCTTCCTGCGAGCAATCCACGATGCGGCCGTGCAGGTCATCCTTGGGCGCGAAGGCGATGGAGTGGATCACGAAGTCCAGCTTGCCCCATTCCGCCTCGATCTGCTCGAACACGGCCTTCATCTCGCCGGGCCTGGCCACGTCCAGCTGCATCAGCAGCGAGCAGTCGATCTGCTTGGCGAGCGGCTCCACGTACTGCTTGCTCTTCTCGTTGAGGTAGGTTAGTGCGATGTCGGCGCCGAAGGCGCGCAGCTTGGCGGCACAACCGAAGGCGATGCTATCGGCGTTGGCCACGCCCACCACGAGGCCCTTCTTTCCCTTGAGCATGTCGCCCACGCGGGAGTTTTCGTCCCAAACCTTGGGCAGCGGATCGACGGAATTCGGATCGGTAAAGGTGGTGGCCATGCTTGCTCCTCGGAATCGGTTCAGGGAATGTTGCAGCGGCGGATGCTGCAAAGCAGCAAATTCAGGATAGCAGCCCTTTTCAGCATATGGCTATGGATGCTGCCTCGCGGCAATGACGCTAGCGTGACGATTGCCCGCAAGGGCCTGCCGCGATCACTTGCCTTGAGCCGCTTCAAGTTGCTGGTAATACAAAACCACTACAATGCGGATCTTTCTGCCTCTTGCGGGCAGTCCGGGAATTTTCGCGGAGTGCGGTAGCGCGCCTTCCGCCAGGGTTTTTCCATTTCACGTTCGAGGAACAACACGATGTTCAAGATCCAGACGCTCAACAAGATCGCCGCCTGCGGCCTCGACCGCCTGCCGCGCGACAACTACGAATCGGCCACCGAGATCGTCAATCCGGACGGCATCCTGCTGCGCTCGGCCGACATGCACAGCATGGACATCCCGGCCTCCGTGAAGGCCATTGCCCGCGCTGGCGCTGGCGTGAACAACATCCCGCTGGACAAGTGCTCCGAGCGCGGCATCGTGGTGTTCAACACCCCGGGCGCCAACGCCAACGGCGTGAAGGAAATCGTGATTGCCTCGCTGCTGCTCTCTTCGCGCAACCTGTACGAAGGCATCACCTGGGCCAACACGCTCAAGGGCAAGGGCGACGAGGTGCCGCCGCTGGTCGAGAAGGGCAAGGCCCAGTTCGTTGGTCCGGAAATCCAGGGCAAGACCCTCGGCGTGATCGGCCTCGGTGCCATCGGCGTGCTGGTGGCCAACGCCGCCAACGCGCTGGGCATGCGCGTCATCGGCTTTGACCCGTTTGTGAGCGTGGACGCCGCCTGGAAGCTCTCGCACGAAGTGCAGAAGGCCGCCAGCCTGGACGCGATGATCGCCGAGTGCGACTACATCACCATCCACGTGCCGGCCACCAAGGACACCAAGAACCTCTTCAATGAAGAGCGCATCGCCCGCATGAAGAAGGGCGCGCGCCTGATGAACTTCAGCCGTAATGGTTTGGTGGACAACGCTGCCATCAAGGCCGCGATCGCTTCCGGCCATGTCGCCGGCTACGTCATCGATCTGCCCGAAGATGAACTGCTGGGTGTGGACAAGATCCTGTGCGTGCCACATCTGGGCGCCTCGACGCCGGAATCGGAAGACAACTGCGCCGTGATGGCGGCCGACCAGACGCGTGAATTCCTGGAGCGCGGCAACATCAGGAATTCGGTGAACTTCCCGGCCTGCGAAATGGCCCCCACTGGCAAGACCCGCATCACGATCAGCAACAAGAACGTGCCCAACGTGATCAGCAGCCTCACCGCCGCTATCGGCGCCTCGGGCCTGAACATCGACGACATGCTCAACAAGAACCGCGGCGACTATGCCTACAACATTATCGACGTGTCCGGTGACGTGTCGGCGGATCTGGTCGCCAAGCTGCAGGCCGTGGATGGTGTGATCAATGTGCGCGTGATTCCGAACTGCAAGTAAGTCGTCGCAGCTTCCGCTAATCTGGAAAGGCCCGTCCGTGAGGACGGGCCTCTTTCCTTCTGGGCCGTACGCAGCCCACTTTGCTGGACCGGTAACACCCTGATGAAGCTTTCCTACCCCGTACTGGCCGTGCTGATGGCCTTCCTGAATGCCATCGGCCCCTTCGCCATTGACACCTATCTGCCGGCCTTCCCGGCCATGCAGGCCTCGCTGCAGACCGACGCGGTCGCCATGCAGCAGTCCCTCACCGCCTACATGATTCCCTTCTCGGTGATGATGCTGTGGCACGGAGCCATCTCTGATTCACTAGGCCGCAAGCGGGTGATCCTGGCCGGGCTGGTCGTCTTCCTGATTGCCTCCATCCTCTGCGCCAGTGCCGGCAACATCCATGTGCTCCTGCTCGGCCGCGCCCTGCAGGGCCTCTCGGCAGGCGCCGGCGTGATCGTGGGCCGCGCCATTGTGCGCGATCTGTTCGACGGCCCGGCCGCGCAACGCCTGATGTCCCACATCGCCATGGTGTTCGCGATTGCCCCGGCGATTGCGCCGATCTTTGGCGGTTTTCTCACCGAGCATCTGGGCTGGCGTGCCATCTTCTGGTTCCTGACCCTGCTGGCGGCGGTGCAGATCGTGATGACCTGGCGTGTGCTGCCCGAAACCTTGCCGCCCGAGAAGCGCCAGCCGTTGGCCGCCGGCCACATGCTGGCCGGCTACCGCGCGGTGCTGGGCAGCGGCCCCTTCGTATTCATCGCCCTGGCCATGAGCTTCATCTTCCTGGGCTTCTTCCTTTACGTGATGTCCGCGCCGGTGTTTCTGATGCGTCATCTTGGGCTGGGTGCCACCGAGTTCGGCTGGCTCTTCGTGCCGTTGGTGTGCGGCATGATCGGCGGTTCGATGACGGCGGTGCGCCTCTCGCACCGCTTCACCCAGTTGCAGGTGATCAAGCTCGGGTTCGCGATCACCGCCCTCGCTGCGGTATGGAATCTGGCGGCCAATTTGCTGTTGCCGGACAGTGTCGCGACCCGCATTCCGCAACTGGCGCTGCAGAGCTTTGCCATGAATCTGGCCTTCCCCAGCCTGACCCTGATCGCGCTGGATCTCTTCCCGGCGCGGCGCGGCATGGCCGCCAGCTGCCAGGGCTTCATCCATACGATGATCATGTCGGTGCTGGCCGGAGTGGTGGCCCCGATGGTGTGGCACTCCACCCTGACCATGGCGTGGACCATGGCCGGCTTCTGGCTGTGTTCGGTGGTTTTCTTCGCCTGGAGCCGACACCTGAGCGTTAAGCCCGGAAATGCACCGGAAAAATCCTGAAAAGCCGCTACAAGGGGATGTTTCTCCAGACTTAGAATACTGACATCGTCATGAAAGCCGCCTGCCATGAAAAAACTCGTTCTTGCTTCGAATAACGCCGGCAAGTTGCGCGAATTCCAGGCCTTGCTGGCCCCGCTGGGCTGGACGGTGCTGCCGCAAGCGGAACTGGGCGTGCCGGAAGCGGATGAGCCACACTGCACATTCATCGAAAACGCCCTGCTCAAGGCCCGCCACGCCGCCGCGCATACCGGGCTGCCGGCCTTGGCAGACGATTCCGGTATCTGCGTGAATGCTCTGCAGGGGGCGCCCGGTGTGTATTCGGCCCGCTTTGCCGGTGCGCCGAAGTCCGACGAACGCAACAACGCCTTGCTCATTGAAAAGCTCAAGGGCGAGGTGGACCGCCGCGCCCACTACGTTTGCGTGCTGGCCATGGTGCGGAGTGCCGAGGATCCGCAGCCGCTGATCGCCGAGGGCGAATGGCACGGCGAGATCATCGATGTGCCGCGCGGCGCCGGTGGTTTCGGTTACGACCCCTATTTCCTGCTGCCCGAGATGGGCCAGACCGCCGCCGAACTCGATGCGGCACTGAAGAACGCCCTGAGCCATCGTGGCAAAGCCAGTCGCCTGCTGATCGAACGCCTGCGCGGACTGGGCTGAGATCATGGACGCCCTGCTCGAGCAGTGCCGCACGCGTTTTGCCGACACCCTCGCGGCCGCGCTGGCCGAATGTGGCTTGCGCCTGCCGGCCGTGCAGGAAGTGATCCGGCGGGAGGCCGCCAGTGCCTTCCGTGAGCTGGCTGGCCTGCACAGCAAGGAGGAATACCAGCGCCTGCGCAGCGTCACGGCTTCGCGTATCAGCCTGGTGCACCCGGAGGATATGGACCTCACGGTGGCCCTGATCAATCTCAGCCACGCCCTGGGAGACGCCTGCGAACGCGAGTTGCCACGCCTGCACCTGCTCTTCATGCGCCTGCTCGGGCAGGACAGCTCTGTGCTGGACCAGCTTCCCGTGGGGCCGGATGCCGTCTGCGTGGCTTTGCGCGGGGTATGTGATTCCGGCGAGATCGCGCCGGAGCTGCGTCTCGAGCTGCCGGATCTGGTCCGGCCCTATCTGAGTGTGCTGCTCCGCGAGCTCTACAGCGGGCTCACCGAAACCTTGCAGGCGGCTGGCGTGGAACCGGTGTCCCTGCTGCGCTCCGGCCAGGAGGCGGGTGGCAGCGGCTACCAGCCGCTGCAGGAGCGGGTGCCGCTGGCCAGCGGCGATGGCAAGGGCTACGGGGGCCCCGGCAGCGAAAGCCTCAACATCGGGCGTACGCTGGATGGCCCGCTGGGTCAGTTGCAGGAGCGTTTGCTGCGCAATCGCCAGAGCGGCGCCGCTGCCAGTGCGCCGACCCTCGATCCGGCCCTGCTGGCGGCCATCATGGAACGCGTCTTCATCTGGCTTACCGAGCGCCAGCAGGCCGCTGCCGATGCTGCGCCGGGCAGCCTGGCCGAGCTGCAGGCCCTCCTGCCCGCCGCCAGCAATGCCACGCTGGATGCCATCAATCTGAGTTTTGACGTGCTATGCGCCGATGCCCGTCTGTGCCCACCAGTACGTGCCAGCCTCGCACGCCTGCGCCTGCCGGTAGCCAAGGCAGCGCTGATTGAGGGCGAGGTGCTGGGGCAGGCCGACGGGGTGGTCAGCCGTTTCCTTGAGGCTTTGCTGCGCCTGGGCTATGCCCTGGCGCCCGATGCCGCGGCGGCGGACCCGCTGTGTAGCGCCATCGATGCGGCGGTGCTGCGCATCCAGCGCGAGTTCGAGCGTGATCCCGCCGTGTTTGCCCGCGAAGCCGCGCTGCTGGGCGAGCATGAAGCGGCTTTGCTGGCCCGCCAGGCGGAAGCCTGCACTGCTTTCCAGCCCGCCTTGCAGCAGGAGGCCCAGCGCGAGCATTCGCGCAATCGCGCCGCACGCGCCGTGCGGGCGCTATGCGCTGGCGATCTGCCACGGCCGGTGCGGGTCTTTCTTGAACGTCTGTGGGTACGCGTGCTGGCCGCGATCCACCAGCATGGTGGCGGCGAGAAATCGCCGGCCTGGCTGCGCGCCTTGCGCACTGCCAACCAGCTGGTCGAGAGCGTGCAGCCGCGCAGCGATGCGGCCAGCCGCGATGCCTTGCTGGCTGGCTTGCCGGGCCTGCTGGCCGAGCTGCGTGCCGGCCTGGATGCCATCGGCACGCCGGAAGCCTTGCGTGAGCGCGCTTTTCAGAGTTTCGCCAGCCTTCATGCGCTGGCCATGCAGGGGCGTGAGTCCGGGCCCTCATTGGGCGACGACATCCTGAAAGCGACGCCGCCCCGCCTTGAAGCCGCCAGTCAGCAGCCGGGTCTGCAATGGGTGCGTCTGGCGCCGGAAACCGACAGCCCGCCGCCCGAGTGGATTGCCCAGCTGGCGGCAGACCACTGGCTGGACCTGTGCCTGCCGGGCGAGGCCGGCAGCCTGCGGCTCCGGATCTGCGCCTGCGAGGGCAGCCCGAGGATGTATCTGGCGTGCACGCTGGATGCCACGCGTTGCCTGGTCATTCCGCAGCGCTGGCTACAGCAGACCGAGGCCCGGGCGCAGGCCTTGCCTGCCGGCGCGCTCTTCGAGCAGGCGGCCGAGACGGCGCTGCGCGCAGGGGCGGGCTATCATTGAACCGTGGAAGCCGCCCTGGCGCTTCCGGGAGCCCATCATGAAAAAAACCATTCCCCTGATTCTTGCCCTTACCCTCTCCTTGGCCAGCACCCTGAGCCTGGCTCAGAAACTGGAGCCGATTGCTGAAATTCCGCCGCCGCCCGCTGGTGCCAACGATCCTGAGCCGGAGATCACGATCCGCAATCGTGGCGGTGATCGCTATGAGGAATACCGCCTCCATGGTCAGCTCTACATGATCAAGGTGACCCCGCGTGTAGGCCCCGCCTATTACCTCGTATCCCGCGAGCGGGGCGGTGCATTTCAGCGCGTGAATGATCTGGATCGCGCCCAGATGATTCCACAGTGGGTGCTCTTCAGCTGGTAAGCAGCGCTTGCCCACACAAGAAAGCCGCCTTGCAAGGCGGCTTTTTCATGCGCTTGGCTTGCCTCAGCGGGCTGGCCTGGCCACTGGTGAGCTGACCAGCGAATTGAGCCAGTTCTCCAGATTGGAGTAGCCGTTGCGGGCCAGCTTTGCGCCATCTGCCGGGTTCTCCGGATCAAGGCGTCGGGCGATTTCCCAGTCATCGGGTATGCCATCTCCATCCGTGTCGAGCGGCGGCGTGCCCTGCGGCACAGCGGGCCAGCTGCCAACTTCTTCCTGCGAGTCGATGATGCGGCCGCTGCCTTCGGAGACCTGCTCGATCACGCGTAGATCCACCGAATCGCGCCAGGGGTAGCTGGCACCGACGTCGCTGAGCACCCGGATGAAGGCGTCCAGGGCCGGCCAGGTGGTCACCGCCGGGGCGGCGAAAGCCTGCGCAGCCACGGTGTATTTGTCCGGCGCGGGCTTGACCTTGTCGGGCGGCGCGCCCGCGCCAAGCAGCCTGGAGTTGTCCCGTGAAGCGGCCGGATTGCCCTGCATGAAATTGCCGGCCACAAAGAGCTGGATCTTGCCCGGCGTGGCCTTGTCGGTCATTACCAGTGGCTCGATCAGCACCGAGTATTTCGCCGGCTTGATGTAGTTGTTTACGTAATTGATATTGATCCAGCCATCATTGGTGCCGGAGGCGTAGTCGCCCCAGCCGTAGATCACGTTGTTGCGAAAATCGATGCTGCTGGGTGCCGTGTTCTTGAAGTAGTTGTCACCAAAGCGTGGGTTGCGCCCGCGATGGTGGGCGTACACGTTGTGATGCAGAGATACGCCGCCATTCACGCGCAGCAGCGAGCCGTAACCGTGCGCGCCCTTGGCATGTACGCTCTTGTTGAGGCTCTCGGCGATCAGGCTCCACTGGATCGTGATATCAGCCACATCCCCTTCGGTGGACAGCGATTCGTCGGTGGACCAGCCGGCGCTCACATGGTCGATCACCACCCGGCGTGCGCCGTGCATCACGCCCAGGGCATCGTCTTCGGTCTTCGTCAGGTTGCCGAGGCGGAAGCGCATGTAGCGCAGCACCACATCGCTGGCATAGATGCGCGTGGTGTAGCCGGCCACCGTCACGCCGCCGCCAGGCGAGGTTTGCCCGGCAAGCGTGATATTGGGGTGGCGGATCGCCAGCGGCGACTGGAGATGAATCGTGCCGGCCACCCGGAACACCACCGTGCGCGGCCCTTCGGTTTCCACCGCCGCACGCAGGCTGCCGGGGCCGGCGTCATTCAGGTTGGTGACGGCGATCACCCGCCCGCCGCGTCCGGCCACGGTATCGGCCCCGAAGCCCTCGGCGCCCGGAAAGGCCGGCAAGGCAAAAACGGCAGAAGAGGCGAGCAGCAGGCTGGCGGCCAGTGGCGCTCTGGCGAAACGCTGAATGGACATGATGGCGCGGTCTCCGGACAATGATGAAACCGCCTCTGACCGGGCGGATTGCTGCAGCATAACGAATGCGCCCCCGCAGAGGTGGCAGCGCGGCAGATATCACACTCATTCCAGCGGATTTCACAAACAACCCGACCATGAAGCCTGATTCCCTCGCCGTACGCGACTACCTGCAGGGCCTGCAGGATGGCATCGTCGCCACCCTCGAAGATTTCGATGGCCAGCCCTTCCGCACCGATGCCTGGCAGCGCCCGGAAGGCGGTGAAGGCATCACCCGGGTCATCGAAGGCGGTAACTTCTTCGAGCGTGGCGGGGTGAATTTCTCGCATGTCTTCGGCAGCAAGCTGCCGCCTTCTGCCTCGGCCAACCGTCCGGAACTCGTCGGCAGCGGCTTCGAGGCGATGGGCGTATCGTTGGTGCTGCATCCGCGAAATCCCTGGTGCCCCACGGTGCACATGAACGTGCGCTTCTTTATTGCCCGGCCGCAGGATGAAGCGGCCGAGCCGACGTGGTGGTTTGGCGGTGGCATGGATCTCACGCCCTACTATGGCTTCGAGGACGATGCCCGCCACTTCCATGCCACCTGCAAACAGGCGGTGGCTTTTTTTGGGCCGGCGCTGCATCCGCGTTTCAAGGACTGGTGCGACAAGTACTTCCACCTCAAGCACCGCAACGAAGCGCGCGGCGTGGGCGGCCTGTTCTTCGATGATTTCAACGAGCTGGGCTTCGCCAACAGCTTCGCGCTGACCCGCTCGGTCGGCGACGCTTTTCTCAAGGCGTATCTGCCGATCATCGAGCGCCGTCGTGACACGCCTTACGGCGAGCGCGAGCGTGATTTCCAAGCCTACCGGCGCGGCCGCTATGTGGAGTTCAACCTGGTTTTCGACCGCGGCACCCTGTTCGGCCTGCAGTCGGGCGGGCGTACCGAATCCATCCTGATGTCGCTGCCGCCCGAGGTGAAGTGGCGTTATGACTGGCAACCGGAGCCGGGCAGCGCCGAGGCTAGGCTGTATACCGATTTCTTGCCGGTGCGGGACTGGGTCTGACGATGAACAAGCAGAAACTCCGCCGCACTCCGCCTCAGGAACTTGCTGTTGCCGCCGCAGGCTACCAGCGCGAAGCCGTCATCCCGCATTGCCCGACGTGTGCAGCGCCCTGTTGCAAGCTCGACAAGCTGGTGCTGGAGCTGGAATGGGCACAGCTCAAGGGCCTCTGGCAGCTCGAAGAATCACGCAAGGCTTTCGACAAACGCCTCGCCACAGGTCGGGGCCCGATCGAGATCCGCCCGGCCAACGGTCTCTACTACGCGCACAGCAAACCCTGCCCGGCCTTCGATGCGGCCTGCGGCTGTACGGTCTATACCACCCCGCTCAAACCGGTGGGCTGCAGTGATTTCCCGGTCTATGAAAACGAAGGTGAAATCATGGCCGATCTGCGCTGCGAAGCCGTGGATCTCGAGGCGCTGAAGGCCGCGCTGACCCGTGATCTCGGGCCGGATACCCGCATCAAGCAGTCGGCCGACCGGGACTTCCCTTTTCTGGTCACGTTGTCCGTACAGCGCTAGTCCTGGCGGGTTTCGCTGGCGGGCCTGAAGAGGGAGTGGAACGCGCGATCGGCGCGCAGTATGTGGTTGGCCACCATGTCGACGATCAGGAAGTCGATCAACTCTGCCGCAGCGGCGGCGGACTGCGCTTGCGTTAGCTCGGCGCGCAGCCTAGCCGCCTTGCTGAGCAGGCGCGTGTGTTCCAGGCGGTGGGCGATGAGCCCCGGCCAGTCGGCCTCTCCCAGCACCTCTTCCTCATAGCGGAAGTGGCTGTGCAGGTCGTCGATGAGTCGATCGATGGCTGCGCATACGCTCGCCAGATTGCCTGGTTCCAGTTTGGCGGCCGTCTCTTGCACCCTCTCGACGCACTCGAACAGGCTGCGGTGCTGGGCATCGATCTGGCTATGGCCCGATTCGAAGTGGCGTCGCCACAGCAGGCGGGCATGGCGTACCGTCATCGCGTGATCCTGCGCATCACGCGGGGGGGCGGCCAGCACGACGCGGTTACGCCCTTCCGACTTGGCGCCGTAGAGCGCCTCATCGGCCCGCGACAGCGCGCGTCCGATGCTCTCATGAGGCGTGGCCCATTCCGCAACGCCGATGCTGACGCTGACCTTCAGGCCGCCACTGAAAGCCAGGCTGGCAATTGCCTGGCGAATCTTCTCGGCTGCCGTCGCTGCATGTCCGGCGTCGGCATAGGGCATCAGCACGGTGAATTCATCGCCACCCCAGCGGGTAACCAGATCGGATTCGCGGATGCAGGCTTTTACGGTCTGGGCGACCTGCTTGAGCACCTGATCGCCGATTTCATGCCCGCAGCTGTCGTTGATCGATTTGAAGTGATCGATATCGAAAATCAGGATGGCGACTGGATAGGCGTGGCGCTGTGCCCGCTCGTGTTCCAGCGGTGCCCGCTTCTCGAAGTGGCGGCGGTTCCACAGCCCGGTCAGGGCATCGGTTTCGCTCTGCGCGCGCAGCCGCTGCTCCAGCTCATGGCGCTCGGTGATATTGCTGGCTACCCACACCACAGCCTCTTCGCCGTCGACACGGAAGGCCAGGGCCTGCACGCGTCCCTCGAACCAGATGCGTTGCTGCGGCCCGTCGCTACTCAGCCCCTTCACGTCGCTGCCGGCCAGCCCGTATTCCACCACATGCAGCGTGCCGGCCTGCAGTGCTTTGGCGATCTCAGCGAGGAACCAGTCTGCCTTCTCCGCCACCAGTACATCGCTGATGCGTTGCCCGACCAGGCCGCTGCCGTCGTGGTAGTAGCGGGCGTCCGAGCCACCCAGTACCGCTACGTAGCGGCCGCTGCGAGTCAGGATGAAGACCGGGTCGGGCAAGGCGCCGAGGATCTCGGTCAGTTCGGCGAGGGAGAACATGCGGTTGGCCCGGCGGTGTGCGTTGCAGAAACAGACCTTTTGTACGACAGGCGCGCCACTTTGTTAAGCCTGTACCCGAGGGCGATGCGGCATTCCGCCACGCTGCGCATGAAACAGGTGTTCGCCCTGACTGATTCGGTGGACCATGCTCAGTCCTTGCGCACGTCGGACCAGGCTGCACCGGTCAGGCTAGCAAGCTGGGCCGGGCTCAGCGGGAAGACCGAGAAGGGTGTGCCGGCTGCCGCCCACAGGCGCTCGAAGCGCAGCAGATCGGCATCCATCACCAGCCGTACCGGCTGGGCGTGGCCCAGCGGGGCGACACCCCCGATCACATAGCCGGTGGCGGTACGCACGAAATCGGCATCCGCCCGGCCCAGGGTTTCGCCTACCAGGGCAGCCACCTTTTTCTCGCACACCCGGTTCTCGCCGCTGGCGATCACCACCACTGCCTGATCGCTCTGCTTGCCGCGGAAAACGATGGATTTAGCGATCTCGGCCACGCTGCAGCCCACCGCTTCGGCGGCCTCGGCCGAGGTCCGCGTCGGTTGCTCGAATTCGACTACCGTGGTGGAAACACCTGCCTCATCCAGAAGTTGCTGGATGCGGCGGGCGTTAGGGTGTTCGGCAGGCTTCATTTCAGTGCCCCGCGAAATCGACCAGCGTGAACAGCTGCAGGCCTGAGTCACGCAAAAGCTGCGAGCCGCCCAGCTCGGGCAGGTCAACAATCGCCGCACCCTCCACCACCGTGGCGCCGAGGCGCTCGAGCAGCTTCTTGCCAGCCATCATGGTGCCGCCGGTGGCGATCAGGTCATCGATCAGCAGTACGCGGTCGCCGGCTTTGCAGGCGTCGGCATGCATCTCGACGGTGGCGCTGCCGTATTCGAGTTCGTATTCCTCGGCGATCGTGGTGTAGGGCAGCTTGCCCTTCTTGCGGATCGGCACGAAGCCCACGTTCAGCTCATAGGCCACGATGGAGCCGATGATGAAGCCGCGCGCGTCCAGTCCGGCCACCACGTCGATCTTCTGGTGCATGTAGCGCAGCACGAAATGCTGCACCAGCACGCGGAGCGCCGCCGGGTCCTGCAGCAGCGGGGTGATGTCACGGAATTGCACGCCCGGCTGAGGCCAGTCGGGCACGGTGCGGATATGGTCGCGCAGATTGTTGGGGTCGAGCAGCATGGTTTCCTCCAGATAGCGGCAGGATTCTAGCCCGCCAGACGGCTCCGGGGCCGCTGCTATACTTTGCGCTTGACCGGGCGCAGACCCGGCCCCAAATGGGCTCCAGACAGCTGTTCCCCGGCTGCTGCCCCTGCTACTGCAAGAGAGATCATGAAAAAAGACGCATCGCACCACCTCGAAGCTTTCCTCTTCGGCAGCCGCTGGCTGCAAGCTCCGCTCTACCTCGGCCTGGTCTTCGCTCAGGGCGTGTACGTGTTCAAGTTCCTGCAGGAGCTGATCCATCTGGTGACTCACGCGGTGAGCTTCACCGAAGTGGACATCATGCTGATTGTGCTGGGCCTGATCGATGTGGTGATGGTGGCCAACCTGTTGTTGATGGTGATCGTAGGCGGCTATCAGACCTTCGTCTCGCGTCTTGATCTGGATGATCACCCGGACCAACCGGAATGGCTCTCGCATGTGAATGCCGGCGTGCTCAAGATCAAGCTGGCCACGGCGCTGATCGGCATCTCCTCAATCCATCTGCTCAAGACCTTCATCGAAGTCGGCAGCAAGATGGCCCAGGCCACCGATCCCTTTGCGCTGACTCGGCTCGAGCATGGTGTGATGTTCCAGATCGGCATCCACCTGACTTTCGTTCTCTCGGCTCTGGTCATGGCCTATACCGACAGGATCATGAACAGCACCCTGCTGTTGAGCAAAGACCTCGAACATTGATTCGTAGGGCGGGCTTCAGCCCGCCATGTCCGGTTGAGGCAGCACCTACGGCCCCAGCCATGTCAGCCCTAGCCGAAAACAAAGAGAGAACTTATATGGCCACCATCAAGCAAGCCGACCTGATTGACAGCGTCGCCTCCGCCCTGCAATACATCAGCTACTACCATCCGGTGGATTACATCAAGGGCCTCGCCCGTGCCTACGAGATGGAGGCCAGCCCGGCCGCCAAGGATGCGATGGCGCAGATCCTGATCAACTCGCGCATGAGTGCCGAAGGGCACCGCCCGATCTGTCAGGACACTGGCATCGTCACCGTCTTCCTCAAGGTCGGCATGAACGTGCAATGGGAAGGTTTCACCGGTTCGCTGGAAGATGCGGTGAACGAAGGCGTGCGCCGCGCCTACAACCATCCGGACAACAAGCTGCGCGCCTCGGTGCTGGCTGACCCGGCCGGCAAGCGCGCCAACACGAAAGACAACACCCCGGCAGTGATCAACACGAGCATCGTGCCGGGTGACAAAGTGGATGTGATCGTCGCCGCCAAGGGCGGTGGCTCCGAAGCCAAGAGCAAGTTCGCGATGCTGAACCCCTCAGACTCAATCGTCGACTGGGTGCTCAAGACCGTGCCGACCATGGGCGCTGGCTGGTGCCCGCCCGGCATGCTCGGCATCGGCATTGGCGGCACCGCCGAGAAGGCCATGCTACTGGCCAAGGAAGCGCTGATGGAGCCGATCGACATCCTCGACCTGATCGAGCGCGGCCCCAAGACCCGCGCCGAAGAGCTGCGCATCGAGCTGTACGAAAAGGTGAACGCGCTGGGCATCGGCGCCCAAGGCCTCGGCGGCCTGACCACCGTGCTGGATGTGAAGATCCTCGACTACCCGACCCACGCCGCCAACCTGCCAGTGGCGATGATTCCGAACTGCGCCGCCACCCGCCACGCCCACTTCGAGCTGGATGGCAGCGGCCCGGTGTATCTGGATCCGCCTTCGCTGGAAGACTGGCCGAGCCTCACCTATGACTCGTCCAAGGGACGCCGCGTGAATCTCGACACCGTGACGCGCGAAGACGTTGCCTCGTGGAAGCCGGGCGATGTGCTGCTGCTCAACGGCAAGATGCTCACCGGCCGCGATGCCGCGCACAAGCGCATGACCGACATGCTCAACAAGGGTGAAAAGCTGCCGGTCGATCTGGCTGGCAAGTTCATCTACTACGTCGGCCCGGTCGACCCGGTGCGCGACGAAGTCGTCGGCCCGGCCGGCCCCACCACCGCCACGCGCATGGACAAGTTCACCGAGCAGGTGCTGGCACAGACGGGTCTCTTGGGCATGATCGGCAAGTCCGAGCGCGGCCCGGTCGCCATCGAAGCCATCAAGAAGCACCAGTCGGTGTACCTGATGGCTGTGGGCGGCGCCGCCTACCTCGTCTCCAAGGCGATTAAGGCCGCCAAGGTGCTGGCCTTCGAGGATCTGGGCATGGAAGCCATTTATGAGTTCACCGTGCAGGACATGCCGGTGACTGTGGCGGTGGATTCCACCGGCATTTCGGTACATGAAACCGGGCCGAAGGAATGGCAGGCAAAGATCGGCAAGATTCCGGTCAAGACTGTCTGAAACCCCACCTGAAAGCCCGCAGCGATGCGGGCTTTTTCTTGTGCACGTGCTGACCTCAGTGCCAGCTCACATCCAGCACCCGAACAAACACACGATCCCGTTCCGTGCTATCGAGTTGTGCTGTGAGGCGCTGCTGCAGTTCTTGTGGTGAGCTTGGCTTCTTGCCGCTTTCATTACGCATGCAAATCGAAGCTAGCTTCTTCCTGTTCTCATCCAGGGGAACCGCATCGTCTCGTCCAAACCAAAGGATCAGATAGACACCAAAGCCGTTGGCGAGAGGGGCTGTTGTGTACTGTGCGATCAACTGCGAGCGCAGGGCCGTCCATAACTCTTCGTGCCAATACCCTTTGATTTCTATCGGGATCTTGAATTCATTCCGATAGGAAACCTGAATATCCGCACGCTTGTCACGCACGTAATCCGCCTCGGGCTCACAGCTGATTCCCAGGCGATCCAGCCGCGCTCGCAGACGCCGGAGCAATTCGTCACGGCACCGGTTTTCTTCCCGATGACTGACGGGTTTCTTGTTCACGACGTTCCAGAAGGACGCATAGCCATCGTCGTTTTCATGCTGGATCTCGTAGGCAATCTGATCCAGATGATCCAGTACCAGCGCGGCCAGATCGGCGTGACTGGTTGGCGCACCATTTTTCAGCACCTCTGCTGCCTCGCGCAGAGTCGGGAAGCGGAAGTTGCTTTCCCGTTGCCGAATGGCCTGCTGATGACGGGCGTTCTCCAGATACCACTTGAGCTTGTGCAAAGATGGCAATGAGAGCAAGCGCTCGATTTCGGCACCCGCGGTCACATCGTCCGTGGCACCGAGTTGGTCAATGTAACGGCGAACCTGATCACCTCGAGTATTTGCATCACTCAAAAATCCGCCGGTCTTTGGCCACTCAAGCTCTGCGTGAGGAGTCATCAATTCGATCAGCTTACCTGTGACGAATATGGGTAATGCCTGATCAAGGTCAGGCAGGCCAAATCGGCCACCCAGAAAATCAGCGAGGCAATCGCTTCTCTTTGAAGTTTTTCCAACGAAGGCCCACAGAGGATCGGCTTTGGCCGGATCAAGCAACATCGCTACAGCATGCCAGCGTACTGCTTGAGAGACATTCAGCTTCCTTACGTTCTGTAGTTTCGTATCGCACAAGCGAGCCAATTCCTCTGGCACGAGCCGGAGCGCCAGCTTGAGCAATCTACCTAGGGTATTGGTCTGCCCTTCACGTGCTCGCACAGGGAAAATTTCGAGCAATTTTGGCAAGGCGAGTCTTGCCGCTATCTGATTATCAGAGTCTTCCAGCACTTGAATGCCATCGATCAGATCACGCCCAGCTTTGAACACAGATTCCGCATAACGAACCAAGCTCTGGGAGAACAGCGGCGAACGTTCCTTCGCAAGGTGCTTTACCCATTTCGGAACGCCCTCTCCTAGAGTGAGCCAAAGCGTAAGTATGCTATCCAGCGTTGCATCGGTCAGAACATCAATTTGCTCTACTCCGCGCTGCCACCTGAGTTCCATGCCAATCTGGCAAGAGAGGCCTATTCTTGGGTCTTTCTGCGCAAGGTAGAGATCAATGATGGCTTGCGGCTCGGGCAAATCGTCATGCTCTGGACAAAGGCGAAAGCCGACTTCTGCCTTGGAAAGAATCTCGACGCTGTCTTCAATGAAATTGGAAAACCGGGCTAGTGGAGTTTCCCCAGAAATACCGGGGAGTCGTCCTTTCCACACACATGCAAGGTGATGCATCACGCTTGCAGTCGCCGTGCCTTTTTCGATTTCCGGCAGGTGCTGGGCAATTTCGATCAAGCGTTGGCGTCTCGATTCGGCATAGTTTTTCGCACGTGAAACCCTTCTCTCTGCCTGCTGTCTTCTCCAGTCTGGGATTTCCCATGACAAAAGCGGTTGCAGCAAAGACAAGCGTTTTGAGTCTTGGCAGGCCCAGTCTTCGATTGCTTCCAACGTCAAGCCGGCATTGCCTTTCCCGTATTGCAGCGCATTGATTGCGTGTTGCAAATGCTCCTGGATGAGCTCGTCATGCTTGGCTTGGGTTGCTTGCGTGAAGTGCCACAAACCGAGGTCTTCAGGCTCAGGCATGTCATTCAAAACATTCAGTTCGGCATAGAGGCTCCGTGGAAAACTCTTCGCGCGCAGGCTGCGCCGATAGTGTTCGGCCAGCACGTCCTTGTATCGCCGAGAATGGTTCTTGAACCAGTTATCTACAGCACTTCTTGATTCCTGATCTATCGGCACGTGCCCGATTACACCCAACCACGTATAAAGGCGCTCAGTTGCAACGCTTGTGCCGAATGTTTCCAACGCACGTGTGATCAGCCTACCCGTTAGAAAACTGCTGAAAGTTGTCTCGTGGTGGAGATCCGTTCTTCCCGCCAGACCGTCGAGAAAGACGGAAATATCTTCATCGCGGATACATTCTGGAAAGTGACGTGTCCAGAAGAAATGGTAGTTCCCGATATATGAATCGTGATCGGGAATACGCAGGAACCTCAGTAAGTCCTTTGCTTCCAGGGTGCCGGGGTAAAGATCCATCAAAAGGATAGCTGCCAGCTCCCCCTCGTCATCTTTTACATGCCCCTGGTGAATGTCTTCAAGCAAGCGCATGGCCTTGTCCGAGCATGCCCACATTACCCACACATCAAGCGCTTTGCGTCTGAGCCAGCGTCGCAAAGAGTCGTCGCACGCGATTCGGAGTACGAGTGGCGCGAACTCCGTCAGATCGCTGCGGTCCAGCACATCCAACACGCAATCCACCATCGTCTGACTGGCATCATCTCGTTCGGGTGCCTGCAGGATCTTGCGAAAGTCTTCAAACAAAGCCGGATCGGCCAGCGCGCCAAAGCGATGGGCTTCACCGAGGTGGCCGCGAAACCCGGAAAATTTCTCGGCCTCCCGCCGCAAGCCTTGCAGGATCGCGCGCTTGTTCGCAGGGTTCATGGGTTTCACGTCGCCATAGATCACCACGGTAAGCGGGTCAGCCTCGATGAGACGTTGACGCACGCTCAGGCAATGCACAGCCAGCCAGGCGAAGAGCCCACGCAGCCCGGCAACTACGCCGCCATCGGTGCCCAGAAGCAGGGTCAACAGGCGCGGCAGAGGCAAGCCCTTGGCGTCGATCTGCTTGCCCAGCCAGCGGGCGGCGAGGTATTCCGCCACGCTGCGATGGACGGGTTGCAGGCGCTCTTCGATGTCATCCGGTCGGAAAAGCTTGCTGCCGATGGCCTGGCGGGCGCTGGTGGGATCGGGTGGTGAGAACTCTTCGAGCACCGGGAAACGTTCGCTGGCACCCGCGGCCTCGGTGGCGACACCATTGCGGTCTGCCAATAACATGACGGCGCAAAGCTGGCCTGCGGCATCGAGAACCTGATCGACCAGGGCAGGCTTGTCGCGTTTTGCGCGGCGATGTTTCGGGTTGTGCTCTTCCGCCAGTTTCTCGCAGGCGAGGCGGTAAGTGTCATCACGCGAGCCCGGCCAATCAGCGCCACGAATGGCTTTAGCCAGCATTTCAAGCGTTTGCGGGTTGGTGAGCAGATCGGCCACGCCACGTGCCTTTGCGCTTGCCACGAATGCGGTGGAATCGGTGACCTCGGGGTTGTGCTGGAGAATCGTGAGAATGTCGTTTTCGCTGAGCGGCTCGAGGCTCAGGACGCTGATCTTGCCATCCGGCGTTGCGGCTTTGATGTCATCTCTATCGGCTGCACCGTTCCAGTCCGCCGCACGGCAGGCAATACGGAAAGGAGGTTTGCCGAGACGACCGAGGCGATTGCGCAGCTGCCGCAAAAGGCTGTCACCTGTGCCACTGCCGCGGACTTCATCCAGCCCATCAAGAAACAGGGTTTTGCCCTGCCAGGCGGGGTCTGGATCAAGGTCGATGAATTCGGCGATGCGCAGGTATTGCCCACCTGTTTGCTCCGCTTCATTCTTGAGCGCTGTCGATTTTCCCGCACCCGGCTCACCGAGCAGCACCCAGGCGTGTTCGGCACAAAAATCCCTCAATTCGCCGGGCAAGTCGGTTTTGGGACGTTCACTGGCTTCCGGCTGTCTGCGAACACGACGTGATACCTGGATCATGCTTTGGTCGGACACTCATGAGGAGAAGGAAGTATCCACTCGACATGTTTGCTTGGGCAAGTCACATACACGTTCTGTGCTGCAGCTAGCGAGACCTGCTGGCAAAATGTCGAGCATGAAGCGCTTCGAATTCCGCCTCGACATCAGCCCCACCCAATACCTCGCCTATTACCGTGGCGAGGTGTTGCAGGTGGTGGTGAATCTGGCCAACGGCCAGACCATGAGCTTTCCGGCCGGGCTGCTGCGCGAATTCGTTTTGGCCGACGGCATCCACGGCGAATTCGTGCTGACCTGCGACGATCACAACAAGGGCGCCAGGCTCAGCCGCAGGCCGCGACCGCGCTCGATCCGGGTGCGCGCCTGAGACGCTGCACGATCTGTAGCGAGAGGCCGTCAGCAGGGCATCGATACGCACAGGAACCGGAGTTTATGTTGATAAATGAGGATTCCGAGCAGCGCATGAGCCCTGATCACGGCCTCGCAGTAAGATCGTGAACAGCTTCTGAGACTTGTCTGTCAGGGGCGCAGGCAGTGCTGGTCGGCCTGGCAAGCGAGTTGGCGGGCGCGCTGCAGATCGCGCTCCTGTTCCTGACCGACCATCCAGCCAGCCACGTAAGCGACAACCAGCAAGCCCAGCAGCATGGCTGCCAGGTGCGACAGGCTGAAAACCGGCAGGCGCCAGCCTGGCAGGCTGGCGAGGGAGCGGGGTGCGTTATCGGGATGCATGAGCTGTCCTCCGTAGTTCAGATTCATCAATTCATCAGTGCGAGGCCGAGGGATCCACGGCGCGCGTGGCGCGCGGGGCTAGCCAGATGCTGCAGGCCGCCACGAACAGGATCACGGCGATCAGCATGAACAGTTGGTTGGTGGCGAGCATCACGCTCTGGCCTTCGACCAGGCGTTCAAGCGAGCCGAGGGTGCCCGGGTCTTGCAAGGCATGGGCGGCTGAGCCGAGTGGATCGAGCTGGCTGGCGACGCCGGCCTGATTCACCGGATCGAGCGTGGCCACCATGTCGGCGCGGTTGAACTGGATGCGGTCTTCCCAGCTGGCGGTGGTCAGCGAGGTGGCAAAGGCCCCGGCGAGCGTCCGCAGGAAGTTCATCAGGCCGGCGGCTGAGGCGGTCTCGCGTTCTTCCACGCTGCCCAGGATCTGGCCAGTGAGCGGCACGAAGAAGAAGGGCATGCCGATGCCCATCACCAGCAGCGGCAGGGCGACCTGCCAGTAGGTCATGTCGGTGGTGCCGAAGGCGCGCCACAGGGTGACCGCGCCGAGCCAGGAGACGCCGAAGAAGACCAGCGGACGCGAGTCGATCTTGCTCGAGAGCATCGCTGCGAAGGGCGCGCACAGCACCGCCAGCACGCCGCTCCAGGCCGTGGCCATGCCCGACCAGGTGGCGGTGTAACCCATGTGCTGCTGCAGCCACAGCGGGGTCAGCACATTGGCGCCGAAGAAGGCGCCGAAGGCCAGCACCAGCGTGAGTACGCCGAAGGAATAGCCGCGATGGCGGAACACCCGCAGGTCCACGATCGGGTGGCGCTCGTTGAGCTCCCAGATCAGGAAGGCCGCGAAGCCGATCACGGCCACGATGGCGAGACCTACGATGAGTGGCGAGGAAAACCAGTCCAGATTCTTGCCTTCGTCGAGCATGATCTGCAGGGCGCCAACCCAGATGATCAGCAGGGCGAGGCCAATTTTGTCGATCGGTGCCTTTTCCAGACCAGTCTCGTAGCGCTTGAGCAGACCCCAACCGAACCAGGCGCAGATCAGGGCAATCGGCACGTTGATGTAGAAGATCCAGGACCAGTGGCTCTGGTCGCAGATCACCCCGCCCACGATGGGGCCGAGAATCGGGGCGACCAGGGTGGTCATGGCCCAGATGGCTGTGGCTGCCGCGGCTTTGTCCTTCGGGAAGATGCGCAGTAGCAGGGTTTGCGACAGCGGCATGAGCGGGCCACCGGCCAGCCCCTGCAGCACGCGCGCGCCCACCAGCATGCCCAGTGAGTTCGAGAAGCCGCACAACAGGGATGCGAGGCCGAACAGGGCCATGGAGGTCACGAACACGCGTACCGCGCCGAAGCGCCCGGCCAGCCAGCCGGTGAGCGGCACGGTGATGGCCTCGGCCACCGCGTAGGAGGTGATCACCCAGGTGCCTTGGCTGCTGGTGACGCCGAGACTGCCGGCGATGGTGGCAACCGAGACGTTGGCGATGGTCATGTCCAGCACGGCGATAAAGTTCGCCAGTGCCAGCACCAGTGCGCCGACGATCAGCATGCCCCCGCGCAGGGGCTGCTCGCCGTTGGGGAGAAGAGCCTGATTCATGGGACGGTGCTCAGTTGGTGCTGCTGCGGGTGTCGATGGTGGCATGCATGGAGAGGCCGACCTGCAAGGGGTGAGCGGCCAGATCGGTTGGGTCGAGCTCGATGCGCACCGGCAGGCGCTGCACCACCTTGATCCAGTTGCCGCTGGCGTTCTGCGCCGGGATGGCGGCGAAGGCTGCGCCGGTGCCGCCGGAGAAGCCGGCCACGGTGCCGTGGTAAGTCACCTTGTCGCCGTAGATGTCAGCGCGTAGCTCGACCTTCTGGCCTACGCGCACGTCCTGCAGCTGGACTTCCTTGTAGTTCGCATCGACGTGCATGTGCGCCACCGGCACCACCGAGAGAAGATTGGCACCGGCCTGCACACGCTGGCCCACCTGCACCGTGCGACGTGCCACCACGCCATCCACCGGCGCGCGCACCACGGTGCGCTGCAGGTCGACCAGGGCCTGGTCGCGGCGGGCGCGTGCCAGTGCCACTTCGGGGTTGTTTTCGAGCGTGCTGTCGTCGATCAGCACCGAATTCGCTTCACGCGAGCCGACGGCGGCGGCGCGGTTGGCGCGGGCTTGAGCGGCGCCGGCTTTGGCGGCCGCCAGCGCAGCCTGGGCTGCATCAAAACTGTTGCGAGCGCGGCTCAGCTCTTCGCCGGAGACGGAGCCGGAGCCGGCCAGGGCTTCACGGCGACGCAGATCGATGCCGGCGCGTTCGAAATCGGATTCGGCCGAAGCGAGCTGGGCAGCGGCGCGCTGTTCGTCGGCTGCCCGTGCGGCAATCTGGGCCGTGAGACCGGCGTCGGTTGCTTGGAAACCACGCACCTTGCGTACCGCACGACCATATTCGGCTTCGGCCTGGGCCAGCGCCAGGCGGGCATCGGTGTCGTCGATCACGAACAGCACATCGCCGGCCTTCACGGCCTGGGTATCGCTGACCTTCACTTCGCGCACGGTGCCGCCGACGGCGGGGGTCACCTGGGCAATCTCGGCGGCGGCATAGGCGTTATCGGTGGTGACGAAGTGTGAGGCGTAGAGACCGTAGTAGAGGCTGTAGCCGACCGCAGCCAGTGCTACGACGCCGCCGAGTGCGGTGAACAGGGCCTTGCGGCGCTGGCCGTTGCGGGCATCGATGGCGAGGTCTTCTTCGCTGACGGCGTGGATCTTGGCGGTGGAGGTCTGGGACATGATGGTTTTCCTTGAATTCGGGTCGGGGGAGAGGGTCGGTTTCAGTTGTGCTGGTAGCCGCCGCCGAGGGCACGCACTAGGGCCACGTCGAGGCTGAAGGCGCGCGACTGCAGATCGGTCAGGCCACGCAGGCTGCTGAGCATCGCGTCTTCGGCGCTGAGCACGTCGAGGTAGTTCGAGAGGCCGCCGTCATAGCGGTTGCGGGCGATCTGCCAGGCCTGCCTGGCGGCGCCGAAGGCGGCTTCGCCACGCTCCAGACGCGGTGCCAGGGCACGCTGGCTCACTGCGGCATCGGCCACTTCACGCAGCGCCTGGGTCACGGCGCTGTCGTAGTTCGCCACGGCTTCTTCGTAGTCGGCGCGGCGGCTCTTGTACTGCGCCTGCAGGCGTCCGCTGTCGAAGATTGGCAAGGAAATCGCCGGGCCGACCGAACCGATGTCCGAACCAGACTTGAAGAGCTGGTCCAGCCCCAGGGATTGCACGCCGATGAAGGCGGAGAGATTCACGTTCGGGTAGAACTCGGCCTTGGCCGAATCGATACGCTTGGCAGCGGCTTCGGCGCGCAGGCGGGCGGCGATCACGTCCGGGCGGCGGCCCAGTAATTCCAGCGCGAGCTTGCCGGGCAGGCCCGGCGCGTGGTCGAGGCGGATCGTCGGGCGGGCGATGGCGAGGCCACGGTCCGGGCCGGCGCCAAGCAGCTCGGCGAGGTAATTGCGCTGCAGGGCGATGCTCTCGTCGGCGGCCAGCAGATCGCCTTCAGCCGAGGCCTGGCGTGCTTCGGCGCCACGCACGCTGCCGAGCGTTTCGAGGCCGTTGGTATAGCGTTCCTGGAACAGCTGGGCGGTCTTGCTGCGCACTTCCAGCGCGGCGGCGGCGGTGTCGCGGGCGGCGTGCAGGCGGGCCAGCTCGGCGTAGCCACTGGCAATCGAGCTCGACAGCAGCAGCGCAGCCTGGGCGGCATCAGCGGCAGCGGCTTCGCGCTCGGAGGTGGCGGCAGCCACGGCGCTGCGGTTCTTGCCCCAGAAATCCAGCTCCCAGCTGAAGTCCAGACTGACCCGGCCATAGTCGTTCCAGCCCAGCGGCGACATGCTCTTGGGCGTGAGGTAGTTGTAACTCTGCTTGGCTTCGGACGCCGAGGCATTGGCCGTGAATTGCGGCCCGCCGCTGGCCTGACGGGTCTGCACACCGGCTTCAGCACGTTGCAGGCGGGCGGCAGCGGCGCGCAGGCTGGGGGCGCCGGCCAGTGCTTCTTCGATCAGGCGATCAAGCTGGGCATCAGCATAGTCATTCCACCAGCGATCCTGC
The DNA here is from genome assembly GCF_002855595.1 of Uliginosibacterium sp. TH139. Lineage (NCBI taxonomy): Bacteria > Pseudomonadati > Pseudomonadota > Betaproteobacteria > Rhodocyclales > Zoogloeaceae > Uliginosibacterium > Uliginosibacterium sp. TH139. The sequence goes on along the minus strand of NZ_PKRR01000001.1, from coordinate 52,992 downwards.
GGCCAGCGTTGGGCGGGGGCGGCGAGGCTCTGCTCGGCGGACCAGTCCGAGGCAGGCTTGAGTGCGCTGAGCGGGCCGGTTTGCGGAATCTGGGCACAGGCTGCGAGGCCCAGCAGGCTGGCCAGCGCCAGGACGGTGAGGGAGGATGAAACCCGCGCTGCAGCAGGGGGATTGGGGAGGGAGGGCACGACGGCTTCCTTATTAACTGTACTGTACGGTACAGTTTTAATTGACAGCGGCGCCTTGTCAAGCAAAACTGTACGGGTGAGTTTAAAAAAAGGTTTCAGCCATGCGGATCAAGTGCGAAGCACGTCGCCAGAACATCGTGGAAGTCGCCAGCGAGGTCTTCCGGGAGTTCGGCTTCGAGGCCGCCTCGATGTCCGAAATCGCGACGCGGGTAGGCGGCTCAAAGGCCACGCTTTACAGCTACTTCAGCTCCAAGGAGGAGCTGTTCGTGGCCGTGGTGCGCCAGTTTGCCGAGGCGCACATGCGCGAAATCTTCGCCCTGCTCGATCCTGCTGCGGATCTGGGCAACACGCTGCAGGTTTTCGGTGAACGCTTCCTGGGCCGGATCAGCCAGCCGGATATGGTTTGTGCGCACCGCAATCTGTTTGCGGAGGCTGGCAAGAGCAATGTGGGACGTCTGTTCTACGAGCGTGGCCCGCTCGAAGGTTTGCAGATGCTGGCCGACTTCATGCAGCAGGCGATGGCGCTGGGCAAGCTACGCAGCGAAGACAAGATGATTGCTGCCCACCATTTCCTCGGCCTGCTCAAGGCTGAGAGTCTGGAGCGCCTGCTGCTGGGCGTGCAGGATGAGATCGAGCCGGCCAGCATTGCGCCGATGGTGGCACGTGCGGTGCAGGTCTTCCTGTGCGGCTATGCGCCGGCCACCGTCTGAGGTGGCCGCCGGCGGATCAGCTTACTTCGGCGCTGCGTCGAGTGCGTAGCGCGGGGAGCGCGGGCCGTACAGGATGCCGTTGGGGCGCGCGGCCAGCAGGCGCTGGCTGGTGACCCCGGCCACGCGGTGGCCCTGATCGCTGAGGGTGTTGACGATCTGGTCGACCGCCGCCTTGACCAGCATGCCGATCACGCCATTCCCGGAGTTGCCCTGATCCTCGTTGGTGGAGGCCGTGGCTGAGCCGATCCACAGCGTGTCGCCGCTGCGCAGATCCACCAGACGGCCGCTGCAGGTGACCCGCGTGTCGCTGGAGAAGATCTGGTAGCGCGTGCCGTAGTCGGTGATCTCGATGTACATCACGGTATCCGCGCCAAAGATCTCGTGCAGCTTAGCGGGCGCCACGGCGTGGATTTCGTCGGGCTGAGTCAGGCCGTTCTGGCGGAAGGTTTCATCCACCACGGTGACCGGATAGACGTAGTAACCGGACTCGGCCAGCGGGTAGCTGACGTAGGACATCACGCTGTTGCTGGCCTTGATGTCCGGTGACTTGTTCACTGGTGGCAGAACCAGAATGGAGCGCGGCTGGGCGCGCCGGAAGGCTGTGTAGTCATAGGCTTGCGGCGAGGTGGCGCAACCGGTGGCGAGCGCGGCCAAGGCCAGCAGCGGGACGAGCTTCAGGATGCGGATCATGCTTTGCCTCCGGCCAGTTTGCGGAGCAGGAAGTCCATGTAAGCGGCCGATTCCGGGAACAGGGTCTTCTCGGTTTCGAAGGCCTGACGCGCCAGTTCCGGCTTGCCCTCGTTGATCTGCAGTAGCCCCAGGTGGGCGTAGAAGCCGGGGGGCACGGATTTGTTGGCAGCCTTGGCTTCTTCGATGATTTTCTGCAGGGCGAGGATCTGCTCGGGGTGGCTGCTGCCCTCGTTCTTCAGATAGGCATACAGCTGCGGCTGATAGTCACCCCAGTAGTAGAGCGTGGGCGTGCGGGTGGCGCAGCCACCCGCCAGCAGGGCGGCCAGTAGCAGGCCGCCGAGTGTGGTCTTGATCCGCATCGGAAGCTGGTGCCTTTACTGGACGGGGCGCCAGGCGCCGCTCTCGACGCCGCGCACGAGATTGTTCACCGCTTCGCGGATGGCCAGATCCAGCACCTTGCCGTTGAGGGTCGAGTCGTAGCTGGCGGTGCCGCCGAAGCCGACCACCTCGCGGTTGGACAGGCTGTACTCGCCGGCGCCCTGCACCGAATAGACCACTTCGGAAGTCAGCACGTTGACCACGTTCAGATTCACCTTGGCGTAGGCCACCTGCTCGCGGCCACGGCCCAGGATGCCGAAGAGCTGCATATCGCCGACTTCCTTGCGGCCGAACTCGCTGACGTCGCCCGTCACCACGTAATTGGCCCCCTTGAGGTTCTGCGCCTGCTTGTTGAGACCGGCTTCCTGGGCGATTTCCTGCATGTTGTCGCGGTCCAGCACGACGAAGCGGCCAGTCTGCTGCAGATGGGTGATCAGGATGGTCTTGGCCTGGCCGCCGAGGCGGTCGACGTTGTCGGAGAATACGCCGCGCAGATAGCTCGAACGGTTGTCGAACTTGCCGACCGACAGCGGGCTGCGTGCGCCGGCATAGGGCTGGTTGGCGGTTTCGACCTTGGCTACGGCCAGGCTGCGGGAGGATTCGGTGGCGCAGCCGGCCAGCGTGCACAGGGCGGCCAGCAGCAACGGGAAGAAGGAAAGTTTTGTCATGTTCGGGTCCTCGACAAGGGGGCCGCCGGCATCGGCAGGCCGCGCGGAGCCCCGCAGCATACCTGATCGCTATGCCCAGCCCGGCATACGGTGCCTGACGGCAAGCTGACCATCGGTGAAGTCCTGCGTAGAGAGGCGAGCGGAAGCTGCTAGAAAGAGGGATCTGCCCTCAAGGAAGTTTTCATGCCCGCCCGCCAGCCAGCCTCCGATCTCGATGAAGACCGCCTGTTGCAGACCCTGCATGAGGAGCAGCGCCGCATCGGCTTGCGCCTGGGGCCGGTCAGCATCGTCTTGAATGTCGGTTTTGCCTTGCTGTTTGCGATCCTGCAGATCTGGCCGCTCGCCGCCAGCTACCTGGCCGGCAGCCTGTACTACCTGTGGGTGTTCCGGGCAACCAATGCGCCTGGCTACCGGCCTAACCGGCTGGTGCTGTGGATATGGCTGGTGATTTTCGCCCAGGCCTTGCTGGCGGTGCTGTTGCTGGGCCCCGGGGCTGGCTTCCAGCTGTACCTGGTAGGCACCCTGCTGCCGAGTTTTTCCAGCCTGAGCCGGCCGCTCTCGCACAAGCTCTTCCAGGGCGCGGTGATCGTTGCTTTCTTCCTGCTCTGTGACACCTGGCTGGCGAGCGAGACTCCGCTCTACGCGCTGACCCCCAGGCTGACTGCCATCCTGCGCCACTTCAACATCCTCGGCTTCTGCGCCATCCTGGCCTGGATTGCCCATGCCCATGCCTTGTCCGTGCATGAGGCGGAGCAGGCGCTGCACCGGATCGCCAGCAGCGATCCACTCACCGGCCTTTTCAACCGCCGCGCCATCACCGAACTCGCCGAACGCGAGATCGCCCGCAGCCAGCGCACCCACCAGCCGCTGTCACTGATCCTGTGCGACATCGATCATTTCAAGCGCATCAATGACAGCCACGGTCACGCAGCGGGGGACCATGTGCTGCAGACGGTGGCCAAGCTGCTCCAGGCGACCGTACGCGAGTACGACTGCGTGGCTCGCTGGGGCGGCGAGGAGTTCCTGATCCTGCTGCCGGATGCGACGGGAGCAGGGGCTGCCGCGATTGCCGAGCGCCTGCGTGCAGCCGTTGAGGCGTGTGTGATCAGCTTTGAGGGCCAGGCGATTCCGGTCACCCTGACCCTCGGTGTGAGCCTTCTGGACCCACAGGAAAACTGGCATGCCGCCATCAACCGGGCCGACGAAGCGCTGTATCGCGGCAAGGCCGGCGGACGCAATCGCGTCGAAACTGGCGTATAGATGCATCGGTTCCGTGCATAGAAGCCCTGCCTTGACGGACAATGGCGGTTGTTTCGCCATGTTGAACGAGGTTTCCAGATGAAGGCCAAGGGTTTCACCACCGCCATCCTCCACAGTGATCGCGCCGGCGGTATCGAGCATGGCTCACTGCACAAGCCGGTGCACAACTCGATCACTTTCGAGCATGCCAGCGCTGCCGATATTGCCGCCGTGTTCCAGGGCAAGCAGGCCGGCTTCACTTACGGTCGTCAGATCAACCCGACCGTGGTGGCGTTGGAGAAGAAACTCAGCCTGATGGAAGACGGGCTCGCTACCTGTTGCTTCGCCACCGGCATGGCGGCCATCAGCGCCACCTTCCTGGCGCTGCTGAAGGCAGGAGATCATCTGGTGTCGAGCGCATTCCTGTTCGGCAACACCAACAGTGTCTTCAATACCTTCAAGAACTTTGGCATCGAGGTCACTTTCGTCGATGCCACCGATGCGCAGAATGTTGAGGCCGCACTGCAGCCGAACACCCGCGCAGTTTTTGTTGAAACCATTGCCAACCCCTGTACCCAGATCGCCGATCTGGCCGCCATCGGCCAGCTCTGTGCGGCGCGCGGCCTGCTCTACGTGGTCGACAACACCATGACTTCGCCATGGAACTTCCGCCCCAAGGCAGTGGGTGCGCATCTGGTGATCAATTCACTGTCGAAATACATCTGCGGCCATGGCAACGCTTTGGGCGGTTCGGTGACTGAGACCGGCCTGTTCGACTGGAGCCGCTTCCCCAACCTGATCGAAGGCTACAAGACCGGCGCGGCCAGCAACTGGGGCCTCACCCAGATCAAAAAGAAGGGCCTGCGTGACATGGGCGCCACGCTGGCGCCGGAAGCCGCGCACCACATCGCCATCGGCGCCGAAACCCTGCCTCTGCGCCAGCAGCGTGCGGCTGACAACGCTGCCCGGCTCGCTGCCTGGTTTGCCGCGCAACCGGCGATTGCCAGGGTTTTCCATCCGAGCCTGGCGAGTCATCCGCAGCACGCGCGCGCCCGCGAACTGTTCCGCAACTTCGGTGGCCTGATGGCCATCGAGCTGAAGCCGGAAGTGGATTGCTTCAAGTTCCTCGATGCGCTGGAGCTGGCCGTGCTGGCCAGCAATCTGGGCGACAACCGCACGCTGGTGATTCCGGTGGCGCACACCATCTACGCCGAGATGGGGCCGGTGCGCCGTGCCGAGATGGGGATTGCTGACGGCACGGTGCGCATCTCGGTCGGTATCGAGGATGCCGACGATCTCATTGCCGACTTCGAGCAGGCGCTGGCCAAGGCCGGGTGATTGTCCGCGCGGGCCGGTTCCGGCCGGACCGCAGCGCAATCTGTCTCTGACAGCATGCGGCGATTGAGCCTGCTGGTTCCCCCCGTGCTTGGCCGGCGAGGGCTTCAGGCAGGCATGCTGCAGGGGGCCGGCGGAGGCGCTGGCCGGCAATGCGCTTCGTGCTCCGTTTCCGCAAACACTTCCTGGGCGGCGAACAGGCCATTCAACGCAGCCGGAAAGCCGGCGTAGACGCTCATCATCATGATGGTCTCAATGATCTGCTCGCGGCTGCAGCCGACATTGAGTGCCGCGTGGATATGCACCTTGAGTTGCGGTTTTGCATTGCCGAGCGCCGTCAGGGCAGCGACTACACCTATCTCGCGAGACTTCAGATCGAGGCCGGGGCGGCTGTAGATGTCGCCAAAGGCAAAGGACACCAGCAGGCGGGCGAAATCCGGCGCGATGTCCTGAAGTGCGGCGATCACCTTCTCGCCGGCCTGACCATCAACTTCGGCGAGTTTTGCGAGGCCGTTCTGGAAGCGGGTTTCTTCGTGATTCAGCATGTTTGATCTCCGTGTTTGCTGCATTCATGGAGATGCGCAGGGCGTCGTGATACCCGTCCACCTTGTCGGCCAGAAAACCCGCCAGAGCCTGCAGGCGGGCGATTTCCTCGCGGACGTGAGCAAGCTGGGCTTCCATCATCGCGCAGCGTTCGGCCTGCGTGCTGCTGCCTTCTCGTCGTAATCCGGCGTAGCGCAGCATTTCGGTGATGGACATGCCAGTTTGACGCAGGCGCATCAGGAAGCGCAGCCAGTCCAGATCAGCTGCCGTGTAGCGTCGTCGCCCGCCGGCATCCCGCGCTACGTTCTGAATCAGGCCGATCCGCTCGTAGTAGCGCAGGGTGTGGGGGCTCAGACCGGTGCTCGCGGCGAGCTGCTGAATGCTGAGTTGCGTATCCATGGCGGCATTCTCGAAGTTTGAGTGCACTCGAAGTCAAGCACGCCGTGCTGCCCGGTGGCAAGGCGGCCAGCGCCAGGCCGGGCTTAGCGGAGATACGAGCGCAGGGCGGCAACGACCTGCTCGACATCCTGCGTGCGCTCTTCGGGCGTGGCTTCCGGATCCCCCAGATGCTCGCGGATGTGGCCTTCCAGCACCTGGTTCATCAGTCCGGCTACCGCACCGCGCACAGCCGCGATCTGCTGCAGTACGGCCGCACAGTCGCCACCTGCATCGAGCGTGGTTTCCAGCGAGCGCAACTGGCCCTGGATACGGCGTACGCGGGTCAGCAGGGGTTTGCGATCACGGATGGTATGGGCCATGGCAGGTCTCGGGTTTATACTGGGGGGGAGTATATACACCGAGCACAAACAATCATGCAATCGCGCCCTTCCGCTCATCACTGCCTGCAAGCGGGCCAGTTCGATGCCGGCAATCCGCTCGCCGAGCGCAAGACGCGCTGGGCGGTAATCCTCACCGCCGTGATGATGGTGGCCGAGATCGCCGGCGGCTGGTATTTCAACTCGATGGCGCTGCTGGCCGATGGCTGGCACATGAGCTCGCATGCGCTGGCCCTGGGGCTGTCGCTGCTGGCGTATGCGCTGGCGCGGCGCTATGCGGCGGATGCGCGTTTTTCTTTCGGCGCCTGGAAATTCGAGGTGTTGGGCGGCTACACCAGCGCCCTGTGCCTGGTCGGCGTGGCGCTGCTGATGGTATGGGAGTCGGCCCAGCGCCTGTTTTCCCCGCTGCCGATCCGCTATGACGAAGCCATGCTGATCGCAGCCATCGGGCTGGGCGTGAATCTCGTCTGCGCCTGGCTGCTGCACGATTCGCACGGGCACGGGCACGATCATGAGCACGAACATCATCATGATCACGCACACGACCATCATCACCACGACCTGAACCTGCGTGCGGCCTATCTGCATGTGCTGGCCGATGCGGCCACCTCGGTCGCTGCCATCATCGCCCTGTTCGCCGGTAAGTTGTGGGGTGCGGACTGGCTCGATCCGCTGATGGGCATTGCCGGCGCGCTGCTGGTCGGCAAATGGGCCATCGGCCTGCTGACCCAGACCGGCCGCGTGCTGCTGGATGCGGAGATGGATGCGCCGGTGGTGGAGGAAATTCGCGAGGTGATCGCTGCCAGCCCGGTGCCGGCCACGATTCGCGATCTGCATGTGTGGCGCGTGGGCAAGGGCAGCTATGCGGTGATCCTGAGCCTGACGGCGAGTGAGCCGGTGAGTGCGGAGTACTTCCGCGCCCAGCTGGCGATCCATGAAGAGCTGGTGCACATCACCGTCGAGCTGGAGCCACAGCCTGTCGTGTAATCCGATTGTCATCCTGCGGTAATCCGCCGGCAGCAGACTGCGGGCCTTTCTACGAGGCCCGAAGTTCATGAAATATTCCCTTGCGGCAGGATCCTGCCTGCTGCTCGCCAGTCTGCTGACCGCTTGCGGTGGTGCCGGCTCCAGCGAGTCAGCCACGCCCTCCTCTTCTTCCAGCGCTACCAGCAGCCTTGCTTCTTCCGCGGCCAGCGTCAGCAGCAGTGCCTCAAGCGCCAGTGCGGCGAGCAGTGTGGGGGCTTCGTCGGCATCCAGTTACAGCGTGGCCGCGCTGAGCTTTGATCTGGAAACCGAAAACATGGCTGCCGCGAGCGGTGATGTCGATGATCCTGCAATCTGGGTACATCCCACGGATCGCAGCAAGAGCCTGGTGGTGGCCGCAGTCAAGGATGGCGGCCTGAGGGTTTATGACCTGCAAGGCCGGGCGGTGCAGAGCATCGCTGCCAGCATCCTGGTGCATGACACGGCCGGCAAGAGCCGCTTCAACAATGTCGACGTGGTCTATGGCTTCAAGCTGGCCGACGGCACGACGGTCGATCTGGCGGTGGCCAGCGATCGTGGCCAGGATCTGATCCGGGTCTGGAAGATTGATGGCGACAGCGCCGCTCCGCTTACCGACATCACTTCGGCCACGCCTTTGCGCCTGTTCCCACTGGTGCCCGCGACTGGCAGCGAGGCGGACAGCAGCGCGGATGTGTCGATCAAGGTTTCCAAGCAGAACACGGTGTATGGTCTGACCCACTGGAGCGACAGCGCGAGTGGCAAGCACTATGTGCTGGTGAATCAGCGCAAGCAGGCGCGGGTGCAGCAGTTCGAGCTGGTGGCCGAGGTGGGCGGTACGGTCAACGTGGCAGCCGTGAGCGGACGTGACTGGCGCTTCCCCTATACCTACAAGGGCCAGAGCCTGCTGGAAACGAGCGACACTGATGCCTCGCGCGATTGGAGTCCGCAGTTTGAAGGCATGGTGGTGGATCAGCGCAACGGCATCCTCTACGCGGGCCAGGAAGACGTGGGGATCTGGCGCATCAATCTGAAGACCGGCGAGAAACTCGATAGCACGGCGCCTTTCTACGAGACCCGAGGCAGCGGTGTGGCGAGCTATGTGGACGGGACCAGCAGCGTCAAACACAGCTTCTTCAACCCGGAGAGCCGCATCTCGCGCGATCTGGAAGGCCTCAGCATCTACTACGGCCCGGACGGTGGTGGCTATCTGATCGCCTCCAGCCAGGGCGGCGCGCATGGCACCGGTGCAACCCTGGCTGATGCGCCGTATGACGACAGCTTCGTAGTACTCACGCTCGACGGCAGCAAGACGCCGGTCTTCAAGGGCGGCTTCCGCATCAGCAAGGGCGCGGCCGGGCAGCTCGATGGGGTGCAGGAGTGTGATGGCGCGGACGTGATTGCGCTGCAGCTGCCGGGCTATCCCTATGGCGTGTTCATCAGCCAGGACGGCTATAACGACGACCTGGACAATCTGAGCGATGTGACTCACCAGACCAATCTGAAGTACACCTCCTGGGAAAAGATCGCCACCGCGCTCGGGCTGGCTAAATACGACAGCTTCGATCCGCGCAAATTCTGAGCATGTGAGCGCCGGCCCGCTGGCCGGGCTGGCGCTCAGGCGGGTTTCTGAGAGGGCGGCTAGGCGCGTTAAACTCGGGGTTTCCCTGAATCACCCGTTGCCCGATGTTCGCGTTGCTTCGACGTTTTGGCCTGGATGGCTTCATCCTTGCCCTGCTGGCTTCTGCATTGTTTGCCGCTGTGTGGCCAGAGCTTGGCCGCAGCGGCGGTCTGCTCCATCTGGACTGGTATGCCAGCTGGGGGGTGGCCGTCGTTTTCCTGCTCTACGGTTTGGGCCTGTCGCCAGCGCGGATGCGCGCAGGCTTGCTCAACTGGCGCCTGCACTGCGTGGTGCAGGGCGCTACCTTCATCCTCTTTCCGCTGTTGGGGCTGCTGCTGGATGCCATGCTCGGCAAGTTGTTTGCCGCGCCGCTGGCGCTGGGTCTGTTCTACCTGTGCGCCCTACCCTCCACCGTGTCGTCTTCGGTCACGATGACCTCCATCGCCCATGGCAACGTGCCCGGTGCGATCTTCAATGCCAGCCTGTCCAGCCTGATCGGGGTGTTCATCACGCCGCTGTGGGTGAATGCCTATCTGAAGACCCAGGGCGCCGGCCTGCCGCTCGGGCCGGTAATCGGCAAGATCGTGCTGATGGTAGTTGTGCCCATCGTGCTCGGCCAGTTGCTGCGACCCCTGCTGCTGCGCCAGCTGGAGCGGGCTGCGCCGGTGACGCGCTGGCTGGACCGCGCCACCATCGTCGCCATCGTGGCCAACTCCTTTGCCGATTCGGTGCACGAAGGCGTGTGGGCGCAGCAAGGCATCCTGACCCTGCTGGCGATCGCAGCCATCGCGGTTGTCCTGTTCTGGGGCGTAATGGGCCTTCTGGCGCTGTTGTGCGACCGGCTCGGTTTTTCGCGTGAGGACCGTATCGCAGCCCAGTTCTGCGGCTCCAAGAAATCGCTTGCGGCCGGGGTGCCGATGGCCGGCATCATGTTTGCCGGCAATCCGGCGCTGGGCCTGATCATCGCGCCGATCATGATCTTCCACCTGTTGCAGCTGGTGATGGTGAGTGTGCTGGCGCGGCGCTGGGGCCAGCAGCACAAGGCCTGACTATCGACGCAGCCGGCGTGGCCAAGGCAGCCAGTTCCAGCCGAGGCCGTGTCCGCTGGCGAGCTGCACGATGAGGCGAAGGCCCAGCCAGCCGGCCAGCGCCATGCCGATCACCAGCAGGCCGTAGGACAGGCGCCAGTCCAGGCCGGCGGTCCACACGCTGAACTCGGACATGCCACCGATGCTGGCGACCAGATTCAGCGGCAGGAAGATCACGCTGATCAGGGTCAGGTTCTTCAGCAGGGTGTTGACGTTGTTGTTGATGATCGCGCCACGCGCATCCATCAGGCCGGACAGCACGCTCGAATAGATCGCCGCCTGGCGCGCGCACTGCTGCATGTCCAGCACCGTGTCATGCAGCATCTCGGTCTGCACGGGATTCAGCTCAAGGCGATGGGTGGCGCTGCGCAGCTTGGCCAGCACCGCTGCGTTGGCTTCGATGCCGTCCACGTAGTAGATCAGGCTCTCGGAGAGGGCCAGCATCTGCAGGTAGTAGCGGTTCTCCATCGACACGCTGATCTTGCTGCCCAGCTCGGCGTTGATCTGCTTGATGACTTTCAGGTGGCCCAGATAGTGGTGCACCGTGTGCAGCAGCAGCTTGAGCAGGAAATCGCTGAGGCTGTGGATGCCGCGGAATTCGCGCTCCGAGAAGTCCGGCTCGCCTTCGGCGGTGACCAGCACCACCGCATCGGGGCGCACGAAGATGCCCACCGAGGCCACGTCGAAGCGCAACTGGGCGCCGATCGAAACGTTCTTGGGGCGCTTCCAGATGATGTTGGCGGCGCCTTGCGCACCGAACTCGACACGCGGGATCTCTTCCGGGTCCAGTGCGGCGTCGAGATCGTAATCATCGAGCCCGAGCGTGCTGCGCAACTCCTCGCGCTCGGCGCGATCCGGCGCGGCGTAGACACGGATCGGCGCTGCGGCCGGATCGCCCTCGGCTTGCTGGATGGTGCCGGCCTGCAGGTTGAAGCAACGTTTCATGGCGGGGTCCGGGAATGGATCTGCCCGAGTATAGGGGCTGGCCTGGCGGCGGCGATGCCATTTAGAAGCCGGCGGTGATCCCTGTGAACACGATGGTGTCGAGATTGGTTGCGTCGCCGCGCACCTTCTCGCGGTATTTCTGCAGCATCGCGACCTGCAGGCCCAGTGTCGAATTGATCCGTGTCGACAGGGCGCCCTGCATGGCGAAACGGGTGCCGCCGCTGACCGAGTCCGGATACACCACCAGGCGATGGGTGAAGCGCGAGTGCTCGGAAATGTCGTAGCGCAGCTCGGAGCCGAGCAGGCCTTCGATGCCGCGCGAGGCCTCCTCGCCACGATAACGCTCTTCACTGTAGGCAATACCGGTGTAGGCGTTGAAGCTCAGGGTGTCCGAGGCAAAGAGATGCGAGCCTAGGCCACCGCCCGCGCTGCCGCGCGACTGGAGCTCCTGCACGCCATCGCGTTCGGCACCTAGCGCCAGGTAGCCGAACATGTCCTGACCGAAGCTGCGTTCGCTGCGGAAATCAGCGTTGATGTTGTCGGTATCGCGTTCACCGTTCTCGGTGCCGCGTACCGCGATCACGTTGGCGAGCAGGCGGCGGTTGGCGGTTGTCCGCACCGCATCGAGGGTCATCGAACCCTGGCTGGAGTTCGTGGAGCCTTGCTGCAGGGTGATGCCGAGGCCGAAGGAGCCGTTCCACTTGTCCGAAGGCGCATCGATTTCCGGCGCCCGGGCAAGGTTGTTGAAGAGCGGATCCTTTACTTGCGATGGCAGGGGTGGTGGTGGCGCGGGGGGGGGCGACTCGGTTTCTTCAGGGGCCTGGGCGAGGGCTCCGGTGCTGGCCAGCAGGCACAGCAGGGGCAGGATGTTGCGATACAGCGGGCTGGACATGGATCGTTCGGGAGAGTTGAAGCTGGTGTGAGTGTGCCTCGTGGCAGGAGTTCCGTGCCGGAATGAAAAAGGCCTGCTTGCGCAGGCCTTGGGCCGGACGCTGCAGGCGCCGGTTCAGCTGGCAGCCTTGCGGGTGCGGGTTGTCTTGGTCGCTGCCGGTTTCTTGGCGACCTTGGCCTTGGCTGCGGGGGCCGCTGCCGTTGCCTCTTCGCCCTCGGTCACCGCGACGGCCTTGGCTGCACCCGCCTTGGGAGCCTTGGGGGCACGTGGCTCGAATTCGAAGCCGACCTTGCCGGCCTTGGCATCCCACACCAGCATGGCCGAGAACTTGCGATGCGTACGTGAAGATACGAACAGGCGCAGCAGATCCGTCTTGCCGGTGGTGAGCAGTTTCTGCATCTGCTCGATTTCGATCGGCTGCTGCAGGATCACCTTGCCGGAGCGGAAGTCGCAGCTCTTTTCGGGGCCAACAGCCTTCTCGCAGACATAGGTGGTGCCGTGTTCATACACGCCACTGGCACACTTGGGGCAGCTGCCGAGGCTGGTCTGGGCCGAGAAGTCCGGCGCTTCGGCGGCTTCACCGTCACGTGGCTGACCGAAGTCGAACTCGGGCAGTTTGTCGTCATTGAGGCGAATTTCGGCGTTGAAGGCACGCCCCATCTTGTTGCGGAAGCCCAGCAGCGGGCCGACGCGGCCGGTGGTGAGCAAGGTTTCGATCTCGTGCGGTTCGAACTGGCGACCGGCGACGATCTTCCACAGCGAGTAGTCGCAATCTGAGCACTGGAATTTCTTGTAGTTCTCGCGGATCAGGCCGCCGCATTTGGGGCAAGGGGCTTCGAGAATGCCGAAGTCGCCGGGGATGGTGTCTGAATCGTAGGTCTTGGCGCGTTCCACGATCTCGCGCGTCATGGCCTCGATGTGGCCCATGAATTCGGCACGCGTGAGCAGGCCCTTCTCCATCTGCGCCAGCTTGTATTCCCACTCGCCGGTCAGCTCGGCGGAAGACAGCTCGGTGATCCCCAGACCCTTGAGCAGGGTGATCAGGGAGAAGGCCTTGGCGGTCGGGATCAGCTCGCGGCCTTCACGCAGCATGTAGGTTTCGGCGATCAGGTTCTCGATGATCTGGGCGCGGGTGGCCGGCGTACCGAGGCCACGGCCGCCCATCGCAGCGCGCAACTCTTCATCGTCGACCAGTTTGCCTGCGCCTTCCATGGCGGAGAGCAGGGTGGCTTCGTTGTAGCGTGCGGGCGGCTTGGTGACGCTGGCCTTGACGTGAATTTCTTCGGTTGTCGAGCCTTCGCCAGCCTGTACCGGCACCAGCGAGCCGGTTGCCTCTTCGCCCTCGATCGCGGCTTCCTTGCCATAGATGGCCAGCCAGCCAGCGTTCACGAGAACCTTGCCCTCGGTCTTGAAGGCCTCGTTCTCGACGCGGGTGATGCGGGTGGTGATCTGGTATTCAGCGGCCGGGAAGAATACGGCGAGGAAACGCTTGGTGACCAGGTCGTAGATCTTGTACTCGGCTTCGCTCAGGCTCTTCGGCGCGGTACCGGTCGGCACGATGGCAAAGTGGTCCGAGATCTTGGCATTGTTGAATATGCGCTTGTTCGGCTTGACCCAGCCACGCTTGATGATTTGGGTGGCAAAACCGATGTACTCGTCCGGCAGCGCACCGAGAATGCCTGGTACGGTCGCCACGTAGTCTTCAGGCAGGGCGCGCGAATCGGTCCGCGGATAGGTCAGCACCTTGTGCTTTTCGTACAGGGCCTGGGCCAGCTGCAGGGTGGTGCGGGCTGAGAAGCCGAAACGGCCGTTGGCCTCGCGCTGCAAGGAGGTCAGGTCGAAGAGTAGAGGCGAGAGCTGAGTCGAAGGCTTGGACTCCTCCTCAACCTTGCCCGGCTTGCCGGCGCATTTGGTGCGGATGGCGTCGGCCTTGGCCTTGTCCCAGATGCGCGGCGCGGTGGCGTGCTCGTCATCCTCCGGCTTCTTGAAGTTTTCGTCGAACCAGCGGCCGGCATATTCGCCAGCGGAGACGCCGAACGTGGCTTCGACTTCCCAGTAATCGCGCGACTTGAAGGCGCGGATGCGTTCTTCGCGTTCGACTACGATGGCCAGCGTCGGCGTCTGTACCCGGCCCACGGTGGTCAGATGGAAGCCGCCGCTCTTGGAGTTGAAGGCGGTCATGGCGCGGGTGCCATTGATGCCGATCAGCCAGTCACTCTCGGCGCGGCACATTGCCGCTTCGCGCAAGCCACTCATCTCGTTGGCCGTGCGCAGACGCTGGAAGCCGTCGCGAATAGCCTGTGCGGTCATGCTTTGCAGCCACAGGCGCTGTACCGGCTTCGCGGTGCCGGCGTGCTGGGCTACATAAGTAAAGATCAGCTCACCTTCGCGCCCCGCGTCACAGGCGTTGATCAGGCCGCTCACGTCCTTGCGCTTGATCAGCTTGGTCAGGAGGCGCAGGCGTTCAGCACTCTTCTCGATCGGGTTCAGTGCGAAGTGTGGCGGGATCATCGGCAGGTGGGTGAAGCTCCACTTACCGCGCTTGACCTCGAATTCCTCCGGCACAGCCAGCTCAAGCAGGTGGCCGACGGCTGAGGACAATACGTAGTCATCGCTCTCGAAATAGTCGCCCTGGCGGGTAAAGCCGCCCAGCGCCCGGGCAATATCCTGAGCAACAGAGGGTTTTTCGGCGATGATGAGTTGTTTGGTCATGGTGGCCTGGACAGGCAAAAAAACGCGGCTGTAAAGCCGCGGTTGTTGAAACTGCTCTGGATGATAGAAGTGCTGCGCCCGGCGGCGCAAGTTTTCCCGCTGAAAGCCGGCTCTTGGCTTTCAGTGCACGGCTACCGTGGTTTGCCACTCATCCTCGACGGTTTCGACTTCGTCGGTGAGCAGCTCATCGAGAATCAGGGCGTCGACACTGGCACGCTCCTGCCACAGCACCATCAGCACGATGACCTTGAACTGGGACAGGCCGATCTCTGCCTCAGGCAGCGCCATGGCTCGTTCAATGGCCATTTCGCGCCTGCGCATATCGAGCACGCCGGCACTTTCAAGGAAGCTCATGAAGCCGCGGCTGGCAACGTCCAGGCGGGCGCTTTCCGCTTCGGTGAAGATGCGCATCGAACCGCTGGCCGGTTTGGGGGCCGCCTGACTGGCGACCAGGCGCAGGCCGCTGAGCCATTCGACCGCTTCGGCGATGTCGCCTTCTTCAAAACCGACGGCAGTGAGTTTGCGGGTCAGTTGCTCCGGCTCTTCCGGGCAGGCATCCGCGTAGCCATAAGTCTCGAACAGATAAACCAGAATGTCGATCATGGCAGCTCCTGCTTGTGTGCCGCCAAACGGCGCGGCACTAGGTGATTCTTTGGAACCGGCCCCCGGCCAAGCGCGCAATGCGTCCGTCGAGTTCCAGTGTGGTCAGGATGGCGAAGAGCGCATCCGGCGTCAAGCCCGCCCGAGTGCCTAGTGTGTCCGGATCGACCGGATCAAAGCCCATCTGACCGAGCAAGCCGAGCTCCTCCGCGTCAGCGCTTGCCTGGGATACCACCGGGGCGATGTGGGCGTTGTGGGCCCAGTCGAGCTCTTCGAGCACATCCTGGGCGCTTTCGACCAGCTTGGCGCCCTGCTTGATCAGGCGATGGCAGCCACGCGCCTGCGGTGAATGGATCGAGCCGGGAATCGCAAACACATCACGCCCCTGTTCGATCGCCGTGCGGGCGGTGATCAGCGAACCGGAATCCACCGCCGCTTCCACCACCAGCACACCGCGCGCGAGGCCAGAAATGATGCGGTTGCGGCGAGGGAAGTTGTAGGGTGTCGGTGGCGTGCCGAGCGGGAATTCCGAAATCACCAGGCCATTCTCGGCAATGCGCCGGGCAAGCGCGGCATTGCGTGCCGGGTAGATCCGGTCGGCTCCGGTGCCGATCACCGCGATGGTGCTGCCGGCGGCTTTCAGCGCGCCGCGATGGGCTGCCGCATCGACCCCCAGCGCAAGGCCGCTAATCACGGTAAGGTTGGCGGCCGCAAAGGCTTCCGCGAAGGCCTCAGCATTGGCTTCACCCTGCGGTGTGGCAGCACGTGCGCCAACCATGGCGATGGCTGGCTGCTGCAGCAATTCGACGCGTCCCTTGGCGTAGAGAAGGCTGGGAGGGTCGGCGATCTGCAGCAGCGCCTGGGGATAGGTGGCGTCGCCAAGAGTCAGGATGGCATTGCCAGGCTCATTAGCCCAGACCAGTGCGGTTTCGACCAGGGCGCTGTTGTCGTGGGTACGGAGGGCGGTGGCAAGCTTCTCACCGATCACCTGCGCCAAAGAAAACTGCCCGGCGGCAAAGATCCGCTCGGGCAGTCCGAAGGTAGCCAGCAGCTCTCGCTGCCGTTCCGGGCCGATGCCCGGAATCAGGCACAGGCGCAGCCAGTAGCGCAGGTCGCTGGCGCTCAATGCGTCAAGGCGCGCTGACCTTGTCGCCGACCTTGACCGGGCCGGTGGCGTCCATTACCAGGGCGTAGGAAAGCCGATTGAAGGTGCGGAACACATAGGCCAGGCCGATGCGGGAGTCCGGCAGATTGACCTTCTGCGAGCTGCGCAGGCTTTCCAGATAGGTGACCGTGCCGTTCACCCGCGTCAGTGCAACCAGATGGCCAGGTTCCATGCCTTGATCACGGCCGGCGGCGATAGCGATGACCGAACCACGGCCTGCGTCGCTTACGCCATCGTAAATGGAGGCTACGGAAGTCTGCAGAGAGGCTGCTGGCGGGTGCGGCGGTGCTGCCATCAAGCTCGTCTTGGATGAGGGCTCCAGGCGATTGCCAGCAATCACTTCACTGACCGAGTCGGTCAGTGCCAGTTCGGCGACCTTGCCGTTGGCTTCGGGCTGCACCACGCGGGCCTTGGCAACCAGTTTGGCTTCATGGCCCAGCACGGCACCCGAGTACGGATCCTTGATCGGCTGGGCGCGGCGATAAATGTCCCATGCGTCGATGCCGGGCGTGAGGTTGCGGGCGTAAGTGGTGTCACCACGTGCGCCGACAATCACACGGCTTTCCTGGTTGGCGACGATGGTTGGCAGCGCGGGATTGTCACCATACTCGTCGACCAGCGGTTCGACGAGGAAGGCACGGATGGCTTCCAGCGGGATGCTGGCGATCGGGGAAAGAGCGTCTTTGGAATACACCTGAGGTGACAGGCGGTCCCCCCCGGTCACCTGACCATCGACTGACTTGCCGATCGAGAGAGTGCCGTTGGCACGATCCAGCACTACCACCTGACCCGGATAGATCAGGTGCGGATTGCGGATCTGCTCCTGGTTCATCTTCCAGACTTCCGGCCAGCGCCAAGGCTGCTTGAGGAACATGCCGGAGATACCCCACAGGGTGTCACCCTGTTTGACCGTATAGCTGTCTGGCGCACTATCGGCGATCGGCGAATTGTCGGCGGCACCGGCGTAAGCGGTGGCCATGGCCACGATCAGTGCGAGAAGCGATTTTCTGAGCATTGCGAACCCCGTAAATGGTTGGTCGCGGCGCGGAGTCGTTCCGGAAACGCTAAACTCCTCGCCTTGTTAGGCGTGCAGGCTGCTTTGCAGCCGGCCTATTCATTACTTGACCAGACGCTGCAGATATTCAAGTTTTGCGTTAGATTCTGCATGTAGCTCACTCATCCAGCAAGGGTTTTTCAGACAAATGGCGCTGCTGCCCATCCTCCGCTATCCCGATCCCAAACTGCATACCAAGGCCAAACCGGTGGCTGTTGTGGACGAGCGTATCCGCAAGCTGGTGCGTGACATGGCTGAGACCATGTACGAGGCACCGGGCATTGGCCTGGCCGCCACCCAGGTTGATGTGCATGAACGCGTCATCGTCATTGATGTCTCTGAAGACAGAAGTGGCCTGCTGGCCCTGATCAACCCGGAAATCATTGCGCGCGATGGCGAGCAGACCTGCGAAGAAGGTTGTTTGTCGGTGCCAGGCATCTATGACACGGTGACTCGGTCCGAGCATGTGACGGTACGTGCCCTGAACGAGAAGGGCGAGCGGATCGAGTTCGAGGCCGATGGCTTGCTCGCCGTATGTGTGCAGCACGAGATGGATCACCTCGAAGGCAAGGTTTTCGTCGAATATCTCTCGCCTCTCAAGCAGAACCGCATCAAGACCAAACTTGCCAAGAAGGCACGCATTACGGCTTGATGCACAGGACTGAGCCATACGCGTGCTGAGCGCTCGGTGAGCACTTCCTACCGACACTGTCGGTGCATGTTTGCCCGGTCCTCAATCCTCAGTCTTCGCAACCCAGAAAATGAAAATCGCCTTCGCCGGAACCCCGGAATTTGCCGCCGTCGCCTTGCGCGCCATCCTTGCCGCAGGTTTTGAAGTGCCGCTGGTGCTGACCCAGCCGGATCGCCCGGCCGGGCGCGGCATGCAGCTGCAACCCTCGGCGGTCAAATCGGTCGCGCTGAAACACGGCATTCCGCTCGACCAGCCCGAAAAGCTGCGCACGCCCGAGCAGCAGGCTGCGCTCGCTGCCTGTGGCGCCGACGTGCTGGTCGTGGCCGCCTACGGCCTGATCCTGCCGCAAATGGTGCTGGATCTGCCGCGCCTGGGCTGCCTGAACATCCACGGCTCACTGCTGCCGCGCTGGCGTGGTGCAGCACCGATTCACCGCGCCATCGAAGCGGGCGACGCCGAGACCGGCATCACCATCATGCAGATGGAAGCCGGGCTGGACACCGGCCCGATGCTGTTGAAGCAATCGCTACCAATCCTGTCCGCCGACACCACCGCCAGCCTGCACGACAAGCTTGCTGCACTGGGCGGCGAGATGATCGTCGCGGCGCTGCGGGCGCTCGAAAATGGTCCCTTGCCGGCAACGGTCCAGCCTGAAGACGGCGTCACCTACGCCCACAAGATCGACAAGGCCGAGAGCCAGCTCGATTTCCGCCAGCCCGCCGCTGTGCTGGCGCGCAAGCTGCGCGCATTCGACCCCTTTCCCGGTGGCGCGGCGAACATCGCCGGCACGCCGCTCAAGCTGTGGGCAGGTGAAGCAATGCCGGGTTCTGGCGAACCCGGCACGGTGCTGAGCGCAGATGCAAACGGTGTTGTGGTGGCCTGTAGCGAAGGCGCCTTGCGCCTGACCGTGCTGCAGAAGCCGGGCAGCAAACGCCTGCCGGCCGGGGATTTTCTGCGCGGTTTTGCGCTGACAGCCGGTGCCCGCTTCGATCTGCCCGCCTGAACCAGGATTGAATCTTTTTTCCTGACCCCCATCTAAGCTTCGCGTGCATGAGCACGGTTTATCTCTGGAAGGCAGGTTAAGACAATGTTCAACTGGCTCAAGACTTCGATCCTGATGGCGGGCATCGTGGCCTTGTTCGGCGTGGTCGGCGCGATGATCGGCGGCAAGCAGGGCATGATCCTGGCGCTACTCTTCGGCGGCGCGATGAACGTGTTCTCCTACTGGTTCTCGGACAAGATGGTGCTGCGCATGTACAACGCGCAGGAAGTCGACGAGGCCAGCTCGCCCTACCTCTACAACATGGTCAGGCAGCTCGCTCAGCGCGCCCAGTTGCCGATGCCCAAGGTGTACATCATTGATGAGCACCAGCCCAACGCCTTCGCCACCGGCCGTAATCCGGAAAACGCTGCCGTGGCGGCCACCACCGGCATCCTGCAGATGCTCACCGAGCGCGAACTGCGTGGCGTGATGGCGCACGAGCTGGCCCATGTGAAACACCGCGACATCCTGATCTCGACGATCTCGGCCACCATGGCCGGCGCGATCTCGGCGCTCGCCAATTTCGCGATGTTCTTCGGCGGGCGCGATGAGAATGGCCGCCCGGCCAATCCGATTGCCAGCATCGCCGTCGCCTTGCTTGCTCCGCTGGCCGCCAGCCTGATCCAGATGGCGATTTCTCGGGCGCGTGAATACGAAGCCGATGCGGGCGGTGCTCAGTTCTGCGGTGACCCGGATGCGCTGGCCGACGCGCTGCAGAAGATCGACTACTACGCGCGCGGCATTCCGATGCCGGTGGCGGACGAGCATCCGGCCACGGCGCAGATGATGATCATGAACCCGCTTTCGGGCGGTGGCTTGGCCGGGCTCTTCTCGACCCACCCGCCTACCGAAGAGCGCATTCGTCGCCTGCGTGCGATGCGCTAAAGTAGCAGGGCCGCTGTAGGGCGGACTTCAGTCCGCCACCACGTCCCGCGTGCGGCTGAAGCCGCACCTACGAAATCCAAAGCCCGGCCTCGCGCCGGGCTTTATTCATTCCGGCAAGGGTGCAAAGAGCTCGGCGATGTCGGCTTCGCTAAACTTCAGCTCGCCCTCCGCATCGCCACTGAGCACCGCAGCGGCCAGCGCGGATTTCTTCTCTTGCAGGGCGACGATGCGCTCCTCAATGCTGCCGGCGGCGATCAGCTTGTAGACGAAGACGGACTTGCTCTGGCCGATGCGATGCGCGCGGTCGGTGGCCTGATCCTCGGCCGCCGGGTTCCACCACGGGTCGAAGTGGATCACGGTATCTGCGGCAGTGAGGTTGAGCCCCACGCCGCCGGCCTTCAGGCTGATCAGGAACAGCGGCACCTGCCCGCTCTGGAAGGCTTCCACGGCTTCCTGGCGTTTGCGCGTCTGGCCGGTGAGCTTCACGTAGCCGATGGCGGCCTGCTTCAGCTCGGCTTCGATCAGGCTCAGCATGCTGGTGAATTGCGAGAACAGCAGCACGCGGCGGCCTTCCTCGATCAGCTCGGGCAGCATCTCCATCAAGAGATCGAGCTTGGCGCGCTCCTTAACTCGCGTGGCGCTGGGCATGTCCAGCAGGCGCGCATCGCAGCACACCTGACGCAGCTTGAGCAGCGCATCGAGAATCACGATCTGGCTGCGCTTGAAACCCTTGTCGGCGACCACGGCGCGCACCTTCTCGTCCATCGCCGCGCGCACGGTTTCGTAGAGATCGCGCTGGCTGCCGGCCAGCTCCACCGTGCGCAGCACGATGTTCTTGGGCGGCAATTCGCTGGCCACGTCTTCCTTGCGACGCCTCAGGATGAAGGGCTTTACGCGGCGTGAGAGCAGCTCGCGGCGCAGGCTGTCGCCATTCTTTTCAATCGGGGTACGCCAGCGCCGGGTGAAATCGCGGTTGTCACCGAGAAAGCCCGGCAGCAGGAAATCGAACTGGCTCCACAGCTCGCCGAGGTGGTTCTCCATCGGCGTGCCGGTGAGGCACAGGCGGTGCCGCGCATCGAGCTCGCGCACCGTGGCGGCGGCCTTGCTGGCGGCGTTCTTCACGGTCTGCGCCTCATCGAGAATCAGCAGGTGGTAGCTGTGCGCCTTGAGCTGCTCGGCGTCGCGCCACACCAGCGGATAGGTGGTGAGCACCACATCATGCTGGCCAATCGCCGCGAAATCGCGCTGCGGGCCGTGCAGAGCCAGCACGCGCAAGGCCGGCGCGATATGCGCAGCTTCGCGCTGCCAGTTGAAGACCAGCGAGGTCGGCAGCACCACTAGCGCCGGGCGTTCCAGACGGCCAGCCTGCTTCTCGGTGAGCAGGTGGGCGAGGGTCTGGGCGGTCTTACCGAGGCCCATGTCGTCGGCGAGGATGCCGGCCAGATCGAGCGCGCGCAGCTGCTGCAGCCAGGCCAGACCCTCAAGCTGATAGGGGCGCAGCTGCAGGCCCATGCCGGGGGGCTGGGCCACCGGTGCGGGACGGGCCAGTTCGTGCAGACGCTGGCGGGCGACCTGCAGCGCCCGCAGGCCGTCCTGCGAGCGGGGCGGCGGAACCTCGCTGAGCCGGGCGGCGTCCAGTGGTGAGAGGCGCAGCCGGGCGCTGCCGTCGAAGAGATCGAGGAAGGCCCGCAGCACCGGGCGGATGCGCGCCACCGGCAGGCTCACGCGCTGGCCTTCATCCAGCGTGAGTTGCAGGCGGGCGTCGTCCGCGAGCTTGTCCAGCCCGCCGGCACGGCTCACCGCCGGATGCTCCAGCAGGCCCGCCAGCAAGGGCGCCAGCTCGACGCGCCGCCCTTCCAGCTCGAAGCCCAGACTCACTTCCAGCCAGCCGTTTTCGCCGGGTTCGATGTCGCTGAAGAAGTCGTCGATCTCGACGATGTGGTGGCGGAAATCTGCGGTCAGCTCCAGTGCCCAGCCGGCGGCGCGCAAGGCCGGTGCGAGCCGGCTCATCCAGTGCTGCCAGTCCTCTGCGGCGGCGAGTGCGAAGAGGTTCTTTTCGGTGGGCTGGGACCAGTACTGGAACAGGCCCCGCGGGAGCGCCTCGAAACCGAGGCGCGCCAACAACTCCAGCGCGCGCAGCTCGGCGGCGGTATCGCGCACGAGGCGCACGGTTTCACTGCCCAGCACGCGGAACTCGCGCGTGTCGTCCAGCGCCACCTCGATGCCGGCGTAGTCGAAAGCGGGCTGGGCGAAATCCAGCCAGTCGCGGAACAGCGGCGGGTACTGGCGCCAGCGCTTGGCGGTGTCGACCATGCGGCTGTAGAGGCGCAGGCGTGGCTGCGGTGCCACGCGCACTTCGCGCAAGGCCGTGGCGCGGCCCTGCGGGCGCGGCAAATCCGGCGCGAATTCGGCCAGCTCGCGTGCCACCACGGCTGCATCCACCGGGCGCAGGGGTGGGGCGCCGAGCAGGCGGCTGGCCTGCCGCGGTGGTAGGCCCAGTTCCAGCGGACCCGCGCTGTGCCCGGCTTCGTCCACATACCAGGGCGGCTCGGTAGGCAGCAGGCGCAGGCCGGCGAGCCCTTCGATCGCCGGATGCAGGCAGCCATCCTCGCGCATCTGCCAGCCCAGCCGCGCCGTGCGCGCCGGGCCTGGCTGCAGCGCGGCGAGCTGCAGGCTGCTGAAATGGCAGCGGCCGGTCGCGAGCAGACGCGGCAACACTTCTTCGACCTTGCAGCCATCGAGGCGCAGGCGCAGGTAGTAGCCTTCGCGGTCGCGCGTCAGCCACAGTGCCCGCAGAATGGCAATGTCATTGTCGTCCACAAAGGCCGGCGGCTGGATCAGGGCACGCTCGATGTTGCCCCACTCGGCCGGGCGCTCCGGCAGGCCGCCATTCAGCGCCGGGCGGATCTTGTACAGGCGCACCGTGAGCAGGCGCCCGTCCGGCGAGGCTTCAAGCAGGTAGAAGAGCTGCTCGCGGCTGCGCGTGGCCTCGCGCTTGGCGGGCGCTTCCACTTCTTCGCGGAAATCGCGCAGCCAAGCCAGTACGGCCGGGTCCGGCAGGGCCTTCTTCTCGCCGCGCTGATCGATGGCGGCCAGCAGGGTGGCGGCGCAGTGCTTGCAGGCGTTGCCGACCGGGCAGGTGCAGGAGGCGTTGAGCTGGGTGCCACGCTTGGCCGGATGGAACACGACACGCACCGTGTAAGGCCGCCGCTCGGTGCCCTGCACCAGCGCGCTGACCTCGAAATCACTCACATGCAGCTGGCTCACTGCGGCGATGTAGGCCTCGCCCTTGGCGAGTGCGTCCGCACCCAGGGTGCGCAGGATGTCATCACGGCTGAAGTGGCGGGCAGGAGCGCTGGCGTGCATGAAGCGGAAATTGCGGACAAAGGACCCAGTTTAGCGCGGGCAGCCGACGATCCAGCCCTCAAGCGGATCGACTCCCGCCGGCAGCCCGAAACCTTCGTCGCGCAGCAGCCAGGCGTGGGCGGCCTGCAGCAGGGCCAGTACGGCGTCGAGGCTGTCGCCGCTGGCGTCATCGAGCAGTTGCGCGGCCAGCGCGGAGGGCAGGTCCAGCACCGGCCCAGCCGCACCCGCGCACAGGCCGGCGATGATCTTTTCGCGCTCGGCACGGCGCTCCAGTGTCTGCTTCGCACGCTCGTCACTCTTGTAGGAGGCCTGCGTAAAGCGGCGCGCCAGCAGGGCCGGATAGGCTTCCAGGGCGAGGCGCTGCGGGTCGCCGGCGTGCAGGCCGGGAAGACTCAGGCCGGCGGAGAGCAGGCGTGGCGCGCCCTCGAAGAACATCAGGCCGACCGGCGGATTGACCAGCTTCATCGGGCTGTGCGAGCGGGCTGGCCCGTCACAGGCGCGGTGCAGGTAGCGGCTGCCCATCGGCCGGCCCTCACGCACTGCATCGAGCGCAGCCTTGAAGGCCGGCTTGCCGAGCGTGTGAATGTGCTGGATCAGCCCGGCCCAGTCCTGCGGCCAGCCGAGTTGCTCGACCAGCGCGCGCGGCAGACCGAAGGGGAAATCGAAGCCGCCGAGCCAGGGGCCGGGGCGGGCCAGCACCGCTTCAAAGCTGGCCCAGTCCGCGCAGGATTCGATGCCGGCGAGTTGCAAACCGTTTGCCCTCAGCTCGCCACGGGCCACGGTGATCGGCTTGCGGCGGCTGGGCGCGGAGGTGAAGTCCACGCCCAGCAGCAAGGGGGCCTTCATCTCCAGTCGCCGCGCAGCTCAAGGATGCGCTCGCGCAGCTCGACCGGCTTGAGCCCTTCCGGCGCCAGCACCTCGCCCACTACCAGCTCGACGCGATTGCGCAAGCCGCGCGGGAAGAGCTTGCTCATCGCACTGCCGTAGGCGCGCGAGAAATAGCCGCCCCACAGCCCGCGCAGGGCCATCGGAATCACCGGCACCGGGTTGCGGCGCAGGATCTTGTTGAGGCCGCCCTTGAAGGGGCCGATCTCGCCGTCGCGGGTGATCGTGCCTTCGGGGAAGATGAAGATCAGCTCGCCGGCGTCCAGCGCGCGGGCAATTTCTTCATAGGCGCGCTGCACCGATTCGCGGTCCTCCTGCGCGCTGGCCACCGGAATGCAGCGGCTGGCGCGGAACAGCCAGCGCACGAAGGGTGTGCGGTTGATCTGGTGATCGATCACGAAGCGCGGCTGGCGCGGCAGCACGCCCATCAGGATCACCGCATCGGCGAAGCTCACGTGGTTGCACACGGCGAGCGCCGGGCCGCTGGCCGGCACATTGGCGAGGCCGCTGGGGGCTACGCGGTAGATGCTGTGGGTCAGCGTCCACGCGATGCAGCGCAGATAGAACTCGGGCACGGCGCGGTAGATCAGGCCGGCAACCAGCAGATTCAGCAGCGCGCAAACCAGGAACAATTGCGGGATCGTGAGCCCGGCGGCGAGCAGCCCAGCCGTGATGCCGGCCGAGGCCACCATGAAAGCGGCATTCAGGATGTTGTTGGCGGCGATGATGCGCGAGCGTTCGGCCACATTCGAGCGGCTCTGCATCAGCGCATACAGTGGTACGGTGAAAAAGCCGCCACCGACGCCGATCATCACCATGTCGAGGAGGATGCGCCAGCTGGCGGGCTTGGCCAGGAAACCCGCCAGGGTGAGCGCTGCTGGCGTACCGGTGGGGCTGGCCAGCCACAGGTCGAAGGCAAACAGGCTGATGCACAGCGTGCCGAGCGGCACCAGGCCCAGCTCCACATGCTTGCCCGACATGCGCTCGCACAGGAAGGAGCCCGTCGCGATGCCGACGATGAAGGTACCCAGCAAGGTGGTAACCATCAGCTCATCGCCGCCCAGCACACCCTGCACATAAGGGGCGAACTCGGTCAGCAGCAGGGCGCCGAAGAACCAGAACCAAGAGATGCCCAGTAGCGCCATGAACACGGTCTTGTTGCGCGCGGCGAGCTTCAGGTTGCGCCAGGTTTCGGCGATGAAGTTGTGGCTCACCTTGAGCTCTGGCGCGGGTGAAGGCGCCGGCGGAATACGCCGGCTGGCCGCGTAACCCAGCCCCGCTACGATCACCGTGAGCACGCCGCACAGGTCCGCTCCGATCTGCGGAATGGCCATCAGCAGGCCGGAGAGCACGCTGCCGGCAAGGATCGCCACGAAGGTGCCGCTCTCCACCCAGGCATTGCCGGCGACAAGTTCGTCCGGATGCAGGTGCTGCGGCAGGATCGAATACTTGAGCGGGCCGAAGAAGGTGGAGTGCAAGCCCATCATGAACAGGGCGAAGAGCAGCAGCTCCACATGGCGGGTGAAGAAACCCACGCTGGCGACCACTGCGATACCGATCTCCACCGCCTTGATGATGCGGATCAGGCGGCTCTTGTCGTACTTGTCCGCCAGCTGGCCAGCCAGCGCCGAAAACAGGAAGAAGGGCAGTACGAATAGCCCCGCCGCCAGTTGCACCGCCACCGCCGGCGCCAGTCCGAGCACCTGGCCGGCCTGGAAGGTGATCAGCAGCAGCAGCGTGTTCTTGAACACGTTGTCATTGAACGCGCCACAGAACTGCGTGAGGAACAGCGGGCCGAATCGACGGGCGCCGAGAAGCTGCAGGGTGGAGCGGGAAGGTTCGATGGACATGCGCAGGGAGCCGGTCAGGATGCCGGGCGAGGATAACGCAGGCCAGAGCCCGCGGCGAGCCTCACAGCTGGCAGCAGCGCAGTGCCACTGGTCGAGTTTCCGTGAATTAAGTCACGGATTCTGCTTAGGATTCCACGCACATAACAAGCAGTTTCGGGGAGTGAAGCAATGCGTCAGGTCTTTCTGGTCGGAGCGGTGGCCGCTCTCATGCTGGCCGCGTGTGGCGGCGGCGGTGGAAGTGCGGGTAGCAGTGGAGGCGCCTCCGCGTCGTCGGTTTCGGTTCAGGCGAGCAGCACAGCGGCCAGCAGCATCGCCAGTTCCAGCACGGCGAGCAGTGCCAGCGGAGGTTTGGGCCTCAGCAATGGCTTCAGCGCCTTCTACTCCGACCCGAATTCGCAGGTGCGCAACTGGGTAGCCGCCAATCCCGCTGACTCACGCACCGCCACCATCAACAGCGCGATCGCCCAGCAGGCCTTCGGCAAGTGGTTCGGCGAATGGAGTGGCGATATCGCCACTGCCGTGAGTGGCTATGCCAGCGCGGCGCAGAGCGCCGGCAAGATCCCGCTGCTGATTGCCTACAACATTCCCAGCCGTGATTGCGGCTCTTACAGCGCCGGCGGCTCCAGCGGTGGTGACGCCTACAAGACCTGGATCAGCGCATTTGCTGGTGGCATCGGCAGCAAGCCGGCGATCGTGATCCTTGAGCCGGACGCGCTGATGCAGCTCGACTGCCTGCCCTCGGATGCCGACCGCACGG
This sequence comes from Uliginosibacterium sp. TH139, assembly GCF_002855595.1. NCBI lineage: Bacteria > Pseudomonadati > Pseudomonadota > Betaproteobacteria > Rhodocyclales > Zoogloeaceae > Uliginosibacterium > Uliginosibacterium sp. TH139. The sequence continues at coordinate 25,910 of NZ_PKRR01000001.1, read as the reverse complement.
CGCGCCTGGCACTGCTCAATTACGCCGTCGACCAGTTTGCCGCCAAGGCTCCGAATGCCTGGGTCTATATCGATGCAGGCCATTCGAACTGGAAGAGTGCGGCTGATACTGCTACCCGCTTGATCAATGCCGGTGTGGCGCGGGTGCGTGGTTTTGCCCTGAACGTGTCCAACTACCGGGCCGATACCGAACTGCAGACCCACGGCGCGGCCGTGATCGCGCAGCTTCAGCTCCAGGGCAGTGCCGCCAAGCCTTATGTGATCGACTCTTCGCGCAACGGCAATGGCCCGAACGGCAGCGAATGGTGCGACCCGGCTGGCCGCAAGGTCGGTGCCACCAGCAAGGTACTGAGTCTTGGTAGCGGCATGGAGATGGCGCTGTGGCTCAAGGCCCCGGGCGAAGCCGATGGCTGTGCAGCCGGCGCCGGCCAGTTCTCGCCGGACCTGGCCTATCGCCTCGCCACGGGCGGCTGAGCCCCTTAGCCCGGCGCTTGCCGGGCTTTTTACGCCTGGAAGATGCTCCGCATGAAACGCCTCCTGCCTCTCATCCTGCTGCTGCTCAGCGCGTGCAGCGAACCCCTGCCTGCCGACAAGGAGATCTATGCCGGCGACTGGGAGGGTCCTGGCATGCTGCTGTCGATCAGCAGTGACGGCCGCCTGTATTACCAGCGCGCCCAGGGTAGCAACAGTACCTCGCTGGATGTGCCGATCCAGCGTTTCGAGGGCGACAACATCGTTGCCGGGTTGGGGCCGGCCTCGGCCACCTTCGTTGTCAGCCAGCGTCCGCACCCGGAGCAGGGTGAGTGGGTGATGGTGGTGGATGGCGTGCGTCTGGTGCGCCAGGAGTAAGCGCGCCGGGTGGCACAAAACCAGTGCAAGTGGCCCTGCAGCAAGCCCGCAAGCGGTTTTCTGGATTTCACTACATCTAGTCGGGTTATTTGTATCTGCTACTAGGTATAGTTGTCATCGGCTTGACTCCGACTAAATACAGCCCCTACACTCCGTCCCGACGGTGTCGGGAAGCCAGCTCGCTGGCGCTGCCCCCGCAACTGTGACCGGCGAGTGCCGGCATGCCACTGGGATGATCCGGGAAGGCTGCCGACAGGCTTTGACCCGGCAGCCAGGAGACCGGCCGTCACACAGATAAAACATCAACTGGAGCGGGGTGTCTCCGGGGCCGATGCGACGCTGCCTGCAGGCCTGCGTTCACCGCCCCCCGGCATGCCGTTCCCCATCAAGAGAGAGAGCCGGCATGCAACATTCCGCCATCGCGGTCGAGGCCGCCCGCAGCAGCGCGCCCAGCAGCATTTCCAGCAGCGAATCCGACTTTGCCGCCAGCCAGGCAGGTCTCGAGCTGATCCGCCGCAATGGCGCTGTGGTGCCCTTCCAGGCTGAGAAAATCAGCGTGGCGCTGTCCAAGGCTTTCATCGCGGTCGAGGGTGGGCAAGGCGCCGCTTCGGCGCGCATCCGCGAGCTGGTGAATCAGCTTACGGCGACTGTGGTCGGTGCGCTGACCCGCCGCCTGCCTGGCGGCGGCACGGTGCATATCGAAGATGTGCAGGATCAGGTCGAACTGGCCCTGATGCGCGCCGGCCAGCACGATGTGGCCCGGGCCTATGTGCTCTACCGTGAGAAGCGCTCTTCCGAACGCGCCGCCCAGCAGGCTGCCGTGCCCGCTGCCGCGCCGGCCCGCCTGCATGTGCTGGATGGCGACGAGCGTCGTCCGCTGGATGAAGTTGCCCTGCTTGGCCAGATTCGTGAAGCCTGCGTTGGCTTGGGGGATGTGTCCGCCGAAACCGTGCTCGAACACGCCCTGCACAATCTCTACGACGGCGTACCGGTGGCTTCCGTGCGTCAGTCTCTGGTGCTCGCGGCGCGCACCCTGATCGAACGTGATCCGGATTATTCCAAGCTGGCTGCCCGCCTGCTGCTGCGCAGCGTGAGCATCGAAGTGCTGGGTGAGGAGCTGGGCCAGGTCGCCATGGCTGCGCGCCTGCCGGAAGCTTTCCCAGGCCTGATCCGCGAAGGCGTCAAGGCAGGCCTGCTCGATGCGCGTCTGGCTGAATACGACCTGCCGCGCCTGGCTGCCGCCCTGAAGGCCGACAACGATCTGCGCTTTGACTACCTCGGCCTGCAAACGCTCTACGACCGCTACTTCCTGCACATCGAAGAGCGCCGCATCGAGCTGCCGCAGAGTTTCTTCATGCGCGTGGCGATGGGACTGGCACTGAATGAGATCGACCGCGAAGCGCGCGCCATCGAGTTCTACCAGCTGCTTGCCAGCTTCGATTTCATGAGCAGCACGCCGACCCTGTTCAACAGTGGCACCTGCCACTCGCAGCTCTCCTCCTGCTATCTGACCACGGTAGCTGACGATCTGGACGGCATCTATCAGGCGGTGAAGGAAAATGCCCTGCTTCAGAAGTATGCCGGTGGCCTGGGTAACGACTGGACCCCGGTGCGTTCGCTGGGCAGCCGCATCAAAGGCACCAACGGCAAGAGCCAGGGCGTGATCCCCTTCCTCAAGGTGGTCAATGACACGGCGCTGGCCGTGAATCAGGGCGGCAAGCGCAAGGGCGCGGTGTGTGCCTATCTGGAGACCTGGCACCTCGACATCGAGGAGTTCCTGGAGCTGCGCAAGAACACTGGCGATGAGCGCCGCCGCACGCACGACATGAACACCGCCAACTGGATTCCGGATCTCTTCATGCAGCGCGTGATCGCCGGTGAAGACTGGACCCTGTTCTCGCCTTCCGATGTGCCCGACCTGCACGAGAAATTCGGCAGCGCCTTCCGCACTGCCTACGAGGCCTACGAAGAGAAGGCCGCACGTGGCGAGCTCAAGCTGCACAAGAAGCTGCCCGCCGTGCAACTGTGGCGCAAGATGCTGACCATGCTGTTCGAGACCGGCCATCCCTGGATCACCTTCAAGGATCCGTGCAACCTGCGCTCGCCGCAGCAGCATGCCGGTGTGGTCCACAGCTCCAACCTGTGCACCGAGATCACCCTCAACACCTCCGACACCGAGACCGCCGTGTGCAACCTCGGCTCGGTGAACCTGCCGGCCCACCTGGTGCAGATCGAGGGTGAGTGGCAGCTTGATCAGGCCAAGCTCGCCCGCACCGTCAGCACCGCCATGCGCATGCTCGACAACGTGGTTGACATCAATTTCTACGCCACCCCCAAGGCGCGCACTTCCAACCTGCGCCACCGCCCGGTGGGCCTCGGTGTGATGGGCTATGCCGACTGCCTGCACCGCATGGGCCTGCCTTTCGCCTCGAATGAAGCCGTCGAATTTGCCGATCGCTCCATGGAAGCCGTCTGCTATCAGGCCTACTGGGCCTCCAGCGAGCTGGCCCGCGAGCGTGGTGTGTACTCCAGCTACCGTGGCAGCCTGTGGGATCGTGGCATCCTGCCGCACGAGTCGATTGCCCTGCTCGAAGAAGGTCGCGGCGAAGCGGTGGAAGTAGATCGCAGCGCGCGCCTCGATTGGGATGCCCTGCGCAGCCAGATCGGCCGCTACGGCATGCGCAACTCCAACTGCGTTGCCATCGCACCTACCGCCACCATTTCCAACATCATCGGTGTCTCCGCCTGCATCGAGCCGGATTATCAGAACCTCTACGTGAAATCCAACCTCTCCGGTGAATTCACGGTGGTGGGCGAACACCTGGTACGCGATCTGAAAGCCCTCGGCCTGTGGGATGAAGTGATGATCGCTGACTTGAAGTATTTCGATGGCTCGCTGGCCCGCATCGACCGTATCCCGGCCGAGCTCAAGGCCCGTTACGCCACTGCTTTCGAGGTGGACGCGGTGTGGCTGATCGAAGCCGCCGCGCGCCGCCAGAAGTGGATCGATCAGGCCCAGTCGCTGAACCTGTACCTGGCTGCGCCCTCGGGCCGCAAGCTCGACGAGATCTACAAGCTGGCCTGGAAGCGTGGCCTGAAGACCACCTACTACCTTCGCACCCTCGGTGCCACCGCCATGGAGAAAACCTCCGCCCCGGTCGAGCAGATCAATGTGCCCGCCGAGCCCAAGTTCTGCTCCATCGACAACCCCGAATGCGAGGCCTGCCAATGAGCTCCCTGAATTTCGAAGACTGGGGCAGCCCCGCGCCCGCCCTCCAGCCCGTGGCGACCGGCTCCGCACCGGCGCCGCAGGCGGCTGCGCCGGTGCCGCGTGGTGTCACCGGCAACATGCCGCACCCTGCGCTGGCTGCCGTCCGCGCGCAGGACAAACGCATCGTCAACGGTCAGGGCGATATCAACCAGCTCGCCCCGTTCAAGTATCCGTGGGCCTGGGATTTCTTCCTCAACGCCAACAAGAACCACTGGACCCCGCTCGAAATCTCGATGGCGCAGGACGTGCATGATTACCAGCATAAACTCACGCCGGCGGAGCGCCATGTGTTCGAAAACGTGCTGGCCTACCTCACCACCTCGGACATCCTCGCCATGCGCAACATCGGCCTGGCGGTGATGGAAAAGATGAGCGCGCCCGAACTGCAGATCTACCAGGCGCGTCAGGTGTACGAAGAAGCGCTGCACACCTGGACCTACCAACACTGCATCGAAACCCTGGGCATCGATCAGCAGGAGATCTACAACCGCTACCGTGTGGTGCCCGAGATCAACGCCAAGATCTCGCTGGCCAACCGTCGCCTCGAGCGTGTCATGCGTTCCGACTTCGACCTCGCCGATCGCGACAACCTGCACGAGTTCGCGCTCTCCTACATGTTCTTCGCCGGCATCTTCGAAGGCTGCTGGTTCTACAACGGCTTCACGCCGATCTTCGCCCTGCAGCGCCGTGGCCTCATGAAGGGCGCCGCCGAGCAGCTGCAATACATCATGCGCGATGAAGTCCTGCACTGCGCCTTCGGCATCCGCGTGGTGCGCGAGCTGCTCAAGGAAGAGAACCTCACACTCGATCCGCGCGCTGTGCAGGAGTTGTGGGAAGAAGCCGAAGCCGCTGAGTCAGGCTATGCCGGCTACATCCTGCGCGAGCCCATCCTCGGTTACTCGGCCGATCTGCACCGTGCCCAGTTCCGCTTCATCGCCAACCGCCGCGCGCGTCAGATCGGCCTGGCCGAACCCTTCCCGGGCGCCGAGAACGTGCTGCCCTGGCTGGACGAGCAAGCCAACCTGCGCAAGGAGAAGAACTTCTTCGAGACCCGCGTCACCGAGTACCAGACCGGCGGGGCATTGAGCTGGGATTGAGGTGTGTTGGAGTATGAAATGAAAAGGCCTCGCAGTACGCGAGGCCTTTTTCTTGGAGTCTTTCCAGAGTGAAGCGGCAAGCCTGTATTGCTTCGTGACCCTACCTCAAATTCACCGGCGCTGCGCCTCATGATCAGGCACCTCGCGGATCATCTCGCCTTCGATCACCATGCCATCGGAGTTCTCAGCTGGGCTGCGTGGTGCAAAGGGCTCCTGCTGCACGGGGGGCTGGGCTCGCAAGGCACGGCGCAGGGCGCGAGTCTTCCACCAGAAATAGCCCAGAAACACTGCGCCCCCGACCAGCACTACGCCCAGCGCCACCACCGAGAACATCACCATGGCCACGATCGCCACCAGCGTGAACAGCCCCGCCACGATCCGGGTAAAGGGGCCGGCTGGGGTGCGTGGGCGCGAAGAGGGGATACGGATGAAAACGGGTGAAGGCATGACAGGTGATCCTTGTAGCCAGCGAGCCGGCTGGGTGCGGGGAAGATGGAGGTTCAGAGCGAGGATCCGGCAAAAGATTCCCCGGCCGGGCGTGTGTCCGTTTTCCTGATATGGGGGAGAAGGGCCAGGTTTCAATGCCGATCTTGCCGAGGAGGGCGCGCGCAGCGACTGACGCCGATGCATGGCCAGGCCTGGGAGCGAGTCGTTCTGGGCACACAAAAATTAACTAGACGACCGGTCTATTTTTGCTTTAGGATCCAGGCCATGAACTCCGAACGCCCCGATACCCGTCAGCACATCCTTGCCTGTGGCCAGCAACTCATTGCGGCCAAGGGGTTCGTGGGGGTCGGGCTGGCCGAGATTCTGACGACCGCAAAAGTGCCCAAGGGCTCCTTCTATCACTACTTCGCGTCGAAGGAAGCCTTCGGCGTGGCCTTGCTGGAGAGCTACGAGGCCAGCTACCTGAATCGTCTGGCGGCGCTCAACGCGCGGCCCGGGCTCGATGGCGCACAGCGGCTGCTGACTTATTTCGAGCGCTGGGCCGAAACCCAGCGCGGCGATGATGCGGCCGAGTACTGCCTGATCGTGAAGCTCAGTGCCGAGGTGGCTGATCTTTCCGAAGCGATGCGGGCTCGCATGCTGGCGGCCACCGATGCTGTGCTGCGCGAGCTGGCCGGGCATGTCTCTGCTGGCCAGGCAGATGGCTCGATCGGCAATCCGCAGGATGCCGCGGCGCTGGCGCAATGGCTGTATGAAGCCTGGCTCGGCGCATCCTTGCTGGCCAAGCTGCGGCGGGACGACAGCGCCTTTGCCGGCGCCATGGAAAAAACCCGCGAGCTGCTGCAACTGAACTGAAACAACACGACGCACGCGGTGGGGCAAAGGCCTCGCCGCTTTTTTTGATCCCGAACTAGACGATCGGTCTAGTGCGAAATGCCCGAGGACTCTCCCATGAGCGCATCTGCCTCTCTCAACCGCCGCATCGTGCTGGCTTCCCGCCCTGTCGGCGAGCCCACGGCCGCCAATTTCCGCCTCGAAACCACACCCGTACCGCAGCCCGCCCAGGGCCAGGTACTGCTGCGTGCGCTCTACCTTTCGCTGGATCCTTATATGCGTGGCCGTATGAGCGCCGCCAAGTCCTACGCCAAGCCGGTGGAACTCGGCGATGTGATGGTGGGCGGCACGGTAAGCTGCGTCGAAAACTCGCTGCATCCGGATTTCAAGGCCGGTGACCTGGTGCTGGCCTATACCGGCTGGCAGGACTACTTCCTCTCCGACGGCAGTGGTCTGCACAAGCTCGGTGATCTCGCCCAGCCTTCCCTTGCGCTGGGCGTGCTGGGCATGCCCGGCTTCACGGCCTATATGGGCCTGCTTGATATCGGCCAGCCCAAGGCCGGCGAAACCGTAGTGGTCGCGGCCGCCAGTGGAGCGGTGGGCGCGGTGGTAGGGCAGATCGCCAAAATCCTCGGTTGCCGTGTGGTGGGTATTGCGGGTGGGGCGGAGAAATGTGCCTATGTGACGCAGGAACTCGGCTTTGATGCCTGTATCGATCACCTTGCGGACGACATGGCTGCACAGCTTGCCGCTGCCTGCCCGGCCGGGATCGACGTGTATTTCGAGAACGTCGGTGGCAAGGTCTTCGATGCCGTGCTGCCCCTGCTCAACACCAAGGCCCGCGTGCCCGTGTGCGGCCTGATCGCCAGCTACAACGCCACCGGCCTGCCGGAGGGGCCGGATCGCCTGCCGCTGCTGGCCAGCACCATTCTCAAGCAGCGCATCCGCATGCAGGGCTTCATCATTTTTGATGACTACGGCCATCGCTATCCGGAGTTCCTGCAGCAGATGGGCGAATGGTTTGCGGCCGGCCGGATCAAGTTCCGCGAAGACGTTGTGCATGGCCTTGAAGCCGCCCCCGAAGCACTCATCGGCCTGCTCAAGGGCCGCAACTTTGGCAAGCTGATCGTCAAGCTGGCCGACTGAACACCTCAGCCCCTACACGGAGCAAAACCATGAAAAACGTCCTCATCGTTCTCACCTCGCATGACCAGCTTGGCAACACCGGCCTCAAGACTGGTTTCTGGCTCGAAGAATTTGCCGCCCCCTACTATGTGTTCAAGGATGCCGGACTCAACATCACCCTCGCTTCACCCAAGGGCGGCCAACCGCCGCTGGACCCCAAGAGCGACGAGCCAGACTTCCAGACCGAAGCCACCCATCGCTTCCGCGCCGATGCAGCGGCTGTGGCTCATCTCGCCAGCACCCTGCGTCTTGCCGATGTCCGGCTCGCCGATTTCGACGCCGTGTTTTACCCCGGCGGTCATGGCCCGCTTTGGGATCTGGCTGAAGACCCGCACTCCATCACTCTGATCGAAGCCGCCGTTGCCGCTGGAAAACCGCTGGGCACTGTGTGCCACGCCCCGGGTGTGCTGCGCCATACAAAAAATGCCGATGGCACGCCGCTGGTGCAGGGCCGCCACGTCACGGGGTTCACCAACACTGAAGAAGAGGCCGTGCAGCTCACGAAGGTGGTGCCCTTCCTCGTTGAAGACATGCTCCAGGCCAATGGCGGCCACTACAGCAAGGGGCCGGATTGGGCCCCGTACGCCGTGGTCGATGGCACACTGATCACTGGGCAGAATCCGGCCTCCTCCGAACTGGTCGCCCAGAAAATCCTTTTGGCATTATCCTGAAACCCTCCGGTTTCATCCCCACTCCTGAAACATCGAAAGTGAGTCCCCATGTCTGATCTGCTGAAAAAGCTCCAATGGCGCTACGCCACCAAGAAGTTCAACCCGGCGAAGCAGGTGCCGCAAGAGAAGATCGAGCGCATCCTCGAAGCCATTCGCCTCACCGCCACCTCCAGCGGCCTGCAGCCCTATGAAGTGATCGTCGTCAGCAATCCCGAGTTGCGTGCCCAGATCCAGCCGCATGCCTGGAACCAGGCCCAGATCACCGAAGCCTCGCACCTGCTGGTCTTTGCTGCATGGGATAACTACACCAGTGATCGCATCAACATGATGTTCGACCTCGTGAACGACGAGCGCGGCTTCAAGAACGAAGGCTGGGAAAACTATCGCCAGCAAGTGCTTGGCAGCTATGTGCCGCGCGATGCCGAGGTCAACTATCAGCACGCAGCCCGTCAGGCCTACATCGGCCTCGGCACTGCGCTGATCGCCGCCGCTGAAGAAGGCGTGGACAGCACCCCGATGGAAGGCTTCGATCCGGTCAAGGTCGATGAAATCCTCGGCCTCAAGGCACGCGGCCTGCGTTCCGTCATCATCCTGCCGCTCGGCTACCGTGCCGACGAGGGCGACTGGCTGCAAAACCTGAAGAAGGTGCGCCGCAGCCGCGACAAGTTCATCATCGAGCTCAAGTAAGCCATTGGCCGGGGAGCGCAGCATGCGCTGCCGCTCCCTGCGCCGCTTACCCTTATTCAGGATTCAAGGAAAACCCATGAGCATTTACGTATTTGCCAGCGTCACCCCAAAAGCCGAGCATCTTGAAGCCGCCGAAATCATCCTGCGCGCCGCCGTGAGCGAATCCCGCAAGGAAGCCGGTTGCCTACGCTACGACCTTTTCAAGACCGTGCAAGGCGAGACCTCTTTCCAGTTCTTAGAGGCCTATACCGATCAGGCTGCCCTGATTGCCCACGCCCAGTCTGCTCACTTCCTCACCCTCAAAGAACAGATTACCCCGCTGCTCGCACAGCCGCTCACGATCAGCATCACCAGTGCCGTGGATGTAGCCGCCTGATCCGGCCCAAGCCTCCATGCAGACCGCCGCCAGCCTCGCCACCCTCCTTATCGCCCTGCTGCAAAGCTGGATCCTGATCCTGGAAATGTTTCTCTGGACCCACCCGCTTGGCAAGAAAACCTTCCGCCTGAGTGACGAGTTCGCGCAGGCCTCCCGTGTGCTGGCAGCGAATCAGGGGCTCTACAACGGCTTCCTTGCCGCCGGCCTGTTCTGGAGCCTGTGGCTGGGGCCGGAGGGCGTGGCGGTGCGCCTGTTCTTTCTTGGCTGTGTGCTGGTGGCCGGCATTTTCGGCGCCGCCACGGTCGGCAAGAAGATCCTCTTCGTGCAAGGCATTCCCGCCGCGTTGGCCATGGGGCTGGTGTGGCTGGCGGCCTGAGCTGCAGGCAGCGCTTTAGCCCTGAGCAGAGTGCAGGCCTCAAAGCCATTCCCCAACCCAATCTAACGAGCCCGACATGATTGATCATCTTGACCACCTCGTTCTCACAAGCACCAATCTGGAAGCCACCATTCGCTTCTACACCGGGCTGCTGGGCATGCGTCACGAGCAGTTCGGCAACGGGCGGCATGCGCTGAAATTCGGCAACCAAAAAATCAATCTGCATGTGCGTGGCAGCGAGTTCGAGCCCAAGGCACATCTGCCTGTGCCGGGCGCGCTCGATCTGTGTTTCATCGCCGCCATCCCGTTGGATGAAGTGATCGCCCGTATTACCCAGGCTGGCGGAACGATCATTGAAGGTCCGGTGCAGCGCACGGGGGCCACCCACAAGCTTCGCTCGATCTACCTGCGGGACCCGGATCTGAATCTGATCGAGATCTCCGAACAAGTCCCGGAATAGCCCGGAGTCCGATCAGATCAGAAACGGGGGTTCTTCCCCATGTTTTCAAGCACTTGAAAGCACGCGGCGCGTATGCACTCAGAGAAAGCCGGTGCCCGAACATGGGCCGGCAATCGTCTTCAGATCGCTTGCGACGATATGAAAATGCGTACCCTGGACTTCTCCCCGCGCAGGATTCTGATCGACTGCAGCGAATCCCTGCTGCTGATCAGGGGCGAAGCGGCGTAAACCTAGCCGTTTGAAGCATCTCAACCCCTCCGGAGATACCGGCTGGGGTTGGGATATCGGAAAGCGCTGCACCCCGTCAGGGGTGCTGGTTCAAGGTTACGTCTGGCTGGATGAGAGAGTGCAGATGCCACACAGTGTGAACGTCGATCCGCGACCGGGCTCCGAGCGCACATCAATATCACAGCCCAGATAGGTCGCCTGCGCCCTGGAGATGGCCAGGCCCAGACCATGGCTCTCGCTGGCGACCCGGTCATCGAAAGTGCGGTAGGCATCAAACAGCAACGGGAGCTGATAGGCCGCGATGCCGCGCCCACTGTCGCGCACCTCGATGCATAACTGCTGACCTTCAGGGTAAGCCGTACGCAAGCGGGTGCCGATATACACGCGGCTTCCCTGAGCGTGTTTGATGGCATTACTGATGAAATTAATGACGATGGATTCGAGCATGCGCTGGTCAGCCCAAGCCTGGCGCCGATGTCCCAGGGCAAAGCGCAATTGCACCCCGCGCTCCTGTGCCAGGCTGGCAAGCAGTTCGCGCGCATGAGCAAACAGGTCATCTAGTTCCACTGACGCCAGACTCACCGGCACTGCGCCTGATTCGAGCTTGGAAAGCTCCAGCAAGTGACTGATCTGTCCATGAACAGCGCTGACCGCCGATTCGATCTTGTCGGCCGTCTGCGTGACCACTTCCGATGCACTACCTGGCGGTGCGTGATGACGCAGAAAGCTCGCGTAATGCGCGATGGCACGAATAGGCTGCTTCAGATCATGGCTGACTCCGGCGAGAAACAAGCCTTTGGTGAGCAAGGCTTTTTCAGCTTCGCCCTTGCGTAACGCCAGGTCGTCAATCAGGTTCTGGTTCTCATACCGCAGGCGTACTGCTTCACGCAGCATCTGATTGGCCTGGCGTGCATAGTTGAACACCACAACCAGAAACAAAACATTGATACCCGCCACAACCAGATGATCAGTGCCTCCGCTTAGCATCAGCCGCAGCAGGTAAGGCACATAGGCCGGCAACACCAGCATGAAAAATCCCGGCAGGTAGACCGACAAAGGCACCACCGCACCCACCACGATCACGGTCATGTAAGTGCTCAGGATAACCAGATTCATCGCGTGTGAAGCATCGAAGTACATCCAGGCGAACGCTCCTGAAACAGCACCGATCGGGATGCTCAGAATTGCTTGTCCGAGCAAGGTGGTTTTCGATACATCTGTATGGGGCTGGCGGCGCTTCATATGGCGCAGGAAAAGCTCGCGCGCCAGCACGGAAGCCACGGCAAACAATAGCCAGGCAGCGATAGCGACGTTTGAAACCTTGTCATGCAGCTGCCAGGCATTGAGCGCCAATATCAGCGCTGTCCCGAGAATCGGAAAACTCAGGTCAAAGAGCACATGCCGGGCCAGCGCACGGGCCTCGAATAACTCGAAACTCTGGTTCGGGGTAGACACCTTCACGTACGACCTCCTGCATGCAGTTCATCCGTAGATGCGCGCACGGCCTGAAATTGCGCACCGAATGCATACCGACGGACTGAGTCAGGATTGTGTCGATACAATGCATACGCTCAGATCATAATCCACAACAATGGCCGCCCCCATCAAGGTGTTGATTGCCGAGGACCACGCTCTGCTGGTTGATGCCCTGCGAATGCTGCTGGGCACACAGGCCGACATGCACTGTGTGGGCGTTGCGCGCGACGGCGAGCAGGCCCTGTCCATGGCCAGAACGCTGCAACCGGACATCTTGCTGCTCGACATCGGATTGCCTCGGCTGGATGGTTTGTCCGTGGTAGAAGGCTTGCGACATGCCGGAGCCAAGGTCAAGGTGCTGATTGTCACTGCCCGGCTGGACCCGCAGTCCATCCGCGCAGCCCTGGGCTTTGGCGCTGCCGGCTACCTGCCCAAGGACGAAGACAGTGACGAGCTACTGCTCGCCATCCGGCGTGTGGCCGAAGGCCGACGCTATATCAGCGCTGCCATCGCCCAGCTCTTCCTCCCCGAAGCGCCGGTCAATACGCACGGCAACAAACTCACCGCCAGTGAAAGCACCGTACTGCAACTGGTGGGCGAAGGGCTGACCAGCAAGGAAATCAGCCGCCGACTGGATATCAGCGAGGCCACCGCGCGCAAACACCGCGAAAACATCCGGCGCAAGCTCGGCATCCGCAACAGCGCGGAAATGGCGGCCTACGCCATTCGCACGCAAGCCCCTTTGCGGGATTAATCGGCCGCTTTTTTGCGATCGGCATACGCCCAAGTGCGTATGAGCCCGAGGCGAAGCTAAGCACTTGGGCGAATTGTGGTTGGCAAACCCTCACTCCTACGATGTGACCATTCGTATCCATGGCATACCGACTTGCAAGCCGCAGCTGCACTTGGGGTTGCCCTTTGAAGTAGTTCCGAATGCAATTTTTGGGGGCGTTATGGTCGATATCACTTTCCTGAAGCGAAATGAGCTTGCCAAATTGGGCTTTGATGCCGCCGATAGCGCAAAACTGATTGACCTACGCGTACGATTTGGCACCTTAGTCAGCTCCGATATGATCGAGCGGCTGACGAACACGCTCTCCGCCAATGGGGTCAAAGCCCTCAAAGCAGCCATGCGCGATCCGAGCCCAGTGCGCGCGCAGGAGCCGCTGCCTAGCTTAATTCTGACGCTGATCCCCAACCCGCCCATGCGCTCCGCGCCTGGGATGACGCTGACCATCAGACTGCGGCGACACGTCGACGACGAAGATTTCGAGGCGCCAATCCCCTTCACCCTAGGCGGCGAGACGCGCTTACCCATCATGGATGTGAACCTCGCGCATCTCATCTCCTATCAGGTGAAAACCGCGGTGGGTGAGATCGTCGCCGAGCGGGTTCTGGCTCCCGTGGAGAGCCGTGGTGAACTGCGCGGCACGGCTTGGGTCGCAACACCGCCGCTGGTGGAGGGCGAGACGGCGGTGGTCAAATCTGGAGTGCTCACTGCGCGCCTGTTTGTCGACACGTTGCGCCCCGCAGCCACCCCACCCAAACCCGCAACCCCTGCGCCGCTGTTCGCACGCAGTGGCAAGTTCGTGGTGATCGGCCAGCCGAATTTCGGCTTTACCGGCTATGCGCTGAGCGCAGCTTTGGCGACCCCTGCTCTGCTTTCGGCCATCGCGGACACCCTTGATACCTCAGGTGGCAACACCGCCGCTCAGGCACGCTTTGCCCCGACCGACGCGCGCTTCGGCGCGCTGCTGGCAGCGCTGCCGCTGGTTGCCGGCGAAATCGACTACGCGGGCGGCTTTCGTTTGCGCCAGGAGGGCTCGAGCTTGACAGGGATCGAGGGTTGGGTCTGGGTACTCACAGGCCCGGACGCCGTTGTGGGCTTTCGCCCCGATGCGACGCCCGCCCAACCTGCACCAGAGGCCCTCATCTTTCTGAACGCAGACCTCGCACAACAGCCGAGCAACGGTCTGCCCACGGATGCGACCGAAGCCAGCCTGTTGGCGCGCCCCGATCTGTTCTCTGACGATCCGGGCTCCAGTTGCCGCCCCTTTTCGAGTCCTGGCCGCATCCTGGGGGAAAAGCGGTTTCGCACGGTTCTGCGGGTGACCCAGCCGCAAGTCGCACGCGCTGGTCTGACCCCGATTTCCTTCGAGGACCAAAGCCAGCGCCCCGTCGAGTTTCCAAGGCGCGGCGTCGATCCCAACAATCCGATCGAATACGAAGTCGATCCCTCACGATTTCAGGCGCAGAGCGTGGCATTTGGTCATGTGATTGAACATGTCGTGCGCTACCGCTCCAACGGCTACTCTCTGGGTAATGTGGCCCATAGCCTGACCTTGGCCCCGCGGGAGAAGCGGCGGGTCATGAAGGTTGAGTTCAGCCGCATCGACAAGGGGAGCCGCGACGAAGACACGCAGTCCGCCGACGAGGTCAAGGACGGCCTCGATTCCCAGCACTCGTACGATGATGTTGTCTCGGGCGCGCTCAACGAGTGGAGCCGAGGCTCCTCGTCAGCCATGGCTGGCGGCTTTGGCGCTGGAGTGGGGGCACTTTTGGGGCCCGTGGTGCTTGGGGGGGGGGTGTCGGGTGGCGGGTCGCAATCTGACGCGAGCCAGCAGAGCCATCGCGACACCATGGCCCGCGAAAGCCAGAACCTGCGCGACTCGATCCGCCGTTATGGCGAAAGCCTGCGCAAGCTGGAAAGCACGGTCGTGACCGAGACGAGCCAGAGCGAGACTGTGACAGGTACGAGCGAGGTGGTGCAGAACATCAACTACACGCGCGCGCTCTCGATCGTCTACTACGAGATCCTGCGTCACCTGCGCGTGGACACCGAGGTGGGGGCTGTCAGCGAGTGCCTCTTTGTACCGATGCCGGTCCTTCCCTTCACCGATGAACGGATCGCGCGCCACCGCAAGATCCTCAGCCGTTTTGCCCGTGGCACGTGGGAGAAGTCCGTCTTCCACAACCTCGATGACATCCAGCGCGACTTCGTGGGCAGCGATGTGCCCCGTGGGTTTCAGGCAGATCATCCCCTCACGTATCTGTCAGGTAGCCTGACGATCAAGATGAGCATCGAGATGCCCGCGGGCGGCACAGCCACGGGGCCGGCCACGACCTATCCCGATGGCCAACTGCTCCAGACCTCAGCGCAGCTTGAAACCGCGTGGCAACCCTTTGCAGACCTGATCCCGATGCCCGTTCCGATCCTGGCCACGACACTCGCGAGTCTGCGGACGCGGCCGCAAGACGCTGAGCGGCTGTTTCGCACCCAGATCGCGCCCACCATGGCCCGTGGGGTACTGGACAAGCTGACCCTGTCTGCGGGCCAAGCCATTGAGGCGATCGATTTCACGCTTGCCTCCAGCTACGTTCGCGGCCAACCCCTGCGGGTGGACTTTGATGTGACACTCGACGGCACGCTCACGCGGCGCCAGCTGGAGCACATGATTCTGCGTCTCGACCCCAAAGCGAAACTGCCGAAAGGCTCATGGGTCAACCTGACGGGTGCCACGATCAACTTTGCAACGCGGCACTACAAGGGCAGCCAGAGCGCCTCGGGCAGCACGCGCGATCTGATCGACCCGGTGACGGGCGTGCCCCATACTACCGGCGCGCAGATCGACCTGTTGTGCACCGACACCGACAACCTGGATCTGCAGAAGCATCTGCGTGAGGGATACCAAAAACTCAAGCAGGCGCTGGCCGCCAATCCCTTTCGCTATCACAAGGCAATCTGGAAGGGGATCGACCGCGACGAGCTCTACGCGCTGCTGGATGGCTATGCGATCTCACCCACAGACGGGCGGTCCATTGCATCAGTGATCGACCCCACACCGCTGGGCATTCTTGGCAACAGCCTCGTCTTTGCAACGCGCACCACCTGGCCGCTCGACGAGAGTGTCAAGACCTTTGCCGATCTCAAGGCGCGCTATACCTCAGGTTCGCCCGTGGCCGATCCGATCCGCATCAGCCTGCCAACCTCGGGGCTCTATGCCCGCGCGCACATGGACGAATGCATCGCCGCCGAAGAGCACAACGGCAGCTTTGACTGGGTGTTCGACAGCACCGAACCCGAATTGGCCGACTTTCCCACGGGCATGTTCGCCTCTCGCGCCATGGCTGCACAGGGCCTGTCACCCACCCCCCTACCCGAGACGATCATCAACCTGCAAAACGCGCCGGCAGCCCCTGCGCCGACGGGACTTGCCAGCACGCTGGCGGCGCTCGGCACCGAAGGCTTTCGGGACATCACGGGGCTTGCCGGCACCCAAGAGAACCTGCGCGCGGCCATGGCCAATGCCACGAGCCTTGCCGCGAGCGGCATGAGCCAAGGGGCCAAACTGGCCGAGCTCGCCTCGGACGCGCGCGCGGGCAAGGACATCAACGCCTTGTCCGCTGCCCTCCAGAAGGCCGTGAAAGCGGGCATTTTGCCTGCGGGGAGCGCCACGCAGTCCTTGACCGACATGGCCGCGCGCAAGGGCGGAGGCGGCCAGCCACCCGCCAGCGACCTGCACGAGCGGGCGCTTGAGAGCGATGGTGAGGTCACGCATAGCTCGACCGAGAGCGATGGCACCACCAAGACGACGACCAAGAAAGCGCCCGTGGCAAATCCTGATCCCACAACCGATGTTTTTGTTGTTCCAATCCCCCGTGCAAAGAGTCCGCAGGTTCTCTTCCTCAACTTCGCCACGGCCAAATCTGAGCTGAGGCCCAAACACGTCGAATATCTCCGGCACCTGGCTGCCATCATCGGCGTCAAGGTCGAGGATGTCGTATCCATCGAAGGCCATGCCAGCAATTCTGGCAGCGAGAAGTCGAACGAGGAGATCGGCGAGAAGCGCGCCTTGGCGATCTTTAACGAATTGCACCGACTGGTCAGCCCCCTCGGCGCCAATCCGGACTACACGCCCGACAAACTCAAGAACAGCGGGGAGGTCGGCAGTTTCCGCGGCCAACTCGCCGGTAACGCTGAGATCGACAGGATCAAAGGCGCCGACCACCCCAACGATCCCGTTGAAAAGGCTGTCCTGGTCACCCTGCGCGACGGCGTCGACCTGACGAAGAAGCCCGAGTCCGTCAAGCTTGGCAATGTCGACATCACCTATATGGACAACTACATCTATGTCGGCGACGACACATTCTGCTCAGCGCCAGACGGCACCGTCACCCAGTTCAGCGGCAACACGATGAAGGTGCTGTCGGACAACGAGACCAAGGTGCAGATCGGCGACACGACACTCCATGTGAGCCTCAACTTCCTGAACAACATATCTTTCAGCCTCTTTAGCGGCAACTCCTTCTCTAGCGGCAACATCTCCTTCTCGCCTGACTCAGGGACGGGCACCGTCGGCACGCCCGTCGTGACTCCGCCGCTGGCCGACCAGCTTCGCGATAACTGGATGATCAAACTTTTTGATCCGGAAATCCCAAAGCCGACCTCGATGATGGATGTGCTGACTGATCTCGCAAAAATGATCCTGTCCCTGCCTACCCCGGTGAGTCTGCCTGCCAGCCCACATCCACTTCTCGAGACATTGGTGGACAGCGCAAAGACCCTCGTTGGCAATGGCCCGGCAATGTCGGACTCAGAAAGGGCAGAGGCTCTCGTTGATGTCTTGATCGACGAGCTTGGTCTCGACAAGATGAAGGCGATCCTCGGGATGATCCGTTTTGGCCAAATCACCATGCGCGGGCAGATCAAGGCAGAGGATAGTGCGAACAACTCCTTTGCCACGATTGAAGGCTTGTTCACAGGAACGGGCATCATCGTCGGCGCCACGGGCAGCTCCGTAGTTGCGGGGCAACCCTCACGGGCGGTGATCCTCGATAATGCGTCGTATATGACAAAGGAAAAGCGGACCCTCAATTCGTGGGAGCACTCACGCACCAAACTGCGCGAATTCGCCTACATCGACAACGGTGCGATGAATGTTGTCGGCGCCAGCATGTTCGCTGCAGCGACCCTGACCGGGGCGCTGGAACAGCTCGTCAAGGGTGTAATGCCAGATCTCATAGGTCTGATCGCCGATGCGGCAGTCAGCACGATGAATGACGTGTTGGGTCAGGCTCTCGAAACACTCAATAATTATGGGCCATCGTCAACTGTGCGCTTCACGGCCTTCGAGGGAGACGCAAAGGATCAGATCAAGCGCACCAATGCGGGTTCGTCAGGAATCGAAGGGATACGCATTGTCGCCATAGCCCCCGACCAAATTTCCTTTACAAAGACATGAACGGGGCGGAAGTTACCAGTGGCAAGCCGGGCCACTCTCCAATATTTTCGGCCGCAGCAGGTCTCGCCGCTGCAGATTGTCGCGCGTGCATGCTGACCCCGACCGGAAACTGAGCCAGGACATGGCGCAATCGCCGGGAAGCCCATCCGGCCCGCCGCGTGTCATCGCGTGCGTCGCCGCGCCTCGTCCACCGCCTGCACGAGCAAAGGCACCGCGCTGCGAATCCGCTCAACCGGCACGCCGCCGTAACCGAGATTCATGCCGTGGCGCAGGGTGCTCGCGTTCTGGTAGTACATCGATAGCGGCCGCACGACGAGTCCGCGCGCCATCGCGCCGGACGCCACCACCGTGTCATCCAGCGGCACTCGAAAATGGTAGAGCAGTTGCAAACCCGCATGCCCGCCGGACATTTCCACCGCCCCGCCCAGCCAGCGATCCATCTCCTCGACCAGTACATCACGCCGCTCGCGGTAGATCTGGCGCATGCGGCGGATGTGGGCGCTGAAGTGCCCGTCGGCGATGAACTCCGCGAGCGCGGCCTGCTCGATCAGGCGCCCGCCGCGATACAGCTCCGCATTGCCGATCTGGAATGATCCGGCAAGATCCTCCGGCAACACCATGTATGACAGCCGCAAGCCCGGAAACATGGCTTTGCTGAAGGTGCCCAGATAGATCACGCGCTGCTTGCGGGCCAGCCCGAACAGGGATGCGACGCTGCGATTGTCGTAGCGCTGTTCGTTGTCGTAATCATCCTCGATGATCCAGGCGCCCGTGCTGTCTGCGCCTTCCAGCAGGGCCAGGCGTCGCTCCAGGGAGAGCACCGTACCTGTTGGATACTGGCACGTAGATCAGGCGCGGCGGGGCATTCCAGTCTTCCGGACGTGGTGCCATGCCGCCCTCATCCAGGGGGATCGGCACGGTCTCCAGTCCCGCCGCCCGTAGCACGTTGCGCGCGCCCCAGTAGCCCGGCTCCTCCAGCCACACACGATCACCCTGATCACACAGCATCCGTGCGCACAGGTCCAGCGCCTGGTGTGAGCCGTTGAGGATGAGGATCTGGCGCGGCTCGCAGCGCATCAGGCGGGAAGCGCCGAGATACTCCGCGATGGCGCTTTTGAGGGGGCCGTAACCACTGCCGGCGTAGTCGAGCAAATGCCCCTTGTCTCGCGCCAGGTTCTTTCCGACGAGCCGCTTCCAGGTGGCAAACGGGAAGTGCTCGGTATCCGGCACGCCGGGGATGAAGGCACCACGCTGGATCGTGCTGCTGGCGGCATGGCTGGCGATCTGGTTGCCGCGCCGCGACAAGCCCTCGCGGCGCGTGCCGATCAGGCGTTTCTGATTGGCGAAATGCTCCCTCCCGCTGAGTGCCTCGGATACGAAGGAGCCTGCGCCCGGCCGGCCTTCGAGATAGCCCTCCATGAGCAGCTGCTCGTAGGCGCGCACCACGGTGTTGCGCCCCAGATCCAGTTCGATGCTGAGCTGGCGCGTGGAGGGCAGCTGGTCGCCGCCGCGCAGGCGGCCGTCGAGGATGGCCTGGCGCAGCGCCAGATAGAGGCGGCTATACAGTTGCGGATGGGGTCGGGCGTCTTAGCTGTGGACATGCTGGCTGCTCCGCAAGAAAGCTGTTCAAGATCACGAAAAACTCGATGTGGGCGCACAACCAGCGTAGAGCAGGAAATGCCTTCCGCCGCGGCCCGAACTACAGTTCAAAAACCACGACCAGCAGCCACAGCGCAAGTTGCGCCAGCGGCAGAAGCAATGCCAGCAAGGCCAGGCTCAGGTAATAGCGCTGCGCTGACCAGCATTGGGCCGCGCGGATCAGCAGAAAACTGCTCAAGGCCGTAAGCGGCATCCCGACCAGCCCGGCCAGCATCACGCCCAGCCCGACAAAGGAGCCATTGCCCCGGCTGGCAAGAATGATCAGCCAGGTGACTGCTGCCTGGAAAATCAGCGGGGCGCCAATACCGAAAAGGTAGCGCAAGGGTTCTTCCTGCCGGACGCCGCCTACTTGGCCGCCGGGATGTTGATCAGCGGCGTGCTGCTCATGTTGGCCGGGATCACCACGGTATGGGCCGAGCCTTTCTCGGCGAACTTCGCCAGGGCCTGATTCACTTCGTGCTGCAGGTATTCGCGGGTGAGCGAGCCGGAGATGATGGCCTGGGCCTTGGCGATGCCTTCGGCTTCGGTGATCTTGATCTGGGCTTCGCGCTTGGCGATTTCGGTCTGGATCGTCATGGCTTCGAGGCGCTTCTGGTTGGCCACGGCGGCGCGGATCGATTCTTCGATGGAAGGATCGGTCATCACCGAGCGGATCACCACGCGTGACACGGAGAACACCTTCGGGTCATTGGCTTCGAGCTGGGCCTGCACATTCTTGTGCATGGCCGCGGCGATTTCGTCGCGCTTGGTGTGCAGGATCAGCGAATCGACCCTGGAGACTTCCTCATAGGCCGCGTTGCGCACCAGACGCGAGACCAGACCGTGGGCGGGGAACCACACGCCGCTCTCCTCATCGCGGGTGGACTGGTTGGCGTACTTGGCCTGCAGCTCGGTGATGCCGCCGGGGGCGACGTGGTAGTAAATGGTGATGTCCATGTCGCGCAGGCTGAGGTTGTCCCGCGCCTTGGGCGTGAGGTCCTGCACGTCGATGGCGATTTCCTTGGCGGTGAATTCCTGCACCTTGGAGATAAAGGGCCATTTCATGTAGATACCGGGCGGGATCTCCTCCGGCGAGATCACGCCCAGCGTGGTGCGGATGCCCACGTTGCCGGTGCCGATGGTGCCGAACACGCCACTGAGCGCGAACAGACCGATCAGGATCAGCACCAGAAACCCGCCAACTTTCGACAACCATTGCGCCAGCATGCTGCTCTCCCTGCGTGCTGAATATGATTCGTAAAGCATAAAACCCGGCTCCGCCCAGCACGACGCCAGGCTTTCCAGGCGTGCGGTCGGGCTGCTCTCGCAATGGAAGCACGGCAGGCTTCGGCGAAAGTAAGCCTAAATGGGGATTAATCAGCGTGATTTCAATGACTTGAAATTTACGTCCCGTGCTCGCAGATAGGGAGGGCAGGCGCTCACGGTGAGGCCTGCTCAACCCTTATATCGCTTACGAGGATATGAAAAATGCGTACCTATGATTTCTCCCCGCTGTACCGTTCCGCCATCGGCTTCGATCGCCTGGCCCAGCTCGCCGAAACCGCGCTGCGCACCGAGCAGCCCAGCTACCCGCCCTACAACATCGAGCTGGTGTCGGAAGACAAATACCGCATCAGCATGGCCGTGGCCGGCTTCAGCCGCGATGAGCTGGACGTGGAAACCGAGAAGAACACCCTCAAGATCATCGGCAAGAAGGCTACCGAGCCCGGTGAGCGCACCTTCCTGCACCGTGGCATCGCCGCGCGCGATTTCGAGCAGCGCTTCCAGCTCGCCGACCATGTGAAAGTGGCCGCCGCCAGCTTCGAGAACGGCCTGCTCAATATCGAGCTCGAGCGCGAAATTCCTGAAGCCCACAAACCGCGCAAGATCCTCATCGACGGCGGCGAATCCCTGCCGCTGATCAAGGGCGAAGCCGCGTAAATTCAAAAGTCCGCCCAATACAAAGCCCCCATCCGGAATGACCGGCGGGGGCTTTTGAGTTTTGGGGCTCATCCGGGAACTCGAACGGCGGGCCTTCAGGTGCAGGGCATCGTGAATAGCGCTACCCCCCAACTCAACGCGTGTAGCGAAGTACAACAGATGAACACCAGCAAAGCACCTTGTGCCTGCACCGCACGCGACAAGGATTCGTGGCCGAGCGCACGGCTAGGCCGCATTGCGCTTGGCGGTTGCGAGCAGACCGGCGGCCATAAGAAATACTGCACCGGTAACGCGACTGAAGAGCGTTGCCCTGCGCGGCTGCTGCAGCCAGTGTCGGGCCTTTGCTGCTGTTAGCGCATAGACGGAGAGCCAGAACAGCTCGAAGAAGATAAACGTTAGCCCGAGAACTAGGAACTGCGTTGCCTGAGGTGCGGATGGTTCGATGAACTGCGGGAACAACGCCCCGAAGAACAAGAGCGCCTTAGGGTTGCTTACGCCGACCAGGATGCCGCGAACAAAGAGCGTACGACGGCTGACCTGAGGTTGTGATTCTTCCGGTACTGCAATGTTTGATGCTTTGGAGAGTAAGGACGTGACACCGAGATAGGCAAGGTATGCAGCGCCAAGCCATTTCATAGTTGAGAAGAGTGTCTCGGATGCTGCCAAGACTGTACCAAGACCAAGCATTGACAAGAACATGATGCAAGCGATAGCTAATGTGCTGCCAAGCGAGGCGATCATTGCGTGGCGAGGGCCGTATTGAACGGATGTTGAAATGCACATGAGAACGCTAGGTCCCGGTGTAACGGTCAAGACCAGCACAGCCGCGACATAGAGAAGCCAAATTGAGAGAGTCATTTTTTGTAGGAGGAATGAGAAGTCGTTGCCTATGCGGCCTAACGTTTGACGTGAGGGGCCGCCACAGCGGCGAAGCCACGAAGGGACCCCACAAGCGCAGCTTGTGGGCGGTCCCTCTCGACGGAATGGTTAGGCGCCTGTTCTTGCCCGCGCAGACCCTGAGCCAGTAGTGACAACTTGGTAGCGGCGAGGAAATGCATTCTCATTGATTGCCCCAGCGCCAACGCGGGGGCTCACCCTTAACCCAACAAACCGCAATTAGCACTGCGCTTAAAACCGCTGAGTAGGCAACGAACATTGCGGGGTGGTGTGAGGGCAGGAGGCAGATGGCGCCACCAGCCAGCAAGACAAAGAAGGCGACAAGCACTGCCCAACCTTGCCAAGTGACAGGGAGGCCCCAGCCCCAGCCATACCGCTTCGCAGGAAACCAATGCTTTTGTTCGGATGACATTATTAAGACCTCCTTTTGCATGTACTGCGTTGTGGTGACCATCGTGCGCTACGGACAATCTTCAGGCGCCTAACGTTTGAGTTCAGCGGACGGCAAAAGCGCCAGCTTTTGACGGTCCGCTGGAACGAAGTGTTAGCCTAAAGTTTGTAATTTCTGATCCATTGCAGGACATCCTGAATGTCTTTTAGCTCCATATCCCATCTACTACGTATCTCATTGTTGACATACTGAATGGCGTCGGGCGTGAAGGTTGATGTCGTAGCAATGACTGATTTGTTTGGACCATTTCTAGTTGAGTGGACGCCGTAAACTTCCCTGACAATACCTACATCGACCTTGCTGTCTAAAGCATGCCTTTTGCACTCGATGAAATAACAGGTTTCTAATCCTAGAACATTCCGATGAATCGCGATGACGTCCTTGCCGCCATCGCGAGTTCTCTTTGTTAAAGTGACTTGGTAGCCCTGTGCTCTAAAAATTTCAGCAACTATTTCCTCGAACTCCCTTGGTGTTATTCGATAGATGTGGCTGCTGTCCTCTTGTATAAGCTTTATGAGTTGTGGGATGGTGTTCTTGATCTCTGAAATATCAGTTATCAACCTGCTTTCAGGGACGAATATTTGCTTGGCAGGTGGAAGCCAGATTGGACTCTCGTCAATAAACTCTATTTCTGCGACTTGAGTGATGGTTGCCCCGGTGGATTTCATGGATAAATGATTGAGGACACCTTGCGGATATTCAACT
Organism: Uliginosibacterium sp. TH139; assembly: GCF_002855595.1. NCBI lineage: Bacteria > Pseudomonadati > Pseudomonadota > Betaproteobacteria > Rhodocyclales > Zoogloeaceae > Uliginosibacterium > Uliginosibacterium sp. TH139. The sequence continues at coordinate 2,080 of NZ_PKRR01000001.1, read as the reverse complement.
ACGTGCAATTCAATTGATATATTTGTTCCGCAATTATCACAGTCAACCTCTAGTTCGCCGAGGTAATAGGTTTCTGGGCCCATGCCTCGTTCCGAACCAGAAATAGGTTCAAGGTCGAACCAATTTGATGGTACAAAATTTGGCGAATTGCATTTCGTGCAATTGAAATCAACATTGTTACTTAGTTGCCACATAGATATCGAATTCCGACGACAGGGGCTAACGTTTGACGTGAGGGGCCGCCGTAGCGGCGAAGCCGCGAAGGGACCGCCCACAAGCACAGCTTGTGGGCGGTCCCTCTCGACGGAATGGTTAGGCGCAAATAAGACCCAATTGGGGTCATATTCAGCCTACGGCTCATAGAAATTTACATTTATTTCCGCTTCTTCGCCAACGAGTGGATGAAAATTTTTATCCCCAAGAACTCGAACTAAGAAGTAGAACGGTTCCGATGGATTTAGGCCAGAAAATTCATTGGCCATTCTCTCTCTTGACTTTGTTGTATCAATGCAATACCCGCTGCTATGGCATAGCTCAACAGAAATGTTGTTTGGGGAATTTCTGTAATTCCAGCGATACATGACGTGCGTTATCTTGGCCTTTGGATTTATGTTTGCTTTTTGTACTGCAATATTTGTGTAGAAATCTTTGTTTGGTGCGTCGATGTTTTTTAGTTTTGCTTTAGAAACATAAAGATTCATGGCTGCGTGTGCATTCCATGAACTAAAAAACAAGGCGAATAATATGATTGAGCGCAGCATACGAAGCCTAACGTTTGACGTGAGGGGCCGCCGTAGCGGCGAAGCCGCGAAGGGAACCAACAAGCGCAGCTTGTGGGCGGTCCCTCTCGACGGAGTGGTTAGGCGGTTTCATCGCTGACTCGGGATGTAACGGCAAGATTCGACTTCTATCTTTTTTAGATTCGCGTGCTCAGCTATTGACTGAAGTGACCGCAGATTTGGGCAGGCATAAAGATCAAGGTGTTGAAGTTCTCTCAATTCCCCGATGCCTGCCAATGATTCGAGTTTACGAGATGTAAGGGACAGGCGTTGAAGGCCCGATAGCTTGCACAGTGAGGAGAGATCTTCGAATGGGAAATTCACGATATTCAAATACCGAAGACTTTGTGCTGAAAGCAGCGCCTCCATGCCCTTAGACCACCGAAGCAATGCTATACGCAGCGAAGGAAAATTTTCTGCATCTAACGTACTTTTCGCGCTGGTTTGCAGCCCCAATACCTCAAGCATATTCAAACAATTAAGTGGTTTTATGTCTTTTACCGCAGAAGAGTAGATCTCGACCGAGCGTAGGCTCTTAAACTGAGATAAAAATCCTAAATCTGCATCGCGAAACCCAACCGACTCACTCAAGCGCACAGCTCTTACATCCCCGACATTCAAGCGAAACGAACACTCGGCATTCCACGAGCCTTTGGGTATAAGAACTCGCCCAATCCCGTGCTCATCATCACGAAGTTCATATGAAGCGGACATTGAATAAAACGCCTAACGTTTGACGTGAGGGGCCGCCGTAGCGGCGAAGCCGCGAAGGGAACCCACAAGCGAAGCTTGTGGGCGGTCCCTCTCGACTGCAGGGTTAGGAGTCATTGCCACCGAACTACATCGCCCACACAAAGCAAGCCCTCTTCACATTGGACTACCTTTTTGGATTGTTCACTGTATGAGGTCAGCTGTCTGCGGGGCGAGCACGAGAAGTTTATTACTGCGTCCGCATCTTTAAAGCCTGCGTTGCCTTTGGCTAGTCGCCCGAATAGCTTAACTGCCCGTTCTTCTAGCTTTTCGGTGGTGTCCGCATCGCTATACTTGCACTCCCCTTGCTTTAACTGGCCGAGGATAGCAAATGGCCTAGGGGGTGAGTTCTTGGTCACCGGTACATCGGCTAAGCTCGGCGATGATGAGACCGCCAAGATAGTTCCAACCATGAACACCAATAAGCCTTGGCAACCGAATTTCACTGGGTACTCCTAACGTTTGACGTGAGGGGCCGCCGTAGCGGCGAAGCCGCGAAGGGAACCCACAAGCGCAGCGTGTGGGCGGTCCCTCTCGACGGAATGGTTAGG